>NZ_JBITHO010000002.1:712602-802927 GCF_044458065.1 Streptomyces sp. NPDC050504 | reverse complement strand
CGGGGGCCGGGGGGGGGGGGGGGGGGGGGGGGGGCGCCCCCCCCCCGGGCCCCGCCGGGGGGGGGGGCGGGGGGGCCCCGGGCCCCCCCCCGGGGGGGGGGGCCCCGCCCCGCGGCCGGGGGGCGGCCCCCGCCGCTGTTCACGGGGCGGAGGTTCAGCCCTCCCGCGGCGCGTCCTGCCGGTCGGCCGACTGGCCGTCCCGCTGGTCGGCCGGCTGCTCCTGGCGCTCGCGCATCCTGCGCAGCAGCTCCTGCTTCTGCTCGGCCGCGGACTGGCGGGCGGCGTTGCGGGACGGGCCGTTGCCCTGCTGGTCGGCGCGGGACAGCTTCTTGCGCTGTCCGCCCACGCCGAGGAGGTTGTTGCGGCTCTTGGCCATGGGGTTCTCCCGTTCGGTGAGAAGTGGTCCTGATGGTCGTCCGGCTGCGACGGGCGTGCCCGTCGCGCTCTCACTCGTAGATCTGGAAGAACGAAGAAGACATGGCGCCGACCGTACCGGGCGGACGGCGGCGGGGCACGTGAATTTCGCGGGGCGCGGCGGCCGACGGGAGGCGACGCGGCACCACGACTGACAGATGACAGCTGACAGATATTGAAATCTGTCAGCTGTCATGCCATAGTCGTGCCATGACCTCCTCGACTCCCTCGGCCTCCCCGGCCTCCCTCACCACTTCCCCCCGCGGCCTCCGCCCCCTCGGCGCCACCGGCCCCCTGGTCTCCCCCCTCGGCCTCGGCTGCATGGGCATGTCCGCGCTGTACGGCGACGCCGACCGCGCCGAGTCCGTCGCGACGATCCACGCCGCGCTCGAAGCCGGGATCACGCTCCTGGACACCGGCGACTTCTACGGCATGGGCCACAACGAACTGCTGATCAACGAGGCGCTGCGCACCGCGCCCGCCGCCCTGCGCGAGCAGGCGCTGACCAGCGTGAAGTTCGGCGCGCTGCGCACCGTCGAGGGCGGCTTCACCGGCTACGACGGCCGTCCGGACGCGGTCAGGAACTTCGCCGCGTACTCCCTCCAGCGCCTGGGCACCGACCACATCGACATCTACCGGATCGCCCGCGTCGACCCCGACGTGCCGATCGAGGAGACGGTCGGCGCCATCGCCGAGCTGGTCGAGGCAGGGCACGTGCGGCACATCGGGCTCTCCGAGGTCGGCGCCGACACGCTGCGCAGGGCCGCGGCCGTCGCCCCGGTCTCCGACCTCCAGATCGAGTACTCGCTGATCTCGCGCGGCATCGAGGCCGAGATCCTCCCCGCCGCCCGCGAGCTGGGCATCGGCGTCACCGCGTACGGAGTGCTCTCCCGCGGCCTGATCAGCGGCCACTTCACCCGCGACCGCGAGCTCGCGGCGAACGACTTCCGCGGCATGAGCCCGCGCTTCCAGGGCGACAACCTCCGGCACAACCTCGACCTGGTCGACGCGCTGCGCGAGATCGCCGACGACAAGGGCGCCACGGTCGCCCAGACCGCGATCGCCTGGGTGCTCGCCCAGGGCCCGCGGCACGGCGCCGACGTCGTCCCGCTGGTCGGCGCCCGCCGCCGCGACCGCCTCACCGAGGCGCTGGGCGCCCTGGACGTCGTGCTCACCGCGGACGACCTCGCCGCGATCGAGGCCGCGGTGCCAGCGGACGCCGCCGCCGGCGAGCGGTACCCGGCCAACCAGATGGCCCACCTCGACAGCGAGCGGTGAGCCGTCACCGCCGACGGGTACCGTCGGTGTCATGACCACCGAAGCCCTGACCCCCGAGCGGATCCTCGAAGCCACCGAGGACGTCCTGCGCCGCTACGGCCACACGAAAGCGACGGTCGTCGACGTGGCGCGGGCGCTCGGCGTCAGCCACGGCAGCGTGTACCGCCACTTCCGCACGAAGGCGGCCCTGCGCGAGGCCGTGACCAACCGCTGGCTGGAGCGGACGGTGGTGGAGCTGGCGGAGATCACCGAGGACGCCGGGCTGTCCGCGCCCGACAAGCTCCGCTCCTGGCTCGCGGCGCTCTTCGACGCCAAGCGCAAGAAGGCGGGCGCCGACCCCGAGCTGTTCGCGACGTACAGCGTGCTCCTCGGGGAGAACAGCGGAGTGGTCGACCTGCACATCCGGGAGCTGGTCGAACAGCTCTCGGGCATCGTCAGGGAGGGCGCCGACGGCGGCCTGTTCACGGTGGACGACCCGGCGGTCGCGGCGCACGCGGTCTTCGACGCGACGGCGCGGTTCCACGACCCGGCGTACGCGGCGGAGTGGTCCAGGCCCACGATCGCCGCCGAGTACACGGCCGTCGAGGAGCTCCTGATGCGCGGCCTGCTCACCCGCTGACGGCACGCGGGAGCCCCCGGCCCTGAGGAGATCAGGACCGGGGGCTCCGTGCGGAACGACCGACTAGCAGCCCAGCAGGCGCGAGCCGAGGTAGCCCTGGATCTGGTCCAGGGAGACGCGCTCCTGCTTCATGGTGTCGCGCTCGCGCACGGTCACCGCGTTGTCGTCGAGGGTGTCGAAGTCGACGGTGACGCAGAACGGGGTGCCGATCTCGTCCTGACGGCGGTAGCGGCGGCCGATGGCGCCCGCGTCGTCGAACTCGATGTTCCAGTTCTGCCGCAGGTCCGCCGCGAGGCCCTTGGCCTTCGGGGAGAGCTGCGCGTTGCGGGAGAGCGGGAGGACCGCGACCTTGACCGGGGCCAGGCGGTGGTCGAGGCGCAGCACGGTGCGCTTCTCCAGGACGCCCTTGGCGTTCGGGGCCTCGTCCTCGATGTACGCGTCGAGCAGGAAGGCGAGCATCGTGCGGCCGACACCGGCGGCGGGCTCGATGACGAACGGCGTGTAGCGCTCGCCGGACTCCTGGTCCAGGTACGTGAGGTTGGCGCCGGACGCCTTGGAGTGGGCGTTCAGGTCGTAGTCGGTGCGGTTGGCGACGCCTTCCAGCTCGCCCCACTCGCTGCCGCCGAAGGAGAAGCGGTACTCGATGTCGGCGGTGCGCTTCGAGTAGTGGGAGAGCTTCTCCTGCGGGTGCTCGTACCAGCGCATGTTCTCCTCGCGCAGGCCCAGGCCGGTGTACCAGTTCCAGCGCTGCTGCATCCAGTACTCCTGCCACTGCTCGTCATCGCCCGGCTTGACGAAGAACTCCATCTCCATCTGCTCGAACTCGCGCGTGCGGAAGATGAAGTTGCCCGGAGTGATCTCGTTCCGGAAGGACTTGCCCATCTGCGCGATGCCGAACGGGGGCTTCTTGCGCGAAGTGGTCTGCACCTGGGCGAAGTTGGTGAAGATGCCCTGGGCGGTCTCGGGGCGCAGGTAGGCGACCGAGCCGGAGTCCTGGGTCGGGCCGAGGTGCGTGGCGAGCAGACCGGAGAAGTTCTTGGGCTCCGTGAAGGTGCCCTTGTTGCCACAGTTGGGGCAGTTGAGGTCGGCGAGGCCGTTCGCGGGGGCCTTGCCGTGCTTCTCCTCGTACGCCTCCTCCAGGTGGTCGGCGCGGAAGCGCTTGTGGCAGGAGGTGCACTCGGTCAGCGGGTCGGTGAAGGTGGCGACGTGACCCGACGCCTCCCAGACCTCGGTGGCCAGGATGACCGACGAGTCGATGCCGACGACGTCCTCGCGCGAGGTGACCATGTAACGCCACCACTGGCGCTTGATGTTCTCCTTCAGCTCGACACCCAGCGGCCCGTAGTCCCAGGCGGCACGCTGGCCGCCGTAGATCTCGCTGCACGGGTAGACGAAGCCACGGCGCTTGCTCAGGTTGACGATGGTGTCGATCTTGTCGGCGGCCACGTTGCTCTCTTCATTACGACGACGACGAAAGGGAACGGCGAAGCCTTCAGATTACCGGCGGGCCCGCCCCCCGGATCAAATCGGTATCCCCTCGGAGGCGGGCTCCGGCCACGTCCCGGGCCCGCGGCGGTCATCTCGTAGGGCTTGTTGACAATCGTTTCCACTTTTGTTGAAAATGAGTGTCATGAACGTACGACGACTGATACCCACGACCGCGGTCGCTGGAGCCGTGGCCCTCGGTCTGGTCACCCTCTCCGCCTGCGGTTCCTCCGACGCCGCCGACCACAAGAACGGCGGGAAGCTGGACGTGGTCGCGTCGTTCTACCCGATGCAGTACCTCGCCGAGCGCATAGGCGGCGAGCACGTCTCCGTCTCGACCCTCACCAAGCCCGGCGTCGAGCCGCACGACCTGGAGCTCAGCCCCCGGCAGACCGCCCGGCTCGGCGAGGCGGACTACGTCCTCTACCTCAAGGGCGTCCAGCCCGCCGTGGACAAGGCCATCGACCAGTCCGGCGTGAAGCACAGGACCGACGCGGCGACCCTCACCTCGCTGGAGTCCCACGGCGCGAGCGCGGGCCACGACCACGGCCCCGACGAGCACGGCGACGAGCACGGCGACGGCGAGGAGCACGACGGCGACCACGGTCACGACCACGGCTCCGAGGGCGGCAAGGACCCCCACATCTGGCTGTCCCCCGTGAAGTACGCCGAGGTCGCCAAGGGCGTCGGCGCCTCCCTGGAGAAGGCCGACCCCGACAACGCGGCCGCGTACCGGAAGAACACCACCGCGCTCGTCGGCGAGTTGACCGCGCTGGACAAGAAGTTCGAAACGGGCCTGAAGACCACCGCGACCCGGACCTTCATCACCACGCACTCCGCCTTCGGCTACCTCGCCGAGCGCTACCACCTGGAGCAGGAGTCCATCTCCGGCATCGACCCCGAGTCCGACCCGAGCCCGGCCCGGATCAAGGAACTCCAGGGCGTCGCGGCGAAGGACAAGGTCTCCACGGTCTTCTTCGAGACCCTGGCCAGCGACAAGACGGCCAAGACCCTCGCCAAGGACACCGGCCTCAAGACCGACGTCCTGGACCCCCTGGAGGGGATCACCGACAAGTCCAAGGGCGCCGACTACATCGAGGTCATGGAGTCCAACCTCACCGCGCTCCAGAAGGCGCTCGGCGCCAAGTGACCACCCCGGCGACACCAGCAGCAACGAAGGAGCGTGCCATGGATCCCGTCATATCCGTCCAAGGAGCGACGGCGACCCTCGGCGGGCGCCCCGTGCTGCGCGGCGTCGACCTCACCGTGCGCGCCGGCGAGGTCGTGGCGCTGCTCGGCGCGAACGGCTCGGGCAAGTCGACCGCCGTGCGCTCCGTGATCGGCCAGGTGCCCCTCGACAGCGGCACCATCGAGCTGTTCGGCACCCCGCAGCGCCGCTTCCGCGACTGGGCCCGCGTCGGGTACGTCCCGCAGCGCACCACGGCGGCCGGCGGCGTCCCCGCCACGATCCGCGAGGTCGTCGCGTCCGGCCGGCTCTCCCGCACGAAGCTGGGCTGGCCCTCCCGGGCCGACCGCGCGGCCGTCGACCGGGCCATCGCGCTGGTGGGCCTCTCGGAGCGCGCCAAGGACTCCGTCGAGGCGCTCTCCGGCGGCCAGCACCAGCGGGTGCTCATCGCCCGCGCCCTGGCCTCCGAACCCGAACTGCTGATCATGGACGAGCCGATGGCCGGGGTCGACCTCGCCAGCCAGGAGATCCTCGCCGACACCCTGCGCGCGCAGGTGGAGCGCGGCACGACCGTGCTGCTCGTGCTGCACGAACTGGGCCCGCTGGAGCCGCTGATCGACCGCGCGGTGGTGCTGCGCGAGGGCTGCGTCACGCACGACGGCCCGCCCCCGGAGGCCGTGGGCCAGCACGCCCTGCCCGGCCACGACCACGTCCACCCCCACTCGGCCGCCGAGCCGATCCGTACGGGACTGCTGAGCTGACCATGGAAATCCTTGAGACCGCCTTCATGCAGCGGGCGCTGCTGGCCGCCGTACTGGTCGGCATCACCGCCCCCGCCGTCGGCATCTACCTCGTCCAGCGCCGCCAGGCCCTGATGGGCGACGGCATCGGGCACGTCGCGATGACCGGTGTCGGCCTCGGCTTCCTGCTCTCCACCAACCCCGTCTGGATGGCCACGCTCGTCTCCGTCGCGGGCGCCGTGACGATGGAGCTGATCCGCGCGTACGGCAAGACGCGCGGCGACATCGCGCTCGCGATGCTCTTCTACGGCGGCATGGCGGGCGGCGTCCTGCTGATCAACCTCTCGGACACCGGCTCCAACGCCAACCTCAACTCGTACCTCTTCGGCTCGCTCTCCACCGTCTCGGACGAGGACGTCACCGCGATCTGCCTGCTGGCCGCCTTCGTGGTGCTCGTCACCGTCGGACTGCGCAGGCAGCTCTTCGCGGTCAGCCAGGACGAGGAGTTCGCCCGGGTCACCGGCCTTCCGGTGCGGGCGCTGAACCTGCTGATCGCGGTGACCGCCGCGGTGACCGTGACGGTCGCCATGCGGGTCGTCGGGCTGCTGCTGGTCAGCGCGCTGATGGTGGTGCCGGTCGCCGCCGCCCAGCAGGTCTCCCGTTCCTTCACGGTCACCTTCGTGCTGGCCGTGGTCATCGGCACGGCCGTCACATTGTCCGGAACAGTGACGTCCTACTACCAGGACGTACCCCCCGGCGCGACGATCGTCCTGCTGGCCATCGGCGTCTTCGTGCTCCTGACGGCGCTCGCCGCACCCCTGGCCAGAAGGCGCGCCCGCGCGCTGCGGGACGCCGACGCGGTGGCAGGCACCTGCACGAGGGAGGCCAAGGTCTGAGCCGGGCCTGGCAGAATGGCCCGACAGACGTGTTCGGGCGAACGAAGGAGGCACCTGTGACGACTGCGGGCCCCCCGGTGCGCGGCCGGTCGACCCGGCAGCGGGCTGCCGTGGCGGCGGCACTCGACGAGGTGGACGAGTTCCGCAGCGCCCAGGAGCTGCACGACATGCTCAAGCACAAGGGCGACTCGGTCGGACTCACCACGGTCTACCGCACCCTCCAGTCCCTCGCGGACGCGGGCGAGGTGGACGTGCTGCGCACCAACGACGGAGAGTCCGTCTACCGCCGCTGTTCGACCGGTGACCACCATCACCACCTGGTGTGCCGGATGTGCGGCAAGGCCGTCGAGGTCGAGGGCCCCGCCGTGGAGCAGTGGGCGGAGTCGATCGCGACGCAGCACGGGTACGTGAACGTGGCGCACACCGTGGAGATCTTCGGCACGTGCGCGGAGTGCGCGGCCAAGCAGTAGCGGGACGGTTCACGAGTGTGACGAGTAAGGGGCGCCCCTCCAGGAGGGGCGCCCCTTACTTCGTGCACTTCGGATACGTCGGGTGCTCAGCCCTTCGCCTGCTCCGGGAGTACCTCCTGCGCCCCGCCGAAGCGGCGGTCGCGCTGGGCGTACTCCAGACAGGCCCGCCACAGGTCGCGGCGGTCGAAGTCCGGCCACAGCACGTCCTGGAAGACCATCTCGGCGTACGCGCTCTGCCAGATCAGGTAGTTGGAGGTGCGCTGCTCGCCGCTGGGGCGCACGAACAGGTCCACGTCCGGCATGTCCGGGTAGTAGAGGTACTTCGCGAAGGTCTTCTCGTTGACCTTCGACGGGTCGAGCCGCCCGGCCGCGACGTCCCGCGCGATGGCCTGCGCGGCGTCCGCGACCTCCGCGCGCCCGCCGTAGTTGACGCAGAAGTAGAGCGTCATCGCGTCGTTGTCGACGGTCTGCTCCTGGGCGACCTGGAGCTCCTGGACGACCGACTTCCACAGCTTGGGCATGCGGCCCACCCAGCGGATGCGGATGCCCAGCTCGTCCATCTCGTCGCGGCGGCGGCGGATGACGTCCCGGTTGAAGTTCATCAGGAACTTCACCTCTTCCGGGGACCTCTTCCAGTTCTCGGTCGAGAACGCGTACAGCGAGAGGTTCTTGACGCCCATCTCGATGCAGCCCTTGAGGACGTCCATGACGACGCCCTCGCCGACCTTGTGCCCCTCGGTGCGCGGCAGGCCGCGCTCCTTGGCCCAGCGGCCGTTGCCGTCCATGACGACGGCCACGTGGTTCGGCACGAGCTCGCCCGGGATCTTCGGCGGGCGGGCGCCCGAGGGATGCGGCTCGGGTGCCTTGTACTCGCGCCGGTTGCGGCCCAGAATCCCGCGTCGTGCCATGCGGTTCACGTCTCCCCAGTCCTAGCTTTTCTCTACGTACCTCAGCGAGCGCAGGCCGCGCTCCAGGTGCCAGTGCAGATAGGCGGACACCAGCCCGCTGCCCTCCCTGACGTGACGCGCCTCGCACGCGTCCGCAGCCGCCCAGTCTCCCGTGAGCAGCGCGCTCAGCAGCCCGACGGCCTCCGCAGAGGGTACGACGCTGCCGGGCACCCGGCAGTCCCCGCATATGACTCCGCCCGCCGCGACCGAGAAGAACCGGTTGGGCCCCTCAAGACCGCAGCGCGCGCAGTCGTCGAACGAGGGCGCGTAGCCGTTGACCGCGAGCGAGCGCAGCAGGAAGGCGTCCAGGATCAGGTTCGGCGCGTGCTCGCCGCGCGCGAGGGTGCGCAGCCCGCCCACGAGCAGCAGGTACTGCTGCACGGCAGGCTCGCCCTCGTGGTCGGTGAACCGCTCGGCGGTCTCCAGCATGGCCGTGCCCGCGGTGTAGCGGCCGTAGTCGGTGACGATCCCGCCGCCGTACGGGGCGATGGTCTCGCTCTGCGTGCACAGCGGCAGCCCGCGCCCGACCAGCTCGCCGCCGCGCGCGAAGAACTGCACGTCGACGTGGGAGAACGGCTCCAGCCTGGCGCCGAACTTGGACTTGGTGCGCCGCACGCCGCGCGCCACCGCGCGGACCCGGCCGTGGCCGCGCGTGAGGAGCGTGATGATCCGGTCCGCCTCGCCCAGCTTCTGGGTGCGCAGCACGATGCCGTCGTCGCGGAACAGACTCATGGCAACCATTGTCGCGTACGCCACCGACAGTCCCGGTCACGGCCGCCGCGTCCGGGCCGGCGGGCATGGCGTACGTCACAGCGGGCGTCCGCCGGGGGAACCGGGCTGACGTCCGGGGCCCGCTGCCCGTACTGTGCCCGGATGGCGAGCGACTTCACGGTGTTCAGGGCCGGGCGTACCGACGGCGACGCCGTGGGCGAGATCCACGCGGAGGCGTGGCGGGCGGCCTACTCCGGCTTCTTCGCCCCGGACTTCTTCGCCTCGGCGGTCGACGAGCGGCGCCACAAGTGGCACGGCGTCCTCGCCGAGGGCAGGACGACCGTCCTGCTGGCCGCGCGCGACGGGCGGCCGCTCGCCTACTCCTGCTTCGGACCGGCGCCGGAAGGACGGCCGGGGGAAACGGAGCTGTTGGGCTTCTACGGCCACCCGGACAGCTGGGGAAGCGGCATCGCCGGGGCGCTGATGGCCGCGTCGCTGCGGCGGATGCGGGAGGACGGGACCGGGCTGGTCCGGCTGTGGACGCTGCGCGACACTCCCCAATCGCGCCGCTTCTACGCCAAGAACGGCTTCACGGAGTCGGGCGCGGCCCGCGACCACGACTTCGGCGACGGCAACCCGGTCGCCCAGGTCGAGTACGCACGGACCCTCCGCTGACGCGCGACGCGCGACGCCTGACGCCGGAACCCTGACACCTCACGTCTGACGCGGCCCCGTCAGTCGGCGGACGCGCCCGGCACGACCAGGCCCGACTCGTACGCGATGATCACGAGCTGGGCCCGGTCCCTGGCGTTCAGCTTGCCCATGATCCGGCTGACGTGGGTCTTCGCGGTGAGCGGGCTCAGGCCGAGGGTCTCGGCGATCTCGGTGTTGTTCAGCCCGCGCGCGACGAGCGTGAGCACCTGGCGCTCGCGCTCGGAGAGGTCGGCGGGGCCGCCGGTCGGCGCGGGGGCGTCGGGGGCGCGCAGCACGCGGGCGATCAGGCTCGCGGTGGGGCCGGGCGAGAGCAGCGCCTCGCCGGCCGCGACCGTGCGGACGGCGTCCAGGAGCTCCGCCGGGCGCACGTCCTTGACCAGGAAGCCGGAGGCGCCCGCGCGCAGCGCCGCCAGGACGTGGTCGTCGGTGTCGTAGGTGGTGAGGACGAGGATCCGCACGCCCGCCAGGTCCTCGTCGGCGGCGATCAGCCGGGTGGCCCCGATGCCGTCCAGGTCGGGCATGCGGATGTCCATGACGACCAGGTCGGCGCGGGCCGAGCGGGCCAGCTCCACCGCCTCGCGGCCGGTGACGGCCTGGGCGACGACCTCCATGTCGGGGGCGGAGTCGACGAGCATCGCGAAGGAGGCGCGCACCAGCGTCTGGTCGTCGGCGAGGAGGACGCGGATCTTGTCGCTGCGGGTCATGCCTGGGTGGCCTCTCGGGGCGGGAGCGGAAGCTCGGCGGCCACCTCGAAGCGGCCGTCGTCGCGCGGGCCCGCGGTGAGGGTGCCTCCCGTGCTGCGGGCCCGCTCGCGCATCCCGATGATGCCGAACCCCGGAGTCCCGTTGTCCGCCGGGGTGTTGGGCGCGGTCGTGGTCACGGTGTTGACGACGGTCACGCGCAGGGCGCCGGGGCCCGGTGCGACGGCGACGCGTATCTCGGTGCCCGTTCCGCCGTGGCGCACCGCGTTGGTCAGCGACTCCTGGACGATGCGGTACGCGGCGGCGGCGGTGGGCAGCGGGACCCGGGCGCCGTCCAGGTCGGCGCCCAGGGCGAGTTCGGCGCCCGCCGAGCGTACGAGGGCGGGCAGCGCGGCCAGGTCCGGCAGCGGGCCCCCGTGCGGGCCGTCCTGGGGACCGTCGGCGCGCAACACCTCCAGGGTGGCGCGCAGTTCGCCGCGCGCCGCGCGGCAGGTGTCCGCGATGTCGTCGAGCGCCCCGGCGATCGCGGCGCGGTCGAGGCGGTCCGGGTCGGCCTGCAGGACGTGCGCGGCGACGGACGTGCGCACGCCGATGAGGGTGATCGAGTGCGCGAGGAGGTCGTGCAGGTCGCGGGCGATGCGCAGCCGCTCCTCCGCGACGCGGCGGGCCGCGACCTCCTCGCGGGTCCGCTCGGCGCGCTCGGCGCGGCCGACGACGGAGGCGATGTAGCGGCGGTACAGCCGGACCTCCGCGCCCGTGAGCAGCACGGCCAGCACCCAGCCCGAGGTGCGCAGGGTCTCCCACGCCTGGTGGGAGTTGACCCGGAACATGATCGACACGACGATCCCCAGCACCCCGGCCCCGACCAGGACCGTGACCCTGGGACGGGACGTCGAGGCGACGGTGTAGAGCGCGAGGAAGGAGGCGGGGAGGGGGGCGACGTGGTTGTAGTCGACCGCGTGGTACGGGCCCACGCAGGCGAGCACCGCCAGCATGACGGGCAGGGGGCGGGCGCGGCGCAGGACGAGGGGGGCGACGACACCCGCGAGGAGCAGCCACCCGAGGGGGCCGGGCTCCCGCCCGTCGTCCACGAGGAGGGCGAGGGCGACGGTGAGGAGGGCGACGGCGGCGGCGAGGAGGAGGTCGTTGCGGGTGCGGTGGGGGGCGGTGAGGGGGTCGCGGCTGAGGGCCGCGAGGACGCGGACGGCAGGGTGACGCGAGGTCTCGTACGGCTCCACGGGTTCCATCCTCCTTACGGGACCGGTCCGTTGCCCGGGGGGGGCGGTCTTCTGCCCGGAGGGGCGGGCGTTTCGCCTGCGGCGGGCAGCCCCCTCCCCGCCCCCCCCGGGGCGCGCTCAGCCTCTCCCCGCCCCCTCCCGGACGGGCTCCGGGAGGGGCCCCGGTCCGGGCGACGGCACCCCGGTGCCGCTCCCCGCCCCGCGGCTGAGCGGCCCCGGCCACCACACCCGCCGCCCCAGCAACACGCTCACGCTCGTCACCAGGTACGTCCGCACCAGGAACGTGTCCAGCAGCACCCCCACCGCCACCAGGAACCCCATCTCCACCAGCGCCACCAGCGGCAGGTTCATCAGCACCGCGAACGTCGCCGCCAGCACCACCCCCGCGGAGGCGATCACCCCGCCGGTCGACCGCAGCGCGGACACCGCGGCCGTCGCCGTGTCCGCCCCCGCCAGGACCTCCTCCCGCATCCGGTGCATCAGGAAGATGCCGTAGTCCACGCCCAGCGCGACGAGGAAGACGAACGACAGCAGCGGCAGCGACGGGTCGAGGCCCGCGAAGCCGAACAGGTCGTCGAAGACCAGCCCGCCGAGTCCCATCGCCGCGCCCCACACCGCGACCACGGCCACGACGAGGACCAGCGGGGCCACCAGCGAGCGCAGCAGCGCGGCCAGGATGAGCAGCACCGCGCCGAGCACGAGCGGGATGACGACCTCGCGGTCGCTCGCGTTGGTCCGTTCCTGGTCGATCTGCTGGGCGCTCGGTCCGCCCACGTACGCCCGCCGGCCGTCGGACGTCCCGTCCAGCGCCTCCCGCAGCGCCCTGATCGTCGCGGTCTCCCCCGCCGTCTCGGGCGCGTCCTTCGCGAAGACCGCCAGTTCCGTCCAGCCGTCCGCGCTGCGGCCCCGCTCCACGCCCGCGACCCCGTCGACCGCGCGCGCCGCGGCCGCGGCGGCATCCGCCCCGCCCGTCGGGGCGATCACGCTGATCGGCTGACTGCTGCGCTCCGGGTAGGCGGCGGCCAGCGTCCGCATGGCGGACACCGATTCCGGCCTGTCGGTGAACGCGTCCTCCTGCGCGAGGTTCCCCGGCAGCCCGAGCGCGCCGAACGCCAGCGCGCCCAGCAGCGCGGCCCCCGAGACGAGGACCGTCAGAGGCCTGCGCCCCGCGGAGGTGCCCATCGCGCCGAAGAGCGAGCGCCGCTGCTTCGGCTCGACGCCGTACTCCGGGATCAGCGGCCAGAAGATCCGCCGCCCGAGCAGGACGAGCAGCGCGGGCAGCAGCGTCAGCATGGCGACCAGCGCGCACAGCACGCCGAGCGCGCCGACGGGCCCGAGGCCGCTCGCGCTCTGGAGGTCGGCGGCCAGCAGGCACAGCAGTCCGGCCGTCACGGTCCCCGCGGACGCCAGCACGGCGGGCCCGCAGCCGCGCAGCGCGGCGGCCATCGCCTCGTACGGGCTCCGGACGCGGCGCAGTTCCTCGCGGTAGCGCGCGACGAGCAGCAGGGCGTAGTCCGTGCCCGCGCCGAAGACGAGGATGGTCATGATGCCCGCGCTCTGGCTGGTGACGGTCACGTCGAAGCCCTCGATCAGCCCGTAGACCAGGGCCCGGGAGGCGAGCGCGGCGCCGCCGACGGCGAGCAGCGGGAGCAGCCAGAGGAAGGGGCTGCGGTAGGTGATGATCAGCAGCACGGTGACGACGAGGACGGTCGCGACCATCAGCATGCCGTCGATGGACTCGAAGACCTCCTCCATGTCGGTCTGCAGGGCGCCGGGCCCGCCCACCTCGATGCCGAGCCCGCCGCCGGCCCCCGGGGCGACCGTCTCGCGCACCTCGTCGACGAAGGCGTTCCTGGCCTCTTCGTCGGCGGGCTCCGTGGTGGAGACGGGCACCATCAGGGTGGTGCCGTCGGCGGACGGGACGGCCTTCGGCACGGCGGGCAGCGCGCCGCGCTCGGCGACCAGGCGCGCCTGGTCGCGCGCGGTGGCCAGGTCGGCCGCGGTGAGCCCGCCGTCGCGGTGGTAGACGAGGACGAGTTCGGTGGCCTCGCCGCCGGGCAGCTCCTGCTGGACCTTCGCCACCTGCGTGGAGTCGGCACTGGCCGGCAGGTAGTCGACGATGTTGTCGCGCTGCGCGTCGGCGAGCTTCCCGGCGAAGGGCAGCGCGAGGGCCAGGACTGCGACCCAGAGGGCCAGCACCGCCCAGGGCACGGCACGGTGTTTCAGCGGTACGGGCGCCATGGGCTCCCCCTCCAGTGCGGGTGTCCGGTGTCGGAGTCACCCGGTGCTGTCCGGGTGACGTCCACCAGACTCCCGGCGGGGGAGGCCGGACGCGTCGCGCGCTGGGGCGAGATGGGCGCTGCTCCCCGGGGCGGCCCCGGCGGGGCGCTACTCCCGGGGGAGTACGGGCGCCGGAGGCCTCAGGAGGGCGTACGGGCCGCCGCGAGCAGCCGTGCCGTGTCGTCGGCGCAGAGCTGGAGCGCGCCGCCGACCGTGGCCAGCACCTCGCGCTCCGCCGGGCTGTAGGGCCCGTCGGCCAGGGCGATGCGCGCGCCCTGGAGCAGGATCGACTCGCGGCCGGCCGGGGCGAGGTGCGGGGCGAGCGGTTCCAGGGCCTCGTGCAGTTCGATGGCGAGGGCGGCCCCGCAGGCGTCGGCGGCCGGGAGGAAGCGCCCGGTGTCGGCGGCGAGCGCTTCGATGAGCGCGGTGAGCTGGTCCTCCGTGCAGTCCTCGAACCCGGCGCCGCGGACCGTGGCGACCGCGGTCTCGCGGACCGTGCGCGAGGAGGTGCCGCCCGCGGCGAGGACGGCGAGGGCGACGGTGTGCACGGCGTCGCGGAGCATCCCGGAGAAGCGCCGGGTGGTGGGGTGGTCGAGGGCGTCCAGGCCGAAGTGCCCGGTGCAGACGGCGCATTCGACGACGGGGCCCGCCTCGCCGCGCGACAGCAGCGGGATGCCGACGACGGTGAAGCGGCGGCGGCCCGTGCGGCGCCGGTAGTTGCGGTCCCCGCCGCAGCCGGGGCAGAAGAACTCGCCGTCGCCCACGGTGCTCCAGGCGATACGGATGCCGCAGATGCCCAGTTTTCGGCCGCGCGGTCCCAGGGTTGGCAGCACGTCGCTCACCTCCGTCAGCTCGGCATCCTTGCCGCGTGGACGTGATGTTAGCCACATCGCGATGCCACGTCAGCACCCCTGCACCACAACGGCGGCGCGGATTCCCGGACATGGCCGAACCCCGACCGCCCTGCCGGGGCGATCGGGGTCCTTCACGGGGCGCGTTCGCGCGGTGACTCAGCGGGCGGCCCGGTTGACCGCCGACACGACCGCCTTCAGTGAGGCGCGTGTGGTGTTGGCGTCGATGCCGATCCCCCACATGACCTTGCCGTCGATCGCACATTCGATGTACGAGGCGGCCAGCGCGGAGGCGCCCTCGCTCATGGTGTGCTCCTGGTAGTCCAGCAGCCGCGCGTCAATGCCGACGGTGGCCAGCGCCTCGAAGAAGGCCGAAATCGGACCGTTGCCCGTACCGCTCAGCGTGACCTGCCCGCCGTCGACGACGGCGTCGACGGTCAGCGTGTCCCGGCCGTCGGTGTCGGTCGTGGTCTGCCCGGAGTTGAGCTGGATGCGGCCCCACTGCTTCTCGGGGTCGGGCAGGTACTCGTCGCGGAAGACGGACCAGATCTCGGCCGGGGTGACCTCGCCGCCCTCGGCGTCGGTCTTCGCCTGGATGATCTTCGAGAACTCGATCTGCATCCGGCGCGGCAGGTCCAGCTTGTGGTCGTTCTTCAGGACGTACGCGATGCCGCCCTTGCCCGACTGGGAGTTGACCCGGATGACCGCCTCGTACGAACGTCCGACGTCCTTGGGGTCGATCGGCAGGTAGGGGACGGCCCACTCGATGTCGTCGACCGTCTTGCCCTGCTCCTTCGCGGACGCCTCCATCGCGTCGAAGCCCTTCTTGATGGCGTCCTGGTGGGAGCCGGAGAAGGAGGTGTAGACGAGGTCGCCCGCGTAGGGGTGGCGGGGGTGGACCTCCATCTGGTTGCAGTACTCGGCGGTGCGGCGGATCTCGTCGATCTGCGAGAAGTCGATCTGCGGGTCGACACCCTGCGAGAACAGGTTCATGCCCAGCGTGACCAGGTCGACGTTGCCGGTGCGCTCGCCCTGGCCGAACAGACAGCCCTCGATGCGGTCGGCGCCCGCCATCAGCGCCAGCTCGGCGGCGGCCACGGCCGTGCCCCGGTCGTTGTGCGGGTGCACGGACAGGCAGACGTACTCCCTGCGGGTCAGGTTGCGCGACATCCATTCGAAGCGGTCGGCGTGCGTGGACGGCGTCGAACGCTCCACCGTCGCGGGCAGGTTGAGGATGATCTCGCGGCCCTCGCCGGGCTGCCAGACGTCGCAGACCGCCTCGCAGACCTCCAGCGCGAAGTCCAGCTCGGTGTCGGTGAAGATCTCCGGGCTGTACTGGTAGCCGAAGACCGTCTCGGGGCCGAGCAGCTTCTCCGCGTACTCCATCACCAGCCGCGTGCCGTCCACGGCGATCTGCTTGATGTCGTCCTTGGAGCCGCGGAAGACGACGCGGCGGAAGGTCGGCGCGGTCGCGTTGTACAGGTGGACGGTGGCGCGCCGGGCGCCGACCAGCGACTCCACGGTCCGCGCGATCAGGTCCTCGCGGGCCTGGGTCAGTACGGAGATGGTGACGTCGTCGGGGATCGCGCCCTCTTCGATGATGGAGCGCACGAACGCGAAGTCGGTCTCGCCCGACGCGGGGAAGCCGACCTCGATCTCCTTGTAGCCCAGCTTCACCAGCAGGTCGAACATCTCGCGCTTGCGGGCGGGCGACATGGGGTCGATCAGCGCCTGGTTGCCGTCGCGCAGGTCGGTGGAGAGCCAGCGGGGCGCCTTGGTGACGCGCCGCTCGGGCCAGGTGCGGTCGGGCAGGTCCACCGCCTCGTACCGGCCGTACTTGTGGACCGGCATGCCGGACGGCCGCTGGGTCTGCGTGGCGTTGGTGATCGGCGTGGGGTTCGACATCGTGCGTAGGGCTCCTCGGTTCCGGCGGGTCCGGCCGACTGCGTTTGAGCAACGCCAGATCCCGCGGGGAGGGGGTCGGCCTACGACTTACAGGCCCTCGCCGCGGCAGCTAAGGAGAAGCAGCCCGAATTCCATGATGCTGGCAGCCTAGCCGAGACGGCCACGATGCGGAGGCCGGTATCAGTATGCGGGACCGGGCAGCGGTTACGGGTAAAGGGTCACCGATCACTCCATTTCAGCAATCATGGTGGCAACTAGTGACAGCGGCATGCCCCGGTGCCACAGTCCCGACATGGACGCCAACGCCCACCGGGTCAACCCGGTCTTCTGCACCATCGTGCCGCCGCACGTCCTCGACAAGATCGCCCGTGGCGAGGACCAGAACCGCGCCGGAGCGGCCGCCCGCACCCTCGAACACGACGCCCTGCAGCGCACCAGGCGCCGCGTCACCACCGTACGCGGACTGACCACCGCCTTCCCCGGCGCCGCTTCCGACAAGCCCGACCGCACCATCTACGACGCGGACCACCAGGAGGTGACCCCCGGCGCCAAGGTCCACTCCGAGGGCGACGGGCCCTCCCAGGACGCCACCGTCAACCGCGCCCACGCCGGCCTCGGCGCCACCTTCGAGCTGTTCCTCCAGGCGTTCGGGCGACGCTCCATCGACGACAACGGCATGAAGCTGCACGCGACCGTCCACTACGGCGAGAACTACGGCAACGCCTTCTGGGACGGCCAGCAGATGGTCTTCGGGGACGGCGACAACGACCTCTTCCTCGACTTCACGCTCCCGGTCGACGTGATCGGCCACGAGCTGGCGCACGGCGTCACGCAGCACACCGCGAACCTGGAGTACTTCAGCCAGTCCGGCGCGCTCAACGAGTCCATGTCGGACGTCTTCGGCTCGCTGATCAAGCAGCACGTACTGGGCCAGACCGCCGAGCAGGCCGACTGGCTGATCGGCGAGGGCCTGCTGCACCCCAACGTCCAGGGCGTGGCGCTGCGCTCGATGAAGGCGCCGGGCACCGCGTACGACGACGACGTGCTGGGCAAGGACCCGCAGCCCGCGACGATGGACGCGTACGTCCGCACGGGCCGGGACAACGGCGGGGTGCACATCAACTCCGGCATCCCCAACCACGCCTTCTACCTGCTCGCCACGGACCTCGGCGGCTACGCCTGGGAGCGGGCGGGCAAGATCTGGTACGAGACGCTGACCAGCGGCGAGCTGGAGACGGACGCCTCGTTCGCGGACTTCGCGAAGGTGACCGTGGCCAAGGCGCGCACGGTCTTCGGCGACGAGGAGCAGCAGGCGGTGCTCAAGGCGTGGTCCCAGGTCGGGGTGCCTACCAACTGAGGGCCGACCGGAGTAGACAGGACCCCATGCGAATTCAGGTGAGGCGCACGGGCGGCTTCGCGGGCATCGAGCGGTGCTCCGAGTTGGACACCTCGGGGCTGCCCGATGCCGACGAGTGGCGGGCCCTGGCCGACGCGGTGCTCGCGGACGGCCGGGACGCGCCGCCGATCGGGGTGCCGGACGGTTTCCAGTACCGGATCACGGTCGACGGCCGCACGGTCCACTGCGCGGACCCGCGCCTGACGGACGCGCAGCGCAAGCTGATCACCCGCGTCCTGAAGGAGGGGTCCTGAGGGCCCGTGTCCGCCTGAGGGCCCGTGTGTCCGGGGGCGGGCGGCGTCAGAACCCGAGCTTGCGCAGCTGCTTGGGGTCGCGCTGCCAGTCCTTGGCGACCTTCACGTGCAGGTCGAGGAAGACGGGCGTGCCCAGCAGGGCCTCGATCTGCTTGCGCGACTTGGTGCCGACGTCCTTGAGCCGCTTGCCCTTGGGGCCGATGATGATGCCCTTCTGGCTGGGCCGCTCGATGTAGACGTTGGCGTGGATGTCCAGCAGCGGCTTGTCCGCGGGGCGGTTCTCGCGCGGCAGCATCTCCTCGACGACCACCGCGATGGAGTGCGGCAGCTCGTCCCGCACGCCTTCCAGCGCGGCCTCGCGGATCAGCTCGGCGACCATGACCTGCTCGGGCTCGTCCGTGAGGTCGCCCTCGGGGTAGAGCGGCGGGGACTCGGGGAGCAGCGGGACGAGCAGGTCCGCGAGGAGCGAGACCTGCTGGTCGCCGACGGCGGAGACGGGCACGATCTCGGCCCACTCCATGCCCAGCTCCTTGCCGAGCCGGTCCACGGCGATGAGCTGTTCGGCCAGGGTCTTGGAGTCGACCAGGTCCGTCTTGGTGATGATCGCGATCTTGGGGGTCTTCTTGATCCCCGCGAGTTCCTTGGCGATGAACTTGTCGCCGGGTCCGAGCTTCTGGTCGGCGGGCAGGCAGAAGCCGATGACGTCGACCTCGGCCCACGTGGTGCGCACGACGTCGTTCAGCCGCTCGCCCAGGAGGGTGCGCGGCTTGTGCAGCCCGGGGGTGTCGACCAGGATCAGCTGGGCGTCCGGGCGGTGCACGATGCCGCGGACGGTGTGCCGCGTGGTCTGCGGGCGGTTGGAGGTGATCGCCACCTTCTGGCCGACCAGAGCGTTCGTGAGGGTGGACTTGCCCGCGTTGGGGCGGCCGACGAAGCAGGCGAAGCCGGCCCGGTGGGGGGCGTTGTTCTCAGGGGTACGAGCGCTCATGGCGTCCATTCTCCCCGATACGCGCCACCGGGCCGACCAGAGGCCCCGTACGGCTGTGTCAGAGGTGCTTGCCGCAGTGCGGCCAGGCACCGGCGCCCTGGCCCGCGAGGACCTTCTCGCCGACGGCCTTCTGCTGGGCGGGGGACGCCAGGTCGGCGCGCGGGGCGTGCTGCTGGCCGCCGAAGGCGTTCCAGGTGGACTGGGTGAACTGGAGGCCGCCGTAGAAGCCGTTGCCGGTGTTGGCCGCCCAGTTGCCGCTCGCCTCGCACTGCGCCACCCGGTCCCAGGCGCCCGTGGGGGCGGCGGCCGCGGTGCCCGCGCCGGCGCCCACGAGGGCGACCAGGCCCGCGGTGCCCGCGACGAGCGCGGATGCGGTGGCGGTGGCGGCGGTGCGACGGCGGGTGACGGTGTTGATCAGGGCGGAGAACACTCAGTGGAGCCTTTCCTCGGGTACAGGGTCGTGCCCCGTGGGAGCGGTGCGCTCCGCAGCGGGGCAGGTCTCCAAGGTCGCAGCCGGGCGGGCCGCGATCCACGGACCTTCGTTCGCCCGGACGGGCCCAAGGTCCCGACCTCCCGGCACGGCGGGCGGGGGCCTTCGTACCCGGGCCGAAGGTCCCTCCGGCACCGCGGCACGGGGCCGCCCCGCCCGGCGCCCGAGGCCCGCCCCGGGGGCCTCCCGGCCCCCGGTCCCCGAGGGGTGCGCTCAGTCACACGTATGACGGGAAGGCGCCTGGCCGCGCCCTGAAGGGGGCACCCGCCGTCGGGAACCCGCGGCTTCCGCCGTGGCCGCCCGCGCGGTTCCCCGCGCCCCCAGGAGGTCCGCCGTGCCCGGCGAGGCCCGCGGACGCGGTACCCGGCGCGCCCCGCGGTCGCGGCGCCCTACTCCGCCGGTACCGTCTCCCGAAGCGCCCCGTCCGCCCCCGCGAGCAGCACCGGCGTCCCCGCCCCGCCGAGGTCCCGTACCGCCGCCAGGTCCTCCGCCGACACCGCTTCCGCCGCCGACACGACCGCCGCCGCCTCCAGGGACTGCGCCCCGCTCGCGACGGCCATCGCGACGGCCGTCCGCAGCGCGGAGAGCTTCAGCGACGCCAGCCCGACGGTCCCGGCGACGTACGTGCGCCCCGTCTCGTCGCGCACGGCCGCCCCCTCCGGCACCCCGTTGCGGGCCCGCGCGCTCCGCGCCAGGGTGATGATCTTGCGGTCCTCGGGGTCGAGTTCGGCCGCGCCGCCGACGGCTCCGTTGCTCTGGGTCATGCCCAGAGAATAGGCGGGCCGCCCGGGGACACCCCGGGCGGCCCGCACCACCGCACCACCGCGCCCCAGCGGGGCGCGCGGCCTCAGCCCTGAACGGCCTTGGCGAACTTCTCCCCCGCCCGCTTCGCGAGGTCGTCGAACGCCGGGTGCCCCGAGGCGTCCGGCGGCGTGAACGTCAGCCGCATCGCCCCGGTCCCCTGGTGGGCGACCATCCCGTCCGACTCGAACTTCATCGACAGCTGCGGGATGTCCATCGCGATCCGGAACGCGTGCGCCGCCTCCCCCGACTGCGGCGCCGCCAGCTTCTTCACCGTGATCTTCATGTCCTCGCCCGCCTGGGTGAGCGTGAAGGCGGTGCAGGTCTTCAGCGCCTCGCCGACGGCGGCGACGTAGTCCGCCGCGCCCGTGCCGGGGAAGGTGAAGGTCTGGTGGCTGAGCATGCTGCCGCCGCCGTCGCCCTGGAAGGCCGCCTCGCTGCCCATCGTGGCGCCCTCCACCTTGGTGGAGAAGAAGCCGCCGAGCGCCTGGCACTCCGGCTTGTCGACCTTGGCGGTCTCCTCGTCGGTGTCCGGCTTGTCGGCCTTCCAGCCCTCGGGCAGGTCGGCGAGGGCCAGGACGCCCGCGGACATCTGCGCGGCGGTCAGCGGCTTCGCCCCGTCGCCCGCGCCCTTGCCTGCGCCCTTGTCCACGGCCTTGTCAGCGGTCTTGCCGTCCTTCTTGCCGCCGTCGTCCGAGTCGCCGCAGGCGGCGGTGAGGCAGAGCGCGGAGACGGCGAGGGCCGCGGCGAGGCCGCGGCGTATCCGGGTGGATCGCATGAGAAGTTCCCTCCACGGGATCTATGGGGCTCCCCGGGAAGCGATCTTCGGATTCCCCCCTCCCCGGTGGGCCGGGCAGAGGATATACACGGTCAGGTCTCGGTCAGGACTCGACGGGGCCTCAGCCCGCGACCGGATACATCGACCCCCTGCGCCCCTCGGGCGACGCCAGCCACTCCAGCCGCGCCGCCGTGTCCGCCTCAGGCAGCGGGGAGTGCAGCACGATCGTCAGGTCGGGGCGCGCGGGCACCCGCAGCTGCGTCGACTCCAGGTACAGCGTGCCGACCACCGGGTGCTCGACGGCCTTGCGGAGCTGCCCGCCCGGCTCGATGTCCCGCCGCGCCCACAGCTCGGTGAACTCCGCGCTCTCCGCGCGCGCCTGGCCGACGACGGACTGGAAGCCCTCGTCGTCGGGGCGCTCCGAGCAGGCCGCGCGGTACTGCGCGACGACCTGCGCCGCGTTCTGCTCCCAGCTCAGCACCTGCGAGCGGTAGATGGGGTCGGTGAAGAACGCGATGAGGCAGTTCTGGACGATCTCGGGGCGCATCCCGAGGACCATGGCGGCCGCGTCGTTGTACATGACCGTGTTCCAGTACACGTCCATGATGTGCGCCGGGTACGGCATCCAGGTGTCGATCAGCCGCCGCAGGCCCTCGCACATCTTCAGGGCGTCCCGGTCGACCTCGGGCGCGGGCGGGTTGAGTCCCGCCAGTACGTACAGATGGCGCCGCTCGGCGCTGCTGAGCCTGAGCACGCGCGCGACGGAGTCCAGCACCTGGGGCGAGACCGTGATGTCCCTGCCCTGCTCCAGCCACTGGTACCAGGAGACCCCGACCCCGGCCAGCACCGCGACCTCTTCCCTGCGCAGCCCCGGCGTGCGCCGCCGGGCCCCGCCGTCCGGAAGGCCCGCGTCCGCCGGGCTGATCCGGGCGCGGCGGCTCATCAGGAACCCGCGCAGCTCGGCGAGTCGATGGGTCTTCTGATCGATGGGCGCGGTCACTCGTTGTTCCCCCTGTACCTGGACCGACCGGACCTGTGCGGCGCGCCTGGTGGTGGCACCAACAGGATAAGTTCCCGCTCCCCACGGCTATTCCGGGAACCGGAAGGTGGTGACCATGTCAACGTCAACATCAACAGGGCCCACCGCTCCCCCGGATTCACCGGAATCCCCCAAGTCCCCGAAGTCCCCGGACGCGCGAGGCCAGGCCCCTTCGGCCGGCGCACCGGCTGCGGCACCGGACCGCATCACCGGCCGCGCCAAGCTCGTCCTGTTCGTGCTGTGCGCGGCACAGTTCATGGTCGCGCTGGACTTCTCCGTACTGAACGTCGCCCTGCCCGTCCTCGGCGCCGACCTCGGCATGAGCAACTCCGCGCTCCAGTGGGCCGTCACCGCCTTCGCCCTCCCCTCGGGCGGCTTCCTGCTGCTCTTCGGCCGCGTCGCCGACCTCGTCGGGCGCCGCAGGCTGTTCCTGACCGGCCTCGTCGTCTTCGGCGCGGCCTCGCTGCTGGCCACGTTCGCCTGGAACCCGGCCGTCTTCCTCACCGGGCGCGCCCTCCAGGGCCTGGGCGCGGCGGCGATCGTGCCGACCGGCATGGCGCTGCTCACCACGACCTTCCCCGAGGGCCCGCAGCGCGACCGCGCGCTGGGCATCAGCGGCACGCTCATGTCGCTCGGCTTCACCGTCGGCATGGTGCTGGGCGGGGTCATGACGGACACGCTCGGCTGGCGCTCCACGATGGGCCTGCTGGCCGTGGCGGCGCTGGCGGTACTGGTACTGGCGCCCGGCCTGCTGAAGGAGTCGCGGCCCCAGGAGCGGCCGCGCCTCGACGTGCCGGGCGCGGTCACCGTCACCGGCGGCCTGCTCTCGGTGATCTACGCCCTGTCGACGGCGGCCGAGCGCGGCTTCGGCGGCGCGGACGTGCTGGTCACGCTGGTCGTGGGCGTCGCCCTGCTGGCCGCCTTCGTGGTCGTCGAGTCGCGGGCGGCCGCGCCGCTGGTCTCGCTGCCGATGCTGCGGCGGCGGACGGTGGCGTGGGGCAACGTCGGCGGGCTGATCACCTTCTCGATGATGAGCACGGTCATTTTCGTGCTGACCCTCTACCTCCAGGAGGTCCTGTCCCTGTCGGCCTTCCGCACGGGCCTGGTGTTCGGCGTGCAGGGCGCGGCGTCGGCGGTGGCGGGAACGTACGCGCCCCGGGTCATCGGCCGCATCGGGGCGCGGCGCACGCTGGTCGCGGGGCTGCTCGGGCAGGGCGCGTTCGTGGCGGCGCTGCTCCTGATCGGTACCGGGTCGGGGGCGCTGGTCGCGACGGTCGCGGTGTCGATCGCGAGCATGTTCCACCTGGGGGCGATCATCTCGTACGGGGTGATTGTGACGTCCGGGGTCCCGGACGAGGAGCAGGGTCTCGCGACGGGGCTGGTCACGACGACCCAGCAGGTCGGCCTCACGGTCGGCATCCCCCTGCTGGGGGTGCTCGCGACGACGCGGGGCGAGTCGCTGTTCGACGGGGTGCGGTGGGTGCTCGCGGTGAACGCGGGGATCGTGGTCCTCGCGGCGGCGCTCATAGCGGTGGCCCTGCGGAACCGGGCCGTGGCCCGGTAGGGGCGGGGGCAGGCTGCGGGCACGTGGTCCGTTGCGCGTGTGCCCCACCCTCGCGCAGTTCCCCGCGCCCCTACAGGGGCGCGGGGCTGTGCCCGATGTGCGGCTCCGCCGCGTGGGCGCGATCCTTTGACGCCCCCGGCAGGGCTTCGGGAAGGGGCCCCGCAGGCGGAAACGGCGCCCCCGTGCAACGGGACTACGCCCGGTCGAGGCGGAGCCGCTCCGCCCGCGGCAGACCCGCCACCACCAGGTCGTACGAGTCCTCGACCAGCTCACGGACCCGCCCGGCGGGCAGCTCCCCCACCGTCACCGTGTTCCAGTGCCGCTTGTTCATGTGCCACCCGGGCACCACGATCCCCGGGTGCTCCGCCCGCAGCCGCACCGCGATCTCCGGCTCGCACTTCAGGTTCACCTTCAGCGGCTCCCCGTCGAGACGGCTCAGCGCGAAGAGCTTCCCGAGCACCTTGAAGACCGACGTCTCCGGCCCGAAGGGAAACTCCTCGACGGCCTCGTTGAAGTCGAGGCACAGCGCCCGCAGCTCCTCGGGGCTCATTCTCCGCCCGCCCCCTCCACCGGCTCCGCCTCCGGCTCGACCAGCACGGTCAGGATCTTGTTCCGCCGCCCTGCGGGCGACTCCGCGGTCAGCCGCAGCCGCCGCCCGTCCGGCAGCTCCACCACCGCCGAAGCCCCGGCGATCGGCACGCGGCCGAGCGCCTTGGCGAGCAGTCCGCCGACGGTCTCCACGTCCTCGTCGTCGAAGGAGTCGACGCCGTACAGCTCGCCGAGGTCCTCGATGTCGAGCCGCACGGTCACCCGGAACCGGTCGTCGCCCAGCTCCTCGACCGGCGACAGCTCCCGGTCGTACTCGTCGGTGATCTCGCCGACGATCTCCTCCAGGATGTCCTCGATGGTGACGATGCCCGCCGTGCCGCCGTACTCGTCGATGACGACGGCGACGTGGTTGCGCTCCTGCTGCATCTCGCGCAGCAGGTCGCCCGCGTTCTTGGTGTCGGGCACGAAGACCGCGGGCCGCATCGTCGTGGAGACCAGGTCGGACTCGGACTCGCGGTTGATGTGGGTCTTGCGGACGAGGTCCTTCAGGTACACGACGCCGACGATGTCGTCCTCGTTCTCGCCGGTCACCGGGATCCGGGAGAAGCCGGAGCGCAGCGCGAGGGTGAGGGCCTGGCGGATGGTCTTGTACCGCTCGATGCAGACGAGGTCGGTGCGCGGCACCATCACCTCGCGCACGAGCGTGTCGCCGAGCTCGAAGACGGAGTGCACCATGCGGCGCTCCTCGTCCTCGATCAGCGACTCCTGCTCGGCGAGGTCGACCATGGCGCGCAGCTCGGCCTCGCTGGCGAAGGGGCCCTTGCGGAAGCCCTTGCCGGGGGTGAGGGCGTTGCCGATGAGGATCAGCAGCTGCGGGACCGGGCCCATGATCCGGGCGAGCGGCAGCAGCACGTACGCCGCCGCGGTCGCCGTGTTCAGCGGGTGCTGGCGGCCGATGGTGCGCGGCGAGACGCCCACGGCGACGTACGAGACGAGCACCATGACCCCGATGGCGACGCAGAGCGCCTCCCAGGTCTTGGGGAACTCCTCCAGACAGGCGTACGTGACCAGGGCGCCGGCCGCGACCTCGCAGCCGACCCTGACCAGCAGCGCGACGTTCAGGTAGCGGGTCGGGTCGGCCGCGACCTGCGCCAGCTTGGCCGCCCCGCGCCGCCCGCCGCGGACCGCCTCGGCGGCCCGGAAGCTGGAGACGCGGGCGATGCCCGCCTCGGCGCACGCCGCGAGCCAGGCCACGACGACCAGCAGGACCGCTCCGGTGATCAGCTGGGCGGTCATGAAACGGTCGGCGCCGGGGACGGACCCTCCAGGCCCTTCTCGGCCCGCCAGCCGTCCACGATGGCCGCCTGGAGGCCGAACATCTCGGCCTTCTCGTCCGGCTCCTCGTGGTCGTAGCCGAGCAGGTGCAGCACTCCGTGGACGGTGAGGAGCTGGAGCTCCTCGTCCATGGAGTGCTGCGTCTCGGCGTCCTTGCCCTGCTGGGTGGCGACCTCGGGACAGAGCACGATGTCGCCGAGGAGCCCCTGCGGGGGCTCCTCGTCGTCCTTCGCCGGCGGCCTGAGCTCGTCCATCGGGAAGGACATGACATCGGTCGGACCCGGCAGGTCCATCCACTGGATGTGCAGCTGCTCCATGGCGTCGGCGTCCACGACGATCACCGAGAGCTCGGAGAGCGGGTGGATGCGCATCCGCGCGAGCGCGTAGCGGGCGATGTCGAGGATCGCCTGCTCGTCGACCTCGGTTCCGGACTCGTTGTTGACGTCGATCGACATGGTGCTCTGCTGCTACTTCCCGTTGGCGCTGCCGTTGTCGTACTTCTCGTACGCGTCGACGATACGGCCGACCAGCTTGTGCCGTACGACATCGTGCGACGTGAGCCGGGAGAAGTGGACGTCCTCGACGTCCTTGAGGATGTCCTGGACCTGGCTCAGACCGCTCTTGGTGCCGCTGGGCAGGTCGACCTGGGTGATGTCACCCGTGATGACGATCTTCGAGTCGAAACCGAGCCTGGTCAGGAACATCTTCATCTGCTCGGCGCTGGTGTTCTGCGCCTCGTCGAGGATGATGAACGCGTCGTTCAACGTGCGACCGCGCATGTAGGCCAGCGGCGCGACCTCGATCGTGCCCGCGGCCATCAGGCGGGGGATCGAGTCGGGGTCGAGCATGTCGTGCAGCGCGTCGTACAGCGGGCGCAGGTACGGGTCGATCTTCTCGTAGAGCGTGCCGGGCAGGAAGCCGAGCCGCTCGCCCGCCTCGACGGCGGGCCTGGTCAGGATGATCCGGTTGACCTGCTTGGACTGCAGGGCCTGGACCGCCTTGGCCATCGCCAGGTAGGTCTTGCCCGTGCCCGCGGGGCCGATGCCGAAGACGATCGTGTGGTGGTCGATCGCGTCGACGTAGCGCTTCTGGTTGAGGGTCTTGGGACGGATCGTGCGGCCCCGGCTGGAGAGGATGTTCTGGGTGAGCACCTCCGCCGGGGTCTCGTCGGTGACCTCGCCGTTGCCGTTCCCGTTCGCCCTGAGCATGGCGATCGAGCGTTCCACCGCGTCCTCCGTCATCGGCTGTCCGGTGCGGAGCACCAGCATCATCTCGTCGAACAGGCGCTGGATCAGGGCGACTTCCGCCGGTTCCCCCGTAGCGCTGATCTCATTGCCCCGGACGTGGATGTCGGCCGCCGGGAAGGCCGATTCGATCACGCGCAGCAGCGAGTCGCCCGATCCGAGCAGCATCACCATGGGGTGCTTGGCAGGGACCTTGATGTGGGCACTGGCCTGCGGCTGTGTGGTGGGTGTCTGAGTCATGGGCCGGCTCTGTGGCCTGCACATACCTCCTGTTGCGGGGTTCTCGCTGCTCGACAACCTCTAGGACACCAAGCGTACGGCTCCGCACTGACAAGACCGAGGGCTTTTTCGACCGCCTCCGGTGAACACTTTCACTGCGGGGTGCGGAAGCCGATCGTCGGCACCGCCCTGCGCAGCGGCCACGGCCTGGTGACCTCGGGCAGCAGCCCCGCGAGGAAGGCGTAGCGCCGCAGCGCCGCCGGGTCCTGGCCCTCGCAGTGGGTGACCCGCTGCCACCAGGCGGCAATCTCGGCCCAGCCCGGCGCGGAGAGCGAGCCGCCGAACTCCTGCACCGACAGGGCGGCGGTGAGCCCGCCGAAGGCGAGCCGGTCGGCCAGCGGCCAGCCCGCGAGGGTGCCGGTGACGAAACCGGCCACGAACACGTCGCCCGCACCCGTCGGGTCCAGCGCCTCCACGGCGATGGCGGGCACGTCGGCGGTCTCGCCGGTCCGCGCGTCCACCGCGTACGCCCCTTCCGTGCCCATGGTGACCACGGCGACCGGCACCCGCTCGGCGAGCGCGCGGGCCGCGGCGCGGGGGCAGCTGGTGCGGGTGTAGCGCATCGCCTCCTCGGCGTTGGGCAGGAACGCCTCGCAGTGCGCCAGGTCGGTGAGGCCGTCCAGGTCCCAGCGCCCGGTGTCGTCCCAGCCCACGTCGGCGAAGATCCGGGCGCCGCGCGCGGCGGCCGCCGCGATCCACTCCTGGGGCCGCCCCTGTTCCAGCGAGGCGATCGCGGCCCGGGAGCGCGGCGGACAGTCGGGGGTGGGGGCGCCGTCCGGGTCGGGGGCGTCGTGGCCGTGCGAGACCATCGTGCGCTCGCCCTCGTACGCCATGGAGACGGTGACGGGCGAGTGCCAGCCGGGCACGGTGCGCGACTGCGTCAGGTCGATGCCCTCGCCCTGTTCCAGCGCGTCCCAGCAGTACTCGCCGTAGTGGTCGTCGCCGAAGGCCGCCGCGAGCGAGGTGCGCAGGCCGAGCCTGGCCAGCGCGGTCGCCATGTTGGCGACGCCGCCGGGGCTCGATCCCATGCCGCGCGCCCAGGACTCGGTGCCCCGCACGGGCGCCCCGGCGAGGCCGGTGAAGATGATGTCGAGGAAGACCGTGCCGGTGAGGTAGACGTCGCACGGCGGGTCCTGGGGCGTGCGCAGCCCGGCGAGCGGGTCCAGGCACGTCGTCTGCCGGTCGGTCGGGCTGGCGGTTCTGGCGCTCACTGGGCACTCCCCGGTCGTCGCAGGTCAGGTCAGTGTGCCTGATGCCGCCCCGTGCGCGGCCTCAGACCCGCTTGGGGACGGCGACGCGCATCAGGTCCGCCGCGACGGTCAGTTCGCCCTCGTAGCCCGCCGCCCTCGCCTGCCGTTCGAACTCCCCCGGGTCGCCGTAGCGCTGCGAGAAGTGCGTCAGGACGAGGTGGCGCACGCCCGCGTCGCGGGCGACGCGGGCCGCCTGGCCCGCGGTGAGGTGGCCGTGGTCGACGGCGAGCCGTTCGTCCTCGTCGAGGAAGGTCGACTCGATCACGAGCAGGTCGCAGCCCTCGGCGAGGGCGTGCACGCCGTCGCAGAGCCGGGTGTCCATGACGAACGCGAAGCGCTGTCCGCGCCGCTCCTCGCTGACCTGGTCGAGCGTGACGCCGCCGACGGCGCCCTCGCGCTGGATGCGGCCGACGTCGGGGCCCGCGATGCCGTGCTCGGCGAGCTTCTCGGGCAGCATCCGGCGGGCGTCGGGCTCGACGATCCGGTAGCCGTAGGACTCGACGGGGTGCGAGAGCTTCCGCGTTTCGAGGGTGTACGAGGCGGTGGTGGCCAGCGTCCCCTCGGCGTCGACGGGGGCCTCGGTGATGTCGACGCTCTCGCGGTACGCGGTGGCGTACCGCAGCCGCTCGAAGAACCGCTGTCCGCTCGCCGGGTAGTGCGCGGTGACCTGGTGCGGGACCTGGTCGAGGTTGATGCGCTGGATGACTCCGGCGAGGCCGAGGGAGTGGTCGCCGTGGAAGTGCGTGACGCAGATCCGGTGGATGTCGTGGGCCGCGACCCCGGCGGACAGCATCTGCCGCTGGGTGCCCTCGCCCGGGTCGAAGAGGAAGCCCTGGCCGTCCCAGCGCAGGAAGTAGCCGTTGTGGTTGCGGCGGCGGGTGGGCACCTGGCTCGCGGTGCCCAGCACCACCAGTTCGCGTGCGGACAAGGTGGCTCTCCCCGCCTATCCGGGGGGCCAGTTGAGGCCGCGGCCGCCCAGGACGTGGGCGTGCGCGTGGAAGACCGTCTGGCCCGCTCCCGCGCCGGTGTTGAAGATGATCCGGTAGCCGCTCTCCTCGACCTTCTCGTCGACGGCGACCTGACCCGCCTCGCGCAGCACGTCGGCGGCGACGGACGGCTCGGCGGCGGCGAGCGAGGCCGCGTCCGGGTAGTGGGCCTTGGGGATGACCAGGACGTGCGTGGGCGCCTGGGGGTTGATGTCGCGGAAGGCGAGCGTCGTCCCGGTCTCGCGGACGACGGTGGCCGGCACCTCACCGGCGACGATCTTGCAGAACAGGCAGTCGGCCTGCGGTTCTCCTGCCACGGTGCGGGGCTCCTAGCGGACGGGTGCACGGTGATACGCGGTTACGTGTCCGCATGCTATAGGCCGGAGATCACCGGGTGGGCCGTACGTCTCACTTCCCCGGCCACCGCGTCTCGGTGACCGTGACGGTCACCGTGGAGCGGGGACGGCCGTCGCCGTCGTCGTTGCCGTCGTCGGACGGGCGCGGCCGGTAGGTGGCCCGCGGGGTGGTCCCGGAGTCGCCCGCGCAGTTGCCCAGCACGTTGGCCCGGAAGACCGTGCGGCCCGCGACCTTGGCGGTCAGGTCGCCGCGCACGCAGCGGCCCTCGCGCTCCTCGGTCACCTTGCCGGTGATGGTGATGTCCTGGTCGCGGTCGGTCTTGCCGTTGCAGTCGACCACGGCGACCTGGCGGCCCGAACGGCTGGGCGACGCCTTGCTGTTGGCGTTCGCCGCGCTGCCGTTGCGGTTGCCGTTGCCGTTGCCGTTGCTGCCGCCGTTGATCTCCGCGGTGCAGCTCAGCCACCGCACGCCGACCCCGTCCCGCTCCAGCGCCTTGGTCCCGGCCTGGTCGGTGGTGATCGCCACGGCGGCCGAGCTCATGCCGCCGACCGGGTCGCACGCCGAAAGACCCGTCACCGCGGCGGCCGCGACGCCGAGCGCGGCCAGAACGCGACGGTTCCGTACTCGCCTCAATGCCCGCATACGGGGCAGGATCCCACCACGCACTCGCATCGCGGTAGACCACTTGCGGCCACTCCGACGGGCGGCCGGGAGCCGTACGGCGGACTACGCCCAGCGCCCCGTGCGCCCCAGCAGCAGGGCGACGGCCGCCGTGCCCGCCGTCGAGGTGCGCAGCACGCTCCTGCCGAGCCGGTGCGCGGCGGCGCCCGCCTCGGCGAACGCCGCCAACTCCTCGGGGGAAACGCCCCCTTCGGGCCCGACGACCAGCACGATCTCGCCCTTCGCGGGCAGTTCGGCGGTGGCGAGCGCGGCACTCGGGTAGTCGCGGTCCTCGTGCAGTACGGCGGCGAAGTCGGCGTTGGCCAGAAGTGCCGCAACCTCCTTGGTGCTCGCTGCGTCCGGTCCGGTCGGGAACTCGGGGAACCGCACGCGGCGCGACTGCTTGCCCGCCTCGCGCGCGGTGCCCCGCCACTTGGCGAACGACTTGGCGGCCCGCTCCCCGCGCCACTGCGTGACGCACCGCGACGCGGCCCACGGCACGATCGCGTCGACCCCGGTCTCCGTCATCGTCTCCACGGCCAGCTCGCCCCGGTCGCCCTTGGGCAGCGCCTGCACGACGGTGATCCGGACCTCGGGCGCGGGCTCCTCGTGCACCGCGCGCACGTCCAGGGAGAGCCGGTCCTTGCCCTCGGCGGCGGCGACCGCGGCCTCGGCCCACTGTCCGGCGCCGTCGGTGAGCACGACCTCCTCGCCCGCCCTGAGCCGCTTCACGGAGACGGCGTGCCGCCCCTCGGGCCCGTCGAGCAGGAAGGGACCGGCGGCAGGCACCCGGTCGACGACGAAGACGGGAGCGGTCACTTGGCACCTCCGGTGGCGAACCGGGCGCGCGCCGCGTCCAGTTCGGTGGCGAGCACCTCGACGAGGCGCCCCGCGGGCAGCTTGCGGGCCATGCGGTGGCCCTGTCCGGCCCACAGCGACATGCCCTGGGCGTCACCGGCCCTGGCCGCGGCCCCGCGCAGCCCGCTGGTCAGCCGGTGCACCTGCGGGTAGGCGGCGGGGGCGTGCCTGCCGTGCTCGCGCACGAAGCGGTTGACGAGGCCGCGGGCGGGGCGGCCGGAGAAGGCGCGGGTCAGCTCGGTCCGTACGAACAGCGGGTTGGTCATGGCCTGCTTGTGCAGGTCGTGCGCGGCGGACTCGGGGCAGACCAGGAACGCCGTGCCGAGCTGTGCGGCGTCGGCGCCCGCCGCGAGGACGGCCGCTATCTGCGCGCCGCGCATCAGTCCGCCGGTGGCGAGGATCGGCACCTGGACGGTCTCGCGGACCTGCGGGACGAGGGAGAGCAGCCCGATGCCGGAGCCGTCGGTCTGCGGGTCGTCGCGGTGCGTGGACTGGTGGCCGCCCGCCTCGATGCCCTGGACGCACACCGCGTCGGCCCCCGCCCACTGCGCGGACTGGGCCTCTTCGGGCGTGGTGACGGTGACGATCGTGTACGTGCCGACGCGGGCGAAGGCGTCGAGGGTGTCGCGCGAGGGGCAGCCGAAGGTGAAGGAGACGACCGGCACGGGGTCCTCCAGCAGGACGGCGACCTTGGCGTCGAACTCGTCGTCCCCACCGCCCTCGGGGTCGCCGAGCGGGGCCTCGTACGCCCGGGACTCACCGGCGAGCCGCCGGCGGTACGCGTCGACGGCCGCCGGGTCGGCGGGCTCGGTCTGCGGCATGAAGAGGTTCACGCCGAAGGGCTTGGGCGTGAGCCCGCGCACCTCCGCGACCTCCTTGCGCACGGCCTCCGCGGTCTTGTACCCGGCGGCCAGGAAGCCGAGGCCGCCCGCCCCCGACACGGCGGCGGCGAGCGCCGGGCAGGAGGCGCCGCCGGCCATGGGTGCCTGCACGACGGGGTACCGGCAGAGATCGGTCAAGAACATGTACGAATCGTCCCACAGCCACTACGGGACGCCGCCGCGCCCACCACGCACCGTGCCCGCCCGTTCCGCCGAGGGGCGGAGCGGACGGGCACGGGGTGAATCAGCTCACGTACGGCTCACGTACGGCTTACATACGGCTCACGTACGGCCGTTGAAGGCGTCCTTCAGCCGGGAGAACAGCCCCTGCTGGCCGGGCTGGAACTGGCCCGTGGGCCGCTCCTCGCCGCGCAGCTTGGACAGCTCCCGCAGCAGCCGCTCCTGCTCGGGGTCGAGCTTGGTGGGCGTCTGGACCTCGACGTGCACGATCAGGTCGCCGCGGCCGTTGCCCCGCAGGTGCGTGACGCCTCGGCCGTGCAGCGGGATCGACTGGCCGGACTGGGTGCCGGGCCTGATGTCGACCTCCTCCACGCCGTCCAGCGTCTCCAGCGGGCACTTGGTGCCGAGCGCCGCCGCCGTCATGGGGATGGTGACCGTGCAGTGCAGGTCGTCGCCGCGCCGCTGGAACACCGAGTGCGGCAGTTCGTGGATCTCGACGTACAGGTCGCCCGCGGGGCCGCCGCCGGGGCCGACCTCGCCCTCGCCCGCGAGCTGGATCCGCGTGCCGTTGTCGACGCCCGCCGGGATCTTCACGGTCAGCGAGCGGCGCGAGCGCACCCGCCCGTCGCCCGCGCACTCCGGGCACGGGGTCGGCACGACGGTGCCGAAGCCCTGGCACTGCGGGCACGGCCGCGAGGTCATGACCTGGCCCAGGAAGGACCGGGTGACCTGCGAGACCTCACCGCGGCCGCGACACATGTCACAGGTCTGCGCGGAGGTCCCGGGCGCGGCGCCCTCACCGGAACAGGTCGTACAGACGACCGCGGTGTCGACCTGGATCTCCTTGGTCGTGCCGAAGGTCGCCTCGTTGAGGTCGATCTCCAGCCGGATCATGGCGTCCTGGCCGCGCCGCGTGCGCGAGCGGGGCCCGCGCTGCGACGCCGTGCCGAAGAAGGCGTCCATGATGTCGGAGAAGTTGCCGAAGCCACCGGCGCCGAAGCCACCGGCACCCGCGCCGCCGCTGGCGGACAGCGGGTCGCCGCCGAGGTCGTAGACCTGCTTCTTCTGCGGGTCCGACAACACCTCGTAGGCGGCGTTGATCTCCTTGAAGCGCTCCTGCGTCTTCGGGTCCGGATTCACGTCCGGGTGAAGCTCGCGCGCGAGGCGCCTGAAGGCCTTCTTGATCTCGTCCTGCGATGCGTCGCGGCGCACGCCGAGTACGGCGTAGTAGTCCGTGGCCACTTACGACTCCGCCAGGATCTGTCCGACGTAACGTGCCACTGCGCGTACCGCTCCCATCGTTCCGGGGTAGTCCATGCGGGTCGGTCCGACCACGCCGAGTTTGGCGACTGCCTCGTCGCCCGAACCGTAGCCGACCGCGACGACGGACGTGGAACTGAGCCCCTCGTGGGCGTTCTCGTGCCCGATGCGTACGGTCATGCCGGAGTCCGTTGCCTCGCCGAGCAGCTTCAACAGCACGACCTGCTCCTCCAACGCCTCCAGCACGGGCCGGATCGTCAGCGGGAAGTCGTGCCCGAAGCGGGTGAGATTGGCGGTGCCGCCGATCATCAGCCGCTCCTCGGTCTCCTCGACGAGGGTTTCCAGCAGGGTCGCGAGGACCGTCGAAACGGTTCCCCGGTCGTCCGCCTCGAAGGATTCGGGAAGGTCCTGCACCAGCTGCGGCACGTCCGCGAAGCGGCGGCCCACGACCCGGCTGTTGAGCCGGGCCCGCAGGTCCGCGAGCGCGCTCTCGCCGAACGGCGCGGGACAGTCGACCATGCGCTGCTCGACCCGGCCCGTGTCGGTGATCAGCACCAGCATCAGCCGGGCGGGAGCCAGCGACAGCAGCTCCACGTGGCGCACGGTCGAGCGGGTCAGCGAGGGGTACTGCACCACGGCGACCTGCCGGGTGAGCTGCGCGAGCAGCCGTACCGTGCGCCCCACGACGTCGTCCAGGTCGACGGCGCCGTCCAGGAAGTTCTGGATGGCGCGCCGCTCGGGCGACGTCATCGGCTTGACCCCGGCGAGCCGGTCCACGAAGAGCCGGTAGCCCTTGTCGGTGGGGATCCGCCCCGCGCTGGTGTGCGGCTGGGCGATGAACCCCTCGTCCTCCAGCACGGCCATGTCGTTGCGGACGGTGGCCGGGGAGACGCCGAGGTTGTGGCGCTCGGTGAGGGCCTTGGAGCCGACCGGCTCCTCCGTGCCCACGTAGTCCTGGACGATGGCGCGCAGCACTTCGAGTCTGCGTTCGCTGAGCACCGCGCACACCTCCAGCTGTTGGTCCCTTGGCACTCTGTGCGTACGAGTGCCAGCAAATCCTGACCGTCAGTGTACGGCCGACGGGTACGCCCGTAGCAAGGCCGGTCTCACGGGCGGGCCCGCGCGGCCGCCACCGTTCCCCCGTCCGTGCCCGTGTCCGTCGCCGTGTTGCCGATAGCGTCGCCGCCATGGACATCCGTTGGGAAGACTCCGGCTGGGAACGGCTCGGTGACGGTATCGGCAGGCGGCGGCTGCCGGTGTGGGACGCGACCGCCGGTCTCGTGGTCGGCGAGGACGCGGTCCTGCTGTACGACACGGGGGCGACGCTCCGCGAGGGCGCGGAGATCCGCGCGCAGGCGCAGGCGCTGTGCGGGGGCCGCAGGGTGACGCACATCGCACTCAGCCATCCGCACTTCGACCACGTCCTGGGCACCGCGGTGTTCGCGGGGGCGCGGGTGTACGGGGCCGCGGGCATCGACCGGGTACTGGTACCGGGCTCCGAGCAGCTGCGCGCCTCGGCGGTGCGGCACGGGGTCGAAGGGGCGGCGGCGGCCGAGGCGGCGGACCTGCTGGTGGTGCCGCAGCAGGCGGTGGCCGACGAGTGGACGGTGCCGCTGGGCGGGGGCCGGGAGGTGCGGCTGGTGAACGTGGGCCCCGGGCACAGCGGCCACGACCTGGTGGCGCTGGTGCCCGGCGCGGCCGGTTCGCCCGCGGTGCTGTTCTGCGGCGACCTGGTCGAGGAGTCGGGCGAGCCGCAGGCCGGGGACGACGCGGTGGGGTCCCGCTGGCCTTCGGTCCTGGACCGGCTGCTGGAGCTGGGCGGCGAGGACGCGGTGTACGTCCCCGGGCACGGCGCGGTGGTCGACGCGGCGTTCGTCCGGCACCAGCGCGCTGAGCTGGCCAGGCGCTTCGCGGTGTCATAACGTCACGCGAATGCGCAGCTACAACCCCGATCTGACGCCCCCCTGGAAGAAGTCGCAGCCGGTGCCCGAGGTGGCGGCCGACGTGGACCTGGTGGTCGAGGAGGTGTCGACCGGCTTCTGCGGGGCGGTGATCCGCTGCGAGGCGGGGACCGTCACGCTGGAGGACCGCTTCGGCAAGCACCGGGTGTTCCCCCTGTCCCCCCGCGGCTTCCTCATCGACGGCAGGACGGTCACGCTGACCCGGCCCACGGGCGCGGCGCCCGCGCGCCCCACCCGTACGGCGTCCGGCTCGGTCGCCGTGCCCGGGGCACGCGCGCGCGTGGCGCGGGCGGGGCGGATCTACGTGGAGGGGCGGCACGACGCGGAGCTGGTCGAGCGGGTGTGGGGCGACGACCTGCGCGTCGAGGGCGTGGTGGTGGAGTACCTGGAGGGCGTGGACGACCTGCCCGCGATCGTCGCGGAGTTCGGCCCCGGTCCTGACGCGCGGCTCGGCGTCCTGGTCGACCACCTGGTGCCCGGCTCCAAGGAGTCCCGCATCGCGGAGGCGGTCACCAGCGAGTACGCGCTGGTGGTGGGGCACCCGTACATCGACGTCTGGGAGGCGGTGAAGCCGTCGTCCGTGGGCATCCCGGCGTGGCCGAGCGTGCCCAGGGGGCAGGACTGGAAGACGGGGGTGTGCGAGGCGCTGGGGTGGCCCCGGAACACCGGGGCGGCGTGGCAGCACGTCCTGTCGCGCGTCCGGTCGTACAAGGACCTGGAGCCGGAGCTGCTGGGCCGCGTGGAGGAGCTGATCGACTTCGTGACGGCACCGCGGGGGTAGGGGGCGGGGTGCGGGTTCCGCTGCGCGGGGCGTTCCCCACCCCGCCCCTTGCCCCTTCAGGGGCGGGGTGGGGTGCAGCCCGCCGGAGGCGAAACGCGGCGCACCCCCGTGCAACGGGACGCGCACCCCGCCCGGACCTAGTCCACCAAATCGCGTACCACCGCGTCCGCCAGCAGCCGCCCCCGCAGGGTGAGCACCGCCCGCCCCTCCGCGTGCGCCTCCGCGTCGAGCAGCCCCTCGTCGACGGCCGCCCGCGCGGCCGCCCGCCCCGCCTCCCGCAGCAGGTCGAGCCCGCACCCCTCCCGGAGCCGGAGCTCCAGCAGGACCCGCTCCACGCGCCTGTCCTCCGCGGAGAGGACCTCCCGCCCTGCCCCGGGCGACCGCCCCTCGCCCAGCGCCTGCGCGTACGCCCCCGGGTGCTTGACGTTCCACCACCGCACCCCGCCCACGTGCGAGTGGGCGCCGGGCCCCGCGCCCCACCAGTCCGCGCCGCGCCAGTACAGCTCGTTGTGCAGGCAGCGCCCCGCCTCGGAGGTCGCCCAGTTGGACACCTCGTACCAGGAGAACCCCGCCCCCGACAGGACCTCGTCCGCGATGAGGTACCGGTCCGCGTGCTCGTCGTCGTCGGTCATCGGCACCTCCCCGCGCCTGATGCGACGGGCGAGCCCCGTGCCCTCCTCGACGATCAGCGCGTACGCGGAGACGTGGTCGGGCCCCGCCCCGATCGCCGCGTCGAGCGAGGCCCGCCAGTCGTCGTCGCTCTCGCCGGGCGTGCCGTAGATCAGGTCGAGGTTGACGTGCTCGAAGCCCGCCGCCCGCGCCTCGGCCACGCACTCCTCGGGCCGCCCCGGCGTGTGCGTGCGGTCGAGGACCTTCAGCACGTGCTGCCGGGCGCTCTGCATCCCGAAGGAGATCCGGTTGAAGCCGCCCTCCCGCAGCTCCGCGAGGTAGGCGGGGTCCACCGACTCGGGGTTCGCCTCGGTGGTGATCTCGGCGTCCTCCGCGAGCCCGAACTCCTCGCGGACGGCCGCCAGCATCCGTACGAGGTCGGACGCGGCCAGCAGCGTCGGCGTGCCGCCGCCGACGAAGACCGTCCGCACGGGCCTGGGGTCGTCGCCGAGCACCTTGCGGGCCAGCCTGACCTCCTCGGTCAGCGTCGCCGCGTAGTTGTCGCGGGAGGCCAGCGCCCCGCCGCTGCCCCGCAGCTCGGTCGCGGTGTAGGTGTTGAAGTCGCAGTAGCCGCAGCGGGTCGCGCAGTACGGCACGTGCAGATAGAAGCCGAGCGGCCGGTCCGCCGCGCCCCGCAGGGCGTGCGGGGGCAGCGCCCCGTCGTCGGGCACGGGCTCACCATCGGGCAGTACGGAAGGCATGCCCCCATTGTCGGGCACCTCGCGGCGGGCCGTTCCCGCGGCCGGGTCCCCGCCCGCGGCGCGCCCCGGGCGCGGGCCCTCACTGCGCCTGGAACACCAGCAGCGCCAGGTCGTCCTCGGGCGGCGTCACGGCGAACTCGTACACGGCCCGCTTGATGCGCTCCGCCGTCCCCTGCGCCGTCATCCCGGCGCACTGCGCGAACACCGCGGCGAGCCCGTCCGCGTCGTCGAACAGCGGCGCCCCCTGCCGCGCGGCCGAGCGCCGCTCGGTGACCCCGTCCGTCACGCACAGCAGCGTGTCGCCGGGCGCGAGGTCGAAGGTCTGGCAGCCGTACCCGACGTCCTCGACCACGCCGAGCAGCACCTGCGGCACGACGGGCACCACCACCGTCCCGTCGGGGCGCAGCAGCAGCGGCAGGGGGTGTCCGGCGCTCGCCAGGGTGCAGCGCACGCCTCCGTCGGGCAGCGGTGTCACCTCGCCGTACAGGAGGGAGAGGAACCGGGGCTGGGCGTCGTCCCGCTCGGCGGGCGCCCCGCCGTCGGCCGCGCCCGCCGCCACGACCAGTGCGGCGGCCCGGTCGGCGGCCTGGACGGCGTCGTCGAGGAGGAGTTCGTTGAGCCGGTCGAGCACCCCGCCGACGCCGTGCCCGTCGCGGGCCAGCAGCCGCGTCCAGGGCCGTACGAGACCGGTGACGACGGCGGCCTCGGGGCCGCTGCCCTGCACGTCGCCGAGCGCGAAGCACCAGCGGTCGCCCTGGCCCGGCTGGAAGATGTCGTAGAAGTCGCCGCCCGCGACGCCGTCGCCGCTCGGCTCGTACACCAGCGCGCTGGCCAGGCCGGGGATCTCGGCGACCTGGGTGGGCAGCAGGGCGCGCTGGAGGACCCGGCTGATCGTGGCCTGCCGGGTGTAGCGGCGGGCCGCGCCGACCGCGAGGGCGATCCGGCGCGCCAGGTCCTCGATGAGCGCGGTCACCTCGTCCGGGATCCGCTGCATGCCCTGCCGTCCGAGCAGCAGGGTGCCCAGCGCCCGGCCGCCGGTGGTCAAGCGGTACGCGAGGGCGGTGCCGTCCCCGGCTCCCGGCTCGCCCGCGCCGGGCCACATGAGGGGGAAGGGGCCGCCCCTGAGCGTGTCGGGAAGGCGGGGCGGTTCCTTCTCCAAGAGGGTGCGCAGGTGTTCGATGCGGGACTCGTCGGCGTGCCACACCCTCGCGAGCCGGGTCGCTCCGGCGCCGCCCTCCCCCTCCAGCCAGACGGCGCACCAGTCGGCGAGGCGGGGCACGAGCAGCTGTCCGGCGAGCGCGGCGACCATGTCCTCGTCGAGCTGGCCCGCGAGCAGGTCGGACGCCTCGGCGAGGAAGGAGAGGGCGCCCCGGTTGATCCAGTCCCGGTCGCCCCGGCCGTCGCGGTCCTCCCGCACGGCCCGCAGGGGCGCCGGGGAGAGGATCTCGGCGGCGCGCAGCCCGCGTTGGAGCGCGGGCCGCAGTCCGGGGGTCGGGCGGGGGTCCCAGCTGTCGAGGGGGAGTCTGGCCCAGACGGTCTTGAGTCCGGTGCGGTAGGTGATGCCCCAGCATTCGGAGAGCGAGGCGACCAGTTGCAGCCCGCGGCCGAATTCGTGGGGCGCGGGGCAGGCCGCGTCGCCCGAGTGCGGTTCGCCGCTCACTGTGCGGGCAGGATGGTGGTCGGAGACTTCGAGCACCAGCGCCGCGGGTTCCGGGTCCACCGCGTCTTCGAGCCGGAAGACCAGCTCCACGGTGGTGCCCGCGTGCACGACGGCGTTGGTGACCAGCTCATTGACAATGATGACGGCGTCGTCGGCGTGCCGGTCGGTGAATCCCGCGGCCGCGGGCAGTCCGAGCCCGGTCCACTCGGCGAGCGCGGCCCTGACGAACCGTCTGCCGGCGCCGGGCGCGAGGCAGTTGCCGGGCAGACTGGTCCGGGCGACGGACCGCCGCGCGCCCCGGGAGGCGGGGAAGGGCAGTGCGCGCTGGGCGGTTTCCCGCTGCGGAGGAACGGACCCCACGTACGGCTCCTGAATGGCATCTCGCAGTTCTGGCAATGCGCCGCTGGCGACACCGACAGAGTGACAGACTGAGCGTGCCCATAAGCGCCGAGTTACTGAAGTGGGCGGAGATGAACAGAAACAGCACGACGCCGCCGTCCGACGCGGGGTGGATCCACGCCTCGGAGCTCCGTCCGCTGCTGGCCGTGATGACGGCCCTGCGGGACGGCGACTTCCGGGTGCGCCTGGAGGAGACCCACGAGGGGATGCCCGCGGAGCTCTTCTCGGTGTTCAACCAGATCGCCGTCCGCAACCAGCACTTCGCGGACGAGCTGACGCGCGTGCGGCGGGAGGTCGTCCGGCACGGCAGGCTGGACGACCGGCTGCTGGCGAGCCCGGGGCAGGGCTCCTGGACGTCCAGCGTGAACAACACGAACTCGCTGCTGGACGCCCTGGTGGTGCCCGCGGCGAACGCCACGCGCGTGCTGGACGCGGTGGCCGGCGGGGACCTCACCCAGCGGGTCGACCTGCACGACGGGAACCGCCAGCTCAGGGGCGATCTGCGGCGTCTGGGGCGGGCCGTCAACAAGATGGTCGACCAGCTGTCGCTCTTCACGGGCGAGGTGACCCAGGTCGCGCGCGAGGTCGGCACCGAGGGCCGGCTCGGCGGCCGGGCCAAGGTCCAGGGGCTCTCGGGCAGTTGGCGGGACGTGACGGAGGCGGTCAACGCCATGGCGTCGCGCTTGACGGCCCAGGTCAGGGACATCGCCGCGGTGACCACCGCGGTGGCGCGCGGCGACCTGACCCGTACGGTGACGGTGGAGGCGACCGGCGAGCTGCTGGAGCTGAAGCTCACCGTCAACACCATGGTCGACCAGCTCTCCGCCTTCGCCGACGAGGTCACCCGCGTCGCCCGCGAGGTCGGCACCGAGGGCCAGCTGGGCGGGCGTGCGCAGGTGCGCGGCGTGTCCGGGGTGTGGAAGAACCTGACCGACAACGTCAACTTCATGGCGTCCAACCTGACCAGTCAGGTCCGCAACATCGCCCAGGTGACCACCGCCGTGGCCAACGGCGACCTGTCGCAGAAGATCACGGTCGACGCGCAGGGCGAGATCCTGGAGCTGAAGTCGACCATCAACACCATGGTCGACCAGCTCTCCGCCTTCGCCGACGAGGTCACCCGCGTCGCCCGCGAGGTCGGCACCGAGGGCAACCTCGGCGGGCGCGCGCAGGTGCGCGGCGTGTCCGGCGTCTGGAAGGACCTGACCGAGAACGTCAACTTCATGGCGGACAACCTGACCAGTCAGGTCCGCAACATCGCGCTCGTCTCGACGGCCGTGGCCCAGGGCGACCTCGGCAAGAAGATCACGGTCGAGGCGAAGGGCGAGATCCTGGAGCTGAAGTCGACCATCAACACCATGGTCGACCAGCTCTCCGCCTTCGCCGACGAGGTCACCCGCGTCGCCCGCGAGGTCGGCACCGAGGGCAACCTCGGCGGTCAGGCACAGGTGCGCGGCGTGTCCGGCGTCTGGAAGGACCTGACCGACAACGTCAACTTCATGGCGTCCAACCTGACCAGTCAGGTCCGCAACATCGCCCAGGTGACCACCGCCGTGGCCAACGGCGACCTGTCGAAGAAGATCACGGTCGACGCGCGCGGCGAGATCCTGGAGCTGAAGGACACCGTCAACACGATGGTGGAGCAGCTGCGCGCCTTCGCCGACGAGGTGACCCGCGTGGCCCGCGAGGTCGGCACGGACGGCAGGCTCGGCGGCCGGGCGCAGGTGCTGGGCGTTTCCGGCGTCTGGAAGGACCTGACCGACAACGTCAACTACATGGCGGACAACCTCACTTCGCAGGTCCGCAACATCGCGCAGGTGGCGACGGCGGTCGCCGAGGGCGACCTGTCCAAGAAGATCGACGTGGACGCGCGCGGCGAGATCCTGGAGCTGAAGACCACCATCAACACCATGGTCGACACGCTCTCCTCGTTCTCCTCCGAGGTGACCCGCGTGGCCCGCGAGGTCGGTTCGGAGGGCCAGCTGGGCGGTCAGGCCCGCGTCGAGGGCGTGTACGGCACCTGGAAGCGCCTGACGACGAACGTGAACGAACTGGCGCTGAACCTGACCACCCAGGTCCGCGCGATCGCCGAAGTCGCCTCCGCGGTGGCGCAGGGCGACATGTCCCGCTCGATCACGGTCGAGACCAGGGGCGAGGTCTCGGAGCTGAAGGACAACATCAACCTGATGGTGTCCAACCTCCGCGAGACCACCCGCGCCAAGGACTGGCTGGAGTCCAACCTGGCCCGTCTGGCAGGCCTGATGCAGGGCCACCGCGACCTGATGGAGGTCGCGGACCTGATCCTGCGCGAGCTGACCCCGCTGGTGAACGCGCAGTACGGCGCGTTCTTCCTGGCCAACACCGACGACGACGGCACCCCGTCCCGCACCACTTCCACCACCAAGGGCCTGGCGTTCATCGCGGGGTACGGCTCCGCGCAGTCGGCGACCATCGACACCACCGGCATGCCGGGCCACGGCCTGGTCCGCCAGGCGGCGCTGGAGAAGAAGCGGATCCTGCTGGAGGAGGCGCCGCCGGACTACATCAAGATCAACTCCGGGCTCGGCGAGGCGTCGCCCGCCAGCGTCGTCATCATCCCGATCCTCTTCGAGGACAAGCTGCTCGGCGTGATCGAGCTGGCCTCGTTCTCCCGCTTCTCCGACGTCCACCTGGCGTTCTTCGACCAGTTCGTGAACACCATCGGCGTCGCCATCAACACGATCATCGCCAACTCCCGTACGGAGTCGCTGCTCGGCGAGTCCCAGCGGCTCGCCACCCAGCTCCAGGAGCGCTCCGACGAGCTCCAGCGCCAGCAGGCCGAGCTCCAGCGCTCCAACGCGGAGCTGGAGGAGAAGGCCGCGCTGCTCGCGACCAGCTCCCAGTACAAGTCGGAGTTCCTGGCGAACATGTCGCACGAGCTGCGCACGCCGCTGAACTCGCTGCTGATCCTCGCCAGGCTGCTCTCCGACAACCCCGACGACCACCTCTCCGACCAGGAGGTGCAGTTCGCCACCACCATCCACCGCTCGGGCTCCGACCTGCTCCAGCTGATCAACGACATCCTGGACCTGTCGAAGATCGAGGCGGGCCGGATGGACGTGCGGCCCAAGAAGCTGCCGCTCATCAAGCTGCTCGACTACGTCCACGCCACCTTCCGCCCGATCACCCTGGACCGGGGGCTCGCGTTCGAGGTGTCCGTGGGCGAGGACGTGCCGCGCGACATGTTCTCGGACGAGCAGCGCATCCAGCAGATCCTGCGCAACCTGCTGTCCAACGCGATCAAGTTCACCTCGTCGGGCCGCGTCGAACTGCGCGTCTCGCGCGCGGCGGACACCGAGGCCCAGCTGCTCAAGAGCACCGACGACCTGATCGCCTTCGCGGTCACCGACACCGGCATCGGCATCGCGGCCGAGAAGCTGCCGGTGATCTTCGAGGCGTTCCAGCAGGCGGACGGCACCACCAACCGCAAGTACGGCGGCACGGGCCTGGGCCTGTCCATCAGCCGGGAGATCGCCGGACTGCTCGGCGGCCGCATCGTCGCGACGAGCGAGCCGGGCAAGGGCTCCACGTTCACCTTCTACGTCCCCGCGGTCTACCCGGGGCACCTGGTGCCCGAGCCGGACCACGAGAACGAACTGACGCCGACCGGCGGCCAGTCGACCGTCCCCGAGCGGCGTCCGCACATCGAGCACCCCCTCCTGCCCGCCGAGCCGGGCGACGCCTGGCCGACCACGACCAAGCTCGACGAGTGGAAGTCGGGCCGGGCGGGCCAGGTGCTGCCGGGGCGCCGGGTGCTGATCGTGGACGACGACATCCGCAACGTCTTCGCGCTCACGCACGTCCTGGGGCGGGTCGGGATGCCGGTCCTGTACGCCGAGAACGGCCGGGAGGGAATCGAGACCCTGGAGCACAACCCCGACGTCGAACTCATCCTGATGGACATCATGATGCCGGAGATGGACGGGTACGAAACGATCCAAGCCATCCGCCGCCGACCGATGTGGGCCTCCCTGCCCATCGTCGCGCTCACCGCCAAGGCCATGCCGGGCGACCAGGAGAAGGCGATCGCACAGGGCGCCAACAAGTACGTACCGAAACCCGTCGACGTGGACCGCCTGCTGAGCGTCGTCTGCGCCCTCCTCGACCCCGAGGCGGAGACGACCGACATCGGGGAGACCGAGGTCGACGGCGTAGCGGTAGTCCCGGGACAGCCGAGCGGCGAGGAGCTGCCGGACGACGTCCCGCCCGTCACCACGTGAGGCAGACAACACGATGAGTACAGAGGCACCCGCCGCCGACCGGGCCAGCATCCTCCTCGTGGACGACATGGAAGACAACTTGATCGCCCTCGAAGCGGTCCTGGGGTCGCTCAACGAGCCGCTGGTCAGGGCGCGTTCGGGTGAGGAGGCGATGAAGGCGCTGCTGCGGCAGCCCTTCGCGCTGGTGCTCCTGGACGTGCGCATGCCCGGCATGGACGGGTTCGAGACCGCGTCCAACATCAAACGGCTCGACCAGACCAAGGACGTCCCGATCATCTTCCTGACCGGGACGGAGGCCGACAGCGGCTATGCGTTCCGGGGGTACGCCACCGGGGCCGCGGACTACCTCACCAAACCCTTCGACCCCTGGGTGCTGCGCGCCAAGGTGAACGTCTTCCTGGAGCTCCACCGCAAGAACAGGCAGCTGGAACGCCTGCTGGAACGGGAGCAGCGGCAGCTCGGCCAGATCGCGGAGCGGCTTTCGGCGATCGAGTCGAGCCTGGAGCGCGAAGGACCCGCCGACACGGCGGCGCTGCGGCAGCAGTTGGCGCAGGTGGAGGAGGTACTGGGCGACCTGCGCCGCGCTCGTGGATGACGGAGGGCCCGCCCCCGTCCCGCACTTCGGTACGGGACGGGGGCGGGCCCGTGTCGCGTCACGCCCCGCGGCGTGCCGGGGTCCTCACGCCGCGCGGGACCCCTCGTACATCTCCTCGATCAGGGCCTTGTACTCGCGCTCCACGACCGGGCGCTTCAGCTTCAGGCTCGGGGTCAGCTCGCCGTGCTCGATGTCGAGGTCGCGCGGCAGCAGCCGGAACTTCTTGATCGTCTGCCAGCGCTGCAGCCCCTCGTTGAGCTGCTTCACATAGCCCTCGACCAGCTGCTCGACCTCCTTGGACGCCACGATCTCGGCGTACGTCCCCTTGACGCCGTGCTCCTCGGCCCAGCCGAGGATGGTCGGCTCGTCGAGGGCGATCAGCGCGGTGCAGAAGTTCCGGTCGGCGCCGTGCACCAGGATGTTGGAGACGTACGGGCAGACCGCCTTGAACTGGCCCTCGACCTCGGCCGGGGCGATGTACTTGCCGCCGGACGTCTTGATCAGGTCCTTCTTGCGGTCGGTGATCCGCAGGTAGCCGTCGACCGACAGCTCGCCGATGTCGCCGGTGTGGAACCAGCCGTCGCTCTCCAGGACCTCGGCGGTCTTCTCCGGCAGCCCGTGGTAGCCCTCCATGATGCCGGGGCCGCGCAGCAGGATCTCGCCGTCGTCCGCGATCCGCACCTCGGTGCCGGGCAGCGGCTTGCCGACCGTGCCGGTGCGGTACGCCTCCCCCGGGTTCACGAAGCTCGCGGCGGAGGACTCGGTGAGCCCGTACCCCTCCAGGACGTGGATGCCGGCGCCCGCGAAGAAGTAGCCGATGTCGGGCGCGAGGGCGGCCGAGCCGGAGACGCAGGCCCGCAGCCGCCCGCCGAACGCCTCCCGGATCTTGGCGAAGACCAGGGCGTCGGCGACCTTGTGCTTGCTGCCGAGGCCGAAGGGCACCGACGCGGTGCCGGTGCGCCGGAAGTTGTCCTGGCTGACCTTGGCGTACTCGCGGGAGATCCCGGCCGCCCACTGGAAGATCTTGTACTTGGCGCCGCCGCCCGCCTTGGCCTTGGCCGCGACCCCGTTGTAGACCTTCTCGAAGATCCGGGGCACGGCCGCCATGTAGGTCGGCTGCACGACCGGCAGGTTCTCGATGATCTTGTCGACGCGGCCGTCCACCGCCGTGACGTGTCCGACCTCGATCTGCCCGGAGGTCAGCACCTTGCCGAAGACGTGGGCGAGCGGCAGCCACAGGTACTGCACGTCGTCCTTGGTGCACAGGCCGGTCGCGGCGATGGCCTTGGCCATGTACGACCAGTTGTCGTGCGGCAGCCGGACGCCCTTGGGGCGGCCCGTGGTCCCCGAGGTGTAGATGAGCGTCGCGAGCTGATCGGAAGTGATCGCCGAAATCCGGTCCGTGACCGCGTCGGGCTGCTTCTCCAGGAGCGCCGCGCCCCGCTCCTCCAGCTCGGCCAGCGTCAGCACCCAGCCCTCGGGGTCCGCGTCGTCCGGCTGTACGCCGCCGGGGTCGACGACCACGACGTGGCTCAGGCTCGGCAGCTCGGCCCGCCGCTCGCGCGCCTTGGCCAGCTGGACGGCGTCCTCGGCGATCAGCACCCGGCTCTCGGAGTCCGACAGGATGAACGCGGACTCCTCCGCGTTGGTCGACGGATAGACCGTGGTCGTCGCGGCGCCCGCGCACATCACCCCGAGGTCGGCCAGGATCCACTCGACCCGGGTCGAGGAGGCGAGCGCGACCCGCTGTTCGGGCGCCACGCCCAGCTGGATCAGGCCGGCCGCGATGGCGTTCACGCGCCGGGCGGCGTCCGCCCAGCTCAGCGACTTCCAGTCGTCGGGACCCGCACCCGAGGCGGAGGGCACCGGATAGCGGTACGCCTCCCCGTCCGGGGTGGCCGCCACGCGTTCCATGAAGAGGTTCGCCACGGAGGGCGGTCGGTTCTCGATCGGGTTCTGTGTGTCGCTCACGACGTCCTCCGGGCCTGCGGCTGTGCTCCACGGCTGGCTGTTGTTTAACTCACGAGTAACTATCGAGCCGTGATCAGAGTAGAGCGCGTGCGCCGCCCGCGTAAGGGGCTGAGGGCTCACCGCTTCATAACGAAGGACCCCTGCGTGCGCGGGGCGGGGGGCCGTTCCGTGCATATGCCATCCACCTGTGCGGGGTCCGGAACGCGCGATGCGCCCGTCCGGAGGGACGGGCGCATCCACGGGCCGTTCGCGGGGCGTCCGCAAAGCGGTCGCCGGACGGCGGAGAGCGGTCGCCGGGCGGCGGAACAGCGGTCGCCGGGCGGCGGAGGAGCGGCTACTTCTTCTTGCCGCCGCTCTCGTCGCTGGAGAGCACCGCGATGAAGGCTTCCTGCGGCACCTCGACGGAACCGACCATCTTCATGCGCTTCTTGCCCTCCTTCTGCTTCTCCAGGAGCTTGCGCTTGCGGGAGATGTCGCCGCCGTAGCACTTGGCGAGGACGTCCTTGCGGATGGCGCGGATCGTCTCGCGGGCGATGACCCGGGAGCCGATGGCGGCCTGGATGGGCACCTCGAACGCCTGCCGCGGGATGAGCTCGCGCAGCTTGGCCACCAGCCGCACGCCGTAGGCGTAGGCCGCGTCCTTGTGCGTGATGGCGGAGAAGGCGTCGACCTTGTCGCCGTGCAGCAGGATGTCGACCTTGACGAGGGAGGAGGTCTGCTCGCCCGTGGGCTCGTAGTCCAGCGAGGCGTAGCCGCGGGTCTTGGACTTCAGCTGGTCGAAGAAGTCGAAGACGATCTCCGCGAGGGGCAGCGTGTAGCGAATCTCCACGCGGTCCTCGGAGAGGTAGTCCATGCCGAGCAGCGTGCCGCGACGGGTCTGGCACAGCTCCATGATGGCGCCGATGAACTCGCTCGGGGCGAGGATCGTGGCGCGCACGACGGGCTCGTAGACGTCGCTGATCTTGCCTTCGGGGAACTCGCTCGGGTTGGTGACCGTGTGCTCGGCGCCGTCCTCCATGACCACGCGGTAGACCACGTTGGGGGCGGTGGCGATCAGGTCGAGTCCGAACTCGCGCTCCAGGCGCTCGCGGATCACGTCCAGGTGCAGCAGGCCGAGGAAGCCGACGCGGAAGCCGAAGCCGAGGGCCGCGGAGGTCTCCGGCTCGTACACCAGGGCGGCGTCGTTGAGCTGGAGCTTGTCGAGGGCGTCGCGCAGCTCGGGGTAGTCCGAGCCGTCCAGCGGATACAGACCGGAGAAGACCATCGGCTTCGGGTCCTTGTAGCCGCCGAGCGCCTCGGTCGCGCCCTTGTGCAGGCTGGTGATGGTGTCACCGACCTTGGACTGGCGGACGTCCTTCACACCGGTGATGAGGTAGCCGACCTCGCCGACGCCCAGGCCGTCGGACGGCGTCATCTCCGGGGAGGAGACGCCGATCTCCAGCAGCTCGTGGGTGGCGCCGGTCGACATCATCCTGATGCGCTCGCGCTTGTTGAGCTGGCCGTCGACGACCCTGACGTAGGTCACGACGCCGCGGTAGGAGTCGTAGACCGAGTCGAAGATCATCGCGCGGGCCGGGGCGTCCTTGACGCCGACCGGGGCCGGGACGTCGCGGACCACGCGGTCCAGCAGCGCGTCCACGCCGACGCCGGTCTTGGCGGAGACCTTCAGCACGTCCTCCGGCTGGCAGCCGATGAGGTTCGCCAGCTCCTCGGAGAACTTCTCCGGCTGGGCGGCGGGCAGGTCGATCTTGTTGAGCACCGGGACGATGGTGAGGTCGTTCTCCATCGCCAGGTAGAGGTTGGCGAGGGTCTGCGCCTCGATGCCCTGGGCCGCGTCGACCAGCAGGACCGTGCCCTCACAGGCCGCGAGGGAGCGCGAGACCTCGTAGGTGAAGTCGACGTGTCCCGGCGTGTCGATCATGTTGAGGATGTGGGTCTTCGACACGTCCGGGCCCTCGGTGGGCGCCCAGGGCAGCCGGACGGCCTGGGACTTGATCGTGATGCCGCGCTCGCGCTCGATGTCCATCCGGTCGAGGTACTGGGCGCGCATCTGCCGCTGCTCGACCACACCGGTCAGCTGGAGCATGCGGTCGGCGAGCGTCGACTTGCCGTGGTCGATGTGCGCGATGATGCAGAAGTTGCGGATCAGCGCCGGGTCGGTACGGCTCGGCTCGGGCACGTTGGTAGGGGTCGCGGGCACGCAGGGTCCTGATTCTTGAGACGCCGGGCGTCTCGTCTCGGGTCGTCATAGGAGCGATACGTAGGTTCCATGGTCCCATGCCCGGCGCCCGATGCTCGGTTTGGGCCGGTGAGAGGGCGACTGGTAACCTGGGCAGCTGTGTCTCGTGCCCTCTCAGTACGGGACGCACTCGTTGAATCATCAGCATCATCGAACCTGTAAAGGCTCTTTTCGTGGCGAACATCAAGTCCCAGATCAAGCGGAACAAGACCAACGAGAAGGCGCGCCTGCGCAACAAGGCCGTCAAGTCGTCGCTCAAGACCGCGATCCGCAAGGCCCGTGAGGCGACCGCCGCCGGTGACTTCGAGGCGGCGACCGTTGCCGTCCGCGCGGCCACCCGCAAGCTCGACAAGGCCGTCTCCAAGGGTGTCATCCACAAGAACGCCGCCGCCAACAAGAAGTCGGCGCTGGCCACCAAGGTTGCCGCTCTCAAGGGCTGAGCTCTTCTGATGTGACGCCGGGCGGGACCCAGCGGGCCCTCTCTTCCGCTCCCGACCGGCACCCCGGACCGCACACGACTGCGTTCGCCACGCGGGTGCGGCTCCAGAAGCTCTACGACGAGGCCCCGGACCGTCCTTCCCCAGGACGGACCGGGGCCTTCGTCGTACGCGCGTCGCGTCGCGGTACGCGAGGGGGGCGGGTACGCGAGGGGGCGGGGCGGGGCGGGAGACGCCGCGGGGCGCGGGGGCGCGGAGTCGCCGCCTGCGGGACGCGCGGGCACGGAGACGCCGCCTGCGGGACGCGCGGGCGCGGGGGACGCCGACTGCGGTGCGCGGGGGCTCGGGGACGCCGCCTGCGGGACGCGCGGGGCGCTCCGTCGCCGTCTACCGGCGCAGCCGGGCCGCTCGGGCGACCGCGACGACCGCCTTCTCCAGCGCGTACTCCGGATCGTCGCCGCCGCCCTTCACGCCCGCGTCCGCCTCCGCCACGGCCCGCAGGGCGAGGGACACCCCGTCCGGCGTCCAGCCCCGCATCTGCTGCCGCACCCGGTCGATCTTCCACGGCGGCATGCCCAGCTCGCGGGCGAGGTCGTTGGGACGGCCGCCGCGCGCCGACGACAGCTTGCCGATCGCGCGCACCGCCTGCGCGAGCGCGCTGGTGATCAGGACGGGAGCGACCCCGGTCGCCAGCGACCAGCGCAGCGCCTCCAGCGCCTCGGCCGCCCTGCCCTCCACCGCGCGGTCGGCGACCGTGAAGCTGGAGGCCTCCGCGCGGCCCGTGTAGTACCGCCCGACGACCGCCTCGTCGATCGTGCCCTCGATGTCGGCGACGAGCTGCGAGGCGGCGCTCGCCAGCTCGCGCAGGTCGCTGCCGATCGCGTCGACCAGCGCCTGGCACGCCTCGGGGGTGGCCGAACGGCCCAGCGTGCGGAACTCCCCCCGGACGAACGTCAGCCGCTCGGCGGGCTTGGTCGTCTTGGGACAGGCCACCTCGCGGGCGCCCGCCTTGCGGGCGGCGTCCAGGAGGCCCTTGCCCTTGGCCCCGCCCGCGTGCAGCAGGACCAGGGTGATCTCCTCGGCCGGCGACGCGAAGTACGCCTTGACGTCCTTGACCGAGTCCGCGGAGAGGTCGTGGGCGCCGCGCACGACGACGACCTTGCGCTCGGCGAAGAGCGAGGGGCTGGTCAGCTCGGCGAGGGTGCCCGGCTGGAGCTGGTCGGATGTCAGGTCCCGGACGTCCGTGTCGGCGTCGGCGGCGCGGGCCGCCGCGACCACCTGCTGCACCGCGCGGTCCAGGAGCAGGTCCTCCTGGCCCACGGCGAGCGTGACGGGGGCGAGCGGGTCGTCGGCTGTGTTCTTTCTGGTGGCCATCGTGGTTCAGGATCCCACGGGCCACCGACACTCCGCCCCGTACCGGAGAATGGCCTGGTGAGTGATGAGATTTCCGCCGCACGCCCGGTGCGGCACGTGCTGGTGCTGCCCGACAGGGACACGGCCGAAGAGGTGGCCGGGGAACTGGCCGACCGCTTCGGCGTGAGCGACGAGCCGCAGCTCGTACGGGACGCGCTGGCCGGTGAGGACGACGCCGAGGACGCGCAGTGGCTGGTCGTCGTGGAGGACCCGGGGGCGCGGCTGGACTCCGCGGCGCTGGACGAGTTCGCCGCGGAGTACGAGGGGTGGCTGGAGGCGCCGTAGCGGGGTGCCGCCGCGATCAGCCGCCGTCCGGTGCCGCCGTGGTGGTCAGCTGTCGCCGCCCTTGCGGATGATCTGGATGTCCATGTCGACCGTGATGCTGGAGCCGATGGCGGCGATGCCGCGCGCCAGCATGGTCTGCCAGGTGAGCGTGAAGTCCTCGCGGTGCAGCTCGGTGGTGGCGTGGCAGGCGACGCGGGTCTCGCCCTCCAGGCCGTTGCCGATGCCGAGGTACTGGGTGTCGAGGGTCACCGTACGGCTCACGCCGTGCAGGGTGAGCGCGCCCGTCACGGACCAGCGGCTGCCGCCCCGGTGCACGAAGCGGTCGCTGTAGAACTCCAGCGTCGGGTAGCGGCCGACGTCCAGGAAGTCGCCCGAGCGCAGGTGGTCGTCGCGCATCTGGACGGCGGTGTCGATGGACGCCGCGTCGATGACGACGTGCATCGCGGAGTCCTCCATGCGGTCGGCGATGCGCACGGCTCCCGCGAAGGTGTTGAACCGGCCCTTGATGCGCGCCAGCCCGATGTGGCGTGCGGTGAAGCCGATCTGGGAGTGCATCGGGTCGATCTCCCAGTCGCCCGGATCGGGGAGCTGCTGGAGCGGGGCGATCTGGAGGGTCACGTCACCGAGCCCCGAGTGCCCGCCCTCGCTGACCGTCGCGCTGCCGTGGAACGGCGTGAAGCCCTCGGCCGTCACCGCGAGGCGGTACTCACCGGCCGGGACGGTCGCGATGACCGCACCGAAGGGATCGGTCTCGCCGCTGACCACCTTGCGGCCCGCGCTGTCGGTCACCACGAACTCCGCCTGCTGGACCGGTTCGCTGACCGGGTCGAGCACCCGGCAGGTCAACGCCCCCGCGTTGGGCGGGACTGTGAGCCCTGCGAGGGGACCACCGCGTGGGGCTCCCGCCGCGCGATTTCCTAGCCAACGACCAAACATTCCTCACGCACCCCGCGCACTTCATGGGCTCAAGGGCCGCGCACGGCAGGACGTCGTTGTCGGAGAGGCGGCCCGCCGACGAAGAGGCATTCGATCACTGATGTGCCGTTCGAGGCAAACAGAGGTCTAGACATGACTTGGGGTGACGTGTTACCGGAGGTCCGAATTGACGTTTCCCGTTGCGTACGTCACATCCTGCGCCGCATTCGCACTCCTTCGTGATTCTTCCTGCGCTTTCGTACGCCTTCGAGGCACCCAGGACGACGGTTGCCGACCGGTCACGAAGGCTTCTTGGGCACGGCGTACGCGGTGGCGCCCCCGGTACCCACCGCGCCCGCCCCTTTCCCGGCTCCTCCCGCCGTGCGCGCGGCCACCGCGATCGTGCCGTGCCGGTCCGTGCGCAGCACCCGCGCCCCGGCCGCCCGCAGCGCGTCGACCGTACGGGGCGCCGGGTGCCCGTAGTCGTTGTCGCGGCCGCACGAGATCAGGGCCAGCCCGGGACCGGCCGCGCGCAGCAGGGCCGGGTCCTGGTACGCCGAGCCGTGGTGCGCGACCTTGAGCACGTCCACGCGGGGCAGGTCCGGATGGGCGCGGAGCAGCCCCCGCTGGGCCGGCGGCTCCAGGTCGCCCAGGAGCAGGAGCGTGAGGCCCGCGGTCCGCACCAAGAGCGTGACGCTGGCGTCGTTGGGGCCTTCCGGAAGCGCCGCGGTGCCGGTCGCACCGGTCGCCGCGGGCCACAGGACCCGCCAGCTCAGGCCCGCCACGCGGCGCGCCTCCCCCGACCGGGCCCGCAGCAGGGGGACGTGCGCCCCGGCGGCGGTGCGGCGCACGAACCCGGCCTGCTCCGGCGGGTCGTCGAAGCCCGTCGTCTGGATCGCGCCGACCGACCTGCCGCGCAGCACCCCGGGCAGGCCCCTGACGTGGTCGCCGTGGAAGTGCGTGAGCAGCAGGAGCGGCACGCGGGTGACGCCCAGCTCGCGCAGGCAGCGGTCGACCGGGCGCGGGTCGGGGCCCGCGTCCACGACGACCGCGGTGCCTTCGCCCGCCGCGAGCACCAGCGCGTCGCCCTGCCCCACGTCGCACATCGCGAACGCCCAGCCCGGTGGCGGCCAGCCGGTGAGCGTACGGGTCAGCGGGGCCGGCCGCAGCACCGCGAGGACCAGCAGCAGTGCGGCTGCCGCGCACACCCACGGGCGGCGCGGCAGCCGACGGGCGCAGAGCACGGCCGCCGCGGTCAGGGCGGCGAGCAGCAGGCCGCCGCGCCAGCTTCCCGGCCAGTCGACCGCCGCCCCCGGGAGCCCGGCCCCGGTGCGGGCCACGTCCGCGATCCACCCGGTCGGCCAGCCCGCCGCCGTGGCGAGCGCCCGCGCCACGGGCATCGCGAGCGGGGCCGTGGCCAGCGCGGCGAAGCCCAGGACCGTGGCGGGGGCGACCGCGAACTCGGCGAGGAGGTTGCACGGCACCGCCACCAGGCTGACCCGGGCCGCCAGCACGGCGACGACCGGGGCGCACACGGCTTGCGCGGCCGCCGCGGCCGCGAGGGCCTCGGCGATCCTGGGCGGCACCCGGCGGCGCCGGAGCGCGAGGCTCCAACGGGGCGCGAGGGTGAGCAGGGAGCCGGTGGCCAGGACGGAGAGCAGGAAGCCCGGACTGCGGGCGAGCCACGGGTCGTACAGCACGAGGAGAAGTACGGCGGCGGCCAGCGCCGGGACGAGGGAGCGGCGGCGCCCGGTGCCGATGGCCAGGAGCGCGATCGCTCCGCAGGCCGCGGCGCGCAGCACGCTCGGCTCGGGTCGGCAGACGATCACGAAGGCGAGGGTGAGCCCGCCGCCGATGAGCGCGGTCGCCCGAAGCGGGATGCCCAGGCGGGGCGCGAGGCCGCCGCGCTCCGAGCGGAGCGCCCTGCCGGGCGGCCCGACGAGCAGGACGAGCACGATCGTGAGGTTCGCCCCGGACACGGCCAGCAAGTGGAGCAGGTCGGTGGTCTCGAAGGCCTCGTACAGCTCGGGTGTGACTCTGCTCGTGTCCCCGACGACGAGTCCCGGCAGCAGGGACCTCGCGTCGGGCGCGAGCCCGTCGGTGGCCTCGCGAAGCCCGGCCCTCAGGCCGCCCGCGACGCGCTGGAGGGAGGTCGGGGGCGCGATGGTCCCGGGCGGTCCCGGGTCCGCCCTGAGTACGGCCGCGAGCCGGTCGCCGTCCTTGAGCGGCGGTACGAGGCGGCCGGTGACGCGGAGCCCGGTGGACGGCAGCAGGCGCGCCCAGGCCGCGTCGGCCCGGACGATCAGCAGAACGGGGTTACGGGTCGCGGTGGTCGCCCCTTGGAGGGTGGTCACGCGCGTCACCTCGCCGTTCAGCAGGAGCAACGGCGGCGCGCCGCGTGCGTCACCGGGCTTCGGCCTGGTCGGCCTGGGGTCGGAGGTCACCGTCAGCTCGACGGTGACCCGGGCGTGCTCCCGCGCGAGGCCCGGCAGGGGGCCGCGCCGTACGTCCGCACCGTGCAGCCCCGCGGTGGCCGCCCCCGCCGCGGCGCAGAGCAGCACGGCGGCCGCCGCGACCAGGTTGTTCCCCCGCCGCTCCCCACGCCCCGCCCCCGAACCGCCCACCGGCCCCGGACCGCTCCCCGAACCCGGACCGCCCGCCCCGCCGCCCCCACCCCACGTCGCGCGGCGACCCACCGCCCGCATCGCCCGGCGATGCACCGCCCACGTCCCCCGGCGGCCCACCGCCCACCCCGCTACGAGCGCCCCCGCAGCGGCCAGGCAGAGCGCCGCGCCGAGTGCCGCCCACTGCCCCGGCCGTCCCACCACCAGCGCAGCCGCGCCCCACGTGGCCAGCGCGGGCGGCACCAGGCGGAGGTCGGCGGGGGCTTCCCGCCCCGGTTCCGCCGCGTCCTGGCGGTGCCCCGCGCCGACGCGGACCGCTGCCGCACTCATGGCCGTACCAGCGGCTGAAGGTCGGCGAACCGCCGCGCACCGATCCCGTTGACCTCCCGCAGTTCCTCCACCGACCTGAATCCGCCGTGCTCCGTGCGGTACTCCACGATGTGCCGGGCGAGCACGGGGCCGACCCCGGGAAGCGTCTCCAACTGTTCCGGACTCGCCGAGTTGAGGCTCACCGGGCCCTCCGCGCCTCCGCCCCCGCCCACCGCACCGGCCCCCGGCGCACCGGGCGGCGCGGTCACGCCCACCAGCACCTGCTCGCCCTCCACCAGCACCCGCGCCCGGTTGAGTCCCGCCGTGTCCGCACCGGACCTGACCCCGCCCGCCGCGCGCAACGCGTCCTCCACCCGCGAGCCGGTCGGCAGCCGGTGGAGTCCCGGACGGCGCACCTTGCCCGACACGTCCACCACCACGCGCCGCCCCTCGGCCGGTGGTCCGGGCGCAGGCCCTGCGGACGGGCGTGGCGGCACCGGCTCCCGCCGCCCCGCCTCGACCACGTCGGGGACCCGCACGGGCTCGGGCCGCCCGGTGAGGAAGTACTGCGCGCCGACGACGGCGGCCGCGACGAGGAGTACCGCGAGGGCGGCGAGGGTCCTGGGCTCCAGCCCGCACCGCACCTGCACCCACCCGGGCAGCCGGTCCCGCACCGCCTCCCCGAACCGGACCCCGCGGCCCCCGGCCGCCCCGCCCCCGGCGCCCAGCGGCCGCTCGACCTCATCCCCCACCACCCCGGAGTCCGGCGCCACCCCGGAGTCCCCCACCACCACCGAGCCCGGCGCCACCCCGGAATCCCGCACAGCCCCTGAATCCGGCGGCGTCCCCGCGCCGGAACGCCGTCCGACTCCCGGCATCCTCACGCCGGTAGGCCCCCGCCCGGGACGACTCCCCCGCCCGCCCGCACCCCCACCACGCACGTCCGCGCCCGGAAGCACGTCCCCCGACGCGTCCGCGCCCAGCAACGCGTCCGCCCTGCGCCGGGCCGCCGCCGCTACCGCCGCCCGGTCCCGGTGGCCGCTCCCGCTACCGCCCCTGCGGCCGCCCCTGTGACTGCCCGCGCGCGGCAGCCGTCGCCGTCCCGGTCCGTGTCCCGCGCGACCGTCCGATGCCGTCGGCCGTCCGGGTCCGCTGCCCGCGCCGTGTGATCGATTCGTCATGTCTCAGCACGTTAGGCACCTCGCCGGAACCCCGCTGAGCGGCCTCGATTTCCGTGGAAAACCGACCAGTTGTGGATAACTCGGCCCCCCACAGGAGGGAAGGAACCCCCGAGCGCCCGCGTCCCCGTGCCCCCGCCCGAGCCCCCGCCCGACCGCCCGCCCGCCCGACCGACCGACCGACCACCCGACCAACTCGCCCGTGCCCCGCCCGTGCCCCCGCCGACGCACACCTCACCGAGCCGAAATCACGACCCCCAGCAACCCGGGCCCCGTATGCGCCCCGATCACCGCCCCGACCTCGCTCACATGGAGCTCCGCGACCCCCGGCACCCGCTCGCGCAGCCTCTCCGCGAGCGCCGACGCCCGCTCGGCGGCGGCCAGGTGGTGCACCGCGATGTCCACCCGCGCCGCGCCCGCCCGCTCGGCGACGAGCTCTTCGAGGCGGGCGATCGCCTTCGAAGCCGTACGCACCTTCTCCTTCATCTCGATGCGCCCGCCCTCCAGTTGGAGCAGCGGCTTCACCGCGAGCGCCGAGCCGAGGAGCGCCTGGGCCGCGCCGATGCGGCCGCCCCTGCGGAGGTAGTCCAGCGTGTCGACGTAGAAGTACGCGGCGGTTCCCGCCGCCCGCTTCTCGGCGGCGACCACCGCCTCGTCCAGGGTGCCGCCCGCCTCGGCGGTCTCGGCCGCCGCGAGGGCGCAGAAGCCCAGGGCCATCGCGACCATTCCGGTGTCGACCACCCGCACCGGCACCGGGGCGTCCCGGGCCGCGAGCAGCGCGGCGTCGTAGGTGCCGGAAAACTCTGCGGACAGGTGCAGCGAGACGATCCCGGTCGCCCCGGCAGCGGCGGCGGCCCGGTACGTCTCGGCGAAGACCTCGGGGCTCGGGCGCGAGGTGGTCACCGAGCGCCGCTTCTGCAGGGCCAGGGCCAGCGAGCGGGCCGAGATCTCGGTGCCCTCCTCCAGCGCCTCGTCGCCCAGGACGACGGTCAGCGGCACCGCGGTGATGCCGTGGCGCTCCATCGTCTGCGGCGGCAGGTAGGCCGTTGAATCGGTGACGATCGCGACATGGCGGGACATGAGCGGGAGGTTACCCGCAGCAGCCCTCCGACGGCAGCCCGGCCCCGGCCGACCCGGTCACGGCCGGCCCGGTCACCACGGAGCCACGACGGAGCCGCGGCGGTGCGACGGGGGCCCGGTGGGGAACCGGCGGGCCCGGACGGTTCAGTTGGTGGGCTCGGGCCTGGCCGACTTCTGCCAGGGGTACGTGGTCTGCCGCCAATCGGCACCGGCGATGGCCTGCGGACCCTCCGCGCCAGGCGCTGCACCGGGCGCCGCGCCGGGCGCCGCGCCGGGCGCCGCGCCGGGCGCCGTGCCGGGTGCGGCGGTGCCGGGCGCCGCCGCGCCGGAGGGCCGCGCCCCCGGGGCCGTACCCGCCGCGGCGTCCGGCTCGTCGGCCCAGTGCCGCAGGGCGCCCGCCTCGACGTCGATCTGCGCGGTCAGGTTCTCCAGGTCGTCGTTCGCGAACTGCTGTGCGCGGTCCCGCGCCGCCCACCGCAGCGACTCCGCGGAGTGCGTGATCCGCTGCGTGCGCTCCTTCAGCTCGGGCAGGCGCGCGGCGACGGTGGACTTGTCGGGCTCGCGCTCCAGCCGCTTCAGCTCGTCGTCCAGCTCGTGCCCGTGCACGCTCAGCCGCTTGAAGAGGTCCATCGACTCCGTCAGCGACGCGTCCTCCGCGACCCCGGCGTTCAGCGCGTCCTGGGTGGCCCGCATCGACGTGCGCAGCGAGAGGCGCAGCTGGGCCAGCTCGCCCGCGACCCCGACCTGTCCGATGCTCTTGGCGCGCAGCGTGGTGTCCTCGACGGTGCGCCGCGCCTGGGTGATCGTGCGGTCGACGCCGCGCTTGGCCGCGCCCACGGCCTTCACCGTCGCGTACACCCCCAACGCGACGGCGGCGATGAAGAGCAGCGCAAAGATCGCGATGACGGCTTCCATGTGCGCTCCTCGAACTCGGTGACGGGGATCCCCTCCCACCGTAAACGGAACGGGCAGGCCGAGGGTTCCAACGGAACCCCCAACCTGCCCGTAAGGGAAACCCCTTACCCCGCCCTACGCCGCCGTACGGCCGTTACGCGGGAACGATGTTCACCAGCTTCGGCGCCCGCACGATCACCTTGCGGATGCCCGCCCCGCCCAGCGCCGCGACCACCGCGGGGTCGGCCAGCGCCAGCGCCTCCAGCTCCGCTTCGGCGATGGCGGGCGGGACCTCCAGGCGGGCCTTGACCTTGCCCTTGACCTGCACGACGCACGTCACGGTCTCGTCCACGACGTACGCCGGGTCGGCGACCGGGAAGTCCTGGTGGACGACCGAGTCGGTGTGGCCCAGCTTGCGCCACAGCTCCTCGGCGACGTGCGGGGCCAGCGGCGCGATCAGCAGCACCAGCCGCTCGGCGACGGTCCGCGGGACGGGCCCGTCGGCCTTGGTCAGGAAGTTGTTCAGCTCGGTCAGCTTGGCGATGGCGGTGTTGAACCGCAGCCCCGCCATGTCGCCGCCGACCCCGTCGATCGCCTTGTGCAGCGCGCGCAGCGTGTCCTCGTCGGGCTCGGCATCGGTCACGACGGCCTCGCCGGTCGCCTCGTCGACGACGTTGCGCCACAGCCGCTGCAGCAGCCGGTACTGGCCGACCACCGCGCGCGTGTCCCAGGGCCGGGAGACGTCCAGGGGGCCCATCGCCATCTCGTACAGGCGCAGCGTGTCCGCGCCGTACTCGGCGGCGATCGTCTCCGGGCTGACGGAGTTCTTCAGGGACTTGCCCATCTTGCCCAGGACCCGGCTGACCTTCTCGCCCTGGTACCAGAAGCCGCCGTCGCGCTCCTCGATCTCGTCGGCGGGGACGGCGATGCCGCGCGCGTCGCGGTAGACGAACGCCTGGATCATGCCCTGGTTGTACAGCTTGTGGAACGGCTCGGAGGACGAGACGTGGCCCAGGTCGAACAGCACCTTGGACCAGAAGCGGGCGTACAGCAGGTGCAGTACGGCGTGCTCCTGGCCGCCCACGTACAGGTCGACGCCGCCGTGCGGCATGCCCTCGCGCGGGCCCATCCAGTACTGCTCGACCTCGGGGTCGACCAGCTTCTCGCTGTTGTGCGGGTCCAGGTAGCGCAGCTCGTACCAGCAGGAACCGGCCCAGTTGGGCATGGTGTTGGTCTCGCGGCGGTACCTGCGCACGCCTGAGCCGTCGCCCAGGTCCAGCTCGACGTTGACCCACTCCTCGTTGCGGGACAGCGGGGTCTCCGGCTGGGCGGTCGCGTCGTCCGGGTCGAAGGTGCGCGGCGTGTAGTCGTCGACCTCCGGCAGCTCCAGCGGCAGCATCGACTCGGGCAGCGGGTGGGCGACGCCGTCCTCGTCGTAGACGATCGGGAAGGGCTCGCCCCAGTAGCGCTGGCGGCTGAACAGCCAGTCGCGCAGCCGGAAGTTGACGGTGCCCTCGCCGATGCCGCGCCCGGTCAGCCAGGCGGTGATGCGGCCCTTGGCCTCGACGACGCCCAGGCCGTCCAGCGCGATGCCCTCGCCGGACGAGTTGACGATCTTCGCGTCGTACGAGTCGAAGGCGTCGTCCCAGGCGGCCGGGTCGGTGCCGCGGTCGTCGGCGGGCTCCACGACGCAGCGCATCGGCAGCTCGAAGGCGCGCGCGAACGCGAAGTCGCGGGTGTCGTGCGCCGGGACGGCCATGATCGCGCCGGTGCCGTAGCCCATCAGCACGTAGTCGGCGATGAAGACGGGGACGCTCTCGCCGTTGACCGGGTTGGTGGCGTACGCGCCGGTGAAGACGCCGGTCTTGTCCTTGGCGTCGGCCTGGCGCTCGACGTCGGACTTGGCCTCGGCCTGCTTGCGGTACGCGTCGACGGCCTCGGCCGGGCTGGCGTGGCCGCCGGTCCACACGTCGTGGGTGCCCTCGGGCCAGGCGGCCGGGACGATCTTCCCGACCAGCTCGTGCTCGGGGGCCAGCACCATGTAGGTGGCGCCGAACAGCGTGTCGGGGCGGGTGGTGAAGACGGTGATCGCACCGGCGTCGCCGACCTGGAAGTCGACGCGCGCGCCCTCGCTGCGGCCGATCCAGTTGCGCTGCTGCAGCTTGATCGCCTCGGGCCAGTCCAGGCCGTCCAGGTCGTCGATCAGCCGGTCCGCGTAGGCGGTGATGCGCATGTTCCACTGGCGCAGCTTGGCCTTGAAGACCGGGAAGTTGCCGCGCTCGGAACGGCCGTCGGCGGTGACCTCCTCGTTGGCCAGCACGGTGCCCAGGCCCGGCGCCCAGTTGACCGGTGCGTCCGACGCGTAGGCCAGGCGGTACTCGCTCAGCAGGTCCGAGCGCTCGACGGCGCTCAGCGCGCTCCACGCACGGCCGCCGGGGACCTCCCGCTCGCCGCTCTCGAACTGTGCGACCAGCTCACCGATCGGCCGGGCCTTCTTCGCCTCGGCGTCGTACCAGGAGTTGAAGATCTGCAGGAAGATCCACTGGGTCCACTTGTAGTACTCGGGCTCGATCGTCGCGAACGACCTGCGCTTGTCGTGGCCCAGGCCCAGGCGCCGCAGCTGGGCCTTCATGTTGTCCATCGCGGCCTTGGTGGACACGCTCGGGTGCTCGCCGGTCGCGATCGAGTGCTGCTCGGCGGGCAGGCCGAAGGCGTCGAAGCCCAGCGTGTGCAGGACGTTGTGGCCGGTCATGCGCTGGTGGCGGGCGTAGACGTCGGTGGCGATGTAGCCCAGCGGGTGGCCGACGTGCAGGCCCGAGCCGGAGGGGTACGGGAACATGTCCATGATGAACTTCTTGGGCCTGGCGACCAGCTCCGGGTCCCCGGCCAGTTCACCGTCGCCCGGGTTGGGCGCCGCGTAGGTGCCGTTCGCGTCCCAGAAGTCCTGCCAGCGTGCCTCGATGTCGGCGGCCGTCGCCGCCGTGTAGCGGTGCGGCGCAGCGTCCTCGGCGGTGGCTGCGGGATTCGTCTCGCTCATGATTCTCAAAGCTCCATCGATCGTCTCTGCCTACGGGCCTGCGGGCCAAATGAAAAATCCCCTCGCACAGGAGGGGACGCCGCGCCGATTCCGACCAGGCATTCTCACCGGTCGGGACTGATCAGCGCGGCTCGCTAAGCAGAAGGCGTACGGCACGCATGGCGTCAGGGTACAGCAGGCGTTCCTACGGGTGCGGCGGGAGGCGGGCGGGCGAGGCTACCCCAACCGCCGCCTTCTGTCGGGACAACCGGGCAAACCTCCTACCGCGCGGTATGCCGTGCCCTAGCGTGCCGCGCGAATGGACCGTGCCCCACTCCCCGCATTCCGCAGGAACTCCCCATGCACTTACCCGGCGCCCTGTCCGCCGCCCTCGACTTCACGGCCGGCGTCCTCGCCCTGGTCTGCCTCACCGCCTCGGTCGTCTGGGGGCTGCTCGCCACCGACCGGCTGCTGCTCTCCAGCCGCCAGCGCCTCGTCGCGCAGGCCGTGCACCGGGCCGCCGCGACGGCCTCGCTCGGCTTCCTGCTGCTGCACGCGGCGGTGAAGATCGCCCTCGACCACGTCTCGCCGCTCGGCGCGCTCGTCCCGTTCGGCCTCGGGTTCGACGGTACGCGGGGGCTGATCGGCCTCGGCTCGCTGGCCGCCCTGCTGATGTTCGGCACGGCGGCGACGGGCGCCCTGCGCGGCGCCTTCACGGCCTCAGGGCGGGGCCAGGCACCCGGGAGGGCCCCGGGGCGCCTCGCCGCCCACTGGCGGTCGCTGCACGCCCTGGCGTACCCGGCGTGGTGCGCGGCGCTGCTGCACGGCCTGTACGCGGGCCGCCCCGCCGCCCCCTGGGTGGTCGCCCTGTACGGCCTGGCCCTGTGCACGGTCGTCGGGGCCCTGTCCCTGCGCCTGCTGCCGCCCCCGGCGAAGGAGCGCGTCAGGGCGTACGTACGGAAGCACGTCAACACCCGGTTGACGCCACTCGGGGCGCCGCCGCCGGGAACCGCGCCACCCTCCGCATCGGTGACGCCGCCCTGTACGCGCCCGCCCCTGCCGCGGAACGGAGCCGCGCCCCTCCCTCCGAACCCCACGCCCCTCCCCGGGAACCCCGCCTTCCCGGGAGACCCCTCCTCCCCCGGAGACCGCCCGTGAGCACCCCCCTTCCCGACGTTCCCGAGGTCACCGTCGTCGGCGTCCCCCGCCTCACCGCGGGCTTCGACCTCGCCGCACGGCTCGACCTGCCGACGCACCTCGCGGTGCACGGCCCCCTTCCGCCGCTGTCCTGCGATCCGCTCGCCCGCCTGGCGGACGGGATCGCGCTGCACGGGCGGGGCGGCGCCGGGTTCCCGTTCGCCCGCAAGCTGCGCGCGGTCGCCGACGCGTCGGCGCGCCGCGGGGTGCGCCCGGTCGTCGTCGTCAACGGCAGCGAGGGCGAGCCCGCCTGCCGCAAGGACTCCGTGCTGCTCAACCGCGCCCCGCACCTCGTCCTGGACGGCGCCCTGCTCGCCGCGACCGCCCTGGGCGCCCGGACGCTGGTGGTCGCCGTCACCCGGGACTCCACCGAGCGCTCGGTGCGCACCGCCCTCGCCGAGCGCGGCCTGGAGGACCGGCGCGGTTCCGTGCCGCGCGCGCGGCTGGTCCGCACCCCCGAGCGCATGGTCTCGGGAGAGGCGTCCGCGGTGATCAGGGCGGCCGAGGGTGGCCCCGCCCTGCCGCCGGGCCGCCGCACGAGGGCGGCGGAGTCGGGGATGGGCGGCGCGCCCACCCTGCTGTCCAACACCGAGACGTTCGCACAGCTCGCCGTCGCCGCACGGCTGGGCGTGGACCGTTACGGACAGTGCGGCGCTCCCGAGGAGCCGGGCACCGTCCTGCTGACGCTCTCCGGTGCGGTCGCCCGCCCCCTGGTCGTCGAGGTGCCAAGCGGGGTACCGCTGCGGCACGTCCTGCGCGGCGCGGGGGCGCCGCCCATGGCGCCGTCCGTGCTGACGGGCGGGTACCACGGCAGTTGGATCGACGGGGCCGCCGTCGACGGGGCCTGTGTCTCGCGCGCCTCCCTGGCCGCGGCGGGCGGTGCGCTGGGGGCGGGTGCCGTGCTGCCGCTGGGGCCCGGCACCTGTCCGCTCGGCGAGGCGCTGCGGGTGGCGCGCTGGCTGGCGGGCGAGACCACGGGGCAGTGCGGCCCGTGCAGGCTCGGTCTCCCGGCGGCGGCTGCCGGACTCGCCGCCGTGCTGGAGGGCGGCGGTCCCACGGCCCTGGAGGCGCTCCGCGAGGTGACGGGGGCGGTCGGCGGGCGGGGGGCGTGCAAGCACCCGGACGGTTCGGTGCGGTTCCTGGCATCGGCGCTCGCCGTCTTCGCCGACGACCTCGCCGCGCACGTCACGGGCGGCGGCTGCGGCCGCCCCACGGCGGGCGTGCTGCCCCTGCCCGGCGCGGAACTCCCGGACGGGCGGGATCGGGCGCCGAGCGGTGAGGCGCTGGCCGTCGACTGGACGCTCTGCCAGGGGCACGGCCTGTGCGCGGACCTCGCCCCCGAGCTGATCACGATGGGCGCGGACGGCTATCCGAAGCTCTCCGGTCCGTCCGTGCCCGTGCACCTGCGAAGCCGTGCGCAGCGGGCGGTGCGCCGCTGTCCGGCGCTGGCGCTCCGCATCGAACAGGCACCGGCGGCGCACACGGAAAAGCGGGCCATCCGATCCGGATGACCCGCTTCTCGATCACTGTGGAGCTAAGGAGAATTGAACTCCTGACCTCCTGCATGCCATGCAGGCGCTCTACCAACTGAGCTATAGCCCCGCGTCGTTTCCGGCGTTTCCCCCGGCGACGTCGACAACATTAACGGGTCACCGGGCCGCTGACCAAATCGATTGCCGACCCGGCCCTCCCACGGGTCTCCCGCGCCCCTCCCACGGGTCTCCCGCAGCCCTCCCACAGCCCTCGGAAACGCCGAACGGGCCGGTCGGCGCGCTGCCGACCGGCCCGGATCGGACCGGACCGGACCGGATCGGACCAAGTTCCCCGTACCGGCCCTCAGGCCGTGGCGAAGGAGTAGAACCGCTTGAGCGTGCAGTGCTCGTCGAGCAGGCGGCCGTAGATGGGCTCGCCCTCCAGCTCGCGGTACGTCTCGATGGGGTCGCCTTTTATGATCAGCGCCCGCGCGCACTCCTCGCACCAGTACTGGTACGAGGGGTTGACCGGATCCATGTCCCGGACGATGGGCGTACCGCTGCCGCACCAGTCGCACTTCCGCCTGTGTGCACCCATCACTCAGCTCCAGCTGTGGCCGCAGGCCGTGCAGACGTAGGAGACCCCGCCGTTGTCTCCGAGCACTTGGGCGACGTGGGACGATCCGCAGGAGGGACAGGTCAGCGGCACGGGCTTGCCCTGCTGGTCGGGTGTACGCATCAGCCGCGGGCCCTCTTTCCGGCTCGCCGCCATCGCACGCTCCCTCCCGCTCGCTCCGTCGTCCCCCTCCGGCCGTCCGATTCTGCCATGGCGCCGCGAGGAGGTCAGCGCCCTTTTCGTACCGAACCGGCCAACGCCCCCAAGATCGCGGCGGCACCCAGCGCGAGAGCACATACCCACAGCGCGTCGGCCGACACATGCGCCCCCGGCGCGTGCGCGCCCGGCGCGTCGAGCCGCGCCAGGAAGAGCGCGCCGAACGCGGCCACCCCGATCAGCTGGCCCAGCTGCGTGACGGTCACCAGCAGCCCGCTGGCGTCCGCCGCGTCCTCCTGGCGCACCGTCGCGAGCGCGCCCGTCAGCGTGGGGCTGAAGCCCAGCGAGCCGCCCACCCCGAACCCGGCGAACGCCAGGTACATCGCGGGGCCGCCCGGCTCCCCGTACCGCATCACCCAGGCCACGCCCACCGCCGAGATTCCGGCCAGCACGAAACCGCCCGGGATCAGCGCCCGCTGGAGCGCCCGGGGCCAGCTCCGCCAGGTCAGGCCGACGATCCCGAAGACGACGGCGGTCGGCGCGAACGTCAGCCCGGCGCGCAGCGCGGAGTAGCCGAGGCCGCCCTGGATGTGCAGCGAGAAGACGAACATGAAGCCGGAGTTGACCGCCATCACCAGCGCGATCCGCACCACGGCCCCGGCGATCCCCGGGTTGCGCAGCACGCGCGGCGCGATGAGCGGCGCCCCGCCGCGCGCCGCCAGCCGTGCCTCGTACCGGACGAACACCGCGAAGAACACCGCGCTCGCCGCGAGGGACAGCCAGGCCCACACCGGCCAGCCCTGTTCCTGGCCGAGCACCAGCGGGACGGTCAGCAGCGAGACGGCGGCGGCCAGCAGCAGGAGTCCGGGGAGGTCCAGCCCGCGCGCGCGTGCCCGCTCCTCGTCAAAGTCGCGCGGCAGCACGCGCAGTCCGACGACGAGCAGGACGGCCCCGATCGGCACGTTCACCAGGAAGACCGGCCGCCAGCTCGTACCGAACAGGTCGGCGCTGACCAGCACTCCGCCCGCCACCTGTCCCGCGGCGGCGCCGGTGGCGAGCACGGCCGAGTAGGCGCTGAGCGCCCTGGCCCGCGCCTCGCCCGCGAAGTTCCGCTGCACCAGGCTGAGCACCTGCGGGATCATCAGCGCCGCGCCGACGCCCTGGAGGAGCCGGAAGGCGATCAGCTGGACGGTGTCACCCGCCAGGCCGCAGGCGAGCGAGGCGGCGGTGAAGAGCGCCAGGCCGCCGAGGAAGACCCGGCGGTGGCCGAGCAGGTCGCCCAGCCGGGCACCGGTGATCAGCAGCACCGCGTACGAGACGGTGTACCCGGCGACGATCAGCTGCAGGTCGGCGCCCGACGCGTGCAGTTCGGTACGGATCGTGGGGGCGGCGACGTTGACGATGAAGGCGTCGAGCAGCGCCATGAACTGGGCGGCGAGGAGGGCGGCGAGCAGCCGCCCCGGACCGGCCGCACGACGGTTGTCGGTGCCACCGGCTTTACTGGGGGCGGGACTTGGCACGGAGCCCGGCGCGGGCCCCTGTGCCACTGCGGGGGTCGAAGTCATGCACCGAGCCTGCGGGCGCGGCGGTACGGGTAACGAGAGCCCGCTGATCCTGGTACCGGCAGCACCTGGCAAGGGCGCGGCCACCGACCGACCATGGGGGACGTGACGACTGTGACAGCGACCGCACCGGCCCAGCGCCGCCGCCCCGAGCTCGCGGCGTTCCTGCGCAGCCGCCGCGCCCGGGTGACGCCCGCCGATGTCGGCATGCCGCCGGGGCTGCGCCGCCGGACCCCCGGGCTGCGCCGCGAGGAGGTGGCCCAGCTCTCCGGGGTCGGCGTCACCTGGTACACCTGGCTGGAGCAGGGCCGCCCGATCAACGCCTCCGCGCAGGTCCTGGACGCCGTGGCGCGCACGCTCAGGCTCGACGCGGCGGAGCGCGAGCACCTGTACCAGCTCGCCGAGGTGCCCTTCCTGCCCGCGCAGCAGGAGCCGGCCGACGCGCTGGGCCCCGAGGTCCAGGGGATCCTGGACGCCCTCGCGCCGCGCCCCGCCGTGGTCTACAACGCGCGCTACGACGTCCTGGCGACCAACGCGGGGTACCGCAGCCTGTTCCCGACGATGGCGATGCTGCCGCCGTCCGAGCGCAATTCGCTGCACCAGCTGTTCACGGTGCCCGGCTGCTGCTGTCCCGTGCTCAACCTCGACGAGGAGCTGCCGATCATGGTCGGTCAGCTGCGCGCCGCCTACGGCAGGCACGTCGGCGACCCGGAGTGGGAGGGCTTCATCGCCCGGCTCTCGGCGGCCAGCGCGGCCTTCGCCGCGATGTGGGCGCGCGGCGACGTGATCCCGCCGGGCCGCCGGGTGAAGGTGTTCCAGCACTTCGACACCGGCCCGATCCGGATGACCTCGCTCTCGCTGGAGATCAACGGCATGCCCGAGTGCCGGATCGTGGTCTACACGCCGAACGACGGGGTGAGCGCGGAACGCCTCGACCGGCTGATGGCCCTGGACGACCCGCACTTCGGCTGTACGCACCACTCGCGCAGGCTCTCGGAGTGGCGGCCGGGGGCGCGGGCCGCGAAGGAGCGGTGAAACGAAAGGATCCCGCCCCCCTGACGGGGACGGGATCCTTTTGATTGTGGAGCTAAGGAGAATTGAACTCCTGACCTCCTGCATGCCATGCAGGCGCTCTACCAACTGAGCTATAGCCCCGCTCTTCGCTTCGCTCCCCGCCTTTCGGCGGTTCTTCGCTGCGAACAAGAAGAACTTTAGCCTGTGACCTGCCAGAAAGTGAAATCCGAGGTCCGGAGCCCCGCGGGGGCGCCCGGCGGACCCGCTCCGCGGCCCCCGGGGACGGACTAGGTGTCGTCCCCCAGCACGGGCTCGGGGAGCGTCCCCGCGTTGTGCTCCAGCAGACGCCAGCCGCGCGCGCCCTCGCCCAGCACGGACCAGCAGCAGTTGCTGAGGCCGCCCAGGCCCTCCCAGTGGTGGGACTCCAGGCCGAGGAGCCTGCCGATGGTCGTCCTGATCGTGCCGCCGTGGCTGGCGACCACGAGCGTGCCGCCCTCGGGCAGCTTCTCGGTGTGCCGCAGCACCACGGGGGCCGCCCGGTCGGCGACCTCGGTCTCCAGCTCGCCGCCGCCCCTGCGCACGGGCTCGCCGCGCTTCCAGGCGGCGTACTGCTCGCCGTACCGCTCGACGATCTCCTCGTGCGTGAGGCCCTGCCACTCGCCCGCGTACGTCTCGCGCAGCGCGGAGTCGTGGGTCACGGGCAGGCCGGTGAGCCCGGCCAGCTCGGCGGCGGTCGCCGCGGCCCGCTTGAGGTCGGACGCGATGATCGCGTCGGGCTTCAGGGAGGCCAGCAGGCGGGCGGCCCGGCGGGCCTGGGCCACGCCGGTCCGGGTCAGCTCGATGTCCGTGGTGCCCTGGAAGCGGCGCTCCAGGTTCCACGCCGTCTGGCCGTGCCGCCACAGGACTATCCGGCGGCCCGTGCCGCCCGTGGTGCCGTTCAGCTCAGCTCACCTTCCGGCTCGGCCGGGGCGCCGTTGAGCTTCGCGTGCTCCTCGGCCTTGCCGCGCGTCTTGACGGCGTCCTCGGGCAGGGCGATCTCGGGGCAGTCCTTCCAGAGGCGCTCCAGAGCGTAGAAGACGCGCTCCTCGCTGTGCTGGACGTGGACGACGATGTCGACGTAGTCGAGGAGGATCCAGCGGGCGTCGCGGTCGCCCTCGCGGCGCACCGGCTTGGCGCCGAGCTCCTTGTTGAGCTTCTCCTCGATCTCGTCGACGATCGACTTGACCTGGCGGTCGTTGGGGGCCGAGGCCACAAGGAAGGCGTCGGTGATCGACAGGACGTCGCTGACGTCGTAGGCGATGATGTCGTGCGCGAGCCGGTCGGCGGCCGCCTGAGCGGCGGCGTTGATGAGCTCGATGGAGCGGTCCGTGGCGGTCACAAGCTGGCTTTCGTCGGCGGTCAGATCGACCTCTAGGGTCTCACGGACCGCCGACAGCGCTCGCGGCAATCGACCGGGGCCGCTCGCCGCGGCCCTTTCGGCCGGTCGTCCGGCCGGTCGCGCACCCGGTCACTTCGCCTTGTAGTCCCGGCCCAGGACGACCGACACGTCGGCGTTGGCCGCGGCCTTGCCCTGCTTCACCGCGGACTCCTTCAGCCCGAGGGTCTTGGCGACCTCCACGGCCTTCGGCTTCTGCGCCGCGTCGCCGTAGGTGACCCGCGACTCCTCGGCACCGTCGGCGCCGCCGCCGTCGATGACCGTGTAGCCGCCGTTGACCAGGGTGGTCCTGGCCGCGTCGGCGACGCTCTTGTCACCGGTCGCGTTGCGCACCCCGACCCGGACGGTCTCGCCCTGCTCCGGCGCCTTCACCGAGCCGCCGAGGATGTCCTTGACCACGCTGTCGGCCGCCTGCTCGCCGAGCGTGCCGTCCGGCTGCGCGGGCAGCAGGGTCGTCTTGTACGCGCCGCCCTTGGCCCGCGCCGCGAGCTTGGCGAGGAACGCTCCGAGGTCCTTCTCCGGCAGCGAGGGGTCGAGCACCTGCGCCAGGGTCTGCACGACGACCGTCGCGCCCTGCGCGTCGTCCGGGAGCTTGCGGAGCACGGCCTGCACGACCTGTCCGAACCGCTGGAGCTGCGCGGCCTCGGGCTCGCCCGGTCCCCGGTACGTGGAGTAGGCGACGGCCGCCTGTCCGTTGAGGGTCTGCGCCTCGCCCTTCGTCACCAGCGGCGCGGCGCCCTTCTTCGCGCCGGGCACCGTGGCGTCCGTGTCGACGTCGATGCCGCCGACCTGTTCGACCAGGTTCTCCAGGTACGGGGTGTCCAGTCGCCAGGTGCCGGTGATCTTGGCGCTGAGGAGGGTGGAGAGGGACTCTCGGGTGCCCGTCGAACCGTCCTCCTCCACGGACTTGGCGAGGGTGGTGGCGGTGCCGTCCTCGTCGGCGACGGAGAGGGAGTTGGGGAGCAGGACGGTGGTGCCCTGCTTGGTGGTGGTGTTGTCGACCAGCAGCACGGTGGAGGTGCCGCCCTTGCCTGTGGCGTGCAGGTGCAGCGCGATCACGTCGCGGTGCTGCGGCCCGGTCGCCGTCGCGCCCTTGTCGCCCTTGCCGTCGGAGAGCCCGGGGAGCTTGCCGGCGAACCAGAGGTAGCCGACGCCGCCGACGACCGCCAGCACGGCGACGACGACCAGCGCGACGATCCGGTTGTGGGTGCGCCGCTTGGCCTCCTCGCGGCGCTCGCTGCGGCTCTCGGTGAACTTGAGCCAGTCGATGACGTCCTCGGAGTCCTCGTCGGGCTCCTCGATGAACGAGAACTGCTCGGTGCGGTACTCGGCGTCGTCGCTCCCGGCCCGCCCGTCCCGCTGCTCGGCACGGCGCTGCCCGGGGACGACGGGGTCCTGCGGGGGCTCGGGGGCCGTCCGCGGCGCTCCTGGGGGCTGCGGGGCCGCCTGTACGGACTGCTGGGGCGGCTGCGGGGCGGCCCACTGCGCGGTGCTGTCGACGGCGGCGGGCTGTCGGCCCGTACCGGTGGTGTCGTATCCGTAGCCGTACGTCTGCTGCTGCGGCTGGGCCTGCGGCTGTGCTTGCTGCTGCGCCTGCTGTCCGTACTGCTGCTGGGCGTAGGGGTCGTACGGCGCGGCGTTCTGCTGCGGCTGCTGCTGGGCGTACGGGTCGTAGCCGTACGCCTGCTGCTGTTGCTGCGGTTGCTGCTGCTGGGCGTACTGGTACACCGGCTGTCCGTACTCGTCGTATCCCACGAGCTCGTACGGGTCGTACGGGTTCTGCTGGTCGTTCACCGGTGCCCCTCCCCGAGGCTCATGCGCCGCGGTACAGCTGGCTCTTGTCGATGTAGCGCACGACGCCGTCCGGAACGAGGTACCAGACGGGGTCGCCCTTGACGACCCTCGCCCGGCAGTCCGTGGACGAGATGGCCAGCGCGGGAACCTCCACCAGGGAGACCACGCCCTCGGGCAGCCCGTCGTCCGTCAGGTCGTGGCCCGGCCGGGTGACACCGATGAAGTGGGCGAGCGAGAAGAGCTCCTCGGCGTTGCGCCATCCCAGGATCTGGGAGAGCGCGTCGGCCCCCGTGATGAAGAAGAGGTCCGCGTCGCCGTGGAGGGAGCGCAGGTCACGCAGCGTGTCGATGGTGTACGTCGGACCGCCGCGGTCGATGTCGATGCGGCTGACCGAGAACTGCGGGTTCGAAGCCGTGGCGATGACCGTCATCAGATAGCGGTCCTCGGGGGGAGAGACCGCCTTGTGGCTCTTCTGCCACGGCTCCCCGGTCGGCACGAACACCACCTCGTCGAGGTGGAAAAGGGCGGCGACCTCGCTGGCCGCCACCAGGTGACCGTGGTGGATCGGGTCGAAGGTCCCGCCCATGACGCCGATCCGGCGCTTGCCGGTAGGCACTTCCTGCTCTCCCATGCGTGCAGAGCCTACTGGTACGTCCGCCGGGCTCAGCGGTCGCGGTTGAAACGGGTGGTGATCCAGAGCAGGAGCAGCAGCACGAGGAACGCGCCGCCGCCGGTGACGTACGGGCTCAGGGAGGCGTGGTTGCCGCCGTGCTCGGCGCCTTCGGCAAGGGTGACGAGGTTCATCTTCAGCGTGACCTATTCCATCGGGGGTCGGGCGGAGACTTCGCCCACATCGTATGCGGGCCACCCGGGCACGCTCACGCCGACTCAGTCGTTGGGGTCGTTGTCACCGCTGTGGTCGTCGCCGTTCCGGTAGCCGCGCAGCAGGAACCAGGCGAGCAGGGCTGCTCCGACGAGCGAGGCGAGCAGCACGATCCTGAGCGTGTCGCCCGGTCCTTGCTGGTCGGCCGCCGGGCCGGCGGCCGCGGAGAGCAGCGTGGTGGTGTCGGGCATTTCGGGTGACTCCTCGGTTGTCCACAGGCTCGCCACCACCGTAGCCCCAGCGCCTAGGCTGGGGTCCGTCAGGGGGACGAGCAGCGACTCGTTCGAATTAGGGGGCATCCATGACAGAAAGCAGTCACGACAGCGCTCCGAGCAGGCAGCGCAAGCGCTTCCCGGGGATCTCGTCGCGGGCGTACGAGCACCCCGCGGACCGCTCGGCGCTGGTGGCCCTGCGCAAGCTGAGCGGCTTCGACACCGTCTTCAAGGCGCTGAGCGGCCTGCTGCCGGAGCGGAGCCTGCGGCTGCTGTTCCTCTCGGACTCGGTGCGGGTGAGCGACGCCCAGTTCGCGCACCTCAACGCGATGCTGCGGGACGCCTGCTACATCCTGGACCTGGAGAAGGTCCCGGCGATGTACGTGACGCAGGACCCGCGGCCCAACGCCATGTGCATCGGGCTCGACGAGCCGATCATCGTGGTGACCACGGGGCTCGTCGAGCTGCTCGACGAGGAGGAGATGCGCGCGGTCGTCGGCCACGAGGTGGGCCACGCGCTGTCGGGGCACGCGGTGTACCGCACGATCCTGCTGTTCCTCACGAACCTCGCGCTGAAGGTCGCGTGGATCCCGCTGGGCCACGTCGCGATCATGGCGATCGTGACGGCGCTGCGGGAGTGGTTCCGCAAGTCGGAGCTCTCGGCCGACCGGGCCGGGCTGCTGGTGGGCCAGGACCTGAAGGCGTCGATGCGCGGCCTGATGAAGATCGCGGGCGGCAACCACCTGCACGAGATGAACGTGGACGCGTTCCTGGCGCAGGCGGAGGAGTACGAGGCGGGGGGCGATCTGCGCGACTCCGTGCTGAAGATCCTCAACGTGCTGCCGAGGTCGCACCCGTTCACCACCGTGCGGGCCGCCGAGCTGAAGAAGTGGGCCGAGGGCCGGGACTTCCAGCGGATCATGGACGGTCACTACCCGCGGCGCTCGGAGGACAAGGACACCTCCGTGACGGACTCCTTCCGGGAGTCGGCGGCGCACTACGCGGGCGCGGTGAAGACCAGCAAGGACCCGCTGATGAAGCTGGTCGGCGACATCGCGGGCGGCGCGGGCGACCTGGGCGGTCGGCTGCGGGACAAGTTCACGGGGAACGGCTCTTCCGGTTCCTCCGGTTCCGGTTCCTCCGGATCCTCCGACGGTTCCTCCGGTTCCGGTGCTGGGGACCGGGACGGGGACGGCACGAAGTAGGGCGCACGCGCGGCGGGCGGGGCTGCTTCCGTACGCACCCGCCCCGCCGCGCGAGGGTCAGGAGCCCGGCGCGCCCCCGAGCGTCGGCTGGGCGCCTCGCGCGAGGGTCCCGCACACCGCCTCGGTGGTGCCCCCCGTCGCGTACGGATCCGTCCCCGCGGGACCCCCCGCTCCCGCCCGCTGCCCCGCGAGCAGCGGCCGCAGCCGGCCCGCCGCGTCGGAGGAGCACGCCTGCGGCCCGGCCCGCACGTAGGCCGACGCCAGCTCCACCCGGTGCATCCGCAGGTCGTCCCGGTCGAAGGTGAAGCGCAACTCCCGCCGGACGGCGAACAGCGACGCCCCGGCCGAGGACGTCGCACCCGTCGGCCGCAGCGCGTACACGTACGTGTGGTCGGCGGTCACCTCCAGCACGTCCCGGCCCGCCTCGGCGAACCGCAGCGTCCCCTGGACCCGTATCCGGGAGTCCGCGAGGACGACCTTCGACGGGTCGAACCGCACCAGCCAGCCGGTCGCCGAGTGCCGCCCGTCGCCCCGGGGCGTGCCGATGCTCCGGTCGAACTGCTCGGTCTGGTCCGGGTCGAGCAGCACCCGCACCTGCCTGACGGTGTCACCGGTGAGGACGTCGGGGTCGAGCGAGGACTCCACCAGGTAGTCCTTGACCGTGGTCATCGCGGTCACGATCTGGCTCTCGGAGAAGTGCTCGGTGCGCCGCGTCGGCGGGAGGTTGATGCCCGCGGCCCCGGTCCTGAACTGCGCGGCGGGGCTGTGTGCGAAGAGGTCGTCGGGGGTGCCGCCGGGCACGGCCCCGGCCGGGGCGAGGGGCACCACCGTCAGCACGGCGGGTTCCGCGCGGTGCCGGGGCGGGGCCTCGTACGGATGGCGCACCCCGAGGTAGACCGCGGTGCCGAAGGCGAGGCAGACCAGCAGGATCAGGATCAGGGCCTGGCGCGAGAAGGACCGGGCGATGTTCCCCGCGGGGCGGGAGCGGACGGCCCTGGCGTGGTCGCCCATCCGCTCCTGGGCGGAGAACTCCTGGAGGCGGGCAGCACGGACGAACGACTCGTCGAAGACGACGGATCGGTATTCGTCGTCTCCACCGCCCGGGAGCCCTTCGGGAGTGCCGTCAGGTGTCCCCTCCGGTGGGTCCGCACGCCCTGCCATACTTTCAGAGTAGGTCTGTACCGGCTCCCGTAAACGCCCTGGTACACGACAAGTTCGGACGACTTCGGACGGACTCGCCGCACGGGCGTCCGGGTGCTCCGAAGGGCGTCAGGGCCTGCGCGGCGACGCCGACACGTCGGGCCTGGAGTAGTCGGCCGACGCCGACGGGCTCTCCGGCGACGGCTTGTCGACGCCGGTCGTCGCGGGCGGCGGCACCTGGTCGCCCCGGCCGCCCGCGGCCCCGCGGTAGACCGCGGTGAAGGCCAGCGCGACCATCCCGACGCCCATCAGCAGGGCCAGCAGCCAGGCCACGGGGCGGTGCCAGTGGGCCGTGCCCCGGTAGGGCCGCAGCGCCCCGCCGTGCGGGCCGTAGGGCCCGGCGGGGTCGCGGCCGTCCTCGTCGCCGGTGCCGTAGGGGCCGTAGGGGCCTTCGGCGTCGTACTCGTAGAGTTCGTCGTCCGGCGGGCCGCCGCCCGCCCGCGCCCTGGCCGCCTCGGCCTCGGCGCGCGCCTGGGCCGCCGCCAACAGCCGCTCCACTGCGGTCGGTTCATGGATCTCCGCGGCCCGTACGAAGTCCTCGTCGAACACCACGGAGGCGAAGTCGTCGTCCGCGCCCCCGCGGTCGTCGTCGGGCTCCCAGCCGTCAGGAAACGGCCTGCCTCCCACGTCGTCCGGCACCCGTTCAGAGTAGACCGGGCGGATGGCTTTGGGCAGGGAGTAGACGAAGTCGCCCCCGTCCGCGGGCGGTTCAGCGGATGTGTCCGTCTCCCGTCACGATGTACTTCGTCGAGGTCAGCTCGGGCAGGCCCATCGGTCCCCGGGCGTGCAGCTTCTGCGTGGAGATGCCGATCTCGGCGCCGAATCCGAACTGGCCGCCGTCCGTGAAGCGGGTGGAGGCGTTGACGGCGACCGTCGTGGAGTCCACGAGCCGGGTGAAGCGGCGGGCCGCGCCCTGCGAGGTGGTGACGATCGCCTCGGTGTGCCCGGAGGTCCAGCGCCTGATGTGGGCGACGGCGTCGTCCAGCGAGTCGACGACGGCCGCCGCGATGTCGTACGACAGGTACTCGGTCGCCCAGTCCTCGTCGGTGGCCGCGACGGCGGTCGCCTTGGAGTCCTCGGCGTACGGCAGGACCCGCTCGTCGCCGTGGACCGTGACGCCCGCCTCGGCGAGCGCGTCGAGGGCGCGCGGCAGGAAGGCGTCCGCGATGCCCGCGTGGACCAGCAGGGTCTCGGCGGCGTTGCAGACGCTGACGCGCTGCGCCTTGGAGTTGATCAGGATCTCGACGGCCGTGTCGAGGTCGGCGGCCTCGTCGACGTAGACGTGGCAGTTGCCGGTGCCGGTCTCGATGACGGGGACCGTCGAGTTCTCCACGACGGTGCGGATGAGGGAGGCGCCGCCGCGCGGGATCAGCACGTCGACCAGGCCGCGGGCGCGCATCAGCTCCGTGACGGACTCGCGGGACTCGCCGGGCACCAACTGCACGGCGTCGGCGGGCAGGCCGGCCGAGGCGACGGCGTCGCGCAGGACCTCGACGAGCGTGGTGTTGGAGGAGTACGCGGAGGAGGAGCCGCGCAGCAGGACGGCGTTGCCGGACTTGAGGCAGAGCGCGGCGGCGTCGACCGTGACGTTGGGCCTGGCCTCGTAGATGATGCCGACGACGCCGAGCGGGACGCGGACCTGTCGCAGGTCGATGCCGCCCGGAAGGGTCGAGCCGCGCACGACCTCGCCGACCGGGTCGGGCAGCGCGACCACGTCGCGCACGTCGGAGGCGATGGCGGCGACGCGCTCGGGGGTGAGCGTGAGGCGGTCCACGACCGACTCCGCGGTGCCCGCCCCGCGGGCGCGGGCGACGTCGGCGGCGTTGGCCGCGACGATCTCGTCCGTACGGGCGAGCAGGGCGTCCGCGATCGCCAGCAGCGCGGCGTCCTTGGCCGCGCGCGGCCGTGGCGCGATCTCGGCGGCGGCGGCGCGGGCGCGGCGGGCGCCCTGGATGACCGGGGAATCCTCGTCGTACGTCATGCCCGCAGGGTAATGCCGCGCCTGCGGGCGGTCCGCCGCGTCCCGGACTGCGAGATGCGGTCGTCCGCGCCCGTCGGGCCGGGCGCGGGCCCGCTCAGTAGGGGTGGACGCCCACCGGGGCCGCCGGGGGCGGGCCGTAGCCCTCGGCCACGCGCTGGTGGTACGTCGCGCGGTCGATGACCTCCAGGCCGACGATCTCCCACGGGGGCAGCCGCGCGGTCGAGCGATGCTCGCCCCACAGGCGCAGTGCGACGGCCGCCGCGTCGTGCAGGTCCCTGGCCTCTTCCCAGTACCTGATCTCGGCGTGGTCGTTGGCGTACCTGCTGGTCAGCAGGAAGGGGTGGTCGTGGGCCAGCTGTTCGAGGCCGCGGCGGACCTCCTTCAGCGGTGTCTCGGCACCGGAGACGCTCAGCGTGATGTGCCAGAGCTTGGACTCCGGATCCCCCGCCTCCTGGAAGTCGGCTCCGGCTTCGACGCTGGTCAGGGCCCGTCCCCCGGACCCTCGGGGCGGCGCCCCCGGACGCGGTCGTCTCACCGGCGGCCTCCTGTTCGTGCGGTCTGTGCTGTGTCCCCGCAACAAAGTTGACCAGTCCTGGGGACGGCGCGGGGCGTTTTTCCGGAAGGTCTCCGCTGGATGGCCGGACTTTCAGCCGTTCTAGGTGACCTTCAGGGACGCAGGACGACGAGATCGTCCCTGTGTACGACCTCGCGTTCGTAGGCGGGGCCCAGTTCCTGGGCGAGGTCGCGCGTGGAGCGCCCCTGGAGGAGGGGGATCTCCTTGGCGTCGAAGTTGACGAGGCCCCGGGCGACGGGGCGGCCCGCCGGGTCGCGCAGCTCGACCGGGTCGCCCGCGGTGAAGTCCCCTTCGACGCCCGCGATCCCGGCGGGGAGCAGCGACTTGCGGCCCTCCACGACGGCCCGTACGGCGCCTTCGTCGAGGGTGAGGGAGCCGCGCGGGGTGGAGGCGTGGGCGAGCCACAGGAGGCGGTCGGCGGAGCGGCGTCCCGTGCGGTGGAAGTACGTGCCGGTGTCGCGGCCCGCGAGCGCGTCGGCGGCGCGGGAGGCGGAGGTGAGGACGACGGGGATGCCGGCGGCCGCGGCGATGCGGGCGGCCTCGACCTTGGTGACCATGCCGCCGGTGCCCACGCCCGCCTTGCCCGCGCTGCCGATCTGGACGTGCGCGATGTCCTCGGGGGCGGCGACCTCGGCGATGCGGGAGGTGCCGGGCTTCGCCGGGTCGCCGTCGTAGAGGCCGTCGACGTCGGAGAGGAGGACCAGCAGGTCGGCGCGGACGAGGTGGGCGACGAGGGCGGCGAGGCGGTCGTTGTCGCCGAAGCGGATCTCGTCCGTGGCGACGGTGTCGTTCTCGTTGACGACGGGCAGGGCGCCCATGGCGAGGAGCTGGTCGAGGGTGCGGTAGGCGTTGCGGTAGTGGGCGCGTCGGCTGGTGTCGTCGGTGGTGAGCAGGACCTGGCCGACGCGGACGCCGTAGCGCGCGAAGGAGGCGGTGTAGCGGGCGACGAGCAGTCCCTGGCCGACGCTGGCGGCGGCCTGCTGGCGGGCCAGGTCCTTGGGGCGGCGGGCGAGGCCGAGCGGGGCGAGGCCGGCCGCGATGGCGCCGCTGGAGACGAGGACGACCTCCTTCTCGCCGCCGTCCCTGACCTTCGCGAGCACGTCCACGAGGGCGTCGACGCGGTCGGCGTCGAGGCCGCCGGACGCGGTGGTCAGGGAGGAGGAGCCCACCTTGACGACGATCCGCCGGGCCTCGGTCACACCATGCTGCCTTGCTGCCACTGTCACGGGTTCGAACCTACGCCAGGCCGGGCCCGGGGTGCGGTCCCATTTCATTCGCTGGACACGGATCGCCCGCGTGACGGGCACGGGACGAACACATGCCGGACACAACGGGACATGGCTCATTTTGAGCGCTGTTCGGGCGCGGCACGGCGAAGGTCGGGCACGGCACGGCGAAGGGGAGGGCGGGGCCGTGACGGCCCCGCCCTCCCCCGTGTCCCGCCGGGTGTCAGAGCGCCGCCGTGGCCGGGGCCGCCCCGTTGGTCTCGCCGGTCTCCGACTCCTCGTCCAGCTCGCCCAGTTCCTGCTCGCCGATGCGCTGGCGCACTCCGGTGTTGCGGGCCTCGGCGCGCGCCGCCAGGGCCCGTACCGCCGCGTTGAACTGCTCGATGGACGTGGGCTCTTCGGGGCCCAGCAGGTACTGCTTGAGCTCGCCGCGGTCCTCCGCGAGGCGGTCGGCCGCCGGGTCGGCGACGGCCGCGAGCAGCTCGTCCAGCTCGGCCGCGCCGTTGGAGAGGATCACGGCGGCGCGCACGGCGGTGTTCTGCCGCTTGAACTCCGTGACGCCCAGCTCGGCCGAGTCCGTGACGGCGTAGGGCTTGCCGCTGGCGATGAAGTCGGAGACGACGCTGGAGATGTCGGAGACCATGCCGTCGGCCTGGTTGAAGCAGTCGTAGAGCTTCGGCTCGGCGCCGGTGACGACGCGGTGCTCCCACCATCCGACGGACGTCCAGTACGCCTCGTTCCAGGCGGCGCGCAGCCGCTTGATCTCGGCCAGGCGCTCGGGGTCGGCGAGCGAGACGCGCGACTCCTCGGCCTCGTCGCCGCCCGCGCGGCCCGGCTTGGCCAGTTCGGCGAGGCGGGCCTCGACGCGGGCCAGTTCGGTGCGCGCGGCGGACTGCGCGCCCTTGGCGGCCGCGGCCTCCCGCGCCCAGCGGGGGTCGGTGGCGCGCTCGGCCGCGGCCTTCTTGACCATGGCCTGGATGCGGTCGTCGACGGCCTTGGCCTTCTTGTTGACCAGTCCGGTGAAGGGGTGCGGCTTGTAGATGACGCGGACGGGCCGCTCGGCCTCCAGGAGGCGGCGGACGATGTTCACCCCGGCGAGGAGGAGCGAGGTGTTGCCCGGGTTGCCGTCCCAGCCCTCCCAGGTGGGGGCGTACAGGACGGTGGGGATCGGGTTCTTCGGGGTGCCGCGCCAGAACTCGATGGGGGCCAGCTGCGGGCGCCCGACCTCGACGATGTCCTCGTCGCGCACGCCGACGTCGGCCAGCGCGTAGCGGTCGCGGCCGGCCCGGCCGGCGACCCACACCTCGTCGTAGACCTTGGAGAAGGGGTTCACCGAGGCGAGCTTGTCGCTGTCGCCGTGGCCGATGAAGACGTGCTTCATGGTGGGCACGCGCAGCATGTGGATGTTCTTGCCGACGTTGGCGGCGTAGAGGCAGACGCGGGCGGAGGAGAAGTCCATCGCCATCAGGTGCTGGCCGCCGGGGACGCAGAGGATCGGCACCGCGGTCTCGCCGAGCTTCGCGACGAGGCTGCGCTCGCGCATCACGATCAGCGGCCTGCCCTCGGTCTCGGCCATGGTGTCCAGCCACATGTTGACCTGGTAGGCGGCGTCGTCGGAGCCGGAGAAGTACAGGATGGTGGTCGGCTGGTACTCGCCGAGCCAGGTGCCGACGGCCTTGAGGACCTTGCCCGCCGTGGGGGCGCGGCGGTTGTGCCTGAGGTACGGGACGAGGACGGCGGTGTAGATCAGGCCGAGGCCCAGGGTGGCGGCGGCGCCGACGAATCCGTACACCTCGTCGCCGGTGCCGGCCGCGGCCGCGATGCCGACCATGGCGGGCAGGTCGAGGTGGAGCATCTTCTCGCCGGAGCGGCGCAGCAGCGCGTTCGGCGGGGCGTCGGGGATGCGTACGGCGTTGAGGTCGACGTTGCGGGTGACGACCGGCATCGTGCGGCGCAGCCTGATGAGGGTGGCCAGGGCGCCGTGGGGGGCCTGGAGGCCGAAGAAGAGCAGGAAGCAGCCGACGGCGACGTAGAAGAGCGGCGTCTCGGCCATGCCCTCCCGCGCGAGCAGCATGACCAGCAGGAGCTGGCGCAGCAGGAAGCGGATGGGCAGGCCGACGCGGACCTGGTTGAGGCGGTTCACCAGGTAGCTGTTCTTGTGGTGCAGGTACCAGTCGGCGAGGTAGGTCACCGCGCCCGCCACCGCGAAGAACAGCAGGTTGGGAATGAGTGCGGCGAGCATGACGCACGGATAGCCCAGCAGCATGAGGGCTGCCGCGGCCAACTCTGACCGGCTGCCCACACGGGCCAGGCGAATGGCGGTCGAAATCACGAAGAACCTGCTCCAGAGGGGGTGCTGGTTTGATTCAAGTCGATTCAGATTTAGTGGAAATTGTGAAGGCGCGGCTTCACGAACTCGGGCCTCCGCATTTCACACGGAATGGTGATCGCCATTGCGTGTGAGAGACGGAGGCCCGAGAAAGTCCATTTAGTCAGCGATTATTACACATCGTTCTGACGGTCAAGCACCGAGGCCAGTGCCTGCTCGAAGCCCGAGGCGTCCTCGCTGGCCTCGCGCGTCGGGTCCTGCTGCCGTACGTCGATGACGTGACCGGTCAACTCGGAGAGCAGGACGTCCAGCGAGGTGCGGGCGACGGCCTCGGAGGAGAGCAGCGAGCCGTCGGGCTCCTGGCCGAACGCCTTGGTGCGCATCGGGGTCGCGGTGCGCTCCGGGTTCACGCAATTCACCCGGATTCCGTCGGCGGCCCATTCGTCGGCGAGCGCCTGGGTCAGATTGACCATGGCGGCCTTGGTGGACGAGTAAAGGCTGTACTCGGCACGGCCCCTGGTGTAGCTGGAGGACGTGTAGAGCAGCAGCTGACCCTGGGTCTCCGCGAGGTACTTGTACGAGGCACGGGCAATCTGTACGGGCGCCAGGTAATTGACGTTCAGCGCTTCCTGAATGGTCGCGTTGTCGGTCTCGGCGAGCTTGCCGATGCGCAGGACGCCCGCGGTGTTGATGACGTAGTCGACGCGGCCGCTCTCGGCGTACGCGCGGGAGAGCGCGTCGTCCACGTGCTCCGGGTTCTCGACGTGGGTGCCGGTGGTGGAGCGGCCCAGCGCGTACACCTTGGCGCCGTACTCCCCGGCCAGCTTCGCGATGTCGGCGCCGATGCCGTACGAGCCGCCGAAGACGACCAGGGTCCGGCCCGACAGCAGCTCGCGGTACGCGGCCTCGTCGGCCTGGCGCGGGGCGGCGGTGGAGGCCAGCTGGAAGAGCTTGTCGGCGATGAAGACGTCGACCGGCTGGGTCACCTTCATGTTGTACTCGTCGCCCGCGACGACGTAGATCGGCACGTCGGGCAGGTACTTGAGGACCACCGAACAGTCGTCCGTGGCCTGGAAGTTGGGGTCGCCCGCCGCGACCTCGTACGCCCTGCGGACCGTGGAGAGCTTGAACGCCTGCGGGGTCTGGCCGCGGCGCAGCCGGGAGCGGTCGGGGACGTCGGTGATGAACTCGCCGTCCTCGCCGTGCGTCCGGGTCACGATGATGGTGTCGGCGGACGGGATGGCCACGTCCACCGCCTGGTACCGCTCCAGCGCGTCCACGCAGTCCTGGATCACTCGCTGTGACAGGAGCGGACGCACCGCGTCGTGGAAGAGGACGTTGCGGTCCTCGCCCTCCGCCAGGCCCTCGCCGAGCGCGGCGATGGCCCGCTCGGTGGTCTCGTTCCTGGTCGCCCCGCCCTCGATGACCCGGCTCACCTTCGTGAACCCGGCCTTGGCGATGATCTTCTCCACGTCGGGCACGAAACCCGGCGCCATCAGCACCATCACGTCGTCGATGGAGTCCGCCTGCTCGAAGATCGAGAGGGTGTGCTCGATGACTGCCTTGCCTGCGATCTTCAGCAGCTGCTTCGGGATCGACAGTCCCACGCGCTGGCCGGTGCCCCCGGCGAGCACGACCGCTGTGGTCCGGGGCTTGGCTTCGTGCGGCACAGACACAGAACGACCTACCTTGCGATGAGTGGGGGACGATGCCGATGGTCGCACTCTCCGTGACCGTCTCGCAAGGCGGACACCTGCTGCTCGGAACGCGCCGTACACCGGGGGTTAACCCGGTGGCCAGGCGTGTTGCCGGAACGGTCGAGCGGCGACCCGGTGACTGACACCACACGTGTCAGGGACCCGGAACGGCCTTGCTTGACATGGCCCTACTGAACGGGGACGTCCCCGACGTGCATCACCAGATCGTTGGTGACGCTGTAGAAGACCTTCACCGATACCTTCCGCTGCTTCTGCCTCCGCAGCTTACGGACCACCGCGCGCGCGAGCGCGAACGGGACGTCCTTGAAGAGGAACACCGGCGGGTACACGAACACGTGCTTCTTCTCCACGACGTCGTCGAGGACCCGGCCGACCCGCACGGGGGCCGCGTCCGGCGCGTAGCGCAGCCAGGGCTCCCACACGTCGAGCTCGGTCAGCTGGCTCTTCACCGCGCGTACGGCGGGCAGTTGGACGGTGAAGCCGTCCGCGCCGACCCTGCGCCCCTCGAACTCCAGCTCCTCGCGGACGTCGCCGCGCCGCCGCAGCACCAGCGCGGGCCGCTCGCCCACGGCGGCGCCGAAGATCCGGCCGGTGAAGAGGAAGTCCCGGTCGGTGATGACGATGTCGCCGGCCTCGGCGTGCACGGGCCGCGCCCACGCGCGCAGCATCAGTACGCCGTCGCGCACGTGCGGCACCGCGTTCCGCGCCCCGTCCGTGCCCTGCCGGTCGGCGGCCCGCAGCGCGCCCCGCTGGTCGACGGAGCGCCCGGTGAGCTTCAAGCGCCCTCCCCCGTCGGGGAGTTCGAGCTCGCAGCGCCACACTCCCTCGGCGAACGGCGTGTCGGCGGGGACCACGGCCCGGCCCTCGGCGTCGAAGTCGAAGGACCGCTCGGCGGCCTGCGCCACGACCAGGCGGGAGCCGGGGACCGCGCCGGAGACGAGCGTGAAGGCCAGTGCGCCGTCGGACTCGACGACGCAGTCGGCGGCGGCCCCGGCCGGCTCGCCGGATCCGGCCTCCTCGGCCTCGCGTTCGTGGTGCGGCGCCGTCCGCTGGGTGTTGGCCGCGCCGAGCTCCACGAAGAGCTCCTCGTACTGCTTGGTGACCGGGCCCGGGTCGAAGCGGCGCGCGTTGCGCAGCGCGGCGGCGCCCATGGCCCCGCGCAGCTCGGGGTCGTCGATCAGCTTCAGCAGCGCGGCGGCGACCGCGTCCACGTCGCCGACCGGCACCAGCAGCCCGTCCACGCCGTCCTGGACGATCTCGCGGGGGCCGTAGTCGCAGTCGGTGGTGACCACCGGGAGGCCGCAGCGCATCGCCTCGACCAGGGTCATGCCGAACGACTCGTGCCGGGAGGTGGACACCGCGATCGCGCCCTTGACCCACTCCGGGTCGATGGGGGTGCGCGGGCCCATGAGCAGGACGCTGTTGTTGAGCCGCATCTTGTCGATCTTCTTGCGCAGGTGCTCCTTGCGGGGGCCCCAGCCGCAGATCCGCAGGCGCCACTCGGGGCGCTGCTCCACGACCTTCGCGAAGGCGTCGATCAGCACGTGGTACTGCTTCTCGGTGGCCAGCCGCCCGGCCGCCACGACGGTCGTCCCCGAGGTGTCGGACGGCGCGACGACCGGCTCGGGCACGCTGTTGGGGATGGCGAGCACGCGCGTGTCGGGCAGCGGGAGGTGCTCGCGCCAGGAGGCCGCGTCGCCCTCGGAGACCGTCACGAAGGCGTCGATCCTGCGGAGGTACGGCTCCAGCTCGGCGCGCAGCGCGGGCTTGTGGTGGTTGTGCGTCATGTGCTCCTGACCGATGAGCACGGCGCTGTCCGGCGAGAACCGCGCGACGTACGCGACGAGTCCCGGGCGGGTGCCGATGACGACGTCCGCGTCGCTGTCCGCGTAGTGCGCGCGGACGCGCTCGTCGGTGAGGGCGCTGTACTCCTTGTAGCGCGCCTCGGCCGCGGGGAAGGCGGCGGCCGGCTTCAGGTGCTCCGGGTGCTTCGACTCGTTCGTCGGCGACTTGGGGCGGGTGTCGATCAGGGGTACGACGGTGATGCGCGGGTCGATCGCGAAGAGCGGTACGTCGCGGTGGCGGAACACCGAGACGATCTCCACCTCGTGGCGGCCCGCCAGCTCTTCCGCGAGGTTGAGCGTGGTGCGGATGGTGCCGCCGATGCCGTAAATGGTGTGGATGAGGAAGGAGATCTTCATCGCCGCTCCGTTCACTGTGCGATGCGCGGGGCGCGTGTCCTGTGCGCTCCGCGCTGGTAGACGGAACCCGGGGGCCCGGGGTTGTCCCGGGACACGCCCTTTTTACCGTTTCCCGGGGGCAGGGTTTCGCCTGCGGCGGACCAGGCCCCTCCCCGCGCCCCTTCCAGGGGCGCGGGGAACTGCGCGAGCAAGCGGCGCACCGACCCCCTAGAAGGGGTCGAACTCGTCGTACTCGCGCTGCGGGTCGTCGCGCTCCGCCTGCCGGTCGCGGCGCCGCTGCGCCGCCGGCCGGGGCGCGTCGAGGCGGTGGTCCTCGCCACGGCGGCCGAGCATCTCCGCGCCCGCCATGACCGTCGGCTCCCAGTCGAAGACGACCGCGTTCTCCTCGGGGCCGATCGCCACGCCGTCACCCGCACGGGCGCCCGCCTTGAGCAGCTCGTCCTCGACGCCGAGGCGCGCGAGCCGGTCCGCGAGGTAGCCGACGGCCTCGTCGTTGTTGAAGTCCGTCTGGCGGATCCAGCGCTCCGGCTTCTCGCCGCGCACCCGGTACAGCTCGGTCTCCTCCTCGTAGGTGACCGTGAAGCCCGCGTCGTCCACGGCCTTCGGACGGATGACGACCCGGGTCGCCTCCTCCTTGGGCTTGGCCGCGCGCGCCTTGGCGACGATGCCCGCCAGCGCGAAGGAGAGCTCCTTGAGGCCCGTGCGGGCGACCGCCGACACCTCCAGGACCTGGTACCCGCGGGCCTCCAGGTCCGGGCGGATCATGTCCGCGAGGTCCTGGCCGTCCGGGATGTCGATCTTGTTGAGGACGACGATCCTGGGTCGGTCGCCCAGGCCGCCGTACTGCCGCAGCTCCTCCTCGATGACGTCGAGGTCGGAGACGGGGTCGCGGTCGGACTCCAGCGTCGCCGTGTCCAGCACGTGCACGAGGACCGAGCAGCGCTCGACGTGGCGCAGGAACTCCAGGCCCAGGCCCTTGCCCTGGCTGGCGCCGGGGATCAGGCCCGGCACGTCGGCGATGGTGTAGACGGTGGAGCCCGCGGTGACGACGCCGAGGTTGGGCACGAGCGTCGTGAACGGGTAGTCCGCGATCTTCGGCTTGGCCGCGGACAGCACCGAGATCAGCGAGGACTTGCCCGCCGACGGGTAGCCCACCAGGGCCACGTCGGCGACGGTCTTGAGCTCCAGGACGACGTCGCGCGCCTCGCCGGGCTCGCCGAGCAGCGCGAAGCCGGGGGCCTTGCGGCGGGCGGAGGCCAGCGCCGCGTTGCCCAGGCCGCCGCGGCCGCCCTGGCCCGCGACGAAGATGGTGCCCTGGCCGACCAGGTCGGCGAGCACGTTGCCCTGCTTGTCCAGGACGACGGTGCCGTCGGGCACCGGCAGGACGAGGTCCTTGCCGTTCTTGCCCTCGCGGTTGTCGCCCGCGCCCGGCTGGCCGTTGGTGGCCTTGCGGTGCGGCGAGTGGTGGTAGTCGAGCAGCGTGGTGACGTCCTGGTCGACGACCAGGATCACGTCGCCGCCGCGGCCGCCGTTGCCGCCGTCGGGGCCACCGAGCGGCTTGAACTTCTCCCGGTGTACGGAGGCACAGCCGTGACCCCCGTTACCCGCGGCGACGTGCAGCTCGACGCGGTCCACGAAGGTGGTCATGTTGGGTGCCTCCAGATGCGTACGACAGAAAAGCCAGAAATGTCTTACTCGTAACACGCGGAGGGCGGACCTGCTTCCCGACTCTTCGAGCCGGGAAGCGAGATCCGCCCTCGCGAAAAGAAAACCGCTCTACGGCGACGCCTGGATCAGGCGGCGACCGGAACGATGTTCACGACCTTGCGGCCGCGGTGGGTACCGAACTCCACCGCACCGGCGTTCAGCGCGAACAGCGTGTCGTCCTTGCCACGACCGACGCCCGAGCCGGGGTGGAAGTGCGTGCCACGCTGGCGGACCAGGATCTCACCGGCGTTCACGGTCTGACCGCCGAAGCGCTTCACACCGAGCCGCTGAGCGTTGGAATCGCGACCGTTCCGGGTGGACGATGCGCCCTTCTTGTGTGCCATGTCTCCTCAGTCCCTTACTTCGCAGCCGTGGGGATGCCGGTGACCTTGATCGCCGTGTACTGCTGGCGGTGACCCTGGCGACGGCGGTAGCCGGTCTTGTTCTTGTAGCGCAGGATGTCGATCTTGGCGCCCTTGTGGTGGTCCACGACCTCGGCCGTGACCTTGATGCCGGCCAGGACCCACGGGTCGCTGGTCACGGCGTCGCCGTCGACAACGAGCAGGGTCGAGAGCTCGACCGTGTCGCCAACCTTGGCAGTGGAAATCTTGTCAACCTCAACGATGTCACCGACAGCAACCTTGTGCTGACGGCCACCGCTGCGCACGATGGCGTACACGCGGATCTCTCTCTCGCTCGGAACGGAACCCCTGATGCCAGCCGCTCGAAGCCCAGACGGGCGAGCGGCCTCTCCCGCTCCGCGAACGGTGCGTGAGGAAGATGCTCAGAAGCAGGCGCGCATGGAAACACGCCGATGGACAAGATTACGGGCCGCCTCGCGGAGGGTCAAACCAGACCTGACTGCCTACCCGGCGATACGGCATCGCAACCACAAACCACTGGTGGAACGCGCCGCCGCCCGGGTCGAATACCCACGTGTCTTTTTTCGCCACTCCCCGGATGATGCGCCACGGCTCCTCCGTGGGCGCCGACCTGCCGCCCGACGAGGCCGTCGTCCTCGACCGGCCCGACCCCGCGCTGCGCGCCGCCCTCGCGGCGGCCGCCGCGGGCGACCACGGGCCCGCCCGCGCGCTGCTGGCCGAGACCCGCGTCAACGCCGAGTGGGAGCGCCGCAACGACTACGTGGCCCAGTTCGCCGACGCCGCGCCGCACATCCCGGGCTGGCTGGACGCCTGGCTCGCCGAGTCGCCCGACGACCCGGACGCGGTCCTGGTCAAGGCGGACCTGGGAATCGTCCAGGCGTGGTCGGTGCGGACGGCGGCCCTCGCCAAGGACGTGTCCAAGGACCAGTTCCAGGCGTTCTTCGCGCTCCTGGAGGACACCGCGCCGGTGATCTCGGCCGCCGCCGAGCTCAACCCGCACGACCCGACGCCCTGGCGCGTGGCGCTCACCCACGCGCTGGGCAGCCAGGCCCCGCGCGAGGTCTTCGACCTGTACTGGGCCGAGGCCACCAGCCGGGCCCCGCACCACTACGGCTGCCACCGCGCGGCGCTGCAGTACCTGTGCGCCAAGTGGTACGGCTCCCACCGGGAGATGTTCGACTTCGTCGAGCGCGCGGCCGACGCGGCGCTGCCCGGCTCCCGGCTCGGCGCGCTGCCGCTCCTGGCGGCGGTCGAGTACGAGATGAACGAGCCGGACGGGACCGGCCCCGAAGGAACCGAGGGCGACGACCGCATCGACCCCGCCCGCATCGAGGCCGCGCTCGACCGCGCCCTGGCGCTCTCCGCCGGCTACGCCCCCGGCGACCCCGAGGCGGCGGGCTTCCGCAACCACCTGGCCCTGATGCTCACCGTCACCAAGCGCTGGGACGACGCGCTGGAGGTGTTCCGGGCGATCGGCGTGCACGCCACCACGTACCCCTGGAGGTACCTGGGGCCCGACCCGCGCACCCACTTCCTGGAGATGCGCGCGGGCGTGCGGATGAACATCGCGGCGCGCACCCCGTTCTTCTCCGCGCCCCGCCGCCCCGCCGCACCCGCCTGGCAGGGCGAGGCCCCGAGCGCCCTGGCCGTCGTCGCCGCGGCCCCCGCCACCGTCGCCCAGGCCGCCCTGCTGTCGGGCGCGACGCTGCGCATGGCGCCCGCGCGCGGCGGCGCGTACAGCTACGTGGAGCTGGTCGCGGACGCGCCGACGGGCAGACGGGCCGCCCTGTTCACCAGCGACGTGCTGACCCGGGCCGCGGAGAACTTCACCACGGCCGAGAAGTGGCCCGCCCTGGTCCTGCGCCGCTCGGGCGACCGGCACGGCTTCACGCTCGTCCACAAGGGCGACGAGCTGGTCTCGCATCAGTGGGACCCGGCCGCCCCGCTGCCCGACCACGCGGCGGCCCTGGCCACCGCGAAGGTGCTCGCCGACGCGTTCCGGGTCACCGACCCCCGCCCCGTGGCGTCGCTGCTGCGCACCGCGCGCGGCAGCCAGCCCGAACTGCTCGCGGCCCTCGGCCTGCCGCCGCTGCCCGCCGGCTTCGGCAGCCGCCCCGAGGTGCTGGACGCGGCGGACGGCGCCCGGGTGCTGGCCAGGCGCGGGCTGATCGCGGGCATGAAGGCGACGGTGACCAGCGGGGACGGCGAGTTCCCCGGCGCCCCCGCGCCCGCGCGCTCCCGGTTCTGGTGGGTGACGCGGACCCTGGCGGTGCTGTTCTTCGTCCCGCTGGCGGGTTACGCCTGGACCGACCCGGCGGACACGGGCTGGTTCCGCACGGGCATGGCGACGCTCGCCGCGCTGGTGTTCTCGGGCGAGCTGTACGGGGCGGTGCGCGGCCGGAGGCGACGGTAGCCGGGGGCACGACGGCGGGCGTCCGCCCCCGCCGTGCCCCCGGCTCCGGTCAGATCCGCTGCCAGGCGGCCAGGGCCAGGCCCGGCTCGTCCTTCTGACGGGCGACGCGCAGCGTGCCGTCCGTCCCGATGGCCGCGGCCACCAGCCGGTCGGCCCCGTCCAGCGCGAGCGCGGGCGTGCCCAGACAGGGCTCTCCCGTGCTCTGCCAGACCAGGTCCTCCACCTCGGTCTCCGTGCCCGTGGCGAACGCCGCGACGGCCGGGCGGCCGTCGGCGCCCCGGTGCGCGAGCACCGTGCAGTCCTGGCCCTCTATGACCGTGCGCACCGCCGTCACCGCGCCGCCGCCGGGAGACCCGCCGAGCGACACCGTCTCGCCGCCGGGCGTGCGGGCCATCACGCCGCCGCCGTCCCGGTCGTGCCAGTAGTAGGTGACGCCGCCGCCCGCGGCCTCCTCGCCATCGGCGTCGCCCGCGCCGCCCTCCGAGGTGAGCAGCGCGCCCAGCGAGCCGGGTTCGGCGGTGGCCGGGGCGGGCTTGGCCGTGTCGAAGGGACCGTGCGCGGCCTTCTGCTGCCAGCCGAGCACCCCGTCGGCCTCGGGCGCCAGGAACTCGATGCGCCCGTCGGACAGCACCCCGCAGGCCACCGGGCCCGCCGTGGGGACGGAGTCGGGCAGGTCCTCCCACCACAGCCACTTGCCGGCCTTGTTCTGGCGCCGCAGGTGCACGCCGTGGCCGATGTCGCCGATGAGCAGGTGCACGGCGTCGTCGGCGTCGACCGCGGCGACGGGCGGGCCCGGCACCTTGTGGTTGCGGTGCGGGTTGCCCAGCTCGAACCAGGGGCCGACCGGGCGGCCCGTCTGGTACTGCATGGCGTGCTTGAGCTGGGGGTACTTGCCCTTGCGGTACTGGACGAACAGGTGCACGTACCCACTGGGGCCCTGGGCGACCGCCAGGCCGAGCAGCGCGGGCGCGTCGATGAAGTCCGGCGCGGTCCAGCCGCCCTCCCGCGCGGGCCTCTCGGTCCAGCGCAGGAGGCCGTCCTTGGCGGGGGCGTAGGCGGTGAGCCTGCCGTCCTTGCCCCGCAGCAGCCAGCCGCCCGCGCGCGGAGCGGTGGCGGTGGCGGTGGCGGAGGATGCCGGGGCCGAGGGGCGCGAAGGCGAAGGCGACACCGCGGATTTACGCCTACCTATGGAGCGCAGGTTCATGTTGTGACGCCACTCTCTACTCACCTCGCCGGATCCCTCTCGCGAGAATAGCAACGCGCCGGTGGGGCTATGGATGCTCCCGCAGGTCCGGACGGCTCCCGCGGGCCCGCGTATGCTCGCCGGGCGACAGACGCACCGGCAGCCGGAATGCAGAGGCAGAACAGTGAACTACAGGGTCCAGCCCACCGCCCAGGTCGACGAGTCCGCCCAGATCGGCGAGGGCAGCAGCATCTGGGAGCTCGCCCAGATCCGCGAGGGGGCACGGCTGGGCGAGGCGTGCGTCGTGGGACGCGGTGCCTACGTCGGTACGGGCGTGCGGATCGGGAACAACGTCAAGATCCAGAACTACGCACTGGTGTACGAGCCCGCCGAGCTGGGCGACGGCGTGTTCGTCGGCCCGGCCGTGGTCCTCACCAACGACCACAACCCGCGCTCGGTGGACCCCGAGGGCAAGCAGAAGCGCGGCGCCGACTGGGAGGCCGTCGGCGTGACGGTCGCCGAGGGCGCCTCGCTCGGCGCGCGCTCGGTGTGCGTCGCCCCGGTCCGCGTCGGCCGCTGGGCGATGGTCGCGGCGGGCGCGGTCGTCACCAAGGACGTCCCGGACTTCGCGCTGGTCGTCGGCGTCCCGGCACGGCGGATCGGCTGGGTCGGCCGCACGGGCGTCAAGCTGACCGAGGTCGAGGGCGAGCCGGGCGTGTGGGAGTGCCCCAAGAGCGGCGCGCGCTACGAGGAGAAGGACGGCGTCCTCTCCGAGCGCTGAGGACCTCCTGCCGTACGTACGAGTGAGGCGCCGCCCCCCGCCCGGGGGGGGGCCCCCCCCCCCCGGGCGCGCCCCGCCCCCCCCGCCGCCGGCCGCCCCCGCCCGTCGACCCC
>NZ_JBITHO010000002.1:52324-712592 GCF_044458065.1 Streptomyces sp. NPDC050504 | reverse complement strand
GGTGCCCCCCCGCGCGGTTAGCACCCCGGGCGTTAGGGGGGGGGGGGGCGCCCCCCCGGGCGGGGGGCGGCGCCTCACTCGTACGTACGCGCCGTGCCTACGCCTGCGCGGGCAGCAGCAGCCTGTCGAACTCCTGGCCGACGACCGACCAGTCCCACATCGACAGCGCGTGCTTGGCGGCGGGCTCGGTGGCCGCGCGCCAGGCCTCCTCGGTGCCCGTCAGGGCGAGGATGCGGTCGGCGGCCTCCCGGGGCGTGGCGACGACCCAGTCGGCCGGGAAGAGCGTGCGCGGGCCGTTCTCCAGGGACGCGAAGAAGGGCCAGTCGCGGACGACCGGGAGCGCGCCGCTGACCGCGCCCTCGACGAGGCCGCAGTGGAAGGACTCGCGCACCGAGCTGCTGAGGATCACGCCGACGTCGGTGAGCGCGCCGGGCACGTCGGAGGTCTGGCCCACGCGGTGCACCGCGCCCGCCGCCTCCAGCTCCTCCAGCTCGGGCTGGAGCAGGTTGTCGTAGGCGCGCACGACCGGACCCGCCTTGCGGTTCAGGCCCTCGCCGATGATGACCAGGCGGTAGCGGTCGTCCTTCTGGCGCAGCAGGCGCAGCACTTCGAGCGCCCAGCGCGGGTCCTTGGCGACGGCGCTGACGCCGACCAGGCCGAGGGCGAAGCGCACGTCGGCGTCCGTCTTGTCCTGCTGGAAGCGGACCAGGTCCATGGCGTTGGCGATGACGTGCCGCGCGGGCGCGCCGGGGCCGCCGAGCTGCGGCAGGACCCGCTCGACCAGCTCGCGCAGGTGGTCGCTGACCAGGATCAGGTCGTCGATCCGGGTGAAGTCCACGACGTGCGGCCAGAACGCGAACGCCTCGTAGCTGTGCAGGCGCAGCACCATGCGGGTGGTGCCGGGGTCGATCGCGGTGAACAGGCCCGCCGCGTTGGTGCACCAGTCGATGAAGACGGTGTCGGCCCAGTCCAGGTGGGGGCGCAGGGCCTCCTCGACCTTCTCCCTGAAGGGGAGCTGGCCGCCGAGCGCGTGCTCCATGATCCGCTTGATGCCGCGGACCAGCGGGCGCAGCGTCTCGTCCTCGTTGACGTCGAGGTAGCGGATCTCGACGTTCGGGTGGTTCTCGTACCGGTCCCTGATGGACTGCAGGAAGGCCGCGTTGGCGTACGTGGTGACCAGCAGCCGCAGCGGGCGGTCCGTCGGCGCGGGGACGGCGGGCAGCGCCCGGCCGCGCGGGGCGGACAGGGCCTTGAAGGCGGCGCTGCGGCGGAAGGCCGCGAGGTAGGCGTCGGGGTCCTTGGCCATCGGCGAGGAGACCCCGTCGAAGTGGATCCCGCGGTTGAAGGCGAGCGCGAAGGCGGTCGACAGCTGGTCGGCGGCCTTGGAGACGTCCTTCTTCTTGAACCGCTCGTCGGCGACGGTCAGCGCGGCGGCGATGGCCTTGTCGCGCAGCTTGGGGTTGTCGTGGCCGCGCGCCAGGTCGGCGCGGGCGGCCTCGGCGAGCAGCGCGGCCTGGAGCGTGCGGTTGGCGGTGCGGTCGGCGGCCTGGTCGAGGACCATCGTGGCGCCGGTCCTGCGGCCGCCCTTGGCCATGGACAGGCTGACGCGGCGGGCCAGCTTGGCGCGCATCCGGTCGGGCACGCGGGGCGCGACGACGGCGGTGCGCCAGGCCTTGGCGCCGATCGCGGTGCGCATCACGGCGGGCGAGGAGGCGCGGCGCAGCACCATGCCGGCGCCCTGGCGGACGGCGCGCTTGGTGGAGCGGGCGGTCACGGCGGGCGAGGGGACGGTGCGCACGACGTCGCGCAGCGCGTAGTGCAGCGGGTTCTCGGCGCGGGCCTCCAGGGCGCGCAGCGCGGGGGCGACGCCGAAGACCGCGTCGGCGCGGCGGTTGTGCTGGGCCAGGCGCCAGACGGTGTACACGGCGTTCTGGTCGAGGGCGACGAGGACCTGGGCCTTGCGGGCGTGGCGGCGGGTCCACTGGTCGCGCTCGACGCTCACCCAGGTGCGGCGCGGCGGGGGCAGCTTGGCGGTGCGCTTGGCGAAGGCGGTGCCGCGCTCGGCGGCGGCCTCGTTCAGCGAGCGGAAGTCGAGGCCGCGCAGCGAGCCGTCCAGCTCCAGCGCGTCCCGGTCGAAGAGCCCGGCGAGCTGCACGGTCGCTCCCACGGCCCGGAACTTCTCCACGGAGGCTTTGAGCATAGAGAGCGTCGGCACCGCGCCCGCGATCAGAAGTACTTGGGTCATGCGAGGAGGTCCTCCGTGTGTTCTGCGTCGTGTTCCGGGTGGGAGCCGAGGGTCTGTGCCGGGGCCCGGGGGTTAGGCACCGGGCCCCGGGAGCCCGTGTCAGACACGGGCTCTGAGGGCGTCGGCCCGGCCGAAGACGGCGGAGCGGTGCTCCGGGGCGCCTTCGGCCGGGCCGACGGGGCAGTTCACAGCCGCCCTGTCACACACCGCTCTCCTGGCCGGAGGGCCGCAGCGCCGGGGCCGGGGCGGCCTTCTCGGCGGCCGCCGCGGGGCGCGCCGCCCTGGGCGCGGCCTCGGTGCCGGGCAGCAGCCGGCTGTAGATCGTGTCGAGGACCTCCGCCTGGGCCTCCCACGTCCACTTCTCCAGCAGACCGGGCTTGTCGTAGGCGGCGCGGTAGCGCTCGGGGTCGGCGAGCACGGCCTTGACGGCGCGGACGTAGTCCTCGGTGTCCTGGGCCTTGAAGACCTCGCCCTGGCCGGTCCTGTTGACCATCTCGGCCATGGTCTTGATGTCGCTGACCACGAGCGGCAGACGGGCCTGCGAGTACTCGAAGAACTTGTTGCTGAGCGCCAGCTCGTGGTTGGGCAGGTGCAGCAGCGGGCTGACCGCGGCGTTGGCCGTGGACAGGAACTCGGGCACCTGCCAGTGCGGCACGAACGGCAGGACGTGGACGCGGTCCTCGACGCCCAGCTCCTCGACCAGCTTGAGGATCTTGGCGGTGGCCGGGAAGGGCTTGCCGGGCGGGGTGGAGACCAGCGCGACGTGGACGTCGGGCATCAGCTTGAGGCCCTCGATCATCGTCTCGACGCCGCGGACCGGGTTGATGCCGCCGCAGAACGCGAGCAGCGGGACGTCGGGGCCGATGCCGCACATCTCGCGCAGGTCCGGCGTCGGGTCGGCGGCCGCCTCCTCCTCCGGGTCGGGGTGGCTGACCGGGGCGTTGAGGACGACGTACGGCGTCTCCTTGAGGCCGTGGCCCTCGACCAGCAGGTCGGCGAGCGACGGCGAGACGGTGATCACGGCGTCGGCGAAGACGGCGTGCTCCTTCTCCCAGGCGACGTGGCCGGGCAGCCAGCGCTCGTGGTGGGAGTGCAGTCCCGGCACGAACTCGTGGGCGTCCCAGACCAGCTTGACCGGGTAGCCGGCGGCGCGGCCGCGGACGGCGGCGCGGGCGCCGACGCCGAGCATGCGGAAGTCGTGCGCGTGGATCAGGTCGGGCTTGAGGTCGTCGATGTGCTTGGCGAACGCCAGCTCGTAGTCCCACAGGTAGGGGAGCATCTGGCGCCAGGCGCGCTCGCCCATGACGGTCTGCCACACGTTGGTGATGACGCGGTCGATGGGGGCGTCGAACTTGGCGCGCTTGCGCTTGGTGCGGCGCATCATGCCGGAGCGCAGGGCGACCCACTTGCCCATGGCCTTGGCGGTGACCTTGGGCACGATGAGGCGGGCCGCGCTGCCGCTGGCGCTGCCCTTGCCGGGGCCCTGGGCCTGCGACTGGGCCTTGGCCGCCGCGGCGCGGAAGCGCAGGTCCGCGCGCCACGCCTTGACCGCCTGCTGGCGGTAGGCGGCGATCTGCGGAGTGCGGTAGGCGAGCGGGTTGCGCAGGCGCGGGCCGCGCAGGTCCTGGCGGCGGTGCGAGAGGGGGCTGGGCTTGGGCACCAGGCGGACCTCGGCGTCGCCGATCTTCCAGCTCTGGATCTCGCGCGTCGGGGAGACGCCGAAGAGGATGACGTCCCAGCCGGCCTCGGCGGCCGAGCGGGCCGACTTCTGCACGCGGGAGTCGTTGCGCACCCCGTTGTCGACCAGCATCACGATCCGGCCTCGGGAGCCCCTGGGCCTGGTCTGCCCGTCGGTGGTGTCGAGCTCCATATGTTGTGTGCCTTTCATGATTCTGAGAGGTCTGGCACTTCAGGAGCCCGCCCGACTCGGTCGGGCCTGCAACACCAGTGCCGTTCGAAGCGGGCGTCTCGTGCATTGCACATGGGCGCAAACGGCACGGCCACAAAACCCGGCCGCATCAAAGCATAGCGCCCCTCATCCGACCAACGAGCAGCCCCCCGGACCGCCCCCGGAGGCGGCCGGGGGCCGTCCGGCACGCCCGTATGATCGGAGACCTCTCGTACGTCTGTTATTCGAAGCTTCCTTGAAGGAGCACCGCACGTGAAGGTCCTCAGTGTCGTAGGGGCGCGTCCCCAGCTGGTCAAACTCGCCCCCATCGCGGCCGCCTTCGCCGGCACGCCGCACCAGCACGTCATCGTGCACACCGGCCAGCACTACGACGCCAACCTGTCCGACGTGTTCTTCTCCGGCCTGGGCATCCCGGACCCCGACGTCCACCTGGGCGTGGGCTCCGGCGGCCACGGCGAGCAGACCGGTGCGGTCCTCGCGGCGATGGACAAGGTCCTGGAGGCCGAGAAGCCGGACTGGGTCCTGGTCTACGGCGACACCAACTCCACGGTGGCGGGCGCCCTCTCCGCGGTGAAGCTGCACTACAAGGTCGCGCACCTGGAGGCGGGCCTGCGCTCCTTCAACCGCCGGATGCCCGAGGAGCACAACCGCGTCCTCACCGACCACGCGGCCGACCTGCTGCTGGCCCCCACCGAGGAGGCCATGCGCCACCTCGCCAACGAGGGCCTGACCGAGCGCTCCACGCTCGTCGGCGACGTGATGGTCGACGTCTGCCTGCGCATCCGCGACGCCGTCCTGGCCGGCGAGCACCCGCGCCCGCAGCTGCCCGAGGGCATCGACCCCGAGGCCCCCTACCTGGTGGCGACGCTGCACCGCCCCGACAACACCGACGACCCCGAGCGCCTCGCCGCCATCGTCGGCGCGCTCGCGGCCCTGCCGGTGCCGGTGGCCCTGCTGGCCCACCCGCGCCTGGTGGCCCGCGCCGAGCAGCACGGCATCGACCTGAACCAGGGCGCGGTCCGCGTCGGCGCCCCCCTCCCGTACGCGGGCCTGGTCGCCGCCGTCCTCGGCTCCGCCGGTGTCGTCACCGACTCGGGCGGCCTCCAGAAGGAGGCGTTCCTGCTGGAGCGCGCCTGCACCACGATCCGCCCGGAGACCGAGTGGGTCGAGACCCTCGAAGGCGGCTGGAACCACCTGGTCCCCGACCCGCACGAGACCCCGGAATTCACCGCGCTCGCCACGCGTCCCGCGCCGACCACCCCGCGTGGTACGCCGTACGGTGACGGGAACGCGGCGGTGCGCGCCGTCCAGGCGATCACCGAGCGCTGAGCCGCCGCGCCGCCGGCCGCCGTGCACCGCAGTCCCCTTCTCTCCATCCATCCTCCCGGAGCACCCCTTGCGTAACGTGATCAAGCGACTCAGGCCGCCCGGCCCGGGTGGGGCCCCGTCCCGAACCAGGACGACGGGACCCCAGCCGAGCGGCATCCGGCCGCACATGATCTACCTCGCCATCGGCTTCCCGCCGGCGGCGAAGAGCTGTGCGTACCGGATGCGCGAGACCGCGAACCAGTTCGTCGAGCTGGGCTGGGACGTCACCGTGCTGACCATCGCGGAGGAGTCCTGGGAGCGCGAGTACGGGCTCGACCACACGCTCTCCGACCCGGTCGACCCCCGGGTGCGGATCGTGGAGCTCCCGCTCGCCAGGGAGGACCTGGAGACGGACATCAGGGTGTTCTCCGAGGACCGTGCGCTCGCGCCCATCAAGTGGATGACGCGGGAGCGCAACCGGCACCTGGAGCACTTCCCCGAGCCGGTGTTCGGCGGCTGGCGCGAGGCGCTGGAGCAGGGCGTCCTGGACATCCACCGGGAGTTCCCTGCGGACATGCTCGTCGCGAGCTGCGCGCCGTACGTCAACCTGGCCGCGGCCTGGAAGCTGTGGGACGCGCACAAGATCCCGTACGCGATCGACTTCCGCGACGGCTGGTCGGTGGACGTCATCGGCGGCGGCGAGGCCTTCGCCCGTGACTCCGTCTCCGGCGAGTGGGAGGCGCGCGTCCTGGGCGACGCGGTCGAGATCTGGTGCGTCAACGACCCGATCGCCGACTTCTACCGCGAGCGCTACCCGGAGCTGGCCGAGCGCGTGCAGGTCGTGCGCAACGGCTTCGACCCGGACAGCGTGCCCGCGGTCAAGGGCGCGGCCGACCCGGAGAAGGGCCTGACCTTCGGCTACCTGGGCTCGGTCAACTTCAAGCCCGCGTTCCTCGCCACGGTCCTGGAGGGCTGGCGCATGGCCCGCGAGCGCGACCCGCTCGTGGCGCGCTCGCAGTTCGAGATCCGCGGCCACATCGGGGCGGGCGCGAGCCGCGAGGCCAACGCGCACATGACCCTGATCCGGCAGGCCGAGGCCGACAACGTCGTCTTCCGCGGCCCGGTCGCCAAGGCCGAGGTCGCCGCGACGTACGGGCGCTGGGACGCGCTGGTCCTGATGCTCGTCGGCGGGCGCTTCGTGACGTCCGGCAAGGTGTACGAGTTCATGGCGTCCGGGCTGCCCGTGCTCTCCGCTCACGAGGAGGACCACGACGCGTCGTACGTCCTGGAGGGCCACCCGATGTGGACCGGGGCCTACGGCCTGGACTCGGAGAAGCTCGCCGAGTCCTTCGTCCGCGCCGCCCACATGGCGGTCGAGGCGACCGAGGAGCAGCGTGCCGCGGCCCGCGCGCACGCCGACAAGTTCACCCGAGGTGTACTGATGGCCCCCGCGGCCCGTCATCTCACCGAGGCCGTACGACCGGCCCTGCTGTCAGAGGGGAAGCGGGCATGACCGCGGACAAGAAGAACAAGGGGCTGCCGGACTCGGTGGCCCGCAAGGCGATCAGCTCGAAGGTGCTGCGCAACCCCGTGGGCGCGCGCGCCTGGCGGCTCGCCGTGGGGGCCCCCGGTCTCCCCGAGGACGTCCGCTTCAAGCTCGCCCGCCAGGTCGGCGGCGGCCTGGACAAGGCCAACCGGCCCAGCGGCGCGGTCCTCGCGCTGCGCGCCGCCGCCCAGCAGACCACCGACCCGCGCCGCCGGGCCGACCTGCTCGGCGAGGCCGCCCGCGTCGAACTGGCCCGCGGCAAGGTGCCGCGCGCGCTGGAGGCCGCGGTCCAGGCCGAGATGGCGTTCGCCGACCGCAGGTTCACCGCGTCCGACACGCAGCGGGCCGCCGCGTCCGCCGTCGCCGCGCTCCAGCTGGCGTTCCACCGGGTGCTGCACTTCGACCGGACGACGTCGCCGCTGGCCCGCGACCCGCACGCGTTCCTGGCGCCGCTGCACCGCAGCTCGACCATAAGGGCGCTGTCGCGCGGCGCGGGCCGGGCCTCCGCGCCCGCCCCCGCGCCCACCGACCGGCCGCTGCGGCTGCTGTTCGTCACGCGGGGCAACACCACCTTCCTGAAGCAGGTCCAGGAGCACTACGCGGCCCACCCGGACGTCGAGGTGCGCAACCTGGACCTCGGGGCGGAGCCCGCGCTCGACAAGCTGGCCACCGCCATGACCCGGCTCGCCGACCACCGCCTGGGCGGCGACCGGGAGTTCGGGCGGCAGGCCGAGGAGCTGCTGCGCCCGCACCTGGACTGGGCGGACACCGTCTTCGTCGACTGGTGCCTGGGCCCCGCCGCCCTGTTCACCGCCGTCGACCCGGGCACGACCCGGATCGTGGTGCGGCTGCACAGCGCGGAGGCCTTCAGCCCCTGGCCGTACCTGGTGGACTTCTCCCGCGTCGACGACCTCGTGTTCGTCGGGGCGCACCTGCGCGACCTGACGCTGGCGACGGTGCCGCAGCTCAAGTGGGACCCGTACCCGCGGATGCACGTCGTGCACAACGCCATGGACCTGGCGTCGTTCGTCCGCCCCAAGTCCGCGGACGCCCGCTTCACGCTGGCCCTGACCGGCATCTCGGCGGTCGCCAAGGACCCGCGCTGGGCCGTCGCGGTCGCCCGGACCCTGTACGCCAAGGACAGGCGCTACCGCCTGCTGCTCATCGGCGAGGACGTCGACGCCAAGCTCAGCCCGGCCTCGCGCGCCTACGCCGAGCGCTACGAGAAGGACCTCGAAGAGCTGGAGGCCGCGGGCGTGGTCCGCCGCATCGGCCAGGTCGACGACGTCCCCGCGGCCCTCGCCGACGTCGGCGTGATCCTCAGCACGTCGGTCCGCGAGTCCTTCCACTGCGCACTGGTCGAGGGCGCGGCCAGCGGCGCGATCCCGGTCGTCCGCGACTGGCCGTTCTTCGCGGCCAAGGACAACGGCGCCCGCACGCTGTTCCCCGAGGACTGGGTCGTCGGCAGCGTCCGCGAGGCCGTCGCCCGCATCCAGGAGCACACCGCGGACCAGGAGACCTGGCTGAAGACCGGCCAGGAGGCCTCGTCCCACGCCCTGACGTCCTGGGACTGGCCCGTGGTCCGCGAGGACTTCGACCGCCTGCTGCTCCCCCGGCGCTGAGCGTCCGGTGGGAAGACGGGGCATTCAGCCCGCCGCCCCGGCGGCGAGGGGCCGCGACCGGCTCCCCTCGCTGACCGGGCTGCGGTTCTGGGCGGCGCTGCTGGTGGTGCTCTACCACCTGTCGCGCCAGGTCGGGACCGTACCCGGGCTCAGCGACACCGTCTGGTACGGCCGCAGCGGCGTGACGTTCTTCTTCGTCCTGTCGGGCTTCGTGCTCGCCTGGACGTACGACGGGGCGAAGGTGCCCGCCAAGGTCTTCCTCTGGCGGCGCTTCGCCCGCATCTGGCCGCTGCTCGCCGTCAGCGTGGGGCTCTCGGTCGGCGTGTGGGCCTGGATGGGCCGCGACGTGCCGCTCTCCGCGATCGCCGCGACCCTACTGCTGGTCCACGCGTGGTTCCCGGACCCCGTGCTGTACACCGGGGGCAATCCGGCGGCCTGGTCGCTCACCGACGAGGCCTGGTTCTACCTGATCTTCCCGGCCCTGCTGGCGCTGCTCGCGGGGCGCAGGGCCAGGGTCTGGGCGTGGACGGCCGTCGCGGTGCTCGTCGCGACCGCCGTGCTGTGGCCCGCGCTGTCGGGCCTCTCCCCCGCCGACCGCAGCTGGGCGCTGGACTACCTGCCGCTGACCCGTTCGCTCCAGTTCGTGCTGGGCGTGGTGGCAGGGCTCGCGGTGAAGCGCGGCTGGCGCCCGCCCGTCCCGCTGTGGGCGGCGGTCGCGCTGGTCGCCGGCTGGCACCTGGCGCTGATCCCGTGGTCGGACGCGGTGCCCGACGCCCTCTGGTACAGCCCGTACACCGCCTCGCAGTGGCTCTCGGCGCCGCTGTTCGCGGCGCTGATCTGCGCGGCGGCCCGCGCCGACCTCGACGGACGGCGCACCGGGCTCGGCGGCGCCTGGGCGATCAAGCTGGGGCACTGGTCGTTCGCCTGGTACCTGGTGCACGAGATCGTGCTCAGGGCGGCCGTCTTCCACTGGGGCAGGCCCGCGCCCGGCGGCGACACCGCGGTGTTCTGGCTGGGCGTGCTGACGGTCAGCCTGGCGCTCGCCGCGCTCTGCTACCGGTTCGTGGAGCACCCCGCCGAGCGGTGGCTGCGCCGCATCGGCCCGTCCGTGCCGCGCCCCGCGCAGGCCGGTCCGCCGCCGGTCCCCGCGGCGCGCGCCGAGCAGCGCGCGGGACGGGTCTGAGAGCCGTCGCGCACGTACGGAGAGGGGCCCCGGAAGACGTCTTCCGGGGCCCCTCTCCGTACGTCGTCCTACGGGTGGCGCAGGCGCCAGCCCGCCCAGGCCGACTCCACCATCGCGCGTACGTCGTGCCGTGCCGTCCAGGAGAGTTCGCGGGCGATCAGGGCGGCGGACGCGACCACGCTGGCCGGGTCTCCGGGGCGGCGGGCGGTGACCTCGGGTTCGAGGTCGCCGCGGCCCGTCACCTCGTGGATGATCCCGATCATCTCGCTGACGGAGACGCCCTCGCCGCGCCCGATGTTGAGCGTGAGGGCCGCCCCGGGGTCGGCGGCGAGCCGGTCGGCGGCCGCCACGTGCGCGGACGCGATGTCCTCGACGTGGACGTAGTCGCGCACGCAGGTGCCGTCCGGGGTCGGGTAGTCGTCGCCGAAGATCCGCGCGGGCTCGTCGGCCTCCAGCCGTTCGAAGACCATCGGTACGAGGTTGAAGGCGCCCTCGTCGCCCAGCGCGGGCTCCGCCGCGCCCGCCACGTTGAAGTAGCGCAACGAGGCCGTGGCCATGCCGTGGACCCGGCCCACCGCGCCGACCAGCCACTCCCCCGCCAGCTTGGTCTCGCCGTAGGGGTTGATCGGCGCGCACGGGGTGCCCTCGGTCACCAGGTCGACGTCGGGCATCCCGTACACGGACGCCGACGAGGAGAACAGGAAGCGGCGCACGCCCGCCGCGGCGGCCCCGTCGAGGAGGACCCGCAGGCCCTCGACGTTCTCGCGGTAGTAGTACAGCGGTCGCGCGACCGACTCGGCCACCCGCTTCTTGCCCGCGAGGTGCACGACGCCGGTGACGGCGTGCGCGCGCAGGACGCGGTCGACGGCTTCCGGGTCGAGGACGGTGCCCACGTCCAGCGGGACGCCGTCCGGCAGGCGCTCCGCGCGCCCCGTACTCAGGTCGTCGAGGACCACGACGCGTTCGCCGCGGTCCGTCATCGCCTTCACCACGTGGGAGCCGATGTAGCCGGCGCCGCCAGTAATCAACCAGGTCATGGGGAGAACCATCTGCAGGTCGGCCCTGCCCCACAAGTGCGCGGGGCAGGGCCGGAGTTCGTGCCGAGGAAAGGACTAGCCGCCGATGACGACGCGGCGGACGCCCTCCCAGCGGGCCGGGTCCGTGGTGCGGCGGCCGTCGACCAGGACGGTCACGTCGGGCAGGTCCGAGGAGGCGAGCTCCTTGTACTCGACGTGGTCGGCCTGGAGGATCGCGGCGGTGACGGTCTCGCCCCGGTGGGGGGCGAGGCCGTGCGCGGCCAGCTCCTCGTCCGTGTACATCGGGTCCGAGACGAACGGCACCGCGCCGCGCGCCTTCAGGGCCTCGACGGTGCCGAAGACGCCGGAGAACGCGGTCTCCTTGACGCCGCCGCGGTAGGCGGCGCCCAGCACGAGCACGTTCACGTCCTTGAGGTCGCCGTAGGCGGCGGCCAGCAGGTCGACAGCGTACTCGGGCATCGCGGCGTTGGCCTCGCGGGCCGAGCGCACGACGGTCGCCTCCGGGTCGTTCCACAGGTACATCCGCGGGTAGATCGGGATGCAGTGGCCGCCGACGGCGATGCCGGGCTGGTGGATGTGGCTGTAGGGCTGCGAGTTGCAGGCCTCGATGACCTTCAGGACGTCGATGTCGTTCTGGTCGGCGAAGCGGGCGAACTGGTTCGCCAGGCCGATGTTGACGTCGCGGTAGGTGGTCTCGGCGAGCTTCGCCAGCTCGGAGGCCTCGGCGGTGCCCAGGTCCCACACGCCGTTGGCGCGCGGCAGGTCCTCGCGCTCGTCGAAGTCCAGGACCTTCTCGTAGAACTCCACGCCCGCCTCGGCGGACGCCTCGTCGATGCCGCCGACGAGCTTGGGGTAGCGGCGCAGGTCGGCGAAGACGCGGCCGGTGAGGACCCGCTCCGGCGAGAAGACCAGGTGGAAGTCCTGGCCCGCGGTGAGGCCGGAGCCCTTCTCCAGCATCGGCGCCCAGCGGGTGCGGGTGGTGCCGACCGGGAGGGTGGTCTCGTACGAGACGAGGGTGCCGGGCTTCAGGCCCTTGGCGATCGCCTCGGTGGCGTTGTCCATCCAGCCGAAGTCCGGGGTGCCCTCGGCGTCCACGAAGAGCGGGACGACGACCACGACGGCGTCGGACTGGGCGACGGCGGCCGCGGTGTCGGTCGTCGCGGACAGCAGCCCGGCGTCGACGGTCTCCTTCAGCAGGCGGTCGAGGTCGAACTCGCCGGGGAAGGGCTCGGTGCCGGCGTTGACCAGCTCGACGACCTTCTCGTTGACGTCGGCGCCGATGACCTTGTGGCCCTTGGCGGCGAACTGGACGGCGAGCGGCAGGCCGATCTTGCCGAGCGCGACTACACAGATATTCATCGGGTCAGTTTCCTCTTTACACGGGACAGCAGTGTGCGGACGCGCCTGCCCGTACCGGGCTCGGGCCCCCACAGGGGCGCCGTCGTGATGACCAGGCGTCCCTTGGAGTTGGAGTTGGCGGAGATGCGGTACGGGATGGTCTCGCGCCAGCGCCTGGCCAGCGGGAGCGGGACCCCGCGGGTGGGCACCGGGATCTCGTACGTCGAGCCCGCCACGTCCAGGTAGACGCGGACGCCGAGCTTGACGCTGCGGGGCTGGACGGGGATGCGGGCGAGCAGGACCGTGGAGGACCCGTCCGCCTCGCTGCCGAACTCGCCCACGGGAGCGGGGAGTTCGCTGCCGGCGGGCAGGCGGCGCCCGCCGGGCTTGTCGGCGCTCTTGGGCATGGCCTTGTCGGCGAGCCTGAGCACGGCCGACCCGGTCTCGCCGGCCACCCCGACCCGTACCGAGAGGGAGACGGCCATCTTCTCGCCGTCCTGGTCCCAGTCGGCCGAGACCAGCGAGGTGCCCTCGGCGAGCGCCGTGTGGGCCGGTTCGCCGATCAGCTCGAAGGTGCGGTCGGGCAGGCCGAGCAGCGGATCGCGGAAGCCGGGGTAGCGGGCGTACGCCCGGCCGTCCTCCAGGAGGAGCGGCGCCTCGCCCATCCGGATCGCCTCGCCGAGCTTGTCGACGGCGCCCAGCCGCGCGAGCGCGATGCGCACCCGCCGCTTGACGTCCATGGCGTCGCGCAGGGTCTCGGTGAAGTAGGCGTCGGCCAGTTCCGCTATGCCCGCGCAGATCTCGGTCTGCGTACGGCGCTCCAGGTCCAGGAAGTCGTCCTGGACGAGCTTGGCCAGCTCCCAGGTGAAGTGGCGCACCAGGACGTGGTCGCGGCCGGGGCCCGGCTCGATGAGCTCCGCGGCGTGGTGCATGATCCGCGCGGTGCACTGGAGCCGGGAGAGGTGGTCGGCGCGGTACGTGATGTTGCTGGCGTCGCCGCGCTTGACCGCGTAGTAGAACGTGTAGTCGCCCAGGACCGAGATCTTCGCGGCGCGCACGCACGCCTCGATCGTGAACGGCTGGTCGGAGCCGACCGGCAGGTCCTCGGGGAAGCGCAGGTGGTGCTTCTCGACCAGGTCGCGCCGGAACAGCTTGGTGTTGGCCAGGGCGTAGGGCAGGTCGGACGTGTAGAGGTCGATGTCCGGCTTGTTGCCCTTGTACAGCTTCTGGCGCACGTAGCGGCCGTTCGTACCGACCATCTTGCCGACGACGACATCGCTGCCGTGCTCGTCGGCGCAGGCCACCATCCGCTCCAGCGCCTCTTTGCCGAGGTAGTCGTCGGAGCCGATGAAGTACACGTAACGGCCGGTGGCCACCTCCAGGGCCCGGTTGCTGGGAGCAGCCGGGCCGCCGGAGTTGGCCTGATGGATCACCTTGACGGTGTCCGGGTACTTTTCCGCGAAGCGGTCGAGTTCCCGGCCACTGTCGTCGGTCGAGCCGTCGTCGACGGCCACGACTTCCAGCCTGTCACGCCCGATGCTCTGGTTCACCAGCGAGTTCAGACACTCGGTGAGGTACGGCATCGTGTTGTAGACGGCTACGACAACGGTGACATCGGGTGTGGTCAACTGGCCACGCCCTCCGCATCAAGTCGCACGGTCTGTCCGCTGTCGGCCGACGCGATGACGGCTTCGGCGACCTCGACCGTGCGCAGACCCTGGCGGAGCGTGCAGATGTCGTCGGACTTGCCCAGTACGGCGTCCCGGAACAGCTCGTGCTCGACGAGGAGCGGCTCGCGCTTCGGGATGGCGTACCGGATCATGTCGCCCTCGGAGACGCCGCGGAAGGCCCGCAGGGCCTCCCACTCGGTCGCGACGGCGGCGTTGGAGTAGAAGGTCAGGTCGGCGGTGAGGGTGTCCGCGATGAAGCAGCCCTTCTCGCCGGTGACCGAGGTGAACCGCTCCTTGAGCGGGCTCAGCCAGTTGACCAGGTGGTTGACCATGGTGCCGTCGGAGAGCTGGCCCACGGCGGACACCATGTCCTCGTGCGGGCGGCCGCTCTTGTGGACGGTGTGCGCGGCGATGGAGCGGTACTCCTGGCCGGTCACCCACGCGGTGAGGTCGATGTCGTGCGTGGCGAGGTCCTTGACCACGCCGACGTCGGCGATGCGGTGCGGGAAGGGGCCCTGGCGGCGGGTGACGACCTGGAAGACGTCGCCCAGCTCACCGGCCTCCAGGCGGGTGCGCAGCGAGCGCAGCGCGGGGTTGCAGCGCTCGATGTGGCCGACGCCCGCGGTCAGGCCGCGGGACTCGAACGCCTCGACGAGGCGGCGGGCGCCCTCGACGGTGGAGGCGACGGGCTTCTCGATGAGCGCGCCGATCCCGGCGTCGGCGAGCTTGAGGCCGACCTCCTCGTGGAGGTGGGTCGGGCAGGCGACGACCGCGTAGTCGACGCCGGCCTCGATGAGCTCCTCGACGGTGGAGAGCACGGGCGCGCCGTTGGCCGCGCCGAACTTGTCGCCCATCGGGTCGACGACGCCGACCAGCTGGACGCCGTCCAGGCCCGCGAGCACGCGCGCGTGGTGGCGGCCCATGGAGCCCAGGCCGACCAGTCCCGCCCGCAGCACTGCCTCGGTCACAGGTTCTCTCCCAGCTCGTTCACGGCGGCGACGATGCGCTCCAGGTCGCCCTGGCTCAACGACGGGTGCACCGGAAGCGACACGACCTCGGCGGCGGCGCGCTCGGTGACCGGCAGGTCCCAGTTGCGCCCGGCCTTCTGGTCCGGCTCCCAGTACGGCTTGAGCCGGTGGATCGGGGTCGGGTAGTACACGGCGTTGCCGATGCCGGCCTCGGTGAGCCCGGCCATCATGGCGTCGCGGGCCTCGGCGCCGCCCCGCACGCGGATCGTGTACTGGTGGTAGATGTGGCGCGCGCCCTCGGCGACGATCGGCGTCACGACGTTCGGCGCGGTGATGTTCGCGGAGAGGTACGCGGCGTTGGCGATGCGCTGCTCGGTCCAGCCGCCGACCTTGGCGAGCTGGACGCGGCCGATCGCGGCGTTGACGTCCGTCATGCGCATGTTGGCGCCGACGATCTCGTTGGCGTACCGCTGCTCCATGCCCTGGTTGCGCAGCAGGCGCAGGGTGCGGGCGATCTCGGCGTCACCGGTGGAGATCATGCCGCCTTCGAGGCTGTGCATGTTCTTCGTCGGGTAGAAGCTGAACGTGCCGCCGGTGCCGAACGCGCCGACCGGGGTGCCGTTCAGGGCCGCGGCGTGGGCCTGGCAGGCGTCCTCGACGACCGCGAGCTTGTGCTTGTCGGCGATGGCCATGATCTTGTCCATGGCGGCCGGGTTGCCGTAGATGTGCACCGGCATGATCGCGGCGGTGCGCGGGGTGATCGCGGCCTCGACGGCGGCCGGGTCCAGGTTGAAGCTGTCCTCCTCGACGTCGGCGAAGACGACGTCGGCGCCGACGAGGCGGACCGCGTTGGCGGAGGCCGCGAAGGAGAAGGACGGGACGATGACCTCGTCACCCGGGCCGATGCCCATGGCCATCAGAAGCAGGTGCAGCGCGGAGGTACCGGAGTTGACGGCGACGCAGTGGCGTCCCGCGACCAGCTCGGAGAACTCCTCCTCGAAGCCCGCTACTTCCGGGCCCTGCACGACGCGGCCGGTGCGCAGCACCCGTACCGCGGCCTCGATCTCTTCTTCACCGATGATCGGGCGGGCAGCGGGGATGGGCTGCTGCTCGTTGCTCGGCATTGGACGTCCTCCTTGAACACCGCAAGAGCTCTATGTGGCAGAGGTCAGGGGCGCGGACGTCGCATGAGGCCGCCGCGGACCCCTCCGGCGCAGTGCCGACGCCCTACCGAGGAATCTGGGACCGGTTTGTGTCCCTGTAACCGGACCGGTCGCCGACCGCACAGTCTCCGGGTGGAGAGCGAGGACGGCAGCGACCGCCGTCACATTATCAGGAATTTCTTTGTCAATTTCGGGGGTGTTAAGGGCCCTCCGCATCGATTCCGAAACAGAATCTGTGCCCCGCCCTAGCTTATCCAGGACGGGGCACAGATTGTTCAGCGGTCGCTCACCGAGCGTTCCGCCGATGTGCTTCAGCTCTCGTCGGAACCGGCCGACGCGGCCTTGGCGGAGACCGCCGCCGACTTCTGTTCGGCCGCCGCGGTCTTCTTGGCGGCCGTCTTCTTGGTGGCCGCCTTCTTGGCCGTCGTCTTCTTCGCGGCGGTCTTCTTGGCGGCGGTCGTCTTGGCCGCCGCGGTCTTGGCGGTGGCCGTCTTCTTGGTGGCCGCCTTCTTGGCCGTGGCCTTCTTGGCGGTCTTGCGGGCCGCCTTCTTGGCCGCCGGGGCCGCCTCGGCCTCGGGGGCGTCGGTGGCCTCCGCCGCCGGAGCGGACTCGGCCTTCGGCTCCTCGGCCGCGGGCTCCTCGGCCTTCGGCGCGGAGTCGACCACGATGACCGCGGCCTCACCGCCGCCGGCGGGCGAGCTGGCCGGAGCAGTCACCTTACGAGTGACACGGCGACGGCCGCGCGACGGCGCCGCCTCGACCACGGGGGCCTCGGGCTCGGCCTCGACCACGGGCGCCGGAGCCTCGGCCGCCTCGGCGACAGGAGCCGCCTGGGCCTCGGCAACAGGAGCCGCCTCGGCGACGGGAGCCGTCTGGGCCTCCTCGACCGGAGCCGGGGAACCGGCGGGGGCGGTCGCCTTGCGGGTCGCCCGACGGCGGGTCCGCTTGGGCGCGGCGTCGGCCTCGGGAGCCTCGGCCACCACGGGGTCCTCCACCGCGACGGGCTCCGCCGCGGGCTCGGCCACCGGGACGACGGCCGGAGCGGGCGCGGCCTCGACGACGGGCGCCGCGGTCTCCACCACGGCCTCCGCCTCCGCCGCGACCTCCTCGGCCACCGGCTTCGGCGCGCCCGCGGGGGCGGTCGCCTTGCGGGTGGCGCGACGACGGCCCCTGCCGCGCGTGGCGGCGGCCTCGGCCTCGGCCGGGCTGGAGTAGAACTCCTCGTCCGGCGCGACCGGCTCTTCGAGCGCCTTGGGCTCGGCCACCTCGGCGGCGACCTCCGCCTCGGTCTCGTACTGCTCCTGCGCGTCGTGCTCGTGGGCGTGGTCGTGCTCGCCCGCGCCCTTGCCGCGCTTCTTGGCGCGCTTGCCGTTGCCGCCGCCGGTGACGGCGGGCTGCTCCATGTGCACGATGACGCCGCGGCCGTTGCAGTGGACGCAGGTCTCGGAGAACGACTCCAGCAGGCCCTGGCCCACCCGCTTGCGGGTCATCTGGACCAGGCCGAGCGAGGTGACCTCGGCCACCTGGTGCTTCGTGCGGTCCCGGCCCAGGCATTCGAGCAGGCGCCGCAGCACCAGGTCGCGGTTGGACTCCAGCACCATGTCGATGAAGTCGATCACGACGATGCCGCCGAGGTCGCGCAGCCGCAGCTGGCGCACGATCTCCTCGGCCGCCTCCAGGTTGTTCCTGGTGACGGTCTCTTCGAGGTTGCCGCCCTGGCCGGTGAACTTGCCGGTGTTGACGTCGACGACGATCATCGCCTCGGTCTTGTCGATCACCAGCGAGCCGCCCGAGGGCAGCCAGACCTTGCGGTCCAGCGCCTTCATCAGCTGCTCGTCGATGCGGTACGTGGCGAAGACGTCGACCTCGCTCGTCCACTTGGAGAGCCGGTCCGCGAGGTCGGGCGCCACGTGGTTGACGTAGCCGTGGATGGTCTCCCACGCCTCGTCACCGCTGACGATGACCTTGGAGAAGTCCTCGTTGAAGATGTCGCGGACGACCCGGACGGTCATGTCCGGCTCGCCGTACAGCAGGCTCGGCGACGAGGTCGAGATCTGCTTGGACTTCTTCTGGATGTCCTCCCACTGCGCCTGGAGCCGCTCGACGTCGCGGCGCAGCTCGTCCTCGCTCGCGCCCTCGGCGGCGGTGCGCACGATGACGCCCGCGTCCTCGGGGACGATCTTCTTGAGGATGGTCTTCAGCCGCGCCCGCTCGGTGTCGGGGAGCTTGCGGCTGATGCCGGTCATCGAGCCCTCGGGGACGTACACGAGGTAGCGGCCCGGCAGCGAGACCTGGCTGGTGAGGCGGGCGCCCTTGTGGCCGATCGGGTCCTTCGTCACCTGGACGAGGACGGACTGGCCGGACTTGAGCGCGGACTCGATGCGGCGCGGCCCGTGGGCCATGCCGAGCGCCTCGAAGTTGACCTCGCCCGCGTACAGGACGGCGTTGCGGCCCTTGCCGATGTCGACGAAGGCGGCCTCCATCGACGGCAGGACGTTCTGCACCTTGCCCAGGTACACGTTGCCGACGTAGGAGGTCGACTGCTCCTTGTTGACGTAGTGCTCGACGAGGATGTTGTCCTCGAGGACGCCGATCTGGGTGCGCTCGCCGCTCTGGCGGACGACCATCACGCGCTCGACGGCCTCGCGGCGCGCCAGGAACTCCGCCTCGGTGATGATCGGCACGCGGCGGCGGCCCTGCTCGCGGCCCTCGCGGCGGCGCTGCTTCTTGGCCTCCATGCGGGTCGAGCCCTTGATGGACTGGACCTCGTCGAAGCCGGTGCCGGCCTCTTCCTTCTTGCGGGGCTCGCGGACCTTGACGACCGTGCGCTCGGGGTCGTCGGAGCCCGACTCGCCGTCCACGGCGGCGTCACCGCTGCGGCGGCGACGGCGACGGCGGCGACGGCTGCTGCTCGTGCCGGCCGAGGTGGCGTCGTCGGTGGCCTCGTCGCCGTGGTCGCCCTCGGCGTCGTCGCTCTCGTCGGCGTCGTCGTCCTCGGCCCGGACCTCGCCGGACTCGTCCGCGTCCACGGCATCGCCGCGGCGGCGGCGACGGCCACCGCGACGGCGGCGGCGCGAGGGACGGTCGCCGTACTCGTCGTCCTGGTCGTTGCCCTCGGCGTCCACGGCGTCGGCGTCGGCGGGCTCGGTCTCGGCACCGGCGTCCGCGTCGGCGGTCTCGACGGCGACGGGCTCGACGGCGGCGGTCTCGACGGCCACCGGGGCGGCCTCGGCCTGCTCGGCGGGCTCGCCGCGGCGCCGACGACGGCGGCGACCGCCGCCCGTACCGGCCTCGACGACGTCGGCGACGGTGACCGTGACGGTCTCCTCGACCTCCTCGGCCTCCTCCTCTTCGAGCACCGGCTCCACGCGCGCGGCAGCGGCAGCGGCGGCGGCAGCGGTCTCCGGCGTCTGGAACATCGGCTCGGTGAAGACCGGGGCCTGGAAGACGGCGACGGCGGGACGGGCGGCCCTGCGGCGCGTACGGCCGCCCCGCTCCTCCTCGGCGTCGGACTTCGCGGCCTGCTCCTGGCCCGCGCCCCGGCTGAACTCCGGAGTGCCGGCGGGCGCGGCGGCCCTGCGGCGGGTACGGCCGCGCGGGGCGGCGTCGGCGACGGGCTCGGCCTGCTCGGTCTCGGCGGCCTTCTCCGTCCCGGCCTTCGCGGCCTTGCGGCTCCGCGCGGTCTTCGCGGCCTTGGCGGGCTTCTCGGCCTTCTCCGCGGCGAGCTCGTCGGCGACGGCCTCGGGCAGGCTCTCGCCCGCCGCCGCTGCCGCCTCGTCGTCCTCGGTGGACTCGACGGACACCGCGGACGCGGCGGTGTCGGCGGACGCGGCCGTCTCCGTGACGGACGTCACCTCCGCCGGGGCGGGCGCACCCGCGGGCGAGGTGGCCTTGCGGGTGGCGCGGCGGCGGACGCGGCCCTTGGGCGCGTCATCGGCCGGGGCCTCGTCGGCGACGGGCACGGCCACCGGCTCGGCGACCTGCTCGGCCGGGGCGTCGGCGCTCTGGGGCGCGCCCGCGGGGGCGGTGGCCTTGCGGGTGGCGCGGCGACGGGCACGCGGCGGAGCGGCGTCGGCGACGGGCTCGGCGGCGGCCTCGGCCGCGGCGGGGGCGGGCGCGTCGGCGGCCTCGGCCTCGACCGTGATCGCGGTCCCGGCTGCCTTCGGCGGACCCGCGGGCGAGGTGGCCTTGCGGGTGGCGCGGCGGCGCGGGCGCGCCGGGGCGGCCTCGTCGGCGGCATCGGCGGCCGGTATGGCCGGAGCGGCGGCCTCGGGCTCGGGGGCCGCGGCGGCGGCGCCGGTCACCGGCGGGCCCGCGGGGCGGGAAGCGGCACGGCGACGGCGGCGCGGCGGCAGCTTGTCGCCGGGGCCTTCCTGCGGTGCGTGGACGCTCTGTTCGTTCTCGTTGTCGAGCATGCGGGCGGTTCTCCCGTCACGCTCCCGGGCGCCGCGCCTGGTTCCGGTCCGGCGGCGCTTCCCCGCGTACGGATACGCGGGGGCCGCTGTCCGGGGCGCGGGCGCCGCACGGGAGCTGATGTCTGGCTCGCCGGTTCCGTACGCGGTATTGCGTACGGCCTGGCGAAAGTCTCCTGGTCAGTGCGCTGCCCGACCCAGGTGGCTCCCGGATACGAGGGCTGCGCCAACAACGACTGCCCTACGCGGACGCCGCCCCTTCGGGCGCCTTCGCGGCGGCGGCCGCGGCTGCTGTGGGTGAAGCTGCCTCGGTCGCCTCGCGGTCGGGCGCGAGCGGGTCGGTCACCGTGCCGGACTCCTCGTCGAAGAGCCCCTGCGCCAGCCTGGTCACCGCTGCGGGGACCGGCGGCGCCAGGTCGGCCACAGCTCGGAGACCGGACAGGACGTCGTCGGGTCGTACGGCAGGTGTCAGATGCCGAACAACCAGGCGCAGTATCGCACAGGCCCCGACGCCCGGCCTATCAGCTGCGGATTCCGCTGCCCACAGGTCGGCGACGGCACCCCGGCAGTCGAAGGTGCGGATGCCGTTCTTGGTCTTGCGCTGGACCTCGACGGCCTCGGCCGCGAGGAACGTCGACACGGCCTTCTCGGCGTCCTCGACGGGCACGCCTTCGAGGCGCAGCTCCCAGACGGAGGCCTGGAGGCGGTCGGCGAGTCCCGACGTGCGCGCCTCGACGGCGTCGACGATGTCGAGCCCGGTGGGCAGCGACTCGTCGAGCAGGGCCCGCAGGGTCTCGGGGTCGCGGCTCGCGGTGAGCGCGATCTCCAGGTACTCGGCCTCGGAGCCGGTACCGGTGGGGGCGGCGTTGGCGTACGACACCTTGGGGTGCGGGGTGAAGCCGGCCGAGTAGGCCATGGGCACCTCGGCACGCCGCAGGGCGCGCTCGAACGCGCGCTGGAAGTCACGGTGGCTGGTGAACCGGAGGCGGCCGCGCTTGGTGTAGCGCAGTCGGATGCGCTGCACCGCAGGTGCGGGCGGCGGGCCTTCGGGCTGTCGCTTGCCCAGGGGTTCTTCTCCTCGGTGCGGGGCGGGCGCGGTGGCGCGCCGCCCTCGAAACTGGTGACCGTCCCTGGGGGTGCCGCCCGGCTCGCACCTGCTCGCGCAGGGAGATCTCGGGTGCGGGCGCCGCGCCTGGGACAGTGGCTCTACCACCCAGAGTACGCGCCTCGGCCCGTCGCGGTTCCACGGGCACCGCCTGCCGGGGTCCTTTGACGAGTGCGTGCCGGGCGTCGCGGCGGGGCCGGACAGGTGAACTCTCCGACGGGCCCGGCGCGTTCCCGCCGCCTCCCCGAACGCCGCTGGCCCCTTCCCCGAGCGGGAAGGGGCCAGCGGTCCGGGACGCGAACGGGCGGTTAGTGGGCGTGACCGCTCGTGGCGGGCGCCGGGGCCGCGTTCTTGACCGTCAGCGGGAGCAGCTTCTTGCCCGTGGGGCCGATCTGGATGGACGTGTCCATCTGGGGGCACACGCCGCAGTCGAAGCACGGGGTCCAGCGGCAGTCGTCGACCTCGGTCTCGTCGAGGGCGTCCTGCCAGTCCTCCCAGAGCCAGTCCTTGTCGAGACCGGAGTCGAGGTGGTCCCAGGGCAGGACCTCCTCGTAGGTGCGCTCACGGGTGGTGTACCAGTCGACGTCCACGCCGAAGGAGGGCAGCGCCTTCTCGGCGCAGGCCATCCAGCGGTCGTAGCTGAAGTGCTCGCGCCAGCCGTCGAAGCGGCCGCCGTCCTCGTAGACCGCGCGGATGACGGAGCCGACGCGGCGGTCGCCGCGCGAGAGCAGGCCCTCGACGATGCCGGGCTTGCCGTCGTGGTAGCGGAAGCCGATGGAGCGGCCGTACTTCTTGTCGCCGCGGATCTTGTCGCGCAGCTTCTCCAGACGGGCGTCGGTCTCCTCGGCGGAGAGCTGCGGGGCCCACTGGAAGGGGGTGTGCGGCTTGGGCACGAAGCCGCCGATCGACACCGTGCAGCGGATGTCGTTCTGGCCGGAGACCTCGCGGCCCTTGGCGATCACGTTGACCGCCATGTCGCCGATCTGGAGGACGTCCTCGTCGGTCTCGGTGGGCAGGCCGCACATGAAGTACAGCTTGACCTGGCGCCAGCCGTTGCCGTACGCGGTGGCGACGGTGCGGATCAGGTCTTCTTCGCTGACCATCTTGTTGATGACCTTGCGCATGCGCTCGCTGCCGCCCTCGGGGGCGAAGGTGAGGCCCGAGCGGCGGCCGTTGCGGGTCAGCTCGTTGGCGAGGTCGACGTTGAAGGCGTCCACGCGGGTGGACGGCAGCGAGAGGCCGATCTTGTCCTCTTCGTACCGGTCCGCGAGGCCCTTGGCGATGTCGCCGATCTCGGTGTGGTCGGCGCTCGACAGCGAGAGCAGGCCGACCTCCTCGAAGCCCGTCGCCTTGAGGCCCTTGTCCACCATCTCGCCGATGCCGGTGATGCTTCGCTCCCGCACGGGGCGCGTGATCATGCCGGCCTGGCAGAAGCGGCAGCCGCGGGTGCAGCCGCGGAAGATCTCGACGGACATGCGCTCGTGGACGGTCTCCGCGAGCGGGACGAGGGGCTGCTTGGGGTAGGGCCACTCGTCGAGGTCCATGACGGTGTGCTTGGACACGCGCCACGGCACGCCGGACTTGTTGGGCACGACGCGGCCGATGCGGCCGTCGGGCAGGTACTCGACGTCGTAGAACGCCGGGATGTAGACGCTGCCGGTCCTCGCGAGGCGGAAGAGCACTTCCTCGCGCCCGCCGGGGCGGCCCTCGGCCTTCCAGCCGCGGATGATCTCGGTCATGTCGAGCACGGCCTGCTCGCCGTCGCCGATGATCGCCGCGTCGATGAAGTCCGCGATCGGCTCGGGGTTGAAGGCCGCGTGGCCGCCCGCGAGGACGATCGGGTCGTCGAGCCCGCGGTCCTTGGACTCCAGCGGGATGCCCGCGAGGTCCAGGGCCGTGAGCATGTTGGTGTAGCCCAGCTCGGTGGAGAAGCTGAGCCCGAAGACGTCGAAGGCGCCCACGGGACGGTGCGTGTCCACGGTGAACTGCGGCACCGCGTGCTCGCGCATCAGCGCTTCGAGGTCGGGCCAGACGCTGTACGTGCGCTCGGCGAGGACGCCCTCGCGCTCGTTCAGTACCTCGTAGAGGATCATGACGCCCTGGTTGGGCAGGCCCACCTCGTACGCGTCGGGGTACATGAGCGCCCAGCGGACGTCGCACTCGTCCCACGGCTTGACGGTGGAGTTCAGCTCTCCGCCCACGTACTGGATGGGCTTCTGCACATGCGGGAGCAGCGCTTCGAGCTGTGGGAAGACCGATTCGGCAGACATCTCCGGACCTTCGTGGCTGACGGGGGGACGACTATTCAGCGTAACCCGGTCGAGCGCCGTCCCTTGCATCGCGCGGTGCGGCGGGGGCCGTGGGCGTCGTCCGCCCGGTGGCCGGCCCGCCCTCGGGGCCGGTGGGACGCGCGGCGCGTGCCCCGCTCTCGCGCGGTTCCCCGCGCCCCTGACGGGGCGCCCGTGCGGAACGTGCCGGGTACGGCGGACCGCCCAGGAGCGCGGGGAACCGCGCGACCGGCCCACCACCCGGCCCGCAGGGCACCAGCCGCCCCTGACCCCCTCAGAGGCGCGCCCCGCGCGCGCCCTCCCAGACTTCCGGCAGCTCACGCTCCCGCTCCGCCGCCGCGCGCTCCTCCCGCCCGTACAGCAGCCCCCAGGTGAACGCCGACTCCCCCGCCGCGTGCGCCTGGACCGCCAGCCCCCGCAGCGCCTCGCGCGCCACCACGCTGTCCTGGTGGTCGCCCAGCACCTGCTGGACGGACTTCATCGCCTTGGCGAACCCCTTCGCGGGCCCGCCGAGCGCGGCCCGCGCCGCCTCCCCCGCGTACCGCGCGCGCTTCGCGGCCTTGCGGGCGTCGTGCAGGGCGAGGTCCCGCTCCTGGCCCGGCGACAGGGCCAGCGCGTGCTCGACGCGGCCCGCGAGCCGCTCGTAGTCGCGCACGACGGCCTTCGTCAGGGTCTTCTCCGGCGCCCCGGACGCGCCCCGCAGCAGCGGCGGGTCCGCGAGCAGCGCGTCCAGCGCCCGCAGGATCTCCAGGTACCGCTTGCTGTCGAGCACCGCGACCGTCCTGCGGCGCGAGCCCGAGCGCCGGGCGGTGGACCAGATCCGCAGGCGGCCCCTGACCGGGCCGAGCAGCAGGGTGCGGGGCAGCTCCGCGACCCGGCCCCGGAGCCGCGCGGTCAGCACCTCCTGGTCCCGGTCCACGCCCAGCTCGCCCGCGAGCCACTTCAGCTCCTCGCCCAGCGGGTCGGTGACGCCCCGGTCGAGGACCTTCTCGTACGTGCGGAAGGCGCTGCGCAGCCTGCGGGTGGCGACGCGCATCTGGTGGACGGAGTCGGGCAGGTCGCGGCGGACGGCGGGGTCCAGCTCGGTCAGGGCGGCGACCTGCTCGGCGAGGTAGGCGACGACGTGGTCGCCGGCGGTGCGGGGCCGCCCGGCGCGGCGCACGCGCGGCACGGGGTGCAGCCCGGTCTCGTGGAGCGCGCGGCCCAGTTTGGACTCGGAGCCCGAGGGCCGTACGCCCGCCTTGCGCAGCCGCTTCTCGACGCGGTCGAGGAACGCGGGGTCGACGTCGTCGGCCAGCTCGACCTCGATCTCGGTCCAGGAGGCGGCCCCGTCGGCGGCGTCCGGGGCCGCGAGGTTCTCGGCGCGCACGGTGTCCAGGCTCAGCTCGGCCAGCAGCCTGCCGTCCTCGTCGACGAGGTGGCGGACGTCGCGCGAGGAGCGCAGCCGCATGACGGGGACGACCTCGTCGCCGAGCAGCCGGGAGCGGACGAGTCCGGCGAGGCCGCGCGGCAGGGTGGTGCCGAGGGGGGCGCGCACCTCGTCGCGCACGCCGGGGGCGACGGGGAGCTTGAGGTGCCAGCCCGCGTCGGCGCCGCCGGTTCTGCGGCGCAGGGTGATGGAGTCGGCGGCGAGGCGCAGGCCCGCCGTGTCGTAGTAGGTCGCGTCCAGGTCGACGACGCCCTTGTCGACGACGGACGCGACCCCGGCCACCTTGGTGAGGTCGGGCAGCCGGGTCGCGGTGTTGGCTTCGTATTTCCGCTCGATCTCGCGCTTCGTCTCCGCCATGACGTGAATCTAGACGGCCGGAGGGCGGATGTGCAGGGGTCAGGCCGCTATCGGTCGCTGCACCCTGATCGACTGGAGCAGTCCGATCGCCACCCATACGGCGAACATCGAGGAGCCGCCGTAGCTGACGAAGGGCAGGGGCAGTCCCGCGACCGGCATGATGCCGAGCGTCATGCCGATGTTCTCGAACGCCTGGAAGGCGAACCAGGCGATGATCCCGGCGGCGACGACCGTGCCGTACAGCTCGGTGGTCTCGCGGGCGATGCGGCAGGCGCGCCACAGGACGACGCCGAGGAGCACCAGGATGAGGCCCGCGCCGAGGAAGCCCAGCTCCTCGCCCGCGACGGTGAAGACGAAGTCGGTCTGCTGTTCGGGGACGAACTGTCCGGTGGTCTGGGAGCCCTTGAAGAGTCCGGTGCCGGTCAGTCCGCCGGAGCCGATCGCGATGCGCGCCTGGTTGGTGTTGTAGCCGACGCCCGCCGGGTCGAGCTCGGGGTTGGCGAAGGCGGCGAAGCGGTTGATCTGGTACTCGTCGAGGAGGCCGAGGACCGTGACGAGCACCGCGCCGAGCACGCCCGCGCCGATCAGGCCGAGCACCCAGCGGTTGGAGGCGCCGGAGGCCAGCAGCACGCCGAGCACGATCATCGCTATCACCATGACCGAGCCGAGGTCCGGCATCAGCATGATGATCGCTATGGGCAGCGCGGCCAGGCCGAGCGACTTGGCCACCGTGCGGTGGTCGGGGTGGAGCTGGTCGCCCGCGTCGACCCGGGCGGCGAGCAGCATCGCCATCCCGAGGATGATCGTGATCTTGGTGAACTCGGAGGGCTGGAGGGAGAACCCGCCGCCGACCACGATCCACGCGTGCGCGCCGTTGATGGTCGCGCCGAGCGGGGTGAGGACCGTGAGGACCAGCAGGACCGAGAGTCCGTAGAGGATCGGCACCGCGCCGCGCAGGGTGCGGTGGCCGAGCCAGATCGTGCCGATCATCAGCGCGAGGCCGATGCCGGTGTTGAGGACGTGGCGGAAGAGGAAGTAGTACGGGTCGCCGTTGTTGAGCGTGTCGCGGTTCCTGGTCGCCGACCAGACGAGCAGCGCGCCGATGCCCGAGAGGGCGAGCGCCGAGGCGAGCAGCGGCCAGTCGAGCCTGCGCAGCGTGGAGTCGCGGGCGGTCAGCCGGGACCAGGAGGAGCGCTGGGGGGCGTAGCGCGAGACGGAGAATCCGCCGGCCATCAGTCACGCCTCCAGGTGGGTGGGGGTCCGGCCAGGGGCTGGTTGCCGCCCTGCTTCTCGGGGACCTGCTGGCTCTTGGGGTCGTACGGCTTGATGACCGGGGCGTCGATCGAGCCGTCGGCCTCGATCGTCGGCAGGGCCTTCTGCGGCCGCGGCAGCAGGGCGCGCTTGAGGTCCTGGTTGCCCGCGTCGTCGAGGCCGTAGAGGGCGTCGTAGATGTTGCGCACCGCGGGGCCGGACGCGCCGGAGCCCGTACCGCCCTGGGAGATCGTCATGACGATCGAGTAGTCCTTGGTGTAGGTGGCGAACCAGGAGGTCGTCTGCTTGCCGTAGACCTCGGCCGTACCCGTCTTGGCGTGCATCGGGATCTTCTCCTGCGGCCAGCCGCCGAAGCGCCAGGCGGCGGTGCCGCGGGTGGCGACGCCCGCGAGCGCTTCCTCTATCAGGTCGTGGGTGGCCTCGTTCATCGGCAGCCTGCCGTGCGACGTGGGCGCGATCTCCCTGACCTTCTTGCCGTCGGCGCTGACGATCGCCTTGCCGACCGTGGGGTTGTAGAGGGTGCCGCCGTTGGAGATGGCGGCGTAGATGGTGGCCATCTGGATGGGGGTGACGAGGGTGTCGCCCTGGCCGATGGAGTAGTTGACGGAGTCACCGGCGCGCATCTTCATGCCTTCGAGGCAGTTCTCGTACGCGATCTTCTCGACGTAGTCGCCGTCCTTCTTGCCCTGCTTGCACCAGCCGTCCTTGTTGGCCTCCCAGAACCGCTCCTTCCACTGGCGGTCGGGGACGCGGCCCGAGACCTCGTTGGGGAGGTCGATGCCGGTCTCCTTGCCGAGGCCGAACTGGTGGGCGGTCTTGTAGAACCAGTCCTTGGCGTCCTTCTTCGGCTTGTTGCCGCCGTCCTTCTGCCACTGCTGGTGGGCCAGCGCGTAGTAGACGGTGTCGCAGGAGACTTCGAGGGCCCCGCCGAGGGTGATGTTGCCGTGGCCCTGGGACTCGAAGTTCTTGAAGACCTGGCCGCCGATGGAGTACGAGGAGGGGCAGGGGTAGCGGCCGTTGAAGTCGTACCCGGCGTTGACGGCGGCGGCCGTCGGGATGACCTTGAAGATCGAGCCGGGGGCCGCCTGGCCCTGGATGGCGCGGTTGAGCAGCGGGTAGTTGGAGCTCTTGCCGGTGAGCTTGGCGTAGTCCTTGCCGGAGATGCCGCCGACCCAGGCGTTGGGGTCGTAGTTGGGCAGCGAGGCCATGGCGACGACGCGGCCGGTCTTCGCCTCCATGACGACGACGGCGCCGGAGTCGGCCTTGTAGTTGCGGCCCGTGTTGTCGTCGAACTCGTCGCGGGCCTTCTTCATGGCCTGGTTCAGCTCGTACTCGGCGACGGCCTGGACGCGGGCGTCGATGGAGGTGACGAGGTTGGCGCCGGGCTCGGCCTTGTCGCTGGCGGCCTCGCCGAGCACGCGGCCGAGGTTGTCGACCTCGTAGCGGGTGACGCCCGCCTTGCCGCGCAGCTGCTTGTCGTAGGTGCGCTCCAGGCCCGAGCGGCCGACCTGGTCGGAGCGGAGGTAGGGCGAGTCGGTGTGCTGGGCCTTGGTGATCTCGTCGTCGGTGACGGGCGAGAGGTAGCCGAGCACCTGGGCGGTGTTGGCCTTGCCGGGCGCGGTGTAGCGGCGCACGGCGGTGGGCTCGGCGGTGATGCCGGGGAAGTCCTCGGCGCGCTCGCGGATCTGCAGGGCCTGCTGGGTGGTGGCCTCGTCGGTGACGGGGATCGGCTGGTAGGGCGAGCCGTTCCAGCAGGGCTGCGGGGTCTTGGAGTCGCAGAGGCGGACCTTGTCCATGACCTCCTTGGGCGTCAGCCCGAGCACCCCGGCGAGCCGGGTGAGGACGCCCTTGCCGTCGTCCTTCATCTTCATCAGCTCGGTGCGGGAGGCCGAGACGACGAGCTGGGTGTGGTTGTCGGCGAGCGGCACGCCCCTGGCGTCCAGGATGGAGCCCCGGACGGCGGGCTGGACGACCTGCTGGACGTGGTTGTTCTTGGCCTCGTCGGTGTACTCCTGGCCGTTGCGGATCTGGAGGTACCACAGGCGTCCGCCGAGCGTGAGCAGCAGCGAGAAGACCAGCACCTGGATGATCACGAGCCGGATCCGGACGCGGGGCGTCCGGCCCGTCTCGGGGATGTTGCTCACAGGCGCTTCACTCCCTTGATGCGTCCGACGCGGGACTTGGCGGTCTTCACGCGCATCCCGCCGCGCTGGCTGCCGATGCGCAGCCCGGTGCCGGAGGCGGAGAGCCAGCGGGACGACACGTCGACATCGCCGCTGGTGTCGGCGAGCGGGTCGTTCTCGGTGCGTCTGGCCAGCGCCATGATCAGCGGCACCGTGAAGGGCGCCAGCAGCAGGTCGTAGACGGCCGCGGTGAGCAGCAGCGAGCCGATGCCGACGTGCCGGGCGGCGGTGTCGCCGACGAGGGCGCCGACGAGGGCGTAGAGCAGGGTGGAGCCGATGGCGGCGGCCACGACCACGGCCATGGGGCCCGTCGCGGACTTGAGCCGGCCGTTCTCGGGGCGGACGAGTCCGGCGAGGTAGCCGATGACGCAGAGGACCAGCGCGTAGCGGCCCGCGGCGTGGTCGGCGGGCGGGGCGAGGTCGGCGAGGAGTCCCGCGCCGAATCCGATGAGGGCGCCGCCGACGTGCCCGTACACGAAGGCGAGGCCGAGGACGACCAGCAGGAGCAGGTCGGGTACGGCGCCGGGGAGTTGGAGGCGGGCGAGCACGGACACCTGGATGACCAGGGCGACCACGACGAGGGCCGTGGAGAGCAGCATCCGGTTGAAGCGCATGACGGCGGATCAGCTCCTACTGCTGGTCGTTCCGGCCGAACCGGTCTTCGGGCTCGGGCGTCACCGTGACCGTGACGGTCGGTGCGGGCTTCGGCTTGGCGGGCTTGGGCGGCAGGACGGAGTCGCGGGGGTTCTCGCGGGGGGCCTGGACGACGACGCCGACGATGTCGAGCTTGGTGAAGCCGACGTACGGGCGGACGTAGATGTCGCGGGTGAGCGCGCCGCCCGAGGGGTCGACGCGGACGACCTCGCCGACGGGGACGCCGGGCACGAACGGCCTGCCGTTCTGCGAGCCGAAGGTGACCAGCCGGTCGCCCGGCTTCACCTTGGCCTTGCCGTTGAGCATCTCCACGGAGAGCGGCCGGTCGCCCTGGCCGGTGGCGAAGCCGAGTTCGTCGGTCTTCTCCATGCGCGTGCCGACGGTGAAGTCGGGGTCGTTGGCGAGCAGGACGGTGGCGGTCGAAGGGCCGACGGTGGTGACCCGGCCGACGAGCCCTTCGCCGTTGATGACGGTCATGTCGCGCTTGATGCCGTCGGCGGAGCCCGCGTCGATGGTGACGGTCCAGGAGAAGCCCTGGGCCGCTCCTATGGCGACGACCTCGGCGGCCTTGATCTCGTACTGCCCCGCGCCGGCCTTCTGGAGCATGGAGTCGAGCGCGCGGACCCGGCTGCGGTTGCGGTCGTCGCTGCCGAGCTTCGCCTTGAGGGCGGCGTTCTCGCGTTCGAGCCCGGCGATGCGGTCGTGGCGCTCGCCGGAGTCGCGTACGGCACCGACGGCGTTGCCGATCGGGTCCACGGCGGCCGCGACGCCGTTCTCGACGGGGCCGAAGACGGTGGCGGCGGCCTGCCTGGCGCCGTCGACCGGTGACTCCTCCCCGCCTCGGATGTCCACCGTGATCAGTGCGAACGCGATGGCGATCAGCAGCACCAGGAGCAGCCGGCTCTCTCGTGTGTCCCTCACGTGCGGCGGCCGTGCCTTCCTCGTAGGAATTTCTCGGTCTGTACGTCTGTGTGTGTCGGTGCGCACGCGGGCGCACGTCCCTGTATGTCAACGATCCGCCGTACGGGTTGGCAGCCCCGTACGGCGGATCGAATGCGCGCGTTATCTGCGGGGCTGGGCGTCCAGCACCTGCTGGAGCGCCTCGAACTCCTCGACGCACTTGCCGGAGCCGAGCGCGACGGAGTCCAGCGGGTCCTCGGCGATGTGGATCGGCATGCCGGTCTCGCGGCGCAGCCGCTCGTCGAGGCCGCGCAGCAGGGCGCCGCCGCCGGTGAGGACGATGCCGCGGTCCATGACGTCGCCGGACAGCTCCGGCGGGCACTTGTCGAGCGTGGTCTTCACCGCGTCGACGATGGCGTTGACCGGCTCCTCGATGGCCTTGCGGACCTCGGCGGCGGAGATCACGACGGTCTTGGGCAGCCCGGAGACCAGGTCGCGGCCGCGGATCTCGGTGTGCTCGTCCTGGTCCATGTCGTACGCGGAGCCGATCGTGATCTTGATCTGCTCGGCGGTGCGCTCACCGAGGAGGAGGCTGTACTCCTTCTTGATGTGCTGGATGATCGCGTTGTCCAGCTCGTCGCCCGCGACGCGGATGGACTGGGCGGTGACGATGCCGCCGAGCGAGATCACGGCGACCTCGGTGGTGCCGCCGCCGATGTCCACGACCATGTTGCCGGTCGCCTCGTGGACCGGGAGCCCGGAGCCGATCGCGGCCGCCATGGGCTCCTCGATGATGTGCACCTGACGGGCGCCTGCCTGGGTGGACGCCTCGATGACCGCGCGGCGCTCGACGCCGGTGATGCCGGAGGGCACGCAGACGACGACGCGCGGGCGGGCCAGGTAACGGCGCTTGTGGATCTTCAGGATGAAGTAGCGGAGCATCCGCTCGGTGATCTCGAAGTCGGCGATCACGCCGTCCTTGAGCGGACGCACGGCGACGATGTTGCCGGGCGTGCGCCCGATCATCTTCTTCGCCTCGGAACCGACGGCGAGAATGCCGCCGGTGTTGGTGTTGATGGCGACGACGGACGGTTCGTTGAGGACGATCCCGCGACCCCTGACGTACACCAGCGTGTTGGCGGTCCCGAGGTCGACAGCCATGTCACGGCCGATGAACGACATTGAGTTCCTGTTCCCCATAAGGATGCGTCGGGCCTTCCAAGTGAAGCGGTAATGGCTTGTTTGGCAGGCGATGTGGGTGTCTTGGAGCGTCTTGGACCGAGTGTCGCGGACCTGTGCGGCCCGGTCCGGACCGGAGGCTTCCATCGTAGTGCCGCCTGCGCGACCACGCGCGAGGGTCCTCCGCCATTGTGGGCGGAACAGGTACCCGTTCCACTAGTGGTGACGTTGTGTCGGGGGGATGCGTTCCCGACTTCGGCATCCATATGCCGAAGGGCGACCGAATTAATTCGGTCGCCCCAGGGTGGCCGACGCTATTCGGCTGACGTGGTGAAAGGTCAGACGAGGCCGGGGAAGAAGATCTTGAGCTCGCGCTCGGCGGACTCCTCGGAGTCCGAGGCGTGAATGAGGTTCTCGCGGACGATGGTGCCGAAGTCGCCGCGGATCGAACCGGGGGTGGCCGCGATCGGGTCGGTCGGGCCCGCGAGGGTGCGGACGCCCTCGATGACGCGCTCGCCCTCGACGACGAGCGCGACGACGGGGCCGGAGCCCATGAACTCCATCAGCGGCTCGTAGAAGGGCTTGCCCTTGTGCTCGCCGTAGTGCTGCTCCAGGGTCTCCTGGGAGAGGGAGCGCAGCTCCAGCGCGGAGAGGGTCCAGTTCGCCTTGCGCTCGATGCGGCCGATGATCTCGCCGATCAGGCCTCGGCGTACGGCGTCGGGCTTGAGCAGGACGAGCGTGCGCTGGCTCACGGTGCGGGCTCCCTAGGGTGTGGTGCGGTGCGGAATCGCGGTGCGACTGAGGGTACCTGGGGCAGGGGGGTCCGCCCGCGGCGGGCCGGGAGGGTTACGCCTCCGCCCGCGCCGCCCAGCGGGCCTTCGCCTCGTCGACCTTGCGTCCGTAGTGGACCGAGGCCCACCACAGCCCCCCGAAGACCAGCCCGAGGAAGAACATGATCGGCACCACGAACCCCGCCGCGACCAGCGCGATCTGCAGCGCCCAGCCCAGCTGGACGCCCCCGGGACGGGTGATCACGCCGCAGAGCAGCACCGAGAGCAGCATCGCCACCCCGCACACCGTCCACACCGTCGCCTGCGTGAGGTCGTCGGACTTCATCGCGACGAGCCCCGCGAAGCCGATCACGAAGAACTCGCCGATCAAGGTGGAAGCGCAGAGCGTGCGCATGCGGATCAACCCCTCCCGAGCAGCAGGCGCGCCTCGCCCACCGTGATGATCGAGCCGGTCACCAGGACGCCCGCCCCGGCGTACTCCGCCTCTTCCTCCGCGAGCGTGATCGCCGCCTCCAGCGCGTCGTCCAGGCGCGGCTCGACGACCACCCGCTCGTCGCCGAAGACCTCGACGGCGACCGCGGCCAGTGCGTCCGCGTCCATCGCGCGGTGGCTGGAGTTCTGCGTGACGACGATCTCCGCGAAGACCGGCTCGAACGCTTCGAGCAGCCCGCGCACGTCCTTGTCGTCGCTCGCGCCCACGACCCCGATGAGGCGCGAGAAGTCGAACGCCTCCTGGATGCCCGCGGCGGTCACCAGCGCGCCCGCCGGGTTGTGCGCGGCGTCCAGCACGACGGTCGGCGAGCGGCGCACGACCTCCAGGCGGCCGGGCGAGGTGACGGACGCGAACGCCTTGCGGACCGTGTCGACGTCCAGCGGCCTGGCGTGCTCCGCGCCGATCCCGAAGAACGCCTCGACCGCGGCGAGCGCCACCGCCGCGTTGTGCGCCTGGTGGGCGCCGTACAGCGGGAGGAAGACCTCCTCGTACTCCCCGCCGAGGCCGCGCAGCGTCAGCAGCTGGCCGCCGACGGCGACCTCGCGCGAGACGACGCCGAACTCCATGCCCTCGCGGGCGACCGTCGCGTCGACCTCGACGGCCTTCTTCAGCATCACCTGCGCCGCGTCGACCGGCTGCTGGGCCAGGATGACCGTCGCGCCCTGCTTGATGATCCCGGACTTCTCGCCCGCGATCTCGGCCGGCGTGTTGCCCAGGCGGTCCGTGTGGTCCAGCGAGATGGGGGTGACGACGGCCACCGAGCCGTCGATGACGTTGGTCGCGTCCCAGCTGCCGCCCATGCCGACCTCGACCACCGCGACGTCCACCGGGGCGTCGGCGAAGGCCGCGTACGCCATGGCGGTCAGGACCTCGAAGAAGGAGAGCCGGTACTCCTGCGCGGCGTCGACCATCTCGACGTACGCCTTGACGTCCTCGTACGTCTCGACGAACCGCTCGGCGGGGATCGGGGCGCCGTCCAGGCTGATGCGCTCGGTGATCGACTGGACGTGCGGCGAGGTGTACCGCCCGGTGCGCAGCTCGAACGCGCCGAGCAGGCTCTCGACCATGCGGGCCGTGGACGTCTTGCCGTTCGTCCCCGTGATGTGGATCGAGGGGTACGCCTTCTGGGGCTCGCCCAGCACGTCCATCAGCGCCGCGATCCTGGCGACCGAGGGCTCCAGCTTGGTCTCGCCCCAGCGGCCCGCGAGCTCCTGCTCCACGGCGCGCAGCGCGCGGTCGACCTCGGGGTCGGCGGGGCGGGCCGGGACGGCGTCGGCCTGCGGGGGGCCCGAGCGGGCGCGCAGGGTGCGGCTGCCCGCCTCGATCACGGCGAGGTCGGGATCGCGGTCGGTCTCGGCGTCCACGATGTCGTCGAAAGCGTCGTCGGACGCGCGGTCGTCGTGCGGGGGGAGGTCACTCACGGGACCAGTCTACGTAGGACCACCGACAGGACCTTCGACCCGCCCGGTTCGGGACTTTCGGCGCACCGCGGCCGGACGCTCCCCGGCAGACTTGGCGATCATGGACATAGGCATCGATCTCGGGACCGCCAACACCCTGCTCTACGCCCGCGGCCGGGGCATCGTGCTCAACGAGCCGTCCGTGGTCGCCGTCGAGGAGGGCCGGGGCACGGCGCTGGCGGTCGGCACGGAGGCCAAGGAGACCATCGGCCGCACGCCCGGCTCGATCACCGCGATCCGGCCGCTGCGCGACGGGGTGATCAGCGACTACGAGGCCGCCGAGGAGATGCTGCGGCACTTCGTGCGCAAGGCGGTGCCGGGGCGGCGCCCGCGCACCCGGATGGTGGTGTGCGTGCCGAGCGGGATCACTCCGGTGGAGCGGCGGGCCATCGTGCACGCGGCGAAGAGCGCGGGGGCGCGGGCCGTCCACCTGATCGAGGAGCCGATGGCGGCGGCGATCGGGGCGGGGCTGCCGGTCTCGGACCCGCGCGGCTCGATGGTGGTCGACATCGGCGGCGGCACGACCGAGGTCGCGGTGATCTCGCTGGGCGGGATCGTCACGTCGCGGTCGCTGCGGGTGGGCGGGGACCGCTTCGACTCCGCGATCACGGAGTACGTGCGCCGGGAGCACGGGCTGCTCATCGGGGAGCGCACCGCGGAGGACATCAAGATCGCGATCGGCTCGGCGTGGCCCGTGCCGGGGGACGCGGAGCCGGCGGAGCGGACGTTCACCGTACGGGGCCGGGAGAAGGTCGCGGGCCTGCCGAAGACGCTGGCGCTGACGGTGGCGGAGGTGCGGGGGGCGCTCGACGAGCCGGTGGAGGCGATCGTCTCGGCGGTGCGGGCCACGCTGGAGGACTGCCCGCCCGAGCTGTCGGGCGACGTGATGGAGCACGGCATCGTCCTGACGGGCGGGGGCGCGCTGCTGCCGGGGCTCGACCTGCGCCTCGCGTCGGGGACGGGGATCCCGGTGTTCGTGGCGGACGATCCGCTGGACTGCGTGGCGCTGGGGTCGGGGAAGTGCGCGGAGGAGTACGACACGCTGACGAAGGCGCTGCGCGCGTCCTGAGGGGCGCGGGGGCGGGGTTCGGTGCGGGTTCCGCTGCGCGGGGCCGGTGGGTACGCGCGGCATCTGCCCCACCCTCGCGCAGTTCCCCGCGCTCCTGAAGGGGCGCGGGGAACTGCGCGACCAGCCCATCCCCGCCCCGCAGGGACCGCCCCCTACGGGAGGCCCGTGGGGAGCGTGGCGACCACCACGTACACGCCATCCGCCGCGCCCGCGAGCAGCGTCCCGCGCTGGCTCTCCACCCGCTCCCGCATCGACAGCATCCCCGTCCCGCTGGACACCGGCACGTGCGGCGGCGCCGCCCGGGGCAGGGCGTTGCGCGCCTCGATGCGCAGGTGGCCGCCGTCCACGGCGATGGACACCGACACCCGCTCCCCCGGCGCGTGCTTCGCCGCGTTCGTCAGGCACTCCTGGACCACCCGGTGGACCGCCGCCTGCCGCAGCGGCGAAAGGCCGTACGCCGCGTCGTCGACCTTCAGGTCGACGGGACTGCCCATGCGCTCGTTGCGCTCGGCCAGCTCGTCCAGCCCTTCGAGGCCGGGCGTCGACCCGCTGCCCCGCTGCACGATCGTCTCGTTGAGCATCAGGTGCGCCCGCCGCGCGGTCTCCGCCAGCTCCTCCAGGTCCCGCTCCCCCGCCGTGCCGCGCGCCCTGCGCACCAGCACCTCGGCGCTGATGGCCAGCCCGGACAGCTCGCGGCCGACGAAGTCGTGGACGTCACGGGCGACCGAGACCCGCTCGTCCTGCACGGCCTGGAGCGCCACGGTCTCCGCGCGCTGCGCCGCCAGCTCGCGCACCAGGTCCTGCCGGTTGGCCGCTATGCCGACGCCCGCCGCGAGGACCCCGATGGGCACCACCAGGCTGAGGAAGTCGCTCAGCGACTCGCCCCGGTGCGGCGGCCAGCCCGGCGTGAGGTAGAAGCCGTAGGCCACGGCGACGTACAGCACGGTGGCGACGCTGCCCGCGGTGCGCCCCCGGTAGCGGCCCAGCGAGTAGAGCGCGAACTGGATCAGCGTCAGCTCGTGCAGCCATCCGAGGAAGACCAGCGCGACCAGGTACGGCACCCACGGCACCGCGCGCCGCACCAGCAGCGTCGCCGAGCCCACCGCGAGGGTGAGCGTGGCGGTGATGCCGGTGAGGGAGTTGTCCGCGCGGGCGAGGCCGGGGATGTCCAGGCCCATCAGCGCGAAGCAGCTGACCGCCGTGAGCACGTCGAGGGCGCGGGGCTCACCGGCCCAGCGGTCCACCCGCAGCCGGACAGCCCGCACGGCCGTGCGGAGCGCGAGGGGTGCGGGGACGTGCGGCATGCTTCCCATCATCCAGGGCTTTTGACCCCTATCGAACTCACTTAAGACCCATAGCGCGTGATATCAGGCACTTTCCTGTTCACTCTGGTTTAACTGTTGTATGCCCGGTGCTCAAGGTCCGCTCTCCCAGGAACAGCTGCGGCTGCTCACCGCGACCCTCGAAGCGATGCCCGAGGGCGCGCTGATCGTCTCGCCCGATCTGCGCGTCGTCGCGGTGAACCGCCGGTTCACCCAGCTGTTCGGACTGGACGGCGCCGTCGACACCTCGTACGGCGCACCGACCGACCCGCTCGTCGCCCATCTGGTCGCACACCACCTCCCCCACAGCGGCGAGATGGTCGAGCTCTACCGGCAGAGCCTCAAACGGACCGCCACCGCCAGGTCCCAGGTCTCCCGGCTCGCCGAGTACCGCGTCCGCGACGGCCGGATGCTCCGCCGCCACCTCAGCCCCGTCCGGCTCGGCGGCGCCCCCGACGGCACGCTGCTGGGCCACCTCTGGCTCCTGGAGGACATCACCGACCGGCAGGCGTACGAGGACGAGCTGCGCCACCACGCCGGCGTGCTCGGCGACCTGGCCCGCGAGCGCGCCACCTTCACCGCCCGCACCCTGCACGAGCTGCGCACCCCGCTCGCCACCGTCCTCAGCTTCTGCGACCTCCTCCTGGACCCGGCGACCGGCCCCCTCACCACCGACCAGAGCGACTTCCTCACCGCGATCCACCGCAACGCCCGGCGCCTGCGGGACGCCCTCGACGGACTGCTGCACACCTTCGCCGACGACCACGCGAGGCCCCTCGCGGTCTTCGCGCCGTTCTCCGTGCCCGCGCTGGTGACCCGCGTCGCGCTGCACGCCCTGGGCCGCAGCGCCGGCTCCCCCGCCCCCTTCGTCTCCGTGAGCTGCGAGGAGGGCCCCGAACCCGTCGGCGACGAGGACCTGCTGGAGGACGCGGTCACCGCGCTGGTCAGCAACGCCGTGAAGTACACCCCGCGGGACGGCTCCGTGGAGATCACCGCGAGACCACTGCCGACCGGCCAGTGGGAGGTCGTCGTGGCGGACGACGGCATCGGCATCCCCGTCGAGTTCCAGGAGACCGTCTTCGAGCCGTTCGTACGGGCCTCCAACGCGCGCCGCTCGGAGTACCCCGGCACGGGCCTGGGCCTCAGCACCGCCCAGGACGCCGTCCGGCTGCACGGCGGCTCCCTGTGCGTACGCAGCAAGGAGGGCGTCGGGAGCGTCTTCACGATGCGGCTGCCGTTCAGCGCGGCGGTCCCGGCGGAGGCCAGGGAGCCGCGGCGGAGCAGGGAGCGCCGGGAACCGCGGGAATCCCGGGACTCCACGGCATGACCCGACTGCTCGTCGTCGAGGACGACCCCGACCTCGCGCTGGCCCTGCGGTTCCTGCTCACCCGCGCCGGGTACGAGGTGAGCCTCGCCGCCGACGGGCGCGAGGGGCTGCGCAGGCTCTTCGCCGACCGGCCCGCGCTGGTCCTGCTCGACCTCGTGCTGCCGGGGCTCGACGGCTGGGACGTCCTGGACCGCGTCCGCGACCTCACCGACCTGCCCGTGCTGATCGTCTCCGGCCTCGGCGAGAGCGCCGACCGGGTGCGCGGGCTGCGCGCGGGCGCCGACGACTACCTGGTGAAGCCCTTCGACAACACCGAGCTGCTGGCCCGCGTCGAGGCGCTGCTGCGCCGCTGCGGCCCCGCCCAGTGGGCCGGGCACTTCGTCGAGGAGGGGCTGCGGCTGGTGCCCGAGCGGCGCACGGTGGTGTGGCGGGGCCGCGAGATCCGGCTCAGCGACATCGAGTACCGGCTGCTCCAGGTGCTGGTCCGCAACCGGGGCCGGGTCGTCACCACCGCGCGCCTGCTCGACCAGGTGTGGGACGACCCGGACGCCAGCGGCAGGGACCGGGTGAAGTTCGCCGTGCTGCGGCTGCGCCGCAAGCTCCAGGTGGACGAGGCCGACCCGGCGTCCGACCCGCTGGAGGCCGTACGCGGACTGGGCTACCGCTACAAGTCCCGGCCCGGTGCGGACCAAGGACCCTGGCAGGGCCCCGACCAAAGTCCCTGACCAAGGTCCCGTTCCGGGCGTACGGGCGGCCCGGCAACCGTTCGGCAACCGTCCTCCATCCGCCCCCGCTACCCGCCCCCGGCAGGCTGCTGTGCCTCACAGCCCCCACCGACCCGGCAGGCCCGCCCCGCCGGCGCCCGGCCGGGCCCGCACGATCCGGAGCCCCCGTTGCCCTCCCCCCTGCCGCCCCGCAGCGTCGCCGTCGTCCTCGGCACCCGCCCCGAGCTGGTCAAGCTCGCCGAGCTGATCCGCATCCTGGGCCCCGCCGCCCGCGTCATCCACACCGGACAGCACTACGACGACGAGCTCTCGGGCCGCTTCCTCACCGAGCTGGGCCTGCCCGAGCCCGAGTTCCTGACCGGCGTCGGCGGCTCACCGCGCGCCGGGCAGATCGCCACCGCGCTGGGCGCGCTCGACGCGCTGTTCGCCGCCGACCGGCCGCACGCCGTCGTCGTGCAGGGCGACACCAACGCCGCGCTGTCCGGCGCGCTCGCCGCCAACGCCCGCTCCATCCCGCTCGTCCACATCGAGGCCGGGCTGCGCAGCCACGACCGGCGCATGCCCGAGGAGCACAACCGGGTCCTCATCGACCGGCTCGCCGACCTGCTCTGCGCCGCGACCCCCGACAACCGCGCCAACCTGCTCGCCGAGGGCATCTCACCGGCGCGCATCGAGCTGACCGGCAACACCGTCGTGGAGGCCGTCCAGCAGCAGCTGCCCGGCGCCGACGAGCGCCGCGCGCTCCTGGAGCGCCACGGCCTCACGCCCGACGGCTACGTCCTGGCCACCGTGCACCGCCCGGAGAACACCGACGACCCGGCCGCGCTCGGCGCCGTGCTCACCGAGCTGGCCGCCGTCGCCGCCGACCTGCCCGTCGTGCTCCCGCTCCACCCGCGCACCCGCGCCCGCGTCGAGGCCGAAGGGCTCGCCCCGCTCCTCGCGGGCCTCACGGTCCTCGCCCCGCTCGGCTACGGCGAGTTCCTGGCCCTGGCCCGGCACGCCGCGCTGCTCGTCTCCGACTCCGGCGGCGTCCAGGAGGAGACCACCGTCCTGGGCCGCCCCCTCGTCGTCGTGCGCCGCTCCACCGAACGCCCGGAGGCCATGGGCACCTTCGCCGAACTGGTCTCCCCCGGGCCCGAGTTGGGCCGGGCGGCCCGCGCGCGCCTCGCGGAGGGCAGGCTCGGGCTGCGCCGGCTTGAGGCCCAGCGGAGCCCGTTCGGCGACGGCACCGCGTCGCGGCGGATCGCCGAACTGCTCGCCGACCTCACCGCGCCCGCGCACGCGGCGGCCTGAGCGCCCCATGACGACCGCACTCCTGCTGCTGACCTTCCCGTACGCCCTGCTGGTCTGCTTCCTGCTGTACTGGGCCGGGGCCCGCCACGCCTACACCCGCCGCCGCCCCTCGCCCACCGCCGACCCGGCCGCCTTCGCCTGGCACTTCTTCGTGCCGTGCCGCGACGAGGAGACCGTCGTCGCCACCACGGTCGCCCGGCTGCGCACCGACTTCCCCACCGGCCACGTCTGGGTCATCGACGACGCGAGCGAGGACCGCACCGGCGCGATCGTCGCGGCGCTCGCCGAGGACGACCCGCGCGTGCACCTGGTCAGCCGCCGCCTGCCGAACGCCCGCGTCGGCAAGGGCGCCGCGCTGAACGCCGCGTACGCCCGGCTCGACGAGTACCTCCCGGCTGGCACCGACCGCGCCCGGGTGATCGTCTGCGTGGTCGACGCGGACGGCCACCTCTCCCCCGGCGCGCTGCCCTTCGTCAGCGGTACGGCGGGCTTCGGCGACCCCGAGACCGGCGGCGTCCAGGTCTCGGTGCGGATGCGCAACGTGGAGGACCCGCGCCCGCTGCCCGACAGGGGCCGGGTCCGCAACGCGTTCGCCCGGCTCCTGATCCGCATGCAGGACATGGAGTTCGCGGTCTCCAACGCGGCGATGCAGCTGCTGCGCGGCCGTACGGGCTCGGTGGGCCTGGGCGGCAACGGCCAGTTCACCCGCCTCACCGCGCTCGACCGCATCGCGGACGCGGAGCGCCGCCCCTGGCAGCGGGACGCGCTCCTGGAGGACTACGAGCTGGGCGTCCACATGATCCTGGGCGGCTACCGCATCAGCCACCTCACGGACACCTGGGTCTCCCAGGAGGGCCTGCCGCACCTGCGCCGCTTCCTCACCCAGCGCACCCGCTGGGCCCAGGGCAACCTCCAGTGCGTGCGGTACGCGGGCCGGATCACCGGCTCCCGGCACTACCGGGGGCGGGGCGTCCTGGAGACCCTCTACACCTTCTTCCAGCCGCTCGCGCACCTGGCGACGCTGCTGCTGACGGTGGTCATGCTGGCGCTGGTGGTCCTGCACGGTGACCTCGCGGCCCCGTTCGAGGCGTGGCCCCTGCTCCTGGGGCTGGCGGCGGCCTCGATCGTCCCGTTCCTGCTGTGGGGCCCGGTGTACCGCCGCGACTACGCCCCGAACCGCTCCCGCCTGGTCGCGCTCCTGTGGGGCCTGGCGCTGTGGCTGTACGCCTACCACCTGTTCCTGGCGTCGACCCGGGGCTTCGCCCGCATGCTGCGGGGCCGCAACGGCTGGGCGAAGACCCGCAGGAACGCGGAGGCCACCGGCGCGGGGCCGGTGGCCAAGGAGGCGTGAACGGGACGTACGGGAAGGGGCCCCGGACCAGTACCGGTCCGGGGCCCCTTCCCGTACGCGCCTAGGCGGACGGCAGGTTCGCGATCTGCGCGGAGATCCGCTCGATGTCGGCCTCCGCCTTCGCGAGCCGCCCCCGGATCTTCTCGACCACGTTGTCCGGCGCCTTCGCCAGGAACGCCTCGTTCCCGAGCTTCCCGACCGCCTGCGCCTTCTCCTTCTCCGCCGCGGCGAGGTCCTTCGCGAGCCGCTTGCGCTCCGCGGCCACGTCGATCGTGCCGGACAGGTCCAGCTCGACCTTCGCCCCGGCGACCGGCAGCGACGCGGTCGCGCTGAACGCCTCGCCCTCCGGCTGGAGCCGCAGCAGCTGCCGGATCGCGGCCTCGTGCGCGACGAGCGCCGTGCCGTCGAGCGTGAGGCGGGCCGGGACCTTCTGACCGTCGTTGAGCCCCTGCTCCTTGCGGAAGCGCCGGACCTCGGTGACGACCTGCTGGACCAGCTCGATCTCGCGCTCGGCGGCCCCGTCCCGGAAGCCGGAGTCCTTCGGCCACTCGGCGGTGACCAGGGTCTCCCGGCCGGTGAGCGTGGTCCACAGCGTCTCGGTGACGAACGGGACGATCGGGTGCAGCAGGCGCAGCATGACGTCCAGCACCTCGCCGAGGACCCGCCCGGAGACCTTCGCGCCCTCGCCGCCCGCGAAGAACGTCGTCTTCGACAGCTCGACGTACCAGGCGAAGACCTCGTCCCACGCGAAGTGGTAGAGCGACTCGCTCAACTTGGCGAACTGGAAGTCCTCGTAGTACGCGTCGACCTGCGCGACCGTCTCGTTGAGGCGCGACAGGATCCAGCGGTCGGTCGCCGACATCTCGGCGGCGTCCGGCAGCGGCCCCTCGATCGTGGCGCCGTTCATCATCGCGAAGCGCGTCGCGTTCCAGATCTTGTTGGCGAAGTTCCGGGACGCCTGGACCCAGTCCTCGCCGATCGGCACGTCCGCGCCGGGGTTGGCGCCCTTGGCCAGGGTGAAGCGCACGGCGTCGGAGCCGTAGGCGTCCATCCAGTCGATCGGGTCGACGGCGTTCGGGTTCGACTTCGACATCTTCTTGCCGAACTCGTCCCGGACCAGGCCGGTCAGGGCGACGGTCTTGAAGGGGACCTCGCCGTCCATCGCGTACAGGCCGAACATCATCATCCGGACGACCCAGAAGAAGATGATGTCGTGGCCGGTGAGCAGGACGTCGGTGGAGTAGAACTTCTCCAGGTCCGGGGTCTCCTCGGGCCAGCCGAGCGTGGAGAACGGCCACAGGCCGGAGGAGAACCAGGTGTCGAGGACGTCCTCGTCCTGGACCCAGCCCTCGCCGGTGGGCGCCTCGTCGTCGGGTCCGACGCAGACGACCTCGCCGTTCGGGCCGTACCAGACGGGGATGCGGTGGCCCCACCACAGCTGGCGCGAGATGCACCAGTCGTTGAGGTTGTCGACCCAGTCGAAGTACCGCTTCTCCATCTCCTTGGGGTGCAGCGCGACCCGGTCGTCGCGGACCGCGTCGCCCGCGGCCTTGGCGAGCGGCTCGACCTTGACCCACCACTGGAGGGAGAGGCGCGGCTCGACGGTGGTCTTGCAGCGCGAGCAGTGCCCGACGGAGTGGACGTAGGGGCGCTTCTCCGCGACGACCCGGCCCTGCTCGCGCAGGGCGGCGACGATGGTGGAGCGCGCCTCGAAGCGGTCCAGGCCCTGGAAGGGTCCCGGGACCGTGATGACACCGCGCTCGTCCATGATCGTCATGGACTCCAGGCCGTGCCGCTGGCCGATCGCGAAGTCGTTCGGGTCGTGGGCGGGCGTCACCTTGACGGCGCCGGTGCCGAACTCCGGGTCGACGTGCGTGTCGGCGACGACCGGGATGGTCCGGTCGGTCAGCGGCAGCTTGATCCGCTTGCCGATGAGGTGCGCGTACCGCTCGTCGTCGGGGTGGACGGCGACGGCCGTGTCGCCCAGCATCGTCTCGACGCGGGTGGTCGCGACGACGACGGTCTCGTCGCCCTCGCCGTACTTCAGCGAGACCAGCTCGCCGTCGTCGTCCTGGTAGTCGACCTCGATGTCGGAGATCGCGGTGAGACAGCGCGGACACCAGTTGATGATCCGCTCGGCGCGGTAGATCAGCTCGTCGTCGTAGAGCTTCTTGAAGATCGTCTGAACGGCGTGGGACAGGCCCTCGTCCATGGTGAAGCGCTCGCGGGACCAGTCGAGACCGGCGCCCAGGCGCTTCAGCTGGCCCAGGATCCGGCCGCCGTACTCGTCCTTCCACTGCCAGACGCGCTCGGTGAACTCCTCCCGGCCGAGGTCGTGCCGGGACTTGCCCTCCTCGGCGAGCTGCTGCTCGACCTTGTTCTGGGTCGCGATGCCCGCGTGGTCCATGCCGGGCAGCCACAGGGTCTCGAAGCCCTGCATGCGCTTGCGGCGGGTCAGCGCGTCCATGAGCGTGACCTGGAAGGCGTGGCCCAGGTGGAGCGCGCCGGTGACGTTCGGCGGCGGGATGACGATGGTGTACGGGGGCTTGTCACTGGTCGCGTCGGCGGTGAAGTACCCCCGGTCCACCCAGCGCGCGTACAGCTTCCCCTCTACCTCGGCCGGCGCGTACTGGGTCGGCAGTTCGGGGTCACTGGCTGGCGTCTGCTGAGTGTTCTCGGTCACGGGCCCAGTTTAGGGGTGTCACGGGCCGGTACTGAAACGGGAATGTTCGGTAACGGTGTGACCCCCGCCTCGCCAAGATTCGGCCGTTTCCGCGAGGATGTTCGCTACGCACGAATCCCTGGAGGGGGAACCCAGAACATGAGCTACAACCAGCCAGGCCCGTACGGCGGCCAGCAGCCCCAGCAGCCCGGCCCCTACGGCCAGCAGCCTGGCCCGTACGGCGGCGGCCAGCCGAACCCGTACGGCCAGCAGCCCCCGCAGGGCCAGCCTGGCTACGGCTACCCCCAGCAGGCCCCGCAGGGCGCCCCGCAGCAGGGCTGGAGCCAGCCCCAGCAGCCCGCCCCCTACGGCCAGCAGCCCCAGTACGGCGCCCCCGGCTTCCCCCCGCCGGCCCCGGCCCCCAAGAAGAAGACGGGCCTGATCATCGGCGCGGTCGTGGTGGCCCTCGCGGTCGTCGGCGGCGGCGCGTACTTCCTCTTGGGCAACGGGGGCGGCGCCAGCAACAGCGACGTCGCGGACAGCACCAAGGGCTACAAGCTGGCCCCCGCGGCGACGATCGGCGAATTCAAGAAGGACGCGTCCGGGGACAAGTCCGCGCCCATGTCGTCCGAGGAGAAGAAGAAAGCCGAGGAGCTCGGCGTCAAGAACCCCGTGTCGGTCGGCGCGAGCTACGCCGCGGGCACTCCTGACCCCAGCAACCCCCTCACCGGCAAGGCCCTGAACCTCCAGGGCGTCTGGGGCGACGTCACGGACCCCGCCAAGGTCATCGACGCGTCGTTCAACAAGATCGACGAGGACAAGAGCAAGGACCAGGGCGTCAAGATGGAGCGGGTCGGCAGCCCCAAGGCCGTCACCCCCTCGGGCTTCTCCGGCGCTCTCATGAAGTGCCAGGAATTCAAGATGAGCAGCGCCAAGGGCGAGCCCGTCACTCCCGGCGGCCCCAAGGAGATCAAGATCTCGGCCTGTGCCTGGGCCGACTACAGCACCTACGCGGTGGTGACCGTGGTCGACATGGCCAAGATGGCCACGGGGGGCGGCGTGTCCCAGGACGAGGTGGCCGAGCTAACCGCCAAGGCGTACAACTCCTCGCGCCAGAAGGCCTGATACGAAGGATCCCACATGAAAGGGGGGCCCGACCGCATCGCGCGGTCGGGCCCCTTCTTCCGTTCCTCTCGCAGGAAGAGCGGGAGGAAGTGATCCGGATCAGCCGTGGGCGCGCTCACAAGCCGCCATGGCCACCGACCCCGACACGCGAATGTTGATGAGCCCCCTCACACACGCCTGATTGGGGATCCACTGGAAACCAAGCTTCGTCGCCTTGTTGGCGCAAGCGTTGTACACCTTGGGACCGTCGATGTAGCCGCTGCTCTTGACATAGTTCATGCACCCGGAATACATGGCCGACGCCGGAGCCGCCATTCCGACCTGTGCAATGATCGCGGCCGCAGCGACACCGGTTGCCGCCAGCAGTCGGACAGGCTTGATCGCCCTCATCTTTTTCCCCTCGTGCAAAGCTCAAAAAACACAACGCGCACAACGAAACCCCAGGTCGACACCGAGACACAAGATCTTTTAAGCCAACTGGAGTGGCTGGCGAAACAAAGGGGGCCCGGCCGCATCGCTGCGGTCGGGCCCCCTTTCGCGTGCCTCGCGGTCTGCGGCCGCCTACGCGGACTTCTCGTGGCGGCCGTCGTTCTTGCCGATGCTGCGCGGCTCGCGCGGCACCAGCGTCGGGTTCACGTTGTCGCGGACGACGTCCGCCGTGATGACCACGCGCGCCACGTCCTTGCGGGACGGGACCTCGTACATCACCGACTGGAGGACCTCCTCCATGATCGCGCGCAGGCCGCGCGCGCCCGTGCCGCGCAGGATCGCCTGGTCGGCGATGGCCTCCAGCGCCGGGCGGTCGAAGTCCAGCTCGACGCCGTCGAGTTCGAAGAGCCGCTGGTACTGCTTCACCAGCGCGTTGCGCGGCTCGACCAGGATCTTCAGCAGCGCCTCGCGGTCGAGGTTGTGCACGCTCGTCAGCACGGGGAGGCGGCCGATGAACTCCGGGATCATCCCGAACTTCACCAGGTCCTCCGGCATGACCTCCTGGAACTGGTCGCTCGCCTCGATCTCCCGCTTGGAGCGGATCGTCGCGCCGAAGCCGATGCCCTTCGCGCCCGCGCGCGACTCGATGAGCTTCTCCAGGCCCGCGAAGGCCCCGCCCACGATGAACAGCACGTTCGTCGTGTCGATCTGGATGAACTCCTGGTGCGGATGCTTCCGGCCGCCCTGCGGCGGTACGGAGGCCGTGGTGCCCTCCAGGATCTTCAGCAGGGCCTGCTGGACGCCCTCGCCGCTCACGTCGCGGGTGATCGACGGGTTTTCGCTCTTACGGGCGACCTTGTCGATCTCGTCGATGTAGATGATCCCGGTCTCGGCCTTCTTGACGTCGTAGTCGGCCGCCTGGATCAGCTTGAGCAGGATGTTCTCGACGTCCTCGCCGACGTAGCCCGCCTCCGTGAGCGCGGTCGCGTCGGCGATCGCGAACGGGACGTTCAGCATGCGCGCGAGCGTCTGCGCGAGGAGCGTCTTGCCGGAGCCCGTGGGGCCCAGCAGGAGGATGTTGGACTTGGCGAGCTCGATCGCGTCCTCGCGACCCGCACCGCCACCGTTCTCGCCGGCCTGGACGCGCTTGTAGTGGTTGTACACCGCGACCGAGAGGGCCTTCTTGGCGGGCTCCTGGCCCACCACGTAGCCCTCCAGGAATTCGTAGATCTCGCGAGGCTTGGGAAGCTCCTCCCAGCGCACCTCGCTCGTCTCCGCGAGCTCTTCCTCGATGATCTCGTTGCAGAGGTCGATGCACTCGTCGCAGATGTACACACCGGGGCCCGCGATGAGCTTCTTCACCTGCTTCTGGCTCTTTCCGCAGAACGAGCACTTGAGCAGGTCGCCGCCATCACCGATGCGTGCCACGAGGTGCTTCCCCTTCGCCTGGGAGCGGCCTTGGTACAGCCGACTCCTGGTGCCTCATATCTGACGGTACCTTGCCTGGCCCCCCGTACGGGCCCCCCTTGGCACGGTTCACTTTGACGTGCACCGCGCCAAGGGGACGGACCGGCGTCAGGCGGCCGCGGCGGCCGTGGTCTTGCGGGTGGAGACGATCTGGTCGATCAGGCCGTACGCGAGGGCGTCCTCGGCCGTCAGGATCTTGTCGCGCTCGATGTCGTCGCGGATCTTCTCGATCGGCGTCGTCGAGTGCTTGGCCAGCATGTCTTCCAGCTGGGCGCGCATGCGCATGATCTCGTTGGCCGCGATCTCCAGGTCGGAGAGCTGCTCGCGGCCGGTGCCGCCCGAGGGCTGGTGGATCAGGACGCGGGCGTTCGGCAGGGCCATCCGCTTGCCGGGCGTGCCGGCGGCGAGCAGGACCGAGGCGGCGGACGCGGCCTGGCCCATGCAGACCGTCTGGATGTCCGGCTTCACGAACTGCATCGTGTCGTAGATGGCCGTCAGCGCGGTCATCGAGCCGCCGGGGCTGTTGATGTAGACCGAGATGTCGCGGTCCGGGTCCATCGACTCCAGGCAGAGCAGCTGCGCCATCACGTCGTTGGCCGACGCGTCGTCGATCTGCACACCGAGGAAGATCACGCGCTCTTCGAAGAGCTTCGCGTACGGGTCGTACTCGCGGACGCCCTGCGAGGTGCGCTCGACGAAGCGCGGCACGATGTAGCGGTTGTCCACCTGGGGGCCCGTGTAGAGGCCGCTCGCGGAGAAGTTCGGGGTGGTCATGTGGGTGTTCACCATCCTGGTGGCGTGGCGTTCAGTGGGCGGGGAAGTACGGGCGGCAGGGCTCAGGCGCCGGTGCCGCCGCCGCCGGGAACGCCCGAAGCGGCACTGATGATCTCGTCGATGAGGCCGTACTCCTTGGCCTCCTCCGCGGTGTACCAGCGGTCGCGGTCGCCGTCGCGGATGATGGCCTCGACGGTCTGACCGGAGTGCCGGGCGGTGATCTCGGCCATGCGCTTCTTCGTACGCAGCAGGTACTCGGCCTGGATCTTGATGTCCGAGGCCGTGCCGCCGATGCCGGCGGAGCCCTGGTGCATCAGGATGTCGGTGTTCGGCAGCGCGAAGCGCTTGCCGGGGGTGCCGCCGGTCAGCAGGAACTGGCCCATCGAGGCAGCCATGCCCATGCCGATGGTCACCACGTCGTTCGGGATGTACTGCATGGTGTCGTAGACCGCCATGCCCGCCGTCACCGAGCCACCGGGGCTGTTGATGTACAGGTAGATGTCCTTCTCCGAGTCCGCGGCGGCGAGGAGGAGCATCTGGGCGGTGATCTTGTTGGCGATCTCGTCGTCGACCTGCTGGCCGAGGAAAATGATGCGGTCGTTGAGCAGCCGGCTGTAGACCTGGTCGCCGAGGCCGCCACCGAGGGACGGGTCACCGGCGACGTAAGGCATCAGATTCGTCACGTATCCACCTGCTCGTCTCTGACGGCTCCGGCCGTCTCAGCGTCTTTGTACGGGAGGGCGGGTACTCCCCTGCCCTCCTACTCATGGACCCTAACGCGCAGGTGGGACAACGCCATCCCGCTTCCCGAACTGTTCGCTGGGAGCGCAAGGGGGCCCGGATCCGTGGTATGGGCGAGGGGCCCGGACACACGGTGTGCGTCCGGGCCCCTCGTGCGAGCTCGGGGCTCAGAGCGAGGTGGGAACCTCGGCTCAGGCCTCGGACTTCTCGGCCTCGGCGGCCTTGTCGTCGGACTCGGCGGCCTCGACCGTCTCGGCGGCCTCGTCCTCGTCGTCCTCGAGGTCGACGACCTCGCCGTTGGTGTCCTTGACCGTGGCGGCCTCGACGACGACGGCGAGCGCCTTGCCGCGGGCGACCTCACCGACGAGCATCGGGACCTGGCCGCCCTCGACGACCGCCTGGGCGAACTGGTCGGGGGACATGCCGGAGGACTGCGCGCGGCGCATGAGGTGCTCGGTGAGCTCCTCCTGGTTCACGTTCAGCTTCTCCTTGGAGACCAGCTCGTCCAGGATGAACTGGGTCTTGATGCCCTTCTCGGCCTGCTCCTTGGTCTCGGCGTCGAACTCCTCCTCGGTCTTGCCCTGGATCTCCAGGTACTTCGCGAGGTCGAGGCCCATCTGGCCGAGCTGGTGGTGCTCCAGGTTGTGCTTGCGGGTGCGGATCTCGTCCTCGAGGAGCTTCTCGGGCATCGGGACCTCGACCAGCTTCAGCAGCTCGTCCAGGACGCGCTCCTGCGCCTGGGTCGCCTGCTCGTACTGCTTCATGTTCTCGAGGCGCTTGCGGCTGTCGGCCTTCAGCTCGTCGAGGGTGTCGAACTCCGACGCCAGCTGGGCGAACTCGTCGTCCAGCTCGGGCAGTTCGCGGGCGGCGACGGCGGTGACCTTGACGGTGACCTCCGCGTCCTTGCCCTCGGCGGAGCCGCCCTTCAGCTGCGAGGTGAAGGTGGCCTCGCCACCGGCCTCCAGGCCCTTGACGGCCTCGTCGATGCCGTCGAGCAGCTCGCCGGAGCCGATGGTGTACGAGACGCCCTCGGCGACGCCGTCCTCCAGGACCTCGCCGTCGACCTTGGCCTGCAGGTCGATGGTGACGACGTCACCGTCGGCCGCGGCGCGCTCGACCGGGTTGGTGGAGGCGAAGCGGGCCCGCAGGTCCTCGACGGCCTTCTCGACGTCCTCGTCCTTGACCTCGACGGCGTCGACCTCGACCTCGATGCCGGAGTAGTCCGGGATCTCGATGGTCGGGCGGATGTCGACCTCGGCGGTGAAGGAGAGCAGCTCGCCGTCCTTCAGCTCCTTGATGTCGACCTCGGGCTGGCCGAGGACGTTGAGCTCACCCTCGTTGACGGCCTCGGTGTAGAACTTCGGGAGCGCGTCGTTGACGGCCTCCTCCAGCACAGCACCACGGCCGAACCGCTGGTCGATGACGCGGGCCGGGATCTTGCCCTTGCGGAAGCCCTTCACCGTGACCTGCTGGTTGATCTTCTTGTACGCCGCGTCGAGGCTGTCCTTGAGCTCCTCGAAGGGCACCTCAACAGTGAGCCGAACCCGAGTCGGGTTCAGGGTCTCCACGGCGCTCTTCACGGTTCGGTCTCCTTGGTGGGCTGACTTCTGGGATTCTGCCCGGTTCAGAGACACACGGGCACGCAGCTTGCATAGTAACGGCAAGCAGGAGGAGACCCACAATGCGATCTTGCTGACAAGATCGGCTGGTCGGGGTGGCGGGATTTGAACCCACGGCCTTCCGCTCCCAAAGCGGACGCGCTACCAAGCTGCGCCACACCCCGTCGGTGCGACACGTAGGGTACATGCCCTCAGGGAGTGAGTCGGCCCCATTTACGGGGTGTGCGGGGAGCGGGTGCGACCCGCTAGGATGCTCTTCGTGCCGCGGTCGCGCTGACCTGCGGTGCACTGCGTGCGGGCGTAGCTCAATGGTAGAGCCCTAGTCTTCCAAACTAGCTACGCGGGTTCGATTCCCGTCGCCCGCTCCATTCGGCTCGGGGCCGGTCCGGAGGTTCGCCTCCGGACCGGCCCCGAAGTCTTTTCCGACCGTCCGGGGTCCGAGCGTCCGGCTGTCCGGCTAGAACTTGATCTCGCTGATGGTGTCGGCCACCTGGTCGAGGAAGTTGTTTATGGTCGGCGCCATTCCGCTCGAAGCGAGGAAGAAGCCGAAGAGGACCGCGGCGACGGCGGGTCCCGCCTTCAGCGAGCCGCTGCGGATCAGCACCACGAGGATGACCGCCAGCAACACCACCGCGGACAGTGAAATGGCCACAACTGATCACACCCTCGATCGGTACACGTCGTCGGCCGGGCGCGCACCGCGCGGCACGCTCCCGCGGGGACCATCGTGCCATCAACTGGCCCTCTCCGGCTGCACGGTGACGGGATGACGTGTCCTGATATTGCCAAACACGGGTGACGCCCGGGTCCTTGGGGGACCCGGGCGTCGTGCGGGGCGCCGCCCCGGGGCTTTCAGCCGCGCGGGGCGCGCAGTGCCGCCCTGGCGGGGAGGGCGGTCGCGGCGAGGCCGAGGAGGACGACGGCCGCGGCGAAGGAGCCGTACAACACCGGTGGCACGTAGGGGGCTTCGCCGGTGAGGCCCTTCATCATCGGGACCAGGGTGGCCATCGCGATGCCGGTGCCGATGAGGATGCCGGCGGCGGCGACCAGCAGGGCCTCCCAGCGGACCATGCGCAGCACCTGGCGGCGGGTGGAGCCGACGAGGCGGAGCATGGCCAGCTCGCGGCGGCGGTCGAGGACCGTCATGACCAGGGTGTTGGCGGCGGCGACCGCGGCGAACCCGCCGAGCACCGCGGCCATCACGGTGTTGGCCCAGGCGCCGACCTCGCGCTGGGTGTCCTCGGCGGCGGCGTGGCCGGCCGGGGTGGTGACGGTGACGCCGGGCCCGGCGAGGGCCTCCAGGGCCTCGGGCTCGTCGGCACGGACCAGGACCTCGGTGGGGCGGGGGTCGGTGACGTGCGCCGCGAGGTCGGCCGCGGGGAGGGTGACCTCGGCGAGGCCGAGGCTCCTGCTGTAGACGGCGACGACGCGCGGGGCCGCCTCGGTGCCGTCGGGGAGGTGGAGCTCGATGCGGTCGCCGACCGAGACGCGGGCGGCGTCGGCGAGGTTGTCGCCGATGGCGACCGTGCGGGAGCCGGGGGTCAGGGCGGTGAGGGAGCCCTTGCCGACGCCCAGGTCCTGGACCCGGGCCAGGTCGGCGGCCGTGCCGGTGAAGCCCTGGGCGCTCCTGGTCTGGAGGCCCCGTTCCCCGACGCTGATCGAGGGCGCGACCACGGAGGTGCGCAGCAGTCCGACCGCGGCGGTGACGCCGGGCGTGTCGGCCGCGCGGGCGGTGGCGTCGGAGGTGAGGGCGCCCGTGACGACGCGGTCGGCCGTGATGCCCTCGCGCTGCTGGTTCTCGCGGGCCCGCTCCTCGCTGGAGTGCATGAAGACGAGGGTGGAGGAGAAGGCCATGGCGAGCACGATCGGGGTGATCGCGGAGGCGAGGCGGCGGGAGTTGCTGCGGGAGTTGGCGGCGGCGAGCGAGGCGGAGGCCCCGCCGCCGCGCAGGGGCAGGCCGAAGAGTCCGGCGCACAGGCGGGCGATCAGCGGGCCGAGGAGGGCGACGGCGAGCATGTAGAGCATGACGACGCCGAGCGCGGCGTTGGCGGCGTCCTCGCCGGTCTCCTGGGCGGCGACGCCCGCGAAGACGGTGCCGCCGACGAGGGCGGCGACGCCGAAGCCGGTGCGGACCCAGCCGGTCGTACGGCGTTCCACGGCGGACTCCGCGAGGGCCTGGCCCGGCTTGGTCCTGGCGGGGCGGCGGGCGGCGCAGAACCCGGCGAGGAGGGCGGTGAGGACGGCCGCCGCGGTGGCGGCCAGGGGCGGGAGGGCGGAGACCGTGAGGTCGACGGTGCCGGGGATCGCGCCCTTGTCGCGGAGCTGGCCGAACCACCAGGTGGCCAGGGCGATGCCGGGCAGGCTGCCCAGCGCGCCCGCGAGGGGCGCGACGAGCAGGGCCTCGGTGGCGATGGAGCGGCGCAGCTGGCGCGGGGTGGCGCCGATGGCCCGCAGGAGGGCGAACTCCCGGGCGCGCTGGCCGACGGAGAGGGCGACGGTGCCCGCCGCGGTGAAGACGGCGACCATGGCGGCGATGCCGCCGAAGGAGCCGCCGATGCCGGTCAGGAGTTCCTTGGCGGAGGCGAGGGCGGGCTCGCCGACGGTGCCGCGGTCCTTCCCCTCGTACACCTTGGCGCCGGTGCCCTTGAGCGCCTTCTCGACGCGGTCGGCGAGGGTCTTGGCGCCGGTGCCGGGCTCGGGGAGGACGGCGACGGCGTCGATCTGGCGGGGGTGGCCGGAGACGCGGGCGGCGTCGGCGTCGGCGAAGTGGGCGGCGTCGGAGCCGGTGAGGGCGGCGACGCGCAGGGTGCGGACGCCGGTGGGCGTGTCGACGCGGACGCGGTCGCCGGTCTTGGCGCCGGTGGCGGCGGGGAGGGCGATCTCGCCGGTGCGGGGCGGGGTGCCGTGCTGGGCGCGCTCGCCGGTGAAGGCGGTGGAGGCCCAGTTGTGGGCGGTGAGCGGGGCGCCGCCGCGGCTGACGAGGGTGATGGGGAACGCGATGTCGGGGACGGCGCGGGCGGCGCCTTCGACGGCCGCGGCCTTGGCGACCACCGCGCTGTCGAGGCGGGCCTTGTCGCCGTACGGGACGGACATCTCGGTCCTGTCCTCGCCCGAGCCGGTCGTGTAGTGCGCCTGCTGGTCGGCGGCGGCCACCACGGGCGCGGCGGCGTAGCGGCCCGCGGGGGCGGTGGCGCGTATGCCGGTCTCCAGGAGGATGCCGCAGGCGGCGACGATCGTCGAGGTGAGGAACAGGGCCACGAACGTGCCGACGAACGCGGAGGGCTTGAAGCGGACCGCCGCGCGGGCCAGGCCGTTGGGGAGGAACATCAGGCTGCCGCTCCGGCGTAGGTGTGGGGGTGGGCGTGGGCGGCGGAGGGGGCCGCGAAGCGCGCGGTGAGGGCGGCCATGCGGGCGGCGACCTGGTCGGCGGTGGTGCGCGGCAGGCTGTCGGCGATCTGGCCGTCGGCGAGGAACAGGACGCGGTCGGCGTAGGTGGCGGCGACGGGGTCGTGGGTGACCATGACGACGGTGGCGCCGAGGGCGTCGACGGCGTTCCTGAGCAGGGCGAGGACCTCGCCGGCCGTGGTGGTGTCGAGGGCGCCGGTGGGCTCGTCGCCGAAGATCACGTCGGGCCGGGTGACGAGGGCGCGGGCGAGGGCGACGCGCTGCTGCTGGCCGCCGGAGAGTTCGGCGGGGCGGCGCCCGCCCTTGTCGCCGAGTCCGACCTGGCCGAGGACTTCGGCGGCGCGGCGCCTGTCGGGCCGCTGTCCCGCGAGGCGCATCGGGAGCAGGACGTTCTGCTCGACGGTGAGCGAGGGCAGCAGGTTGAACGCCTGGAAGACGAAGCCGAGCCGGGTGCGGCGCAGTTCGGTGAGCCGGTTCTCGTTCATGCCGGTGATCTCGGTGCCGCCGAGGCGGACGGATCCGGCGGTGGGCTGGTCGAGGCCGGCGGCGCACTGGAGGAAGGTGGACTTGCCGGAGCCGGAGGGGCCCATCACGGCGGTGAAGCTGCCGCGTTCGAGGACGAGGTCGATGCCGCGCAGGGCGTGGACGGCGGAGCCTCCCCTGCCGTACTGGCGGCGGACGCCGCGCAGTTCGACGGCGGCGGTGGGGTGGCCGGATCCGGCGGTGCCGCCGTACTGGTCCGCTCCGTCGTTCCGGTTCCGCTTGCCGCGTCGCAGCCCCATGGTGTCCGTTCCCCTTTTAGCCGTTCGTGCTGGTCGATGGCTTAGACGCTACGGATCCGGGGGGTACGCGGACCATGGCGCGCGCTTCCCTGTTCATGGTGGGGGAAACCCCACCATCGTTCTTCCGTAAATCATTCGGTAAACTAATTACTGACGTCTTCTTGACGCTCCCTTGACCCTCTCTTGACGTACAGGAGGAACAGGCCCATCGGACACGCGGACACCCTCATCGCCATGGGCGGCGCCTTCCTCGCCGCCGCCTTCCTCGCCCGTCTCGGCGGCCGCATCGGCCTGCCGACCATCCCGCTCTTCATCCTGGCCGGGATCCTCCTCGGCCCCCACACGCCCGGGATCGTGCTCGTCTCCGACCCGCACGAGCTGGAGATGCTCTCCGCGCTCGGCCTGGTCCTGCTCCTCTTCTACCTGGGCCTGGAGTTCCACCTCGACGACCTCAGGACCGGCGGCCGCAAGATGGCGCTCGCCGGCGGCGCCTACCTCGCGCTGAACGTCGGCGCGGGCCTCGCCTTCGGCTTCGCGATGGGCTGGGGGACCTCCGAGGCGCTGGTGCTCGCCGGGGTGCTCGGCATCTCCTCGTCCGCGATCGTCACCAAGGTCCTGGTCGACCTGGGGCGGCTCGGCAACCCCGAGACCAGACCCGTCCTCGGCATCATCGTGGTCGAGGACGTCTTCCTGGCGCTCTACCTCGCCGCCCTCCAGCCGATCCTCTCCGGCGCCGACAGCCTCTCGGCCGCCGTGCTCGACGCGGGCAAGGCGTTCGGCTTCCTGCTGCTGCTCGCGCTCGCGGCCCGCTACGGCACCCGGGTCGTGAGCCGCCTCATCAACACCAAGGACGACGAGCTGCTCGTCATCTCCTTCCTCGGCGCGGCCGTCTTCGTCGCCGGGGTCTCGGAGTGGTTCGGCGTCGCGGACGCGATCGGCGCGTTCATGGTCGGCCTGATGCTCGGCAGCACGGCGTCGGGCGACCGGATCCGCACGCTGGTCCACCCGCTGCGGGACGCGTTCGGCGCGATCTTCTTCTTCGCGTTCGGCCTCTCCATCGACCCGGGCGACCTGCCCGTCGTGCTCTGGCCGGTGCTCGCCGCGGTGGCCGTGACGCTCGCGATGAACGTGCTGGCGGGGCTCGCCGCCGCGCGGGTGTACGGCTTCGGGGCGGGGCCCGCCGCGAACATCTCGACGACGCTGCTGGCGCGCGGCGAGTTCGCGCTGATCCTGGCGACCATGGCGGCGGGCGCGGGCCTCGACTCCAGGCTCTCGCCCTTCATCGCCGGGTACGTCCTGATCCTCGCGGTGCTCGGGCCGCTGGCCGCCGGGCGCGCGCACTGGCTGGCGCGGCTGCTGCCGGGCGGCCGGGACGGCGGGGGCGACGGGGGCGACGGTTCGGACACGGGTGCTCCGCAATCCACCCGTACCGGCGAAGTGACCTCCGTCGGTTGACGCGGCGGGCGGCGAACGGGGGGATCAGGCCCGGCGGCTGATCAGGAGCAGCGCGCGGTCGTCGTTGACGTCCTTGGCGCACGCCTCGATCAGGTGCCAGGCCGCCCCCTCGAATCCGGTCGCCACATAGCGGTCGGCCTCGCCCGTGAGCCGGTCGATGCCCTCGGCGATGTCCCGGTCGGCGGCCTCGACCAGGCCGTCGGTGAACAGCATCAGCACGTCGCCGGGGCGCAGGGTGCCCTTGACCGGGTGGAACTCCGCCCCGTCGTACACCCCGAGCAGCGGACCCTCGGCGTCCATCTCCTCCCAGCGGCCGCTGCCCGCGTGCAGTTGGAGCGCGGGCAGGTGGCCGGCCGAGAGCAGTTCGTAGTCCCCCGACTCCAGGTCGAGGACCAGGTGGATCGAGGTGGCGAAGCCCTCGTCCCAGTCCTGGCGCAGCAGATAGCCGTTGGCCGCGGGCAGGAAGCCGTGCGGCGGCAGCGAGCCGAGCAGCCCGCCGAAGGCCCCGGACAGCAGCAGCGCGCGGGAGGCCGCGTCCATGCCCTTGCCCGACACGTCGGTGAGGACGACCTCCAGGGTGCGTCCGCCGTTCGTCCTGGCCGCCACCACGAAGTCCCCGGAGAACGACTGCCCGCCCGCCGGGCGCAGCGCCATCTCGCGGTGCCAGGCGCCGGGCAGCCTGGGCAGCGCGCTCTGCACCCTGATGCGTTCGCGCAGGTCGAACAGCATGGTGCCGCCGCGCCGCCAGGGCACCCCGACGCGCGCCCTGAACTGCGCGATGAGCAGCCCGAAGAAGCCGCAGGCCGCGACGGTCAGCACCGTGCCGGGGGTGACCGTCGGCGCCCCTTCGGTGTACGGGCCGAGCTTGACCGACTCCACGATGAGCGCGACCGCGGCCGCCGCGTACAGGCCCAGCAGGCTGGCCGGGCGCAGCAGCAGTCCGCCCGCGACGATCGGCAGGACGAGCGCGGTGGGCGCGCACCACACGGGCGTCGCGAGGGTGGCCAGGGTGATCGCCGGGATCGTCAGCAGCAGCCCGGCGAACGCGATCCAGTCGGAGCCGTCGCCCCTGAAGTAGTCGACCCCGGACTTGCGCACGGCGACGCGGGCCCGGTGCAGCGCCCTGCGCGTCCGGGCCTTGAAGGAGTCTGTCGCAGCACCTTTGGCCATTGCGGGGACCTTATCCACCCCTAGGCCGTCCGTGCAGGGGTACCCCCGAGACATTGCGTTCGAAATCGGGTCGCTTCATCTACGTACCCCCTGATAGGGATGGCATATGACAACAGAGCTGCGGGTGCTGGAGCCGTCCGAATGGAAGCCGTGGTACGCCACGCTGGAGCGCGCCTTCGGCGGGGTGCCCGAGGCCGACGAGGAGAAGGAGCTCTGGGAGGCGCTGACCGAGCCCGAGCGCTCGCTCGGCGTCTGGGACGGCGCCGAGTGCGTCGCGACGGCCGGGGCCTTCTCCTTCCGGATGACCGTGCCCGGCGGGGCGCTGCTGCCCGTCGCCGGAGTGACGATGGTGGGCGTCGCGGCGACGCACCGGCGGCGCGGACTGCTCACCTCGATGATGCGGCGCCAGCTCGACGACGTGCGCGAGCGCGGCGAGTCGGTGGCCGTGCTGACCGCGTCCGAGCCCGCGATCTACGGGCGCTTCGGGTACGGGATCGCCACGCAGCAGATGTACGTGGAGATCGACACCGTGCGCACCCGGCTGAACGTGCCCGACGGCACCGACGCGGTGCGCGTGCGGTACGCGGACCCGGGCGATCCGGCGGTGCGCGCGGCGACCGAGGAGGTGTACGCGCGGCAGGTGGCGCGGCGCCCCGGGGCGTTCGCCCGCACGCCGGGCTGGGAGGCGCTGCCCTTCCTCGACCCGCCGGGCGAGCGCGGGGGCGCGTCGCCGCTCCAGTGCGTGCTCGCGGAGCGGGACGGGGAGGTCGTGGGGTACGCGCTGTACTCCGTGAAGCCCGAGTGGGCGCTGGGCTCGCCCGACGGCACGGTGCAGGTCTCGGACCTCGACGCGCTCGACCCGGCGGGGTACGCGGCGCTGTGGCGCTTCCTGTGCTCGGTCGACCTGACGGCCCGGGTCTCCGCGCGGAACCGGCCGTCGGACGACGCGGTGCAGCACCTCGTCTCCGACGTGCGGCGGGCCGGGCTGCGGCTGCGGGACTCGCTGCACGTGCGGCTCGTGGAGCTGGGCGCGGCGCTCCAGGCGCGGACCTACCGGACGCCGGTGGACGTGGTCCTCGACGTCGAGGACGCGTTCTGCCCGTGGAACGCGGGGCGGTGGCGGCTGAGCGGGGACGCGAAGGGGGCGTCGTGCGAGCGGACGTCCGACGCGGCGGACCTCGCCCTGTCGGTACGGGAGTTGGGGGCGGCGTACCTGGGCGGGGTGTCGCTCTCGTCGCTGGCCGCGGCGGGGCGGGTGCGGGAGGTTCGGGAGGGGGCGCTCGTCGAAACGGCGCGGGCGTTCGGTTCCGACGTGGCGCCCTGGCTTCCGCACGGCTTCTGACGGAGCCGTTCGCCCCGGGGGGGGGCGGGGTGCCGGGCGGCGCGGGTTCCCGTTGCACGGGGCGGGCGCCTTTCGCCTGCGGCGGGCAGCACCCCACCCCGCCCCTTCCCGAAACCCTGCGGGGCCCTGCGGGGCAGTGGGTACGTTGCGCGTGTGCCCCACCCTCGCGCCGTTCCCCGCGCCCCTTAAAGGGGCGCGGGGAACGGCCCGCGCGGCGGAACCGCGGTCCGTCTCAGGGTTGTTGGCAGCTCGGGCACCAGAAGAGGTTGCGGGCCGCCAGGGGGGCCGTGCGGATCTCCGTGTGGCAGATCAGGCACGGGAGGTTCGCGCGGCGGTAGACGTACACCTCGCCGCCGTGGTCGTCCACGCGGGGCGGCCGGCCCATCGCCTCGGGCGTGTGCTCGGGGCGGACCGTGTCGATGCGGTTGAGGCGGACCCCCTCCGCCATCAGCCCCACCAGGTCCGTCCAGATCGCGTCCCACTCGCGCCGCGTCAGGTCGCGCCCCGCGCGGTAGGGGTCGATGCCGTGGCGGAACAGGACCTCCGCGCGGTAGACGTTGCCGACGCCCGCGACGACCTTCTGGTCCATGAGGAGCGCCGCGACCGTCGTGCGGGAGCGGGAGACGCGGGCCCACGCCCGCTCGCCGTCGTCGGCCGGGCGCAGCGGATCGGGGCCGAGGCGGTCGTGTATCGCGGCCTTCTCGCCGTCCGCGAGCAGCGCGCACGTCGTGGGTCCGCGCAGGTCCACGTACGCCTCGGGGTTGGCGAGCCGCAGCCGGACCGTGTCCGTGGGCGGCGGCACGGGCGCCCCGCCGAAGTTCACCTTGCCGAACAGGCCGAGGTGGATGTGGACCCACTCGTCGCGCGGGAAGCCGAGGAAGAGGTGCTTGCCGTGCGCCTCGGTGGTCTCCAGGACCGAGCCGTCCAGCAGCGCCGCCGAGTCCGCGAACTTGCCCTGCGGGCTGCTCGCGCGAACGGGCCGGCCGCCGAACCGTTCCCGGTAGTCGGCGGCCAGCCGGTGGATGGTGTGCCCTTCAGGCATCGGGCGTCAGGCGTCCTGCTGCGGGTGGTGGGCCGGGATCGGGGGCAGCTCGCCGGTCGTCTCGTACGCCGAGAGCATCTCGATGCGCCGGGTGTGGCGCTCCTCGCCGGAGTACGGCGTGCTCAGGAAGATCTCGATGAACTTCGTCGACTCCTCGACGGTGTGCATCCGGCCGCCGACCGCGACGACGTTGGCGTCGTTGTGCTCGCGGCCGAGCGCGGCCGTCTGCTCGCTCCAGGCGAGGGCGGCCCTGACGCCCTTCACCTTGTTCGCGGCGATCTGCTCGCCGTTGCCGGAGCCGCCGATCACGATGCCCAGGGACTCCGGGTCAGCGGCCGTCCTCTCGGCGGCGCGCAGGCAGAACGGCGGGTAGTCGTCCTGGGCGTCGTAGATGTGGGGACCGCAGTCGACGGGCTCGTGGCCGTGGGCCTTGAGCCACTCCACGAGGTGGTTCTTGAGTTCGTAACCGGCATGGTCGGATCCGAGGTACACGCGCATGGTTCCGAGTGTGGCACGGCGATCTCCGGGTAGCGGTCAGCGGGGTCGGGCCCCAGCCTGGAGCCGGGCCCCGTACAACGATCCGGAAACGGGGTCTTTCGTCCCAAGCCGGTCCCGGGTTCCCATGTACGGGCTCGTCACCCGAGCGACTCGAACACGTAAGGAATCGTCCATGACCTCGCAGCCCACCCTTGCGAAGGAAGGCGGTACGGCCGGAGACCCCGGTAATCCGCAGCCTTCCGGCGGTCTCCAGGCCGGTCTCAAGAACCGTCACCTCTCCATGATCGCCATCGGCGGTGTCATCGGGGCCGGCCTCTTCGTGGGGTCCGGATCCGGCATCGCCGCCGCTGGCCCGGCGATCCTCCTCTCGTACGCGCTCGTCGGCGTCATGGTCGTCTTCGTGATGCGGATGCTCGGTGAGATGGCCGCCGCGCGGCCGACGTCCGGCTCCTTCTCCACCTACGCCGACCAGGCGCTCGGCCGCTGGGCCGGGTTCTCCATCGGCTGGCTGTACTGGTTCTTCTGGGTCGTCGTGCTGGCCGTCGAGGCGACCGCGGGCGCGGTGATCCTGGAGGGCTGGATCCCGGCCGTGCCGCAGTGGGCCTGGGCGCTCATCGTGATGGTGGTGCTGACCGCGACGAACCTCGCGTCCGTCTCGTCGTACGGCGAGTTCGAGTTCTGGTTCGCCGGGATCAAGGTCGTGGCGATCGGCGCGTTCGTGGTGATCGGCCTGCTCGCCGTGTTCGGCGTGCTGCCGGGCTCGGACAACCCGGGGGCCGGGTTCGCCCACCTGACCGATTCCGGGGGCTTCTTCCCCAAGGGGTACGGGGCCGTCCTGACCGGTGTGCTGATGGTCGTCTTCTCCTTCATGGGCAGCGAGATCGTGACGCTGGCCGCGGGCGAGTCCGAGGACCCGCAGCGGGCCGTGACCAAGGCGACGAACAGCGTGATCTGGCGCATCGCGGTCTTCTACCTGGGCTCGATCTTCGTCGTGCTGACGCTGATGCCGTGGGACTCCCCGGAGATCGTGAAGGACGGCTCGTACGTCGCCGCGCTCAACTCGATCGGCATCCCGCACGCCGGGCAGGTCATGAACGTGATCGTGCTGACGGCCGTGCTGTCCTGTCTGAACTCCGGCCTGTACACGGCCTCCCGCATGGCGTTCTCGCTCGGCCAGCGCGGCGACGCGCCGAAGGCGTTCGCGAAGGCCAACGCGCGGGGCGTGCCGACGGCGGCGATCCTCGCGTCGGTGGCCTTCGGCTTCGTCGCGGTGTACTTCAACTACGCCTTCAAGGACACGGTCTTCACCTTCCTGCTGAACTCCTCCGGCGCGGTCGCGCTGTTCGTGTGGCTGGTGATCTGCTGCACGCAGCTGCGGATGCGCGGGATCATCCTGCGCGAGTCGCCGGAGAAGCTCGTCGTGAGGATGTGGCTCTTCCCGTACCTGACGTGGCTGACCATCGGCATGATCACCTTCGTCATCGGCTACATGCTCTACCAGGGCGGTGACGCCCGCGAGCAGGTGGTGCTCTCGCTGGCCGTGGCGGCGCTGGTCATCGTGGTCGCGGTGGTGCGGGAGCGGACCGGGGCCGGTCGCGGTCCCCTGGACGGGGATCAGAGCGGCGTGAAGGACTCCGTCACCAAGTCGTAGGTGCGCAGGGCCAGGGGCTCGGTGGCGGTCTCGTACCAGATGTTGATCTGGTACGACTTCCCGCCGGAGTTGAAGCCCAGCTGGCGGCCCTTCCAGGGGGTGGCGTCCTGCTCGTCCTTGAGGAAGGCGTACTCCCAGACGATGGCGGGGCCGCCCCGGAAGGTGGTCCGCTCCAGGCGGATCCTGCGGTAGCCGGGGACGTCGTGGGAGCCCCGTTCGAAGTTTTCCCACTGCGGCAGGAGATCGCCGCCTCGTGCGAGTGCGTACGAGGCGGCGATCTCTTTTGTGCCGTCGGGCGAGTGGTAGTGCACGTTGGACGGGCTCTTGGCGCTGCGGGTCCAGCCGGGGGGCGGGGCCCAGGAGAAGCCGGTCTCGTTGCGGGCGCCTGGCGCCTGCGACGCGCCGGTGGGGGGCGGGGTCGAGGCCGGGGGTGAGGGTGAGGCTGAGGCTGGGGGTGAGGACGGGGTCGGGGACGGGGTCGGGGGTCGGGCGGTGCCCGCGACGGTCGGGGCGCGGGAGGCGCCGGCTTCGGGGGTGGAGGCGGGAGTGGGAGCGCTCGGGTCGTCGGCGGTGAGGGCCAGCACGACGGCGGCGGCGGCGGCCGCGGCTGCGGCGGTGAGGGCGAGGGCGGCGGTCAGGAGGGGCCGGGGACGACGGGGCTGGCGGGGCTGGCGGGGGGATTGAGTGCGCAGGGGGTGGGTGGGGGTCGGGTCGGGGGCGGGGGGCTTGGGGGCGGCGGGTCCGGTGGGGCCAGTGAGGGTGGTGGAGGCCGCAGGTCCGGTGGGGGCGGTGGGTTCGCCGGGTCCGGTGGGGGCTTCGCGGGCGGGGGTCAGGGGCGTGGTGTCGGGGTCGCGCGGGGGTGCGGGTCCCTCCCGCTCCCCGGGGCCCGGCGCGGGCTCCCCCGGGTCGTCCGCGTCCGAACGCGGCTGCGGCGCCGGGGCTTCCGGGGACGGGCCCCCGGCCAGTGGGGTCGCCAGTGGGGTCAGCGCCTCCGCCAGCGCTTCCAGCGTGGGCCGGGACTCCGGGGGCTTCAGGAGGAGCGCCGCCAGGACGGGGGCCAGGGGTCCCGCCTCCTCCGGGATCTCCGGCTCCTCGTACAGCACCGCGTGCAGCGTGGCGAGGGTCGTCGCGCGGGAGAACGGGGACCTGCCCGCCAGCGCCGCGCACAGCGTCGCGCCGAGCGACCAGAGGTCGGACGGCGGGCCCTGGGGCCTGCCGCCGACGCGCTCGGGCGCCATGTAGTCGGGCGAGCCCACCAGCATCCCGACCGCCGTCAGCTGCTGCGCGTCCTCCATCGCCGCGATGCCGAAGTCCGTGAGGACCACCCGGCCCGTCGGGCCCAGCAGGACGTTGCCCGGTTTGATGTCCCGGTGCAGCACCCCCACCGCGTGCACCTCCCGCAGCGCGGCCGCCAGCCCGAGGCCGATGCGGGCCGCCTCCCGCACCGAGCGGGGGCCGTCCGCCGCGATGACCTGTTCGAGGGAGCGGGACCGCACCAGCTCCATCACGATCCACAGCCGGTCGCCCTCCTGCACCACGTCGTAGACGCGCACCACGTTCGGGTGGTCGATCCGCGCGGTGGCCCGCGCCTCGCGCATGGTCCGCTCGCGGCGGATCCGGCTGTCCTCCACGTCCAGGCCGTCCATCCGCATTTCCTTGATCGCGACGGCGCGGTCCAGTACGCGGTCCACCCCGCGCCACACCTTCCCCATTCCTCCCTGGCCAATTGCGGAGTCCAGCCTGTAACGGTCGGCCACAAGCATTCCCCGAACCCCACCGCGCCCACGTCCATCGAATTGCCCCGGCATTTACTCCCACCTCCCGGAACCCGAAGAATTCCCCCACGACCAGGAAAGACAACTGAACTTATCGCGAGGAAAGCATAGTTCGACGGAATCTTGTGGAACCCTTTCCTGACCGGCGCAATCCGACGCCACAAGGGGGTTGGGAAATGCACAGCAAACGTTCTGGGTCACCCATTGGGTCGTTGGTCGCCACATTAATGTCGGCGTTTTTGATCCTTCTCTTCGTGCCTTTCGGATCGGCCTCGGCCGACGATCCGGCGCCGGGCAGCGGCCAGGGCGGAAAGCCGGGTCCCTCCGCGCCTCCCGGGCTCAAGGTCACCACCGAGCTGCCGCAGCGGATCGAGGTGGACAACAAGACGGGGAAGACCACCCTGAACGCAAAGGTCCGCAACGGCGGCACGAAGGCCAGCGGCCCGGTCACGCTCTCCGTCGTCGGCTTCGACGGGCTGCGGATCGACGCGGTCGACGGGTGCGTGCGGATCCCCGGGGCCCGGCTGCCCAAGGGCTCCAACAGCGGGTTCGCCTGCGTCCTGGACAACCTCGCGGCCGGCAAGGACCGCTCGTACGCGGTCTCGGCGACGTACGACCTCAAGAAGACCGGCAAGATCTGTCTGCCCGTCACCGTCGGCACCACCGAGCAGCTGATCTGGCAGCAGGGCCCGGTCGCGTTCGGTACGACGTCGCCGACGCCCAACGCCCCCGACACCCCGCTGCTGCTGGGCACCGAGAACGTCCCGTTCGGACCCGACCGGAGCGCGAAGCCCGCACCGCCGAAGCCGGGCGCGCTGCCGTCGACCGGCGCGCCGGACGGCACGCTGCCGCTCGCGCTCGCCGCGGCCGGTCTCCTCGTGCTCGGCGCCGCCGGGGTCTGGTGGACCTCCCGGCCCCGCAAGGACCGGTAGGAGGATCGGCGGACGGAAGTAAACCTGACGGACCCTGTCAGGTTTGAGCGGGAAGCTCTCCGTGTCAGACAGCACGACGACCTGGACGGGGAGCTTTCCCATGAGCGGCACCAGCGGCACGAGCGACACGAGCAGCAGGACCGGCACGGCGGGCACGCGCGGTACGAGTGAGCACGCTGACGGGCGGACGGTGGTGCTCCGCGCGGGCGACGCCGGGTACGCGGACGAACTGGCGGGCTTCCAGACCGGGTTCGTCCAGCGGCCCGACGCCGTCTTCGCGGTCACCGACGCCGAAGGGGTGCGCGCGGCCGTCGCGTACGCCGCCGGGCGCGGCCTGCCCGTCGGCGTGCAGGCCACCGGGCACGGGCTGCCGGGCGCGAGCGAGGGCGGGGTGCTGATCTCCACGCGGCGGATGGACGCGGTGCGCGTCGACCCCGCGACCCGCACCGCGCGCATCGAGGCGGGCGCCCGCTGGGGCCGGGTCGTCGAGGCCGCCGCCGAGCACGGCCTCGCCCCGCTGAACGGCTCGGCGCCGAGCGTGGGCGCCGTCTCGTACACGCTCGGCGGCGGGCTCGGGATCATGGCGCGGCGCTTCGGCTACACCGCGGACCACGCGCGGGCGGTGGAGTTCGTGGCCGCCGACGGGCGGCCGCGGCGCGTGACCCCCGGCAGCGACCCCGAGCTGTGGTGGGGGCTGCTGGGCGGCGGCGCCAACCTCGGCGTGGTCACCGCGATCGAGGTCGGCCTCGTGGAGGTCCCCCGGCTGTACGGCGGGATGCTCCGGTTCGACGGGGCCGAGCACGGCGAGGAGGTCGTACGGGGCTACCTGGCGTGGACCGAGGGGCTGCCCGACGCGGTCTCCTCGACGCTCTCCTCCCTCGTCCACCCGGACCTGCCCGTCCTCCCGCCGCACCTGCGCGGGCGCCACGTCGTCTCCGTGCACCTGACGTTCACCGGGAGCGCGGCGGAGGGCGAGCGGCTGGTGGCGCCGCTGCGCGCGCTGGGGACCGTACTGAACGACGAGCTGCGCGAGATGCCGTACACCGACTCGCACACCGTGCACAGCGACCCGCCCTTCCCGCACGCCTACCTCGGCGACGCCGTGGCGCTGGGCGCGCTGGACCCGGACGCGGCGGTGCGGGCGCTGGAGCTGACCGGGCCCGGGGCCGGCTCGATGCACGTGCTGAAGATCAACCACCTGGGCGGGGCGCTGTCGGCGGAGCCCGCGGCGCCCAACTCCGTACCGCACCGGGAGGCGCGCTACTCGCTGCTGGTGCTCTCCCCGCTGGAGGGCACGGACGCGGCGGCCGTACGGGCGGTGCACGCGGAGGTCTTCGCGGGGCTGGCCCCGCACGTGCTGGGACGGCTGCTGAACTACGCGTTCGGGGGCGGGGAGCACGGGACCGAGGGGCTGTACGGGGGCCCGGAAGCGCGGAAGAGGCTCGCCGGGCTGAAGTCGACGTACGACCCGGCGAACCTCTTCAGGCGGAACTACAACATCGGCCCGGGGGCCGGCGGCTCCTGAGGCGTCAGCCCCGGCGCCCGAGGAGCTTCCACGCGGCGGGCAGCGCGCCCATCGCCAGCGCGGCCTTGAGCGCGTCGCCGATCAGGAACGGGGTGAGCCCGGCCGCGACCGCCGCGCTCAGCGACATGCCGGTGGACGCCGCGAGGTAGGGGACGCCGACCGCGTACGTGATCGCGGTGCCGACCGCCATCGTGCCCGCCGTCCGCAGCACCGAGCGGTCGCCGCCGCGCCTGGCGAGCTCGCCGACCGCGGCCGCTGCCAGCATCATGCCGATGACGTAGCCGAAGGAGGCGCCGCCCCAGCCCGAGGTGCCGTTCGCGAACCACGGCACGCCCGCCATGCCGACCAGCGCGTACAGCGCGAGCGAGAGCAGGCCGCGGCGGGCCCCGAGCGAGGTGCCGACCAGCAGCGCGGCGAAGGTCTGGCCGGTGACCGGGACGGGCGAGCCGGGGACCGGGACGGCGATCTGGGCGGCGATGCCGGTGAGCGCGGCGCCGCCGACGACCAGCGCGATGTCACGGGCGCGGGCGGCCGGGAGGAGGTCGGCGAGGACCGCTCCGGAGCGGGGGGCGTTGATCGAGGCAGTGCTCATCGGGACTCCGCGGTGGGGACTGGGGACGGTGGGGACGGTGAACACCGTGACGTTAGTCGAAGGCCCCGCCGCGATCACCGTCAGCCGTCCACAAAGCGGACGTCGGGCGGTTGGTGGAGTGTTCACAACTGTCACCCCCACACCCCTCCCCCGCGTGACGCTCGTCACTGGAGGTGGCGCCACGAGTGATCGTTTTTGCGGAGGCGGGAGGGAGAGGGGGAGACTGTAGGTTCCCCATAACTCTCAGAGTGACGAGCACCGACGCACATGCACGACGCGACCACCGCCCCCGAACCCCTCGCCCACGGGTTGAAGCAGCGCCACCTGACCATGCTGGGCCTCGGCGGGGTGATCGGCGCGGGGCTCTTCGTCGGCTCCGGCGCGGGCATCGCGGTGGCGGGCCCCGGCATCGTCGTCTCGTACCTGCTGGCGGGCGCGCTGGCGATGCTGGTGATGCGGATGCTCGGGGAGATGTCGGCCGCGATGCCCGCGTCGGGCTCGTTCTCGGTGCACGCCGAGCGGGCGCTGGGCCGGTGGGCCGGGTTCAGCGTCGGCTGGCTCTACTGGTTCCTGCTGGTCGTGGTGCTCGCCGTGGAGGCGACGGCCGCCGCGCAGATCGCCCACGGCTGGGTGCCTGCGGTCGCACAGTGGGCCTGGGTGCTGGTCTTCATGGTGGTCTTCACGGCGGCGAACCTCACCGCGGTGAAGAACTTCGGCGAGTTCGAGTTCTGGTTCGCCGCGCTCAAGGTCGCCGCGATCGTGCTCTTCCTCGTCCTGGGACTGCTGGCGGTCTTCGGGCTGCTGCCGGACACCGACCCGGTCGGCCTGACCAACCTCACGGGTCAGGGCGGCTTCCTGCCGAACGGCTGGGACGGCGTCGTCTCGGGCGTGCTCACGGTGGTCTTCGCCTTCGGCGGCCTGGAGGTCGTGACGATCGCGGCCGCCGAGACCGACGACCCGGCGCGCGCGGTGGGCCGGGCGGTGCGCAGCGCGGTCTTCCGGATCCTCTTCTTCTACGTCGGCTCGATGCTGGTGATCGTGACCGTGCTGCCGTGGACCGCGCAGAAGGCGGGCCTGAGCCCGTACGTGACGGTGCTGGACGAGATCGGGGTGCCGTCCGCCGGGCAGATCATGAACATCGTGGTGTTCGTGGCGCTGCTGTCGGCGCTCAACGCCAACCTGTACGGCTCGTCCCGGATGGTCTTCTCGCTGGCCGAGCGCGGGGAGGCGCCCAAGGGGCTGCTGAAGGTGGCAGGCGGCGGGGTGCCGCGGCGGGCGGTGCTGGCGTCGGTGGCGTTCGGCTTCGTCTCCGTACTGCTCAATCTGAAGTGGCCCGACACCGTCTTCCTCTACATGCTCAACTCGGTCGGCGCGGTGCTGCTCTTCGTGTGGGGGCTGATCGCGGCCTCGCAGCTGCGGCTGCGGCGGCGGATCGAGCGCGAGAGCCCGGAGCTGCTGACGCTGCGGATGTGGGCGTTCCCGTACCTGACGTGGGTGACGCTGGCGGGACTGGCGGCCGTGCTGGTGCTGATGCTCCTCGACGACGCGGCCCGGCCGCAGGTGCTGTGGTCGGCGGGGGCGACCGGACTGGTGCTGCTGGTGTCACTTGTGCGGGAGATGTGCACGAGTCGTACGTGATTCTTCACGTTGTGTAAGTCGAATGTCCGTATACCGGTCAGCTGTTCCCTGTGAGCGGTGAGCGCCCCCAGACTGTGGGCCTTTCCGCACCCCCCGCAAGCAGCCCATGACCCGTATCAGCTAGTGAACAGGGCACGCCCATGTCTCGGACTTCCGCGCCCCCGCCGCCGACCGGCAAAAGCGAGAACAAGGTCGACTCGGCGCTCACCCACGGCCTCAAGCAGCGCCATCTGTCGATGATCGCCCTCGGCGGCGTCATCGGCGCGGGGCTGTTCGTCGGCTCCGGCGCGGGCATCGCCGCCGCCGGCCCCTCGATCGTCGTCGCCTACGCCATCTCCGGCCTGCTCGTCATGCTCGTGATGCGCATGCTGGGCGAGATGTCGGCGGCCAACCCCGCGTCCGGCTCCTTCTCGGTGCACGCCGAACGCGCCATCGGCCCGTGGGCCGGCTTCACCGCGGGCTGGGCGTTCTGGTTCCTGCTCTGCGTGGCCGTCGGCCTGGAGGGCATCGGCGCCGCGAAGATCATGGTGGGCTGGTTCCCCGACTCGCCCGAGTGGGCCTGGGTCGCCCTCTTCATGGTGGTCTTCTGCGCCACCAACCTCGCGGCCGTGAAGAACTTCGGCGAGTTCGAGTTCTGGTTCGCCGCGCTCAAGGTCGCCGCGATCACCCTCTTCCTGGTCATCGGCATCCTCGCGATCCTCGGCGTCCTGCCGGGCTCCGACGCCGACGCGCCCGGCATGACCAATCTGACCGGCGACGGCGGCTTCCTGCCCAACGGCGTCGACGGACTGATCGTCGGCCTGCTCGCCTCGGTCTTCGCGTACGGCGGTCTGGAGACCGTCACCATCGCCGCCGCCGAGTCCGAGCACCCCGTCAAGGGAGTGGCGAGCGCGGTGCGCACCGCGATGTGGCGCGTGGCGATCTTCTACGTCGGCTCGATGGCGGTCGTGGTCACGCTGCTGCCCTGGGACGACCCGAACGTCGTCAAGGCCGGTCCGTACGTCGCCACCCTCGACCACCTCGGCATCCCCAACGCCGGCGAGATCATGAACGTCGTCGTGCTGATCGCCCTGCTCTCCGCGATGAACGCCAACATCTACGGCGCGTCCCGCATGGCCACCTCGCTCGTCGCGCGCGGCCAGGGCCCCAAGGCGATCGGCACGATCTCCGGCGGCGTGCCGCGCGTCGCGGTGCTGCTCTCCTCGGTCTTCGGCTTCGGCTGCGTGCTGCTCAGCTACTGGAGCCCGGACACGATCTTCATGTGGCTGCTCAACATGATCGGCGCGATCATCCTCGTGGTGTGGTTCTTCATCGCCGTCTCGCAGCTGATCCTGCGCCGCCGCACGGAGCGCGAGGCGCCCGAGAAGCTGGTCGTGAAGATGTGGCTCTACCCGGGCCTCACCTGGGTCGCGCTGGCCGGGATGGCCGGGGTGTTCGTCCTCATGCTGCGCCAGGAGGACACCCAGAAGCAGCTCCTCGCCACGGGCATCCTGACGCTGGTGCTCGCCGCCGTCGGCTACGCGCGCCAGCGGACGCGTCCGGCGGACGCGGCGGAGCGCGCGTAACTCTTGGCGCGTAGCTCTTACGCTCGCAGCTCGTAGCGACCTCGTGCGCACAGGACCCCCGGACCGCCTCCCTCGCGGTCCGGGGGTTCGTGCGCGGGGCCCCGTACCGGCCACATCGCAGCTCGCCGCTGCACGGGGATTGACGCCCAACGGCCGCTGTTTCAGTCTCGGTTGATGCGAATCCTGGCCGCAGGAGACCACTTCGTCCTCAACTCCCTCATCGTCGACGCACTGCGCCACGACCTGCCCGACGCCTTCGAACTGCGCGAACTCACGCTCCCCTGGCCCGTCGAGCCCCACGGCAAGGTCGCCGAGGTGGACGAGGCCAGCGGTACGGAGGACGCGCTGATCGCCGCCCTCGACGGGGTCGAGGTGTGCGTGACCCAGGCGGCGCCGTTCACCGAACGCGTCCTGGCCGCGGCCCCCGACCTCCGGCTGCTCGTCGTCTGCCGGGGCGACACCGCCAACGTCAACGTCCGTGCCGCGCGGGAACGCGGCGTACGGGTCTGCCACGCGCCGGGCCGCAACGCCACGGCCGCGGCGGAGTTCACCGTCGGGCTGCTGCTCGCCGCGCTGCGGCGGATCCCCGACGCGCACAACTCGCTGATCCAGCGGCGCATCTGGGACGGCGACGCGTTCACCTACGAGCGCTGCGGTCCCGAACTGGAGGACACGCCGGTCGGGCTCATCGGGTACGGGGCCGTGGGCAGCCGGGTGGCGCGCGTACTGGCCGCGTTCGGCGCGGAGGTGGAGGTGTACGACCCCTACGTGCGCGGCGACGTGCGCGGGATGCGGGCGCCCTCGCTGGACGCGCTGCTGTCCCGGTCGCGGATCGTGACGCTGCACGCCCGGCTGACGCCGGAGACCCGGGGCATGATCGGCGCGCGCGAGCTGGGGCTGCTGCCCAGGGGCGCGGTGCTGGTGAACGCGGCGCGCGGCGCGCTGCTGGACCACGAGGCGCTGTGCGACGCGCTGGAGAGCGGGCAGTTGGCGGCGGCGGCGCTCGACGTGTACCCGCAGGAGCCGCTGTCGCCCGACTCCCGGCTGCTGACGACGCCCAACCTGACGCTGACGCCGCACCTCGCGGGGGCGAGCCGGGCGGTCGCGGAGAAGGCCGCGCGGATCGGGGCGGCGGAGGTGGCCAGGTACGCGAAGGGCGCACCGCTGCGGCACGCGCTGCCGTAAGTCCTAGGGCCGCCCTAGGACCAATGGCCGATGATCTCCATGACCCTCCTGCTGCTAGCCTGCACTTGCATATAGGTTGCAATAAGGCAGACTGCAGTCGGAGGGCTCGGAGAACATGGCCATTTACACGCTTCCTGAACTTCCGTACGACTACGCGGCGCTCGAACCGGTCATCAACCCGCAGATCATCGAGCTGCACCACGACAAGCACCACGCGGCGTACGTGAAGGGTGCCAACGACACCCTGGAGCAGTTGGAAGAGGCGCGCGACAAGGACCAGTGGGGTGCCATCAACGGTCTGGAGAAGAACCTCGCGTTCCACCTCTCCGGCCACATCCTGCACTCCATCTACTGGCACAACATGAACAGCCCGAAGGACGGCGGCGGCGGCGAGCCGACGGCCGCGGACGGCGTCGGCGAGCTGGCCGACGCGATCACCGAGTCCTTCGGCTCGTTCGCCAAGTTCAAGGCGCAGCTGACCAAGGCCTCCGCGACGACCCAGGGCTCCGGCTGGGGCGTCCTCGCGTACGAGCCGGTCAGCGGCCGCCTGATCGTCGAGCAGGTCTACGACCACCAGGGCAACGTGGGCCAGGGCTCCGTGCCGATCCTGGTCTTCGACGCCTGGGAGCACGCCTTCTACCTGCAGTACAAGAACCAGAAGGTCGACTTCATCGACGCCATGTGGCAGGTCGTCAACTGGCAGGACGTGGCGAAGCGCTACACCGAGGCCAAGGGGCGCACGCCGCTCATCACCCCGTGACCCACGGGAACCCCGTGACCCACGGGACCTGAAGCGTCCTGCTCGTGATCGTCTTCTCAACCTTCACTTGCGGACGGAACGACGGAGGGCCCCCGCGAGGACGTGACTCGCGGGGGCCCTCCTGCACGCGGGGGCTACTTCGCGCCGGTCAGCCGCACCGTGCTGAGCACCTGGCGGACCGTCGCGTCCGGCACCTCGTCCTCCACTCCGCGCACCCCGACGAAGGTCCAGGAGCCGATCGAGCCCGTGCCGTCCTCGAAGGCGAAGACCAGCGCCTTGCCGTCGGTGTCGCAGCGGCCCTCGCGCGGCACGCCCGACGAGGTCGCCGTCACCACCGTGCCCTTGAGCCCCGACGGCGTGGTGTACCGCTCCACCGGGCCGTTGGCCACCTTCTTCCTGTCGGGCTGGCTGTACGCGCCGTACACCCAGAGCGCCGAACTGCCGCGCGCCGCCTCCTCGGTGTCGCGCGCGCCCTGCTCGCGGCGGACCCCCGTCTCGGCGAGCGACGCGGCCTCGTCGCGGCCGTCGCGGTCGGTGTCCGACAGGCACCACTTCTCCTTGAACACCGCAGTGGCGGAGAAGCCGATGAGCGGCTTCTCCTCCGGGTCGCGCTCGTCGGCGACGTAGCTGGCCCAGTCGGCGGACCTGCGGGTCCACTCGGGCGGCACGTCGTAGGCGACGCCCCGCTTCGCGTCGAGCACGGTCTTCCAGCCGGACACGGCCGGCTTGAGCCCCGGGTCCGCCGCACGGGGGTTCCCGCTGACCGCCGGGGCGGGCGCGGGGCCGGGGCGCGCGGAGTCCTCGGAACCGTCGTCCCGCAGCAGCAGCCAGGCGGTCACCGCGCACGCGACGACCACGGCCGACGCGAGGACGACCGCGACGGTGGCGGCCCGTCCGCTCCCCCGGCCCGAGGGCTCGGGCGGCTGGTACGGATCCGGCTGTCGGTCCTGCTGTCCTGGCCACATGGGAAGCAACCATAGAAGGGGGCCGGATTCCGGCGGCCGCCGGGCTCCCCGGCCCTCCGGCCGGGCCCGGGACAGCGTCCGTGCCGCTTTGGTTGCGGTCGATCCGGCCGATTCGTCGCGCGACGGCGGCGGTCGGGGAGCGTGCGGCCCGTGAGACGGGAGCGCCACGGGGAGCGTCCGCTGTACGGAGGGTATGCGGAGGCCTCACTCTCCGTACGGCAGTCGGGGCCTGCGGAGGGCCCCGGGGACGACGGGCCCCGCAGGTTAATCCAGCCGAACGGCTCGCGCACCCCGGTTTCTCGACTGGATCACGACTGCTCGACTGTCAGTCCCTCCTGCCATGCTTGATACATGAACTACACACACTGCCGGAAGCAGAAGGATGTGGCGCTGGACCCCGGTTGGGACTTCACCGGATGACGACGGCCCGCCCCCGCTGACCCAGCCCACCGCTCCCACCCCGCCGTTCCCCCCACACACACCCGGCCGCCCCGTCGCGGCCGGACCACACCCCGCAGGACCGCCCCCGCCGAACCGCTCTCCCGCCGCCCCGTCCGCTCCCGGCCTCCGGACCGCCCGGCCCCGTGCCGGGGCCGGGCGGGGGCCCCGGACGCGGGGCCGGACAGCGGGGCTCACTCGAAGCTGGGGTCCGCCGTGCGCGTCCGCTTGATCTCGTAGAAGCCCGGGGTCGAGGCGACGAGCAGGGTGCCGTCCCACAGCCGCGCCGCCGCCTCCCCCGTGGGGGCGGGGGTGACGACGGGCCCGAAGAACGCGATCTGCTCGCCGTCCGCGCCGGGCACCGCGATGACCGGCGTGCCGACGTCCTGGCCCACCTTGTCGATGCCCTCCTGGTGCGAGGCGCGCAGCTCGGTGTCGTACGCGTCGGAATCGGCGTACTCGATCAGGTCCGCCGGGAGGCCGACCTCCTCCAGCGCCTCGGCGACCGCCTCCTTCACGGGGCCGCGGCCCTCGTTGTGGAAGCGCCTGCCGAGCGCCGTGTAGAGCGGGCCCACGACCGCGTCGCCGTGCTTCTGCTGCGCGGCGATCACCACCCGCACCGGCCCCCAGGCCAGCTTCAGGCCCTCGCGGTACTCCTCGGGCACCTGGTCCAGCCTGTCCTCGTTGAGGACCGACAGGCTCATCACGTGCCAGCGGACCTCGACGTCGCGGACCTTCTCCACCTCAAGCATCCAGCGGGAGGTCATCCAGGCCCAGGGGCAGACCGGGTCGAACCAGAAGTCGACGGGCGTCCTGTCCGTCGCGGTGTTCTCGGACATCTCTCTCCTCATGGGTCGGACTTGGTGAGCGCAACACCGGCGGACAGCCCGGACATTCCCGCGAAAGGTCACGTGGGAGGATCGAAGCTGTTCGAACGAGACACGAAGGAGTGCCCGTGCCCGGTGAGAATCTGTCCCGCGACGAGGCCCGCGAGAGGGCCGAACTGCTGTCCGTCGACGGGTACGACGTGGCCCTCGACCTGCGATCCGCGGTCGGGGAGAGCGGCGACGCCATCCGTACGTTCCGCTCGCTGACCACGATCCGGTTCCGCAGCGCTTCGGCGGGCGGGTCGACCTTTGTCGACCTGCTCGCGCCGAGCGTGAGCGCGGTGACCCTGAACGGCGCGGAGCTGGACCCGAAGGCCGTCTTCGACGGCTCGCGCATCACCCTGGAATCACTCGCCGAGGGCGAGAACGTGCTGGTCGTGGACGCGCAGTGCGCCTACAGCCGGACCGGCGAAGGCATGCACCGCTTCGTCGACCCGGAGGACGGCGAGGTCTACCTCTACACGCAGTACGAGCCGGCCGACGCGCGCCGGGTGTTCGCCAACTTCGAGCAGCCGGACCTCAAGGCTCCGTTCCGCTTCGAGGTGACCGCGCCCGACGGCTGGACCGTGTGGTCCAACGGGGCCGAGGAGGCGCGGGACGGCGACACGTGGCGCTTCGCCGAGACGAAGCCGATCTCCACGTACATCACGGCCGTCGTGGCCGGTCCCTACCACCACGTCACGGACACCTACCGCCGCGGCGACCTGGAGATCCCGCTCGGCGCGATGTGCCGCAAGGGCCTGGCCAAGCACTTCGACGCGGACGACGTCTTCCTGATCACCAAGCAGGGCCTGGACTTCTTCCACGACAACTTCGACTTCCCCTACCCCTTCGGGAAGTACGACCAGGCGTTCGTGCCCGAGTACAACCTCGGCGCGATGGAGAACCCGGGCTGCGTCACCTTCCGCGAGGAGTACATCTTCCGCGGCAAGGTCACCGCCGCCGCCTACGAGCGCCGGGCCAACGTCATCCTGCACGAGATGGCGCACATGTGGTTCGGCGACCTCGTGACCATGGAGTGGTGGGACGACCTGTGGCTCAAGGAGTCCTTCGCGGACTTCATGGGCTCCTTCTCGATGACCGAGGCGACCCGCTTCACCAACGGCTGGGTGACCTTCGCCAACAACCGCAAGGCCTGGGCCTACCGCGCCGACCAGCTGCCCTCCACGCACCCGATCACGGCCGACATCCGTGACCTGGAGGACGCCAAGCTCAACTTCGACGGCATCACCTACGCCAAGGGCGCGGCGGTGCTCAAGCAGCTCGTGGCGTACGCGGGCCGGGACGCGTTCCTCGAAGGCGCGCGGCGCTACTTCAAGCGGCACGCGTACGGCAACACGCGCCTGGGCGACCTGCTGTCCGTCCTGGAGGAGACCTCGGGCCGCGACCTGAAGGCGTGGTCGCGCTCCTGGCTGGAGACGTCCGGGGTCAACTCGCTGACGCCGCTGGTGACGTACGACGCCGAGGGCCGCGTCACCGAGCTCGCGGTGCTCCAGGAGGGCGACGAGCTGCGCCCGCACCGGGTGGCCGTGGGCCTGTACCGGCGGGACGACGAGGGCGCGCTGGTGCGCTACGCGCGCGCCGAGGCGGACGTCGCCGGGGCGCGGACCGTCGTGCCGGAGCTGGCGGGCCGGGAGCGGCCCGAGCTGGTCCTGGTCAACGACGACGACCTGACGTACTGCAAGGTCCGCTTCGACGCGGGCTCGCTGGAGTCGCTGCGGGCGCACCTGGGCGACATCACCGACCCGCTGGCGCGCGCGCTGTGCTGGTCGGCGCTGTGGAACCTGACGCGCGACGCGCTGATGCCCGCGCGGGACTTCATCGCCCTCGTGCTGGCCCACGCGGGCCGCGAGAGCGACATCGGCGTCCTCCAGATGCTGCACTCCTGGTCGCAGACCGCGCTCGTGCACTACGTGGTGCCCGCGTGGCGCGAGGAGGGCGGGCGGGCGCTCGCCGAAGGGGCGCTGGCCGAGCTGCGGCGCGCCGAGCCGGGGAGCCAGCACCAGCTGACGTGGGCGCGCTTCTTCGCCTCCGTCGCCTCGTCCGACGCCGACTTCCAGCTGCTCGAAGGGCTGCTCGAAGGGTCCGCGAAGATCGACGGGCTCGACGTCGACCAGGAGCTGCGGTGGGCGCTGCTGTCGCCGCTGGCCTCGCACGGCCGGGCGGACGAGGCGCGGATCGACGCGGAGCTGGCGCGCGACGACACCGCGTCAGGGAAGCGGCACCAGGTGCGGTGCCTCGCCTCGCGTCCTTCCGAGGCGGTCAAGGCCCAGGCGTGGGCGGCCGTCGTGGAGTCGGACGCGCTCTCCAACGCGCTGGTGGAGGCGACGATCGCGGGCTTCGTGCAGGCGTCGCAGCGGGAGCTGATCGCGCCGTACGCGGCGAAGTACTTCGACGCGATCGAGCGGGTGTGGACCGAGCGGTCCATCCAGATCGGCATGGACGTCGTACGGGGGCTGTACCCGGGTCTCCAGGCGTCCCCCGAGACGCTGGCCGCGACGGACGCGTGGCTGACGGCGCACGAGTCGGCGGCGCCGGCGCTTCGGCGACTGGTGCTCGAAGCGCGGGACGACCTGGCGCGGGCGCTGCGCGCGCAGGGCGCGTAGGTCGGGGACGGGGTTCCCGGGGGCGTCGTCGCCCCCGGGGCCCCGTCGCCCGGGGCGGGCCGCCTTTCGCCTGCGGCGGGCGGGGTGGCGAGCCCGCCGGGCGGGGGCGGTGCCCTGCGGGCCGGTGGAGGCTTACTCGCGCAGTTCCCCGCGCCCCTGACGGGGCCCTGTGCGGAACGGCCCCGTCCGGCACAGGTGCGCCCCTTTAGGGGCGCGGGGAACTGCGCGACCAGCCCACCACCGGCTCGCCGCCCCACCCCGTCACGCGCAGCGATCCTCGGCAGTCGAACGTGCGTACTTTAGGACGGGAACGTCCGGTTTTGTCGACGAGCGTGTAACACGCGTTAGCGGGGCCCCGTACAGCGGCATATCCCGCGCATGAACCACAACACCCCGCTCTCCCCCCGCCCCCTCCGTCACCTCTCCGAGGTCCAGAGCCGCGTGCTGAGCGCCGCCCAGCTCAAGGCGCACGGGGTCTCCGCCGCGCGGACCTCGGCGCAGTGCCGGCCCGGCGGCCCCTGGCAGCAGTTCCTGCCCGGCGTGTACCTGCTGCACCCCGGCCCGCCCACCAGCGAGGAGCGCCTGAAGGCCGTGCTGCTCTACGCGGCGGCGCGCGAGAAGGGCCCCGTCCCCGGCCAGTGCGGCGAGAACGGCGTCCGCAAGCCCGACGCGGTGATCACCGGCCTCGCCGCCCTCGCCCTGCACCGCTTCTCCTCCGCTCCCCCGCTGCGCTCGCTCGACCACATCGACGTCCTCGTCCCCCGCACCCGCCGCCTGCGCTCCACCGGCTGCGCGCGGCTCGTGCGGGCGCACGCGGTGCCGCGGGCGCAGGAGATCACCGGGGTGCCGGTCGCACCGGTGCCGCGCGCGGTCGCGGACGCGGTCGCCGAGCTGGTCGACGCCGATGCCGTACGTCGGCTGCTGACCGAGGCGGTCCGGGGCGGGCACTGCGAACCGGTCACTCTGGTACGGGAGTTGACCCGGGCCAGGCTGCTGAGCCGGCCCCACGTGGTGGACGCCGTGGAATCCATCCTCGCCGAGGGGCGGGCCATCGCCGAGGACCGGCTCTACGAGATGGTGCGGTCCTGCGGGCTGCCCGACCCGATCTGGAACGTCGACCTGCGGCTGCCCGGCGGCCCGCACCTCGGGGGCCTCGACGCGTACTGGCCCGACCAGGCGGTAGCGGTCGAGCTGGACACGCGGGCGCCCAGGCAGGACGAGGACGTCAACGCGGTCGAGCGGGAGCTCGGGGAATGGTCGGAGTACGCGCGCAAGCGCGAGCACTTGGAGCGGCTCGGCATCACCGTCGTCCACATCACGCCGAAGAAGCTGCGCGACAGCCTGGAGCAGCAGGCGACCGTCGTGCGGACCGCGCTGATGGCGTCGACGGACCGGGACCCCGCCGCCTACGTGGTCGTGCTCCCCCGGTAGCGCTCGGCGGCGCGGCCCAGCGGGGGCTTGCCCCGCCACAGGTCGAGGCCGATGTCGACCAGCTCGACCCGCTCCAGGGCGGCCACGCCGGAGAGTTCGTGCCAGGCCGCCAGGTCCGTCGAACCGCCCTGCTCCGGGCGCAGTTCGCCGCCGGTGACCCGGCCCTCGTAGACGATGCGCAGCCCCTGGAAATCGGCGAACGTCCCCAGCCTGCGGGGGTATTGGCGCTTGATGGAGTCGAGGCCGAGCAGCCTGGTCGGCTCCAGCGCGTAGCCGGTCTCCTCCGCGACCTCGCGGACCACCGTGTCGAGCGGATCCTCCCCGTGGTCCATGCCGCCCCCGGGCAGCGTCCACCGCTTGGCGCCGTCGCGCGCCACCCAGCGGGCCAGCAGGATCTTTCCGTCGCGTACGCACACGGCGTACGCGGCAACTCGCAACTCCTTGTTCATTCAGTGAGGTTAGAGCAGTGGGGCTGAAAGTTCGTGGTCAGAACCAATATGTGGGGTAGCGGCGGCCCGTCAGGCGGGAGCCCGCCGCGCCCGCCGCGACCAGCAGTGCGGAGGCCAGGGCCAGCAGGCCGAGGAAGGGCCAGGCGGGCGGGGCCTGGAGGGCGACGATCACCGCCGTGGCCGCGGCGGGCGAGTGCGGGGTGCGGGCGAGCAGCATCACGCCGAGCGCGAGCCCGCCCGCCACCGCCGCGGCCCAGGGGCCGGGACCGGCGGCGGCGAGGACCGCGAAGCCCGCCCCGGCGGAGAGGAGTTGACCGCCCAGGACGCTGCGCGGCTGGGAGAGCGGCAGCTCGGGCGCGCCCGCCACCAGGGCCATCGACGCGGCCAGCGGGGGTATCAGGAGGGGCTGGTCGAGGAGGGTCCCGATGCCGACGAGCGCGAGGAGGGCGAGGGTGCTCAGCGCGGTGGCGGCGAGGGCCGCGGGGACCGCGGTGCGGGGGCGGGCGCGGGACGGGGCGGGGTGCCCGGTGGGGGCGGTGGTCTGCACTGCGGTCACTGCTGTGTTCCTTGCGGTACGGGAGGGTTGACGGGCGAGTACGAGGGCGGCGACCAGCGGAGGGGGCTGGCCGCCGGGGTCTCGACGACCTCGTCGACCGCGAACCGGGTGGTGCGGCCCGTGTCGGTGTAGTCGGTACGGGCCGTACCGGTCAGCTGGAGCGTGGTGCCCGTCTCCCAGTCGAGGAAGAGCAGTCCGGTGCGGGGGTCGCGCTCCAGGTTGCCGAGGGTCAGGAACATCGCGTTGCCCGGGTAGTCCTGCCAGGTCAGTTCGGAGGGGGACGCGACCCGGACGAAGCCGGGGTTGCCGCCGCGGTGGCTGGCGTCGACGCCGTCGGCGGTGCCGGTGCCGATGAAGAAGGTGTCGGCCGCGCGGAGGAACGCCCGCTGGTCGGGGGTGAGGTGCGGGGTGCGCCGCGCGGCGGGGGCGGCGGCGGGGGTAACGGGGGCCGGGTCCAACAGCTCGCGCTTCTGGAGGTACTTGGGGCAGTTGGCGAAGACCCGCTCGGCTTCGACGGTGAGGCCCCGGGGGGACGGGGACGCGATGCCGTTGAGGCGCATGCGGCGCCTGGTGCGGGGGTCGAGGGCGATCGTGCCCACGGGGGTGCCCGCGGGGAGGTCCCGGGCCGGGTGGGACGCGTCCTCGACGGCCACGGACACGGTGTGCGGTCCCGTGGCCCGTACGAAGCCGGGGGCGCCCGTGAGGAGCGAGGTCCACATGCGGCCGTCGGGGGCCGCCGCGGCGAGGACCAGCATGGGCTGGAGTTCGAGGAAGGCGGCGGCGACGGGTTTGATGCCGGGGCCTATGGAGCGGCCCACGTGGGCGGCGGCGTCCCGCACGCCCACTCGGTCCTGCACGGCGAGGGAGCCGTGGTGGTACGCGGTCATGGACGGTGTCCGTTCGTCGTATGGGGTTCCGTCGCGCAGGGGTGGGTGGGTACGTGCGGCACCTGCCCCACCCTCGCGCAGTCCCCCGCGCCCCTATCGGGGCGCCCGTGCTGGACGGCCCCGGTGCGGCGGACCGCCTAGGGGCGCGGGGAACTGCGCGACCGGCCCGCCGCCGGGCCGCGGGTGATCGCCCACCCACCCACCCGTTCGCGGGGCAACGTCTAGAAGAACCCGCACGTGGGCGCCGATTCCTTGGGCGCGCCAGCGCCCTCCGCGCCGGTCGCCGCGTAGATCTCCAGGCGCGTGCCGTCCGGGTCGTGGAAGAAGATCCCGCCGGACGCCGCGCCCTCGCGGTGGGCGACCACTCCCTCGTAGGCGAACTTCACGCCCTCCTCCTTGAGGCGCGCCTCCGCGGCCCGTACGACCTCGATCGACTCGGCCTCGAAGGCGAGGTGGTGCAGGCCCGCGCGCGTCGGGTCGTACGCCGCGTCCGCCTGCTCCCAGAGCGTGACGACGAGGCGGCCGTTCTGTCCGAGGAAGGCGAAGCGGCTGCCCTCCTCCTTGCCCTCGTTGAGGAGTTCGAGGCCCAGCGCCAGCTCGTAGAAGGCGATGGAGCGGGAGATGTCGGTGACGTTCAGGCCGACGTGGCCGGTGGACAGCGTGCTGGTCGCGCTCATGGGACGCCTCTCTCGATGTCTGCCCGATGCCGTTCGGGGCTAACCGTTGAAAGTGACTTTAGAGGTTAGAAGTCGAGGGCGTCAACCGGTCACGTAGCCTTGAGGGGTTAGCCGACAGCCGGAAGGGAGCCCTCCATGATCGCCGCGCCCCACGCAGCCGACCCCCGGCCGCTCATCGGAGAGCCGCTCTCCCTCGACCTGCTCAACACCCGGTGGAACCACGACGGGACGCCCCAGGACCTGCTCACGGGGGTGGAGGGGCTGGCCGTCTGGCTGGCGAGCGCGGGGCTCGCGGAGCGGTTCGCCGCGGACGGGCCGACGCTGGAGCGCACCCGCGTCGCACGGGACGCGCTGCTCGCGGCGGTGGACGGGCCCGGGGACGGGGCGAGCCTCGCGCGGGTGGACGGGGTGCTCGCGCACGGGCGGATCAGGGCGACGCTCGACGCGGCGGGGCCCGGGGAGCGGGCGGAGTTCGCGGAGGCGTCGTGGGGGCCGGGGTGGAGTGCGGCGCGGGACTACCTGGAGCTGCTGCGGGCCGCGCCCGACCGGATCAAGGCGTGTGCGCACGAGGCGTGCATCCTGCACTTCTTCGACACCTCGCGGAACGGGACGCGGCGGTGGTGCTCGATGGCGGCGTGCGGGAACCGGGCGAAGGCCTCGCGGCACTACGCGCGGACCAAGGGGTGACGGGGGTCGAGGGGGGGGCGCCGCGCCCCCCCCCCCCCCCCCGGGGGCCGGCCCCGCGCCCCCCCCCCCCCCCCCGCGCCCCCCCCCCCCCCTGGGGGGGGTGGGCCCCCCGCCCCCCGCCCCCCCCCCACCCGCGCCCCCCCCGGGGCGGGCCCGCCGGGGGGGGGGGGGGGCCGCCCCCCCCCGGCGGCCCCCCCCCCCCCGCCCCCCCTCTTTTCCCTACGGGAGTTCCTGCGGGTTTCCCTACGGGAGTTCCAGCCGCTTCCCGGTGAAGCCCGCCCGCAGCCGCCTGTCGTGCGAGACGACCACCAGCGTGCCCGCGTAGTCGGCCAGCGCCGCCTCCAGCTCCTCCACGAGCAGGGGCGCGAGGTGGTTCGTCGGCTCGTCGAGCAGCAGCAGGTCGTGCTCGTCCGTGACCAGCCGCGCCAGCTCCAGCCTGCGCCGCTGTCCGACGGACAGGTCCCGCACCGGCACGGTCAGGTCCGCCGCGCGGAACAGCCCGAGTGACAGCAGCTCATCGGCCCGCTCCTCGCCCCCGAACGCCGCGAGCAGCGTCCGCCCGTCCTCCGGCGCCGCCACGTCCTGGCGCAGGAACCCGACCCGCTCGGGGCGGCGGACCTCGCCGCCCGCCGGGGCCAGTTCGCCCGCGAGGACCTTCAGCAGCGTCGACTTGCCCGCCCCGTTGGCCCCGGTGACCAGCAGCCTGCCGCCCGCTGCCAGCTCCAGGGAGACCGGTCGCAGCCTGCCGGGCACGACGACGTCGTGCACCGCCACCGCGCCGGCCGCGCCGCCCCCGATCCGGGCCGCGAAGCGCAGCGGCTCGGCCGGAGCCGCCACCGGGTTCCCGGTCAGCCGCTGGAGCTGTTCCCTGGCCGAGCGGATCCGGCTCATCGCGCCGTGCGCCCGTGACCTGGCCCGGAAGGCGCCCGCGCCGCTGAACGCGGCCGGGGCCTTGCGGGGGATCGCGGAGAGCAGCCCGATGTTGCGGTCGGCCAGCTCGGAGTGGCGGGCCACCTCGGCCTTCCACCGCTCGTGCTCGCGCTCCTGGGCGGCGCGCGCTGCGGCCTTCGCGGCGAGGTACCCCCGGTAGCCGTTGCCGTAGCGGCGGACGGTCTTCGCGTCGCCGTCCACCTCCAGGACGGTCGTGGTGACCCGGTCCAGGAACGCCCGGTCGTGGGTGACCGCGACGAGCGTGCCCCGGTGGCCGCGCAGGTGCCGCTCCAGCCAGCCGACCGCCTCGTCGTCGAGGTCGTTGGTCGGCTCGTCGAGCAGCAGCAGCTCGGGCGCCGACGCGAGGGTCGCGGCGAGCGCGAGCCGGGAGCGCTGCCCGCCGGAGAGCGTGGCCAGCGGCCGCGTGCGGTCCAGCGGGCCGCGCTCGCCGATCCTGCTCAGGATCACCTCGACGCGGCGGTCGGCCTCATGTCCGCCGCGCGCCTCGAACTCGGCGAGCAGCTTCTCGTACGTCGTACACGCTTCGTCTCCTTCCAGTCCTTCGGTCTCCAGCGCGCGGATGCGGCGCTCCAGCGTGCGCAGCTCGGCGAGCGCGAGGTCGATCGCGTCGCCGACGAGGGCGGTGCCGGGCAGGTCCAGCGTCTGGGCCAGGTGTCCGACGCCCCCGGGCGCGGTGACGGTGAGGGTGCCGTTGTCGGGGAGGTCCTGTCCGGCGATCAGACGCAGGAGCGTGGACTTCCCCGAGCCGTTGTCACCGATCACGCCGACCTTCTCGCCGGGGCGGACGGTGAACGAGGCGCGGTCGAGGACGACGCGGTCCTCGTACCGCTTGCTCATGCCGTCCGCGGCGAGCTGCGCGACGGGGGCGGTGGTGCGGGCGGTGGTGCGGGCGGCGGGGGCAGCAGGAGCACGGAACAAGTGGGACCTCTTCCCTGGGGGACATTTACTTGATGAGACGAGACGGTCCGTCTCGCTTCATGGATGTGAAGGTAACAGCGCCCGTGCCCCCGCGCAAGACCTTCTTCTAAAAAACTTTCTACGGCGTCCCCGGCGGTGGCGTCGGCGCCCCCGGCAGCCGTAGCGCCACGACCGTGCCGACCCCGTCCGGCGCGGGGCCGAGCCGCACCTGGCCGCCCGACTGCTGGACCGTACGGGCCACGATCGACAGGCCGAGCCCCGAGCCCGGCAGCGCGCGGGCGGACGGGGAGCGCCAGAACCGCTCGAAGACGTGCGGCAGCTCGTCCGCCGGAATGCCAGGACCGTGGTCCCGCACCGTCAGTTCACCGCTCCGCAGCGCCACCTCGACCGTCCCGCCGGGCGGCGAGAACTTCACGGCGTTGTCCAGCACGTTCACCAGCGCGCGCTCCAGCGCCGCCGCGTCCGCCCTGACGAACCACGGCTTCAGCTCCGCCGCGAACGTCAGCTCAGGGCCGCGCAGCCTGGCCCGCTCCAGCGCCGTGCCCACGACGTCGTGCAGCGCGACGACCGCCAGCGGGCCGTGCGCCGCCGCGTCCGGCCGCGACAGCTCCTGGAGGTCCCCGATCAGCGAGGCCAGCTCGGTCATCTGCGCCTTCACCGACGCCATCAGCGCCTTGCGGTCGTCCGGCGGGATCGCCCTGCCGGTCTCCTCGCTGCGCGCCAGCAGCTCGACGTTCGTACGCAGGGAGGTGAGCGGGGTCCGCAGTTCGTGCCCCGCGTCCGCGATCAGCTGCGCCTGCCGGTCGCGGGACGAGGCGAGCGCGGCGGTCATCGAGTTGAACGACCGGGACAGCCGGGCGATCTCGTCCTCGCCCTCGACCGGGATCTGCACGGCCAGGTCCTCGGTGCGCGCCACGTGCTCCACGGCCCCGGTCAGCCGGTCGACCGGGGTCAGCCCGGTGCGCGCCACCCACAGCCCGGCGGCCCCCGCGCCGACGACGCCGATCCCGGAGAGCAGGAACAGCATCCACGCGAGGGAGGACAGCGGGTCGTCGACCTCGCTCATGGGGCGCGCCAGGGAGAAGGCGACGCCCCGCATGTCCGTCCGCTGGGTGTAGACGCGCATGGACTTGCCCGAGGAGTCCTTGGTGGTGTGCAGCGCCTCGTCCAGCTCGCCGTCGGCCACGGCGACGTCGCTCCGCTGCACGGGGACCGCCGCCGCCTGCCGGAACTGGCAGTACCGCCCGTCCGCGTACACCAGCTGCACCGTGTACGCGCTGGGGAACGGCAGCGCGGAGACCGCGCCCTGCGTGGCGCACGAGGCCCGCATGCTGCTCGTCGCCGCGGCGTCGAACTTGGCGCCCCGCAGCGCGTCGTCCAGCTGCTCGGTCAGCTGCGCCCGCGTCACGAACCAGCAGGACGCCGCGACCGCCGCGACCGCCACCGCCACCGCCGCCGTCACCAGCAGCGCGAGCCGGGAGCGCAGCGGCAGGGACCTGAGCCGTCTCACTCGGCGCCCTCCGCGCGCAGCGCGTAGCCGACGCCGCGCACCGTCTGCACGAGGCGCGGCTCGCCGCCGGCCTCGGTCTTGCGGCGCAGGTACATCACGTACACGTCGAGGGAGTTCGACGAGGGCTCGAAGTCGAAGCCCCACACGGTCTTGAGGATCTGCTCGCGGGTCAGCACCTGCCGGGGGTGGGCCAGGAACAGCTCCAGGAGCGTGAACTCGGTACGGGTCAGCTCCACGCGCCGCGCGCCCCTGGTCACCTCGCGGGTCGCCAGGTCCATCCGCAGGTCGGCGAAGGCCAGCACGTTCTCGTCGGCGGGCGCGTCCGCCGCGGCCCTGGCGTACGCGGAGCGGCGCAGCAGCGCGCGGATGCGGGCGAACAGCTCGTCCAGCTCGAACGGCTTGACCAGGTAGTCGTCGGCGCCCGCGTCGAGCCCGGTGACGCGGTCGCCGACGGTGTCGCGCGCGGTGAGCATCAGGATGGGGGTGGTGGACCCGGACTGCCGGACGCGGCGGGCCGCGGTCAGCCCGTCCATGCGGGGCATCTGGACGTCGAGGACGATCAGGTCGGGGGCGTGGGCCGCCGCCTTGGCGAGGGCGTCGAGGCCGTCGACGGCGGTCTCGGTGTCGTACCCCTCGAAGGCGAGGCTGCGCCGCAGGGCCTCGCGCACGGCGGGCTCGTCGTCGACGATGAGGATGCGGTCGCGGTGGCCTTCGCCTTCAGTCATGGTCCAAGGCTCGCACGCGGCGGGGGCGGGTACGGCGGGGGCGGGTACGGCGGGTACGGCAGGGGCGGGCACGGCGGGGCCGGGTACGGCGTCGGTCACACGTTGCCGCCGCTGCCGCCGCTCCCGCCGCTCCCGCCGCGCAGGCCCGCCAGGTCGGCCTTGACGGTGTCGACCGGGATGGCGAAGCCGAGGCCGACGCTGCCCGCGGTGGAGCCGGAAGCGGAGCTGGGGGAGTACATCGCGGAGTTGATCCCGATGATCTCGCCGGCCATGTTGATCAGCGCGCCGCCCGAGTTGCCCGGGTTGAGCGAGGCGTCCGTCTGGATGGCCTTGTACGTGGTCTTGGAGTCGCCGGTCTCGCCGTTGAACCGCTGCCCGCCGAACTCGAAGGGCCAGCCGTCGCCCGCCCGCCGCTGGTCCTGCTGCTCCTGCCCCTGCCCGTCGTCCTTCTTGACGGTGACGTCGCGGTCGAGCGCGGAGACGATGCCGCTGGTGACCGTGCCGGTCAGGCCCTCGGGGGAGCCGATGGCGACGACCTGGTCGCCGACCTTCACGCCGCTGGAGCTGCCGAGCTCGGCGGCCTTCAGGCCGGTGGCGCCGCGCAGCTTGATCAGCGCGAGGTCCTTGTCGGGGTCGGTGCCGACGACGTCCGCGGTGTACGTCCTGCCGTCGCTGGTCCTGACCTTGACGGTGTCGGCGCCCGCGATGACGTGGTTGTTGGTGACGATCTCGCCGTCGGCGGTGATGATCACGCCGGAGCCGGTGGAGGCGCCGGATGCGGTCGCGGCGTTGATCTCCACGATGCTGGGCGAGACGGCCTGGGCGACGCCGGTGACGGTGTTGCTGCTGGTGCGGGAGACGTTGGTGCCGCTGATCCCGGTGGACGCGTCGCCCCCGTGCCGGTCGGTGAGGCTTCCGACGAGGGTGGCGGTGCCGCCCCCGACGGCGGCGGCCGCGATGGCCACGGCGGCGAGCAGGGCGAACGGCTTCTTCACGCGGGGTGCGGGCGGGTACCCGGGAGGGGGCGGGTACGCGGAGGGCTGCGGCTGGTGGGGCGGCTGGGGCTGCGTTCCGTGGAAGTCCGTCATGGATACGACGATGCGCGCGGAAGATGAGAGCTCCCTGAGGACCCCCTGAGAAGCCCGACAGAACCAGATGCGCCCGGGACGGATCCCGTCCCCCGGGCAACGGGGTCCGGCAGGGGACCCGGCCCTACTCGTCCCACCAGTGGTCGTCCGGCCCCCGCCGGTTCGCGACGATCGCCGCGACCGGCGGAATCACCATCGCGACCACGCACATCCCCACCGCCACCGGCACCGACCAGAGCCGCACGAAGGCCCAGGCGGAGACGAAGAGCAGCAGGCATCCGCCCATCAGGAGGAAGTAGGCATGGCGCCGCCGTGCGTACATGCCTCCACAGTACGACCGAAGGGCCGCACCCGGATCCAAGTGGCGTCCAACCCCCTGGGGTGCGGCCCTCCGGCCTGCTCGTGGAAGGGACTCAGACGGCGATCGCGACCTCAGCGAGCCCGCCCGTCTGCGCCACGACCGTACGGTCCGCCGTGCCCCCGGGCACCAGCGCGCGCACGGTCCACGTGCCCTCCGCCGCGTAGAAGCGGAACTGGCCCGTCGCCGAGGTGGGCACCTCGGCCGTGAACTCGCCGGTCGAGTCCAGCAGCCGGACGTAGCCCGTCACCGGCTCGCCGTCGCGGGTCACCTGGCCCTGGATGGTGGTCTCACCGGGCTTGATCGTCGAGGCGTCGGGGCCGCCGGCCTTCGCTCCGCACATGGTGTTCTCCTGAGGGGTAGGGGGAGTGTCGAGGAAGGTGGTTACTTGTTGGCGCCGAGCTCGATCGGGACGCCGACGAGGGAGCCGTACTCGGTCCACGAGCCGTCGTAGTTCTTGACGTTCTCCACGCCGAGCAGCTCGTGCAGCACGAACCACGTCAGGGCCGAGCGCTCACCGATGCGGCAGTAGGCGATCGTGTCCTTCGCGAGGTCGACCCGCTCGTCCTCGTAGAGGGCCTTCAGCTCCTCGTCGGACTTGAACGTGCCGTCGTCGTTGGCGTTCTTCGACCACGGGATGTTGCGCGCGGACGGCACGTGGCCGGGGCGCTGCGACTGCTCCTGCGGGAGGTGCGCCGGGGCGAGCAGCTTGCCGCTGAACTCGTCGGGCGAGCGGACGTCGACCAGGTTCTGGTTGCCGATCGCGTTCACGACGTCGTCGCGGAAGGCGCGGATCGAGGCGTCCTGCGGCTGGGCCTTGTACGCGGTGGCCGCGCGCTCGGGCACCTGGGAGCCGTCGACCAGGTCGCGGGAGTCCAGCTCCCACTTCTTGCGGCCGCCGTCGAGGAGCTTCACGTCCTGGTGGCCGTAGAGCTTGAAGTACCAGAAGGCGTACGAGGCGAACCAGTTGTTGTTGCCGCCGTAGAGCACGACCGTGGTGTCGTTGGCGATGCCCTTGGCCGAGAGGAGCTTCTCGAAGCCCTCCTGGTCGACGAAGTCGCGGCGGACCGGGTCCTGGAGGTCCTTGGTCCAGTCGATCCGGATCGCGTTCTTGATGTGGTTCTTCTCGTACGCCGAGGTGTCCTCGTCGACCTCGACGATGGCGACCTTCGGGTCGTCGATGTGGGCCTCGACCCAGTCGGCGTCTACCAGGACGTCGCTGCGGCTCATGTCTGTTCTCCTCCGGGGCAGTTGCGGCGGTGGTGCGCGTGCGGCTGTACGGGGTACGCGAAAGGGACGCGCGTACGGCGGTACGGAGCAGCCCCGTCCCGATCGGGACCAGGGCGCGGGGAACGGAGCGCGGGGAGGCGGCTTCCGTCAGACGGTGCGACAGAGCATGGCGGCGACGCGGCACAGGTCTACTGCCCGCCGCTTCGTGAGGTCCGCCTGTCGCTGCTGCATACGTCCGATCGTAGGGACGTGCGGGCGGACATGTCACCGGTGTGTCGGATTTTGAGACGCGATCGTCCGGAATGCGGGACGAGGGAGGGGTTCCGGGACCCCTCCCTCGTGTCGTGACGGGCCGGTACGGGCCTGCCATCTGCGGATCGGACGCGACCGTCTCAAAAAGCGGACGCCGGGGATCCCGCGGGCCCTCCGGAGGCGTTCGGGCGCGGGCGCTCGGCTCAGCTCAGCTCGCGAGCGAGACGTCCTTGCCGGTGACCGTGATGACGATCCCGTCGGCCGTCGGCTCGACGGACGAGAGCTTGAGGCCGATCGGCAGGCCGCCGATCCTGCTGTCGAAGTCGGTCTTCTCGCGGACCAGGTTCTCCACGCCGGGGATCTCGCCCGCGGGGATCTTGTCGGCGCGCACCCGGATCGTGCTGCCGTCGGCCACGCTGACCGTCGAGAGCACGCTCTGTGACAGCGCGCGGTCCTTGACCCGGATCTCGCCGGACACCTTGACCTTGCCGTCGCCGCCGTAGGAGACGGTGAAGCCTTCCTCGGACGCCTTGGTCAGCTCCTCGTACGAGATGCGCGCGGTGCCCTTCGCGCGGGCCGCGACGGCGCCGGAGAAGTTGCCCTTGATCTCCACGTCGTTGAGCACGGCCTCCAGCTTCCCGATCAGGACCCGCTGGCCCGACGCGGTGGCCTCGACGTCGGTGAGGTCCACCTCGACCTCGTCCAGCTGACGGCCCGCGGCCTGGGTGAGGAAGGGGAAGCCCTTGATGGAGACCGAGGCCGAGCCCGACAGGTTCTGGGTCTTCTTGATCTGGTCGGCGACCTCGGACTCGGCGAACCAGACGGCCGCGCGGTCGGCGGCGACGAAGAGGCCGCCCAGGACCACGGTGATGACCAGCAGTATTCGCAGTGCGCGCATAGGTGACGAGTCCCCCGCTGTTGTGGTGCGTGCCGACCGTCGGCGTGCGCGAGCCTAACGTTCCGGCTCTCGCGCGCATCCGACGGAGAAAGACGAACGGGCCCCGCGAGCGGTTCCTCGCGGGGCCCGCGGGCCTCGTGGTGCGGCGGCCCGCCGGGTCAGGCGATCGCGCGGCCGATCAGGTAGACCGCGGGGGCGGCGACGGCGAGGGGCAGCGCCACTCCGGCCGTCATGTGCACGAACTTCGACGGGTAGTCGTAGCTGGCCACCCGCAGCCCGATCAGCGCGCAGCCGCCCGTCGCGAGGCCGAGCAGCGCGCCCTGCGAACCCAGGTCCGTCAGCCCGCCGACCGCGATGCCCGCGCCCGCGGCGGCGGCCAGCGCCACCAGCACGGAGACCGCGCCGGGCAGCGGCACCGCGCGGGCGAGCGTCGCCACGGCCACCGCGGCGCAGCCGACGGTCACCGCGTCCGCGTCGGCCGCGAGGTGCCCGGTCGCGACGATCGCCAGCGCCGCCGAGACGACGGTCGCCATCAGCCCGTACATCCGCTCGTCGGCCCCGGCCCGGGAGCGCAGCTGGAGCACGAGCGTGAGCAGCACCCAGACGCCGAGCGTGCCGACGATCGCGGCGGGCGCGTGCTCCCGGCCGACGCCCAGCAGGACGGCGTCGGCGGTGAAGCCGCCGAGCGCGGCGAGCGCGATGCCCTGGCGGGCGGGCCACATGCCGTTGAGCCGGAACCAGCCGGCCGCGGTCAGGGCCTGGAGCAGGACGAGCGGGACCAGCAGCCCGTACTGCCCGAGGGCCGCGCCGCCCGCCATCAGCAGACCGAGCGCGGCGGTGAGCGCGGCGGGCTGCATGCCGGGCGCGATGATCGGCGACCGGCCTTCGGCACGGGCGCGCTGGGCGTCCGTGATCCGGGCGTTGCCGCCGACGGTGGGCGGGCTGTAGGCGGGGCCGCTGTCCGCGGGCACCGGCACGGGCGTGGGCTCGGGCGCGGGCTCGTACGTGGTCGCGGGCTCGGGCGCGTACGCGGGCTCGTAGGAGGCCCGAGTGCCGTACGCGCTCTGCGGGGCCTCGGGCGGAAGGGGGTACGAAGCGGCGGGGGCCGGGGCCTGGGGCGGGAGGTAGGCCGTCTCGTCCACGAGCGGGGCGGCGGAGACCTGCGGCTGGTACTGGGTGTCCCAGGTGGGCCCCGACCAGGTCTGGGCGGCTCCGGAGTCGTAAGGCCCGTGCCCGTTGCCGTGCCCGTTGTCGCCGTGCCCGTTGTGCGGGGCCTGCGCCTGGGGGTCGTAGTACCCCTGCTGTCCGTACCTCTGCTGCTGGTGCTGCTGGTACTGGTGGTGCTGCTGCGCCTGCTGGGGGTCGTACGGCTCATAGGGCTCGTACGGGTACTGCTGGTCGTTGCTCATGATGTGCGGCTCACCCTCCTGCGAACGGCGGGAGCACCTCGACCGTGCCGCCCTCGGCCAGCCGTACCGTCTCATGTTCCCGGGTCCCCACGGGGTTCCCGTCAACGAGGAACGAGCACCGCAGCAGCACGCGCGTGAGCTCCCCCGGGTGCCGCCGCCTGACGCCGTCGAGCGCATCGGCGAGCGTCTCGGCCGCGTACGGCTCCTCCGCGGTGCCGGCCGCGGCCTTCGCCGCAGCCCAGTAGCGGATCGTTCCCGCTGCCATAGCCGCACTTCCTTTCGTCCGGCTACCCATGATGGGCCACGGGCGGGGCGCCGCCGACGGTTCCGCGGACACGGCGCTCGCCGCGGTCTCGGCCACCGGCCGCGCCTCCGTGCGCCCCCTGTGCGCCATCGGGGGCGTTCCGGAGGAGCGGGGTCCGGCGCCCGGAAGATCCGGAAGGCGCGGCCCCGGATCGGGGCGGATCGGCGTATCCGCAGATGGGAGCGGGTTCGCGAGGGGCGGCTTCGGCCCCTTCCGGCTTCCTACCGGACGGCCGGGACGTGATCCAGGAAACATTCGGAGTGTGAAATGGGACTCCTGGCGCGGAAGCAGCGTGGGCTAAGCTCGTCCGCGAAGGATCCGGGCAGCGTTGCCCCCGGGTCCTTTTGTGTTTACGGCCTGTTGTAACAGACAGGTGAACTCGGCTCCCGGGGCGCGGGGGCCACAGCCGTACGAGCGCAGTACAAGCAGTGCCGCATATGTCCTCGCAGGGACCGAGGAGGAACCGACGTCATGGGCAAGCGATCCGCGCACGATTCCAGGCCGACCACCCGGGCGGGGGGTCGGCGATGAGTTCTCTGCTGCTGCTGACCAACGCCCTCCAGCCGTCGACCGAGGTGCTTCCCGCCCTCGGCCTGCTGCTGCACAGCGTGCGGGTCGCCCCCGCGGAGGGCCCCGCCCTCGTGGACACCCCCGGAGCCGACGTCATCCTCGTCGACGGCCGTCGCGACCTGCCGCAGGTGCGGTCGCTCTGCCAGCTGCTGCGCTCCACGGGCCCCGGCTGTCCGCTGGTCCTGGTGGTCACCGAGGGCGGCCTGGCGGCCGTCACCGCGGACTGGGGCATCGACGACGTCCTGCTGGACACGGCGGGCCCCGCCGAGGTCGAGGCGCGGCTGCGGCTCGCGACGGGCCGCAGGCAGCTCGGCTCGGACGACTCCCCGATGGAGATCCGCAACGGCGACCTGTCCGTGGACGAGGCGACGTACAGCGCCAAGCTCAAGGGCCGGGTGCTCGACCTCACCTTCAAGGAGTTCGAGCTGCTGAAGTACCTCGCGCAGCACCCGGGCCGGGTCTTCACGCGCGCCCAGCTCCTCCAGGAGGTGTGGGGGTACGACTACTTCGGCGGTACGCGGACGGTCGACGTGCACGTACGGCGGCTGCGCGCCAAGCTCGGGCCCGAGCACGAGTCCCTGATCGGCACCGTGCGCAACGTCGGCTACCGCTTCGTCACGCCCGAGAAGCCGGAGAAGTCCGAAAAGCCGGTGAAGGCGGCGAAGAAGGAGGCCCCGGCGCGGGCCGACGAGCACGCCAAGGTCCCCGAGGATGCGGGCGTACGCCCTGCCCAGGGGTAGTTCCATCCGCGTAGACTGCCGCGCGTGGCCAAGGTGACGCGGGACGATGTGGCGCGACTGGCGGGGACTTCGACCGCGGTCGTCAGTTACGTCATCAACAACGGACCCCGGCCGGTCGCCCCGGCCACGCGCGAGCGTGTCCTCGCCGCGATCAAGGAGCTGGGGTACCGGCCCGACCGGGTCGCCCAGGCGATGGCCTCCCGCCGCACGGACCTCATAGGCATGATCGTCCCGGACGCGCGGCAGCCCTTCTTCGGCGAGATGGCGCACGCGGTCGAGCAGGCCGCCGCCGAGCGCGGAAAGATGGTCCTGGTCGGCAACTCCGACTACCGGGGCGAGCGCGAGGTCCACTACCTGCGGGCCTTCCTCGGCATGCGGGTCTCCGGCCTCATCCTGGTCAGCCAGGGCATGAACGAACAGGCCGCGTCCGAGATCGAGGCGTGGGACGCGCGGGTCGTGCTGCTGCACGAGCGGCCCGAGGCGATCGACGACGTGGCCGTCGTCACGGACGACGTCGGCGGCGCGCAGCTGGCGACGCGGCACCTGCTGGAGCACGGGCACGAGTACGTCGCGTGCCTCGGCGGCGTCGAGTCGACGCCCGCGGTGGGCGACCCCGTCGCGGACCACGTCGAGGGCTGGCGCCGGGCCATGCAGGAGTCCGGGCGGTCCACGGAGGGCCGGCTGTTCCAGGCCCCGTACAACAGGTACGACGCCTACCAGGTGGCCCTGAAGCTGCTCGCGGGGCCCGAGCGGCCGCCCGCGATCTTCTGCTCCACGGACGACCAGGCGATCGGGGTGCTGCGGGCCGCGCGCGAGCTGCGGATCGACGTGCCGGGGGAGCTGGCGGTGGCCGGGTTCGACGACGTGAAGGAGGCGGCGCTCACGGATCCGCCGCTGACCACCGTCTACTCGGACCGGCCCGCGATGGCACGGGCGGCGGTGGACCTCGTCCTGGACGACGCGCTGCGGGTCTCCGGCTCGCGCCGGGAGCGGTTGAAGCAGTTCCCCTCGGCCCTGGTGGTCCGCCGCTCCTGCGGCTGCGGCTGAGGGATCCCCACGCCCCCGAAGGGGCGCGGGGAACCGCGCCGGAGGCGGGGGACCGCCCCGCCTAGTACACGAGCGACTTCGTGTCCTCGCCCATTACCTCCTGCACGAACACCTGCGCCCCCGCGATCCGCGCCCCCGCGATGAGGTCCTTCTCCTCGACCCCCCGCCGCGCCGCGCACTGCGTGCACACCGTGATCGTGCCGCCCCCCGCGAGGATCCCCGCGATCAGGTCCGGCAGCGGAGCGGCGTGCGGCAGTTCGAACTCCTCGGCCTTCCCCGGCAGCGCGAACCACGTCGACTCGCCGGTCAGCCAGAGCGAGACCCGGACCCCGCTGGCCGCGGCCACCGCCGCGACCGTGAACGCCTGGGAGCAGCGCTCGGGGGCATCGGCCCCCGCGGTCACCTTGAGCACGAGCTTCTTAGCCATGCCGTGAACTGTAATCGGCCCCGGGACGGCCTCCGCCGCGCCCCGGAACCGCCCGCGCGGCCGACCTCACAGAGAGCGCCGGGCCCCAACCCATTAGGCTGGGACCCGGCCGTAAGACCCAGCCCCGATACCGCTCACGCGAGGAGCATCCCGTGCTTGAGGCATTCTTCACTTCCCTGCTGGTCCTGGTCTGCGTCGGCGTCCTCGCCTTCTCCGGCCTGACCGTGAAGAAGCTGTACCAGGGTCAGCGCTAACCCCCCGTACCTGTACCCGTACCCCACACAGATCGCCAGAGCAGCCACTCATGATCGAGATTCCGTCCGACCTGAACCCGGGCCTCGTGCCCCTCGCCTTCCTCCTCGGGACCTGGGAGGGCGCGGGCGTCACCGACTTCCCCGGCGCCGAGAAGGCGAACTTCGGGCAGTCCGTGACCTTCAGCCACGACGGCCGCGACTTCCTGGAGTACGTCTCGCACTCCTGGATCCTCGACGCCGACGGCAACAAGGTGAAGCCGCTGGAGTCCGAGTCCGGCTACTGGCGCATCGACGCCGACCGCAAGGTCGAGGTCGTGATGGTGCGCGACCAGGGCATCGTGGAGATCTGGTACGGCGAGCTGGCCGACCAGAAGCCGCAGATCGACCTGGTCACGGACGCCGTCGCGCGCACCGCGGCCTCCGGCCCCTACACCGGCGGCAAGCGGCTGTACGGCTACGTGAAGAGCGACCTGATGTGGGTCGGCGAGAAGGCCACCCCCGAGGTCGAGCTGCGGCCCTACATGTCGGCGCACCTGAAGAAGGTCGTCACGCCCGAGGACGTCGCCGCGATGGCCAAGAGCCTCGGCGACCTCCCGGACGACGGAATCGCCTTCTTCAAGTAGCCCGCCCGCTTGTGGACCGCCCACAAGCGGCCCGCCCCGAAGCGGATCGCGCTCAAGCGGATCGTGTTCTTCCCGGGGGGCGAAGGGCCCGCCGCGCCTAGACTGGGCGCGTGGAGAGCACCGACTGGAAGAGCGATCTGCGGCAGCGCGGCTACCGGCTGACACCGCAGCGGCAGCTTGTCCTGGAAGCGGTGGACGCGCTGGAGCACGCCACCCCGGACGCCATCCTCAGCGAGGTGCGCAAGACGGCGTCCGGGGTGAACATCTCCACGGTCTACCGCACCCTGGAGCTGCTGGAGGAACTGGGGCTCGTCTCGCACGCCCACCTCGGGCACGGCGCGCCGACCTACCACCTCGCCGACCGGCACCACCACATCCACCTGGTGTGCCGGGACTGCACGAAGGTGCTGGAGGCGGACGTCTCGGTCGCCGCCGAGTTCGCGGCGAAGCTCCGCGCGGGGTTCGACGGCTTCGAGACGGACATGAAGCACTTCGCCATCTTCGGCCGCTGCGGGGACTGTTCGAAGCGGTCGTAGGCTTCTTCGTATGAAGAGCCCTCTGCTGTCACTGCCCGGTGCCGTCCCCGCCGAAGGCACGGACGAAGGCGTCGCCGCCCACTACGGCGAACTGTTCCGCGAGCAGCGCGCCCTCGCCGAAGGCGCCGGCCTGGTCGACCTCTCCCACCGCGGCGTCGTCACCGTCACCGGCGACGACCGGCTGAGCTGGTTGCACCTGCTGCTCACCCAGCACGTCAGCGAGCTGCCCGCGGGGCGGGCCACCGAGGCGCTGGTGCTGTCCGCCAACGGCCACATCGAACACGCGGTGTACCTCGTGGACGACGGCGCGACGGTGTGGCTGCACACCGAACCGGGCAAACAGCAGGAGCTGATCGCCTACCTGGAGTCGATGAAGTTCTTCTACCGGGTGGAGGTCGCCGACCGCACCGCGGACTTCGCCGTCGTGCACCTCCCGGCGGGTTCCGTCGCGGAGGTCCCCGCGTCCGTCGTCGTGCGCGAGACGCCGCACGGCCGCGACCTGTTCCTGCCGCGCGGGGACCTGGAGCCGTACGCGAAGGAGAACGGCCCGCTCGCCGGGATCTGGGCGTACGAGGCGCTGCGCGTCGAGGGGCACAGGCCCCGGCTCGGCTTCGAGACCGACCACCGCACCATCCCGCACGAGCTGGGCTGGATCGGCACCGCCGTGCACCTCCAGAAGGGCTGCTACCGGGGCCAGGAGACCGTGGCCCGCGTCCACAACCTGGGGAAGCCGCCGCGCCGCCTGGTCTTCCTGCACCTGGACGGCAGCGACGTGCACCTGCCGCCGCACGGCACGCCCGTACGGCTCGCGGCCGACGGGCCCGAAGGCCGTCAGCTGGGCTTCGTCACCACGGCCGTGCGCCACCACGAACTGGGGCCGATCGCGCTGGCCCTGGTGAAGCGGAACGTCCCGGTGAACGCGCCGCTGCTCGCGGGGCAGACGGCCGCGTCCCAGGAGGTCGTGGTCGAGCCGTAGGGCCGTAGAGCTGTAGAGCCGTAGGGCCCTTCGGGGCCCGAGGGCCTCAGACGTCGATGACCAGCGTGAACGGGCCGCTGTTCGTGAGCGAGACGCGCATGTCCGCTCCGAACCGGCCCGTTTCCACGCGCGCACCCAGCGCCCGCAACCGCGCCACGACCTCGTCCACCAGCGGCTCGGCGACCTCGCCCGGAGCCGCCGCGTTCCACGTGGGCCTGCGCCCCTTACGGGCGTCCCCATACAGGGTGAATTGCGAAATAACGAGCAAGGGGGCATTCAGGTCGGAACACGACTTCTCGCCCTCCAGGATCCGTACGGACCAGAGCTTGCGGGCAAGCTGTGCCGCCTTGTCCGCCGTGTCCGTGTGCGTGGCTCCGACCAGCACACACAGCCCTTCGCCGACGATCTCGCCGACCGTCTCCCCGTCCACGACGACGCTCGCGCCGTCCACCCGTTGCACCACCGCACGCATGCGGATCAGCCTAACCGGGGCTGAACGGGTGTAGAGCGCCTGCGTCGAGCCCGTCCGGAGTGGCACGATGCACTGCACGCGGCGGCTGCGACGTCAGCGCCGCACCGGTCGAGGGGACGGACACCATGAGCACAACTGGCGCCGGGCGGCCGCCCGGTCCCGTACCGGCGTCGCGCGGCTTCGCGGACCACACCGACGCGGCGGGCGCGGAGGCCGCACCGCCCCTGCGGACGCCCCACCAGCGCAGCGGCGAGGCGCTGCCGTCGGCCAGGGAGCACGACCTGAAGCAGCTGCGGCTGCCCGAGCTGCGGGTGCTGCGCCGCGACTCGCAGCGCGACGAGGCCGACCTCAGCTACGTGCGGCGGCTGCTGCACGGGCGCATCGACATCCTCAGGGCCGAGCTGGGACGGCGTACGGGACCGCAGGCGCCGGTCGTCGACCGGCTCTCCGAGATCCTCACCGACGCCCCCTCCACGCACCGCCAGTCGGCCCGGCACGTGACGCTGTCGACGCCGCGCAGCGAGGAGTACCGGCTGCTGGCCGCCGAGATGCTCGCCGAGGTCGAACTGTCCGACCTCGGTGCCCGCACGGACGAGGAACTGCACCAGGGGATGGGCCGCCTCGTCCGCTACGAGCAGCAGGTTTCCCGCAGCAGGCAGCAGCTCCAGCGCACCGCCGACGATTGCAGCGCGGAGATCGCGCGCAGGTACCGTGAGGGAGAAGCGCAAGTAGACGACCTGCTGACCTGAAACGACCTTTCCGGGGCGGGGCGTCCGTTCCGGAAGGCCGAGCACCATGACCTCCTCCACCGCCGACGTCCCCGGCATAGCCCCCGTACTCGCCGAGGTCGTCAGGTCCGGCTTCGTGGAGGGCCGCCACCGGGGCTCCCTGGTGGTGCTGGCCGCGGACGGCTCGGTCGAGCTCGCGCTCGGCGACCCCGCCGCGCCGGTCTTCCCGCGCTCCGCCAACAAGCCGATGCAGGCGGCGGCGGTGCTGCGCGCGGGCCTCGACGTGCTCTCGGGCGAGCGGCTGGCGCTGGCCGCCGCCAGCCATTCGGGCGAGCCCTTCCACCTGGATCTCGTACGGAAGATGCTCGCCGGGTTCGAGCTTCCCGAGTCCGCGCTCCAGACCCCGCCAGACCTGCCGCTCGACCCGGTCGAGGCGGAGCGGTACCTGGCCGAGGGGCAGGTCAGGGACCGGATCACGATGAACTGCTCGGGCAAGCACACGGCGATGCTGGCGGCGTGCCGGCTGCGGGGCTGGGACCGGGCGACCTACCTCGCGCCCGACCACCCGCTCCAGCGGCTGGTCCTGGAGTCGGTCGAGTCCGCCGCGGGCGAGAAGGTCGCGGCGGTGGGCACCGACGGGTGCGGGGCGCCGCTGATGGCGATCAGCCTGACGGGCCTCGCGCGCGCCTTCCGCGCCTTCGTGCTGGCGGACCCCGCGTCGCCCGAGGGGCGGGTCGCGGCGGCGATGCGGGCGCACCCGGAGTACGTGGCGGGCACCCGGCGCCCCGACACCTGGCTGATGCGGGCGGTGCCCGGCGCACTGTCGAAGATGGGCGCGGAGGCGGTCCAGGCGGTGGCCCTCCCGGACGGCCGCGCGCTCGCCTTCAAGATCGAGGACGGTGCGGGGCGCGCGCTGGGCCCGGTCCTGGCGCGGACGCTGGGACTGATGGGCGTGACCGATCCGGTGCTCGCGCGGATCGGCGAGGCGGGACTGATGGGCGGGGCGGAGCGGGTGGGGGAGATCAGGGCGGCGTTCTGAGGGGGACGAGGAGTACCAGGGGTACGGGAGGCCGGGGGTGGCCCCCGTGGCCCGGGGCGGGGCCTTCGCCCGGGGCGGGGCCCTGTCGATTCCGTTCCGTACGGAGTGCTACGGGACCGTGAGCACGACCTTTCCCAGCAGGCCGCGCCCCTCGATCGCCGCGTGCGCCGCCCCCGCCCGCTCCAGCGGGAACGTTCCGCCGATCACCGTCCGCAGCCGCCCCGCCGCCGCCTCCGCGAGCGCGCGGGCGGCCAGCCGGGAGCGGTCCGCCTCCGACAGCTGCACGTCCCCGATGCCGAGCACCGCGATCCCGCGCCGCTCCGCGTCCGCCGCGTCGACCCGCGCGAAGTCCCCGGTGGGCGCGCCGTGCGCGGAGAACCGGCCGCCGTCGGCGGTCAACGCGTACGCGGCGCGCCCCACTTCGCCGCCGACCCCGTCCAGCACGACGTCCGCGCCCGCACCGCCCAGCGCCTCCCGCGCCGCCTCCTGCCAGCCCGCGCGCCCCGTGTCGACGGCCGCGTCGGCGCCCAGCTCCCGTACGAGAGCCAGCTTCCGCCCGCCCCTGGCCAGCGCCACCACCACCGCGCCCGCCGCCTTCGCCTGCTGGACCAGGAGCGTGCCCATGCCGCCCGAAGCGCCCACGACCAGGACGCGCTCGCCGGGCCGCACGGCGACCAGTTCCAGCAGCCGCGCGGCGGTCACCCCGTCGTGCACGAGCGCGGCGGCCTGCTCGTCCGCCAAGCCGTCCGGCACCGGCGTGAGCCCCGCCGCGGGGGACACCGCCAGCTCCGTGTAGCTCCCGTCGGTGACCGACGAGGAGACGACCCGGCGCCCGATCCAGCCGGGGTCGACCCCCGCGCCGACGGACCTGACCGTCCCCGCGACGCCGCTGCCGGGCACGTACGGCGGTTCGAGCCGGAAGTAGTCGCCCAGGTCGCCCGCCCGCAGCTGGGTCTCCAGGAAGATCGTGTCCACGGCGGAGACCGCGATCACGACCTCGCCGGGGCCCGCGGCCGCGTCGGGGACCTCGGTGGGGACCAGGACCTCGGGACCGCCGAACTCCGTTGCATGAATGACGCGCATGATTCCCGCTCCTCGTAAGGACGTTGACGGCGCTGGTGAGCGCCGCTGACGCGCCGAGTCTGAAACATCAAGCGCGGTTGAGGTCAAGGGGCGTTCCGGCTGACCCGGGCCGTGCCATGCTCGTGGCATGAGTGGTGTGCCAGGTCTTCGCGAGCGCAAGAAGCAGCAGATGTACCGGACGATCTCGGAGACCGCGATCGGTCTCTTCCTGGAGAAGGGCTTCGACGGGGTGTCCGTCGCGGAGATCGCCGAGGCCGTCGGGGTCTCCAAGCCGACCCTCTTCCGCTACTTCCCCGCGAAGGAGGACATGGTCCTGCACCGGTTCGCCGACCACGCCGACGAGGCGGCCAGGGTCGTCGGAGGCAGGGCGGCGGGCGAGACCCCACTTGCCGCGCTGCGCCGCCACTTCCTCGCGCGACTTGAGGCGCGCGACCCCGTGACCGGGCTCAGCGACGAGCCCGCCGTGCTCGCCTACCTGCGGCTGCTGTACGGCACTCCCGCGCTGCTCGCGCGGATGTACGGCTACCGGACGAGGTCCGAGGAGGCGCTGGCCGGGGCGCTGGGCGGCGGGGTCGCGGCGCGGCTGGCGGCGGGGCAGATCGTGGCGGTGCAGCGGGTGCTGGCCGAGGAGAACTGGCGGGCGATCGAGGCGGGCGCGAGCGTCGAGCAGGTGCACGGCGTTGCGGTGGAGGCCGCCGAGCTGGCCTTCGTGCAGCTGGACGCGGGGCTCGCCGGGATGCCGGGCGCGGGGTCCGGCGATGGGCCCGGCACCGGGTCCGGCGGTGGGCCCGGCACCGGGTCTGGCGGTGGGCCGGGCGGAAGGCCTTTCGTGGAGTTTTCCACAACCGAGTAACTTTTTTTACTCGGTCACGTTATCTTTGGTGCATGACAGCACTCGATCGTGAGCTCATCAGGGAGCGGGAGTACCACGACGCCTGCCGTGCGGCCCTGACCGGCATGGTCGAAGGGGCCTCGGAGCGGGTCGTGACCGGCGAGAACGCCTTCGCGTCGGGTGCCGACGCCGAGGTGCTCGGCTATCAACTGCGCAGCTGGGCGAAGGAGTTGCGGGAGCTGCCCGAGGGTCCGCTCTTCTTCGGCAGGCTCGACTTCCGGCCGGACGGGTCTGAGGGGGGCGAGGGCGGGGCCCCGGGCGGGGCCCCGGGCGGGCGGGGCGAACACGCGGGGCAGAGCTACCACATCGGTCGCCGCCGCATCAGCGAGCACCCGGCCGCGCCACCGCTCGTCGTGGACTGGCGGGCGCCGGTCTCGCGCGCCTTCTACCAGGCGGGGGCGCGTGATCCACAGGGTGTGGAGGTGCGGCGCAGGTTCGGCTGGGCGCCGTTCAGCAAGGGGGCGTCGGACGACCTGACGGGCCTGGAGGACGAGCGCCTGGACGGCGAGCCGCCGGGCGGGCCACCGCCGGGCGGGGCGTCGTCGGACGGGGTGCCGCTCGGCGGGAGCGCCATCCTCGCGCGGGAGATCGAGCGCCCCCGCGTCGGCCCCATGCGCGACATCGCCGCGACCATCCAGCCGGAGCAGGACGATCTCGTACGGTCCGGGCTCGCCCGGTCCCTCTGCGTGCAGGGCGCTCCGGGCACGGGCAAGACCGCCGTGGGGCTGCACCGCGCCGCGTACCTCCTCTACACCTACCCGCAGCGCATCCAGCGCTCGGGCCTGCTGGTCCTCGGCCCCAACCGCACGTTCCTGACGTACATCTCCGAAGTGCTGCCCTCGCTCGGCGAGTTGGACATCCGCCAGTCCACCGTGGACGACGAGATCGCCCGCCACCCGGTGCGCGCGGTGGACGAGGAGGCCGCCGCCCGCGTCAAGCACGACGCCCGGATGGCGGGGGTGCTGCACCGCGCGCTGTACGGCAGGGTCGGGGCGCCGACCGAGGACGTCGCGGTGCCCGACGGCTCGTACCGCTGGCGGATCGGCGTCGACGAACTGGCCAGGATCGTGGCCGAGGTGCGGGCCGAGGCCCCGCCGTACGGAGTGGGGCGCGAGCGGGTCCGCGGCCGCGCCGTCCGGGCCCTCCAGCTCCAGGCGGAGCGCCGGGCCGGGCCGATGGGCAACGTCTGGGTGCAGAAGGTCGGTCGGGCCCGCCCGGTCTCCGCGTTCGTCGACGCGGTGTGGCCCAAGGTCCGCCCGGAGGAGGTGCTTTCGGAGTTCCTGGCCGACCCCGCCGACCCGGAGCTGACGGCCGCCGAGCGGGCCGCGCTGCGCTGGGCGAGGCCGCCGCGCTCCTTCAAGTCGGCGAAGTGGACCGCCGCCGACCTGGTCCTCCTGGACGAGCTGGCCGGACTGATCGAGCGGCCGGACGGATACGGCCACATCGTGGTGGACGAGGCGCAGGACCTCTCGCCGATGCAGGCGCGGGCGGTCGCGCGGCGGGCCGGGTTCGGCTCGCTGACCGTTCTCGGGGACCTGGCGCAGGGCACGACGCCCTGGGCGGCGGACAGTTGGCCCGAGCTGTTGCGCCACCTGGGCAAGGAGGACGCGGAGCTGGTCCCGCTCACCACCGGGTTCCGGGTCCCGGCGGTGATCGTCGACTTCGCGAACAGACTGCTCGGCTCGCTGGGGGTCGACGTGGAGCCCGGTCGCTCGCTGCGGGCGGACGGCGAGCTGCGGATCAGACCGACCGGGGACCGCACGGCCGAGACGGTCACGGCGGTACGGGAGGGGCTGGCCCGGGAGGGTTCGATCGGCGTGATCGCGGACGCCCCGCAGGTGGCGGGGTTGCGCGCGGCGCTGGAGGCGGCGGGCATCCCCACGTCGTCGCCGGACGGCCCCGCCGCGGCGCAGGCCCGGGTGACGGTACTGCCCGCATCGGTGGCCAAGGGGCTGGAGTACGACCACGTGGTGGTGGTCGAGCCGACGGCGATGGCCGAGGCGGAGGCGCGCGGCGCCCACCGTCTGTACGTGGCCCTGACCAGGGCGGTCTCCCGGCTGGACGTGGTGCACGCGGACCCGTTGCCCGCGGCGCTCGCGGGGCCGCGGGCAACGGGTCCGCGTTAGGGGCGCGGGGCTGTGTCTGAGGTGCGGCTCCGCGGCGTGAGCGCGAGAGCGGGCACGCGCCGGGCGAACCCACCCGCCCGTCCCCGCGTCCTAGGGCGCGACCGCGCCGGGCACGGCCAGAGCGGTCCCGTAGAGGCGCCCGACCTGGATCGTGATCCAGACACGACGATCAGGAAGGAGGGCCCCGTCCTTCACCGGACCCCCGTCCCCCACCCCGTCCCCCACCACGTCCCCGTCCAACTCCTCGATCCTCGCCTCTCCCTCGGCCACGGCGAACGACCAGGGGTCGGGCCCGGCGATGTGCAGCGCGACGCGCGGCTCGCGCAGTATCTGCCGGACCTTCAGACGGTCCGCCGTGGCGGAGATCCGCAGGGTGCGGGCGTCCGCGTCCCAGGTGTAGACGACGGTCGAGAGATGGGGGTGACCACTGCGCTTGACGGTGGCGAGCGTGCCGAACTGCTGGCGCTGCACGAGGCGTACGAGCTCGGCGTCGGAGAGGGAGCGAGGAGCGGGGCCGGGGTTCTCGGTCTTGGCCATGGCGTGACGAACCTTTCGGTGGAGAGGAGATGAGAGGAGAGGAGAGACAGCCGGGTCAGGCGACGGTCATGTGAGGGGACGCGGCCTCCGGGAGTGCCGCAGCCTCCGAACCCTCCGTCGCGCCCCCGGTGCGGCGCAGCACGGTCAACGCCACACCGAAGGCGACGACCAGCAGCCCCGTGCCGACGGCGAACGCCAGGTGGTACCCGCCGGTCAGTGCCTCCGCCTCCGGGAGCCCCCGGGAAGCGAGGCTCTCCGTGCGCGACGCGGCCAGCGTGGAGAGGACGGCGACGCCCAGCGCCATGCCGATCTGCTGCGTGGTGTTGAAGAGCCCGGAGGCGAGCCCGGCGTCCTCCTCGCCGGCGCCCGACATGCCGAGCGCGGTCAGGGCGGGGAGCGCGAGGCCGAAGCCGGCCGCGAGGAGCATCACGGGCAGCAGGTCGACGGCGTAGTTCGCGTGGACGGGAAGGCGGGTGAGGAGACCGAGGACGCCGACGAGCATCGCGAGGCCGGTGAGCAGCACGGCGCGTTCGCCGAAGCGGCCGATCAGCCGGGCCGAGGCGCCGAGCGAGACCGCGCCGATCACCGCGGCGGCGGGGAGCATCGCGAGGCCGGTCTCGGCGGCCCCGTAACCGAGGACCTTCTGGAGGTGGAGGGCGACGAGGATCTGGAAGGAGAAGAGCGCGGCGACCATCAGCATCTGGACGAGGTTGGCGCCCGCGACGCTGCGGGAGCGCAGGACGCGCAGCGGCATCAGCGGGGTGCGGGCGGTGGCCTGGCGGGCGAGGAACGCGACGAGGAGCAGGACGGAGACGGCCCCGAGGCCGAGGGTGTGCGGTGAGGTCCAGCCGTACTGCTCGACCTCGACGACGGTGTAGATGCCGAGCATCAGACCGGCGGTGACCAGCAGCGCGCCCAGCGCGTCGGCTCCGGCGCGCGGTCCGAGGCCGCGGTCGGCGGGGAGCACCCGCAGGGCGAGAACGATCGCGGCGGCGCCGATGGGCAGGTTGATGAAGAAGATCCAGTGCCAGCTCAGGGCATCGGTGAGGACGCCGCCGAGCACCTGCCCCAGGGAGGCCCCGGCGGCTCCGGTGAAGCTGAACACGGCGATGGCGCGGGCGCGTTCGCGCGGTTCGGTGAAGAGCGTGACGAGGATGCCGAGGCCGACGGCGGAGGACATCGCGCTGCCGACGCCCTGGAGGAAGCGGGCCGCGATGAGGACGCCGGGTCCGGTGGCGGCCCCGGCGAGCAGCGAGGCGGCGGTGAAGACGGCGGTGCCCGCGAGGAACATCCGCTTGCGGCCGATGAGGTCGCCGATGCGCCCGGCGAGGAGGAGGAGGCTGCCGAAGGCGATCAGGTACGCGTTGACGACCCAGCTCAGCCCGGCGGGCGTGAAGCCCAGGTCGTCCTGGACCGCGGGCATCGCGACGGTGACGATCGAGCCGTCGAGGACGGTCATCAGCAGGGCGCTGGCGAGCACTCCGAGAGCGAGGTTCCGGGAGCGGGCGGCGGATGGAGGTGCGGCGGGCGGAAGGGGCGCGGTGGACGCGGACATCTCGGTCTCTCCTGTCGTGGGAGGGCAACAGGAGAGACCGTAGCAGATAGTTCCGTTGCAGACTATCTATCTCGGATTAAGTTGTGGGGCGGGTGGCCCGCTCAGCGCTGGCGGGCCCTGCGGGCCTGGGCGGGGGAGCTCTCCGGCGTGCCGAGGTGGCCCTGGGCCAGGCCGGTGAGGGCGCGCAGCAGCACGACGCGGTCGGCGTCCGGGACGGCGCCGAGGGCCCGCTGGTGCACGCCGTCGGCGATCCTCTGGCTCTCCGCCGCGACGGCGGCGCCCGCCTCGGTGACCGCGATGATCCGGGCCCGGCGGTCGGTGCTTGAGGGGCGGCGCTCGGCGAGGCCCGCCTTCTCCAGGGCGTCGACGGTCACCACCATCGTGGTCTTGTCCATGTCGCCGATCTCGGCGAGCTGCGCCTGGGTGCGCTCCTGCTCCAGGGCGTGGACCAGGACGCAGTGCATCCGCGCGGTCAGCCCGATCTCGGCGAGGGCCGCCGCCATCTGGGTGCGCAGGACGTGGCTGGTGTGGTCCAGGAGGTAGGAGAGGTCGGGCTCGGTGCGGGCGGGAGTCAGGGCGGTCATGTCTGCCAGGGTAACCATTCGGTCCGTGGCGGATTATCCGTAAGCGGACATTCGGCGAGGCGGGGTGGGGCGAGGCGGGGCGGGATGGGATGGGGTGGGGCGTCAGTGGACCGTCAGCGGCCCCGAAGCGCCCGCGAGCAGAGTCGTTCCCGTCAGACAGCGAGCACCGCGCAGCAGGGAGCAGACCATGACCGAGTACGCCGCCCAGGAGACCACCGCAGCCGCCGCCGTAGCCACCGTCGCCGCCGCGAGCACCGCGACCGCGTCCCGGCTGTTCGAGCCCGCCCGGGTCGGCCGCGTCGACCTGCCGAACCGCCTGGTGATGGCCCCCATGACCCGCAACCGCGCGGCGGCCGACGGGGTGCCGCTGCCGATGATGGCCACGTACTACGCGCAGCGCGCCACCGCCGGGCTGATCGTCGCCGAGGCGTCCACGCCGAACGCCGTCGGCCAGACGTACCCGAACATCACCGCCATCCACACCGACGCGCACGTCGAAGGCTGGCGGAAGGTCACCGACGCCGTGCGCGACGCGGGCGGCCGGATGTTCCTCCAGCTCCAGCACGGCGGCCGGGTCGGCCACCCCGACAACAGCGGCCACGTCCCGGTGGCGCCCTCGCCCGTACCGCTCCCGGAGCCGATCCACACCCCGGGCGGCCTCCAGGAACCGGTCGTTCCGAGGGAACTGACCGTCGAGGAGATACGCGCCACGGTGGCCGACTTCGCGGCGGCGGCGCGCCGCGCGGTCGACGCGGGCTTCGCGGGGGTCGAGGTGCACGCGGCCAACGGGTACCTGCTCCACCAGTTCCTCGGGCAGGGCAGCAACCGGCGCACGGACGAGTACGGCGGCCCGGTCGCGCACCGCGTCCGGTTCGTCGTGGAGGTGGTCGAGGCGGTCGCGGCGGAGATCGGCGCCGAGCGGGTCGGGGTGCGCGTCTCGCCGGGGAACACCGTCAACGGCATGGCGGAGGGGGACACGGAGGAGATCTACCGGGCGCTGGTCGCGGAGCTGGCCGAGATCGGTACGGCACCGGGCGTGGGCCGGGGCGCGGGGCAGGTGGCGGAGCCGGTCGCGGGGCCGGGGGCCGTCGCCGGGGGACTCGCGTACCTGCACCTCGTCTGGGCCGACCCCGACGAGCCCCTGTTCCACACGATCCGCGCCGCCTGGCCCGGCACGCTCATCGCCAACCCCCGCCTCCCGTGGGACGCCTTTCCCGAGGACGGCGGCCGCCCCGAGGCCGAGCGGCTGCTCGCCGAGGGCGCCGACCTCGTCTCGCTGGGCCGCGCGTTCCTCGCCAACCCCGACCTGGTGGCGAGGCTGCGGCAGGACGCGCCGCTCAACCCGCTCCAGGGCAAGGGCCTGATGTACGTGGGCGGAGAGGCGGGCTACACCGACTACCCGACGCTCCCCGCCCCGACCCCTGTCCCGGCCCCCGCCCCCGTCCTGGCCCCCGCCCCCGCGCCCAGGGCGGCGTGACCAGCGCGCCGGCCCGCCGCCCCGCCCGTCCGGGTGACCTGCGCCACAACGCGTCACAGGTTCGTGCCCCCTGGTGTCTTGAGGGCGAACCCGCGAAAGCGGCCCCTGAAAACGGAGGACACCATGGCTGAGAACGTGCAGGGCACCGACGTGGTCGCGAACGCGCAGGGCGGCACCGCCGTGGTCGTGATCGGCGGCGGGTACGCGGGCGTGATGGCGGCCAACCGACTGACCCAGCGGGCCGACGTGACGGTGACCCTGGTCAACCCGCGCCCCGCCTTCGTCGAGCGGATCCGCCTGCACCAGCTGGTCGGCGGCTCGCACAGCGCGGTCGTCGACTACCGCAAGGTCCTGGCCGAGCGCGTACGGCTGGTGGTCGACACCGTCACGCGGATCGACGCGGCCGGGCGCACCCTGCGGCTGGCGGGCGGCGACGAGGTCGGCTACGACTACCTGGTCTACGCGGTGGGCAGCGGCAGCGCCGACCCGCGCGTGCCAGGGGCGGCCGAGTTCGCGTACCCGATCGCGACCCTGGAGGAGGCGGAGCGGCTGCGTCCGGCCGTCGCCGCCGCGCCCGCTTCGGCCCCCGTGACGGTCGTCGGGGGCGGCCCGACCGGCATCGAGACCGCGGCCGAACTGGCCGAGGAGGGCCGCGCGGTGACCCTGGTCTGCGGCGACGTGCTCGGCCCCTACCTCCACCCGAAGGGCCGTCGCGCGGTCGCCGGTCGGCTCGCCGCGCTCGGGGTGACCGTGGTCCAGGGGGCGGACGCGAAGGTGGCGGAGGTGACGCGGGACGCCGTACGGCTCGCCGACGGGCGGCGGTTGGCGAGCGCGGTGACCATCTGGACCGCCGGGTTCGGCGTGCCCGACCTGGCCGCGCGCAGCGGGCTGAGCACGGACGAGCTGGGGCGCCTGCGCACGGACGAGACGCTGACGAGCGTGGACGACGCGCGCATCGTCGCGGCCGGCGACTCGGCCGCGCCTTCGGGGCTGCCGTTCCGGATGAGCTGCCAGGCGGCCGTCCAACTCGGCCCGCAGGCCGCCGAGACGGTGCTGCGCGGCATCGCGGGGGAGCGGCCCGCGCCGATCGACGTGGCGTTCGTCAGCCAGTGCCTCAGCCTGGGGCGTCGCAAGGGCCTCCTCCAGCTCGCGTCGAAGGACGACGTGGCGAAGAAGACCCACGTGGGCGGCTGGACGGGCGCGCGGATCAAGGAGCTCATCTGCAAGGGGACCGTGTGGCAGCTGGGTTACGAGGCCCGCAAGCCGGGCGTCCGCACCTGGTGGGGCAAGGACCCCAAGCGCGCGGAGCTGCTGGCGGCGGCGGGCGCGGACGGCACGGACGGCATGAACGGCACGGACGGCGTGGAGGGCGCCGGGGCCCGGCGGGTGCGCGAGGGGCAGGCGGCTTAAGGTCAACGGGCCCTGGCCGAAAGCCGATAGCCGGTGACCGAATGTCGCGGTCGGGGCCGAACGCCGACGAAAAGGACCCAGCAGTGGACACACCCGTGAACGCCCCCGAGGACAGAACCGGAAACGGAACCGGAACCGGAACCGGCAAGGGCACCGGAACCGGAACCGGGAGCGCGAACGACCGCGCCACCGAAGCGGCGACGGAGAGCTTCGTCGCGTACCGGAACCTGCTCTTCACCGTCGCGTACGAAATGCTCGGCTCGGCGGCCGACGCCGAGGACGTGCTCCAGGAGACCTGGCTGCGCTGGGTCCAGGTCGACGCGGAGCAGGTGCGGGACGAGCGCGCCTACCTCGTGCGGATCACGACCAGGCAGGCGCTCAACCGGCTGCGCACGATGTCGCGCCGCAAGGAGGCGTACGTCGGCCAGTGGCTGCCCGAGCCGCTGCTCACCGCGCCGGACGTGGCGGACGACGTCGAGCTGGCCGAGAGCGTGTCGACGGCGCTGATGCTCGTACTCGAAACGCTGTCGCCGACCGAGCGCGCCGTCTTCGTCCTGCGCGAGGTGTTCGACGTCGACTACGCGGAGATCGCGGCGGCGGTCGACAAGACACCCGACGCCGTACGCCAGATAGCGCACCGCGCCCGCAAGCACGTCGACGCCCGCCGCCCGCGCGGCCCGGTCTCCCCGGTCAAGACGCGCGCGGCCCTCGCCTCCTTCCAACGTGCCCTGGAGACGGGAGACTTGCAGGGCCTCCTGGACGTACTGGCGCCCGATGTCGTCCTCGTGTCCGACGGCGGCGGATTCAAGCAGGCGGCGCTGCGCCCGATCATGGGCGCGGACAAGGTGAGCCGCTTCATCGCCGGCGGCCTCGCCAAGTTCGGCGTGGTGTTCACCATGGAGCACACGACGGCCAACGGCGGCCCGGCCCTGGCCGTCCACATCGACGGCGAACTGGACGGCATCATCACGGCCCGCATGGACGACACCGGCATCACGGGCCTGTACTACGTCCGCAACCCCCAGAAGCTGACCGCGGTCGAAACGGAAACCCCCCTGACGCGCCACTGAACCGGACGGCCCGGCGGAACGCCCCCGCCCCGCCGGGCCCGAGTGGCGTGGCGCACTTTTGCAAGCGGGTGCTTGCAAGAGTTAGCGAGGGTGGTGCACCATCGGGGCATGGCATCACTCAACGTCGGCAGTCTCGGTGAGTACCTGCGGGAGCAGCGGCGCAGCGCGCAGCTGTCGCTGCGGCAGCTCGCCGATGCCGCCGGGGTGTCCAACCCGTATCTGAGCCAGATCGAGCGCGGCCTGCGCAAGCCGAGCGCCGAGGTGCTCCAGCAGGTCGCCAAGGCGCTGCGGATCTCCGCCGAGACGCTGTACGTACGGGCCGGGATCCTGGACGAGAAGGAGCGGGACGAGCTGGAGACGCGCGCCGTCATCCTGGCCGACCCCTCGATCAACGAGCGGCAGAAGCAGGTGCTGCTCCAGATCTACGAGTCCTTCCGCAAGGAGAACGCGCTCGACGCGGCCGCGGCCGCGGCAGAGGGCGCACCGGGCACGCCGGGCGCACCTGGCGCACCGGGTGAGGACACCGCCGAAGACGGCCCCCGTACGGCCGGCCCGGGTGATGCCGACCGCGCCGGGAGCGGTCGCACCGAGAGCGCCACGCGCGACACGGACTGAACCACAGATCTGCGATCCGGGAGGACCACCCTCATGGCCATCATCGACGACCTGCGCAAGACCCTCGCCGACCCGACCCCCCTCTACTTCGTCGCCGGTACGGCCGACCTCGCCGCCCAGCAGGCGAAGAAGCTCGCCGAGGAGGCGCCCGAGCGCTTCGAGCGGGTGCGGCAGACCGACCCCAAGGCCGTGCAGGAGAAGGTGACCAGCCAGGCCAAGGAGGCCCAGGCCACCTTCCAGGCCAAGGTCACCGAGGTGTTCGGCGCGTTCGACACCGACCTGAAGAAGCTCGGCGAGACCGCCCAGGACCTGGCGCTGCGCAGCGTCGGCGTCGCCGCCGAGTACGCGGTCAGGGCCCGCGAGACGTACGAGAAGGTCGCCGAGCACGGCGAGCAGGCCGTGAAGCAGTGGCGCGGCGAGGCCGCCGAGGAGATCGCCGAGATCGCGGTCGCCGTCGAGCCGGACGCCGAGTCCGACGCCGGGTCCGACGCCGAGTCGAAGGGCGGGACGGCCAAGGCCGAGGACGAGGCCGCCCGGGACGAGGCGGTCGAGGGCGACGCCGCCGAGAGCGCTCCCGCCGCGAAGAAGGCGCCCGCCAAGAAGACCACCGCCCGCAAGACCGCGGCCAAGAAGACCGCGCCCTCGGCCGAGTAGTTCCGTCGGCCGAGTGGTCCCGCCCGCCTCGCGGTCCCGCCCGGTACCGCGCGACGCGGTGCGGTGCGACGCGGCGCGAAGCGGTGTGACGCGGTCCGACGCGGTCCGGCGCGGCCGGGGCGAACGCCCCCCGGGCACCTTCCAGGGTGCCCGGGGCGTTCAGCGGGTACCTTGGCCGCGAGGCGCTTTACCCACTCTTGAGGCGGTGCACTTCACATGCTGCGCGAATCGTTCGACTTCGGTCTCTGGCTGATCCTCGACCTGCTCTTCCTCGGCTGCGCCGTGGTCGCGCTGATCATGGCCGCAGTGGCCCGCGAGGACGCGTACCGCGCCGCCGACAAGCAGACCAAGAACTTCTGGCTGATCATCCTGGGCATCACGACCGCCGTGAACCTGATCCCGCTGGGGCCCATGGCGCTGACCCTCCAGCTCGCCGGTCTCGTCGCGTCGATCGTCTTCTTCGTCGACGTGCGCCCCGCGCTCAAGCGGGTCTCGGGCGGCGGCCGGCGCGGCGGCTCCAGCAGCGACGGGCCCTACGGCCCCTACAACGGCGGCCGCTGAGCCGAGCCGGGGCCGATCCGGAAACCGCGCCGGGGGCCGCGCCGAGGGTTGATTCAGAGAGCCGGGCCGATGGCCGATCCGGCCGGTCGCCGCGTCGACCCGGCCGCCGTGGGCCCCCGGTCCAGCAGCAGGAGCGCCACGTCGTCGGTCAGCTCCCCGCCGTTCAGCTCCCGCACCCGCGCCACCGCCGACTCCAGCAGCTCCTCGCCGCGCAGCCCGCGCGCCAGCTGCCCGTCGATCATCTCGACCATGCCGTCCTGGCCGAGGCGCCGGTTCCCGTCCCCGATCCGGCCCTCGATCAGGCCGTCGGTGTACATCAGCAGCGACCAGGCCCCGCCCAGCTCCATCTGGCGGCGCGGCCAGCGGGCGTTCGGCAGCAGTCCCAGGGCCGGTCCGCCGTCCTCGTACGGCAGCAGCCGCGCGGCCTGGCCGTGGCGGGCGATCAGCGGCGCGGGGTGGCCCGCCAGGCAGACGCCCGCGCTCCTGCCGTCGGGCGCGATGTCGACCGTGCAGACGGTCGCGAAGATCTCCTCGCTCTCCCGCTCGTGCTCCAGGACCTGCTGGAGGGTGGAGAGCAGCGCGTCGCCGCAGAGCCCCGCGAGGGTCAGCGCGCGCCAGGCGATGCGCAGCTCGACGCCGAGCGCCGCCTCGTCGGGGCCGTGCCCGCAGACGTCGCCGATCATCGCGTGGACCGTGCCGTCGGGCGTGCGGACCGTGTCGTAGAAGTCCCCGCCGAGCAGGGCGCGCGAGCGGCCGGGCCGGTAGCGGGAGGCGAACCGCAGCGACGAGCCCTCCAGCAGCGGGGTCGGCAGCAGGCCGCGCTCCAGCCTGGCGTTCTCCTCGGCGCGCAGCCGCGACTCGGTGAGGGCGCGCTGGGCGTGGTCGGCGCGCTTGCGCTCGACCGCGTAGCGGATGGCGCGGCCCAGCTGGCGGCCGTCCAGCTCGTTCCTGAAGAGGTAGTCCTGCGCGCCCGCGCGCACGGCCGCCTCGGCGAGCTCCGCGCCGTTCTCGCCGGTGAGGGCGAGGACCGCGTGGTGCGGGGCCAGGCGCAGCACGTGCCGCAGGGCGCCGAGGCCGTCCCTGCCGCAGTCGGCGGGTGCGGGCAGCGCGAGGTCCAGCAGGATGCAGTGCACGTCGTCGGTGAGCAGCCGCTCGGCCTCGGTGAGGTTGCGGGCGGCGCGGATGCGGATGCGGATCCGGGTGCCCGCGGCGTCGAGCAGCTCGGGGACGGTGAAGGTGCCCGCGGGGTCGTCCTCGATCACCAGGAGGGTGAGGTCGCCCGAGGGGCCCTGCGCGCGGGTGCCGTCGTGCTCCCCGTGGCGCTTCGGCGCGGCGGGGGTGGCGGGTGCGGCGGCCGTGGTCAGTGGCGGCGGTGGTGGTGGCGGTGGTGCGGGCATGGGGCTGGTGGTCCTTCCCTCCCCCCGAGGGCGTGCGGGGGCACAGGTCTGGACCCCGCCGAGGGACATTAGCGGTACGGGGCTCGGATGCGGAACGGAGCGCGGGGCGAGGATGGTGGCATATGCCGCGTCCCGTGACGGATCAGGCGGGGCGGGGGCGTGGGCGGCCCATGACAAAGATCACGGCGCGTACGGGGCACGGGGGAGCCCCCGCCCCCGTCAGGAGCCCCGCCCCCGTCAGGAGTCCAGCCCGCTCCCGCCAGGAGCCCCGCCCCGCTAGGGGCGGACCACCCCGAGGATCGCCATGGACCCCGCCCCCGCGACCGTCACGTTCCGGCCCGGCCTCGGGGAGTGGATGATCGAGCCGCTGCCGATGTACATGCCCACGTGGCTCGCGTCCGCGTGGTAGATGATCAGGTCGCCAGGGCGCATGTCGCTGACGTCGACGCGCGGCAGCAGCCGCCACTGCTCCTGCGAGGTCCGCGGGATCGGCTGCCCCGCCGCCGCCCACGCCTGCTGCGTGAGACCGGAGCAGTCGAAGGTGTCGGGACCCTCGGCCCCCCACTCGTACGGCTTGCCGATCTGCGCCGTGGCGAAGGCGATCGCGGCCCTGGCCCGCGCGGTCGCGTTCGCCCCGCTGCCGCCGATGTCCTTGAGCACCCCGGAGCCGAGCCACGCCGCCTGTGCCCGGGACGCGCTGTCGCGCTCCAGTTGGGCCAGGCGCGCCCGCTGCTCCGCGGCCAGCTCCGACTCCAGCTTCTTCGCCGCGGCTATCTGCTTGTTGATCTGCTTCTTGGCCTTCGCCTGCCGGAGCCTGGTGTTCTCCAGCTTCTGCCAGTTGGTGCTCGCGTCCGAGGTGTACGTCTTCAAGTCCTCCTGGGTCTGGGTCAGTTGACCCAGGAGGTCCTTCGCGGCCTTCTGGCTCTGCTGGGCGAGGTTCACCCCGTCGAGGAAGAGCTTCGGGTCCCCGGAGAGCATCAGCTGGGCGCCCGCGGGCAGTCCGCCGCTGCGGTACTGGGCGCGGGCCTGCGCGCCCGCCTGGTTCTTCAGCGCGGCGATCCGCTTCTCGCCGTCCACGATGGACTTCGCGAGCTTGACGATCTCGCCCGACTGCTTCTTCGCCTGCTCCTCGGCGAGGTTGTACGCGTCCGTGGCCGCGCCCGCCTTCTGGTAGAGCGTCTCCATCTCCAGACGCACTTCCTCCAGGCTCTTGCCCGAGGCCGGGGGCGAGACGGGGGGCGGCGGGGGCTCGGCGGCCGCGATGCCCGCCGACGACACCAGCACGGTCAAGGCGCACGCCGCCGTGAGCGCGGCGGCAACTGCGGTACGGCGACGTTCCACCGATCCCCCTCCAGTTCCAGGCGAATTGAACAAACGCCACAAAAGTAAGAAATCCAATATCTGACTAACCGTCAGTAACTTATTGGGTCAGACGTGATGGTGCCATGCCCCCGGACAAAGAAACAGGGGTCGGTGGCATCGCACGGGTCGCCCGGTGCGTCACGTTCCCACGTGTGGGACGAGTGATGGGGGTGTGGCGTTCCCCCGGTGACGTTCGTCCGGGGAGGTTTGTCCCGCGTTCAACGGGCGTTCGGCCGCAGGGCCGCCCAGGCCACGGTGATCTCACCCTGGCGCAGGCGCCGCGCCCCGCCCCCGTGCGCCCCGTCCGCCAGCGGCCAGTCCGCCGACAGGTCGCGCGCCGTCCTGAGCCACCGCTGCCGCGCGCCCAGCGAGGCGTACGGGGCGGCCGCCGCCCACGCCCGGTCGAAGTCCCGCAGGAAGGCGTGGACCGGCTCGCCCGGCACGTTCCGGTGGATCAGCGCCTTGGGCAGCCGCTCCGCGAGGTCGGACGGGCGGTCCAGCGAGCCGAGCCGGGTCGCGAACGTCACCGTGCGCGGCCCTTCCCCGTCCAGCGCCACCCACACGTGCCGCCGCCCGATCTCGTCGCAGGTCCCCTCGACGAGCAGCCCGCCGGGGGCCAGCGCCCGGCACAGCCGCGCCCACACCTCGGGCACCCGCTCCTCGTCGTACTGCCGCAGCACGTTCGCCGCCCTGATCAGCAGCGGCGGCCGGTCGAGCGGCAGCTCGAAGCCGCCGTGCCGGAAGGTCAGCCCGTCGCGCTCGTACGGCTTCGCGGCGGCGACCCGCGCGGGCTCGATCTCGATGCCGGTGACCTCCGTGCGCGGATCGGCCCCCGCGCGCAGCCGCGTCAGCAGTTCGACGGCGGTCCAGGGCGCGGCGCCGTACCCGAGGTCGACGGCGAGCGGCGGCGCGGCGCAGCGGCGCAGGGCGGGGCCGTGGACGGCGGCGATCCAGCGGTCCATGCGGCGCAGCCGGTTCGGATTGGTGGTGCCGCGGGTCACGGTGCCGACGGGGCGCATAGTGCGAGGGTACGCGCCCAACCGGAACGTAATGATTCGGCAAAGCGGTGGCGGGGTCGGAAATGAAAGGAAGCATTCCGCTGTTCGAGGTCTCGGAGGGGGCGCGTGCGCCCCGTCCGTGCCGTGCCCGGAGCCAAGGCCCATGCCTGGAGCGAGGAGGACCGACCACGTGAACCAGTACGTGTCCCGGCTCGGCGGCAGCATCGTGGCGCCACGCATCCGCTTCCCCGGCCAGCACCTCGCCCACGGCAGGGGCGGCCGGCACAGGCCCCGGCGCATCGCCATGCTCAGCGTCCACACCTCCCCCCTGCACCAGCCCGGCACGGGCGACGCGGGCGGCATGAACGTCTACATCGTGGAGCTGGCCAGACGCCTCGCCGACCTCGGCATCGAGGTCGAGGTCTTCACCCGCGCCACCGCCGGCGGCCTGCCGCCCACCGTGCAGCTCGCGCCCGGCGTCCTCGTGCGGCACGTCGACGCGGGCCCGTACGAGGGACTGGCCAAGGAGGAGCTGCCCGCCCAGCTCTGCGCCTTCACGCACGGCGTGATGCAGGCCTGGGCCGGCCACCGCCCCGGGTACTACGACCTGGTCCACTCCCACTACTGGCTCTCGGGCCACGTCGGCTGGCTCGCCGCCGAGCGCTGGGGCGTGCCGCTCGTCCACGCGATGCACACCATGGCCAAGGTCAAGAACGCCGCGCTCGCCGAGGGCGACACCCCCGAACCCGCCGCGCGCGTCATCGGCGAGACCCAGATCGTGCGCGCCGCGGACCGGCTGATCGCCAACACCGCGGGCGAGGCGGAGGAGCTGGTCGGCTTCTACGACGCGGACCCGGCGAAGGTCGCCGTCGTGCACCCCGGCGTGAACCTGGAGCGCTTCCGCGTCGCCGACGGCCGCGCCGCGGCCCGCCACCGCCTCGGGCTGCCGCAGGACGCGCTGATCCCGCTCTTCGCGGGTCGCATCCAGCCGCTCAAGGCGCCCGACGTGCTGCTGCGCGCGGCGGCCGAGCTGATCGACCGGGACCCCTCGCTGCGCCGGCGCATGGTCGTGCCCGTCGTCGGCGGGCCCAGCGGCAGCGGCCTCGCCAAGCCCGAGGGCCTGCAGAAGCTGGCCGCGCGGCTGGGCATCGCGGACGTGGTCCGCTTCCACCCGCCGGTGAACCAGGACGGGCTCGCCGACTGGTTCCGGGCCGCTTCCGTGCTGGTCATGCCCTCGTACAGCGAGTCCTTCGGGCTGGTCGCGATCGAGGCGCAGGCGACCGGCACGCCGGTGGTCGCGGCGGCGGTCGGCGGCCTTCCGGTGGCTGTACGGGACGGGGAGACGGGCTTCCTGGTCGAGGGCCACGACCCGGCGGACTACGCCACGGCCCTGCACCGCTTCGTGGCGGACCCCGCCCTCGTCGACCGGATGGGCGCGGCGGCCGCTTCGCACGCGAAGGCGTTCGGCTGGGACGCGGCGGCGGCGGCCACGGCGGAGGTCTACACCGACGCGGTGCGCGAGCACCGCCGTCACGTACGCTCGCACCATGGCTGAGGCACGGGACATCCTCGAAGCGACCCTGAAGGACGCGGAGCTGGAGTGGGAGAGCCCGAAGCCCGGCTCGTACGTGGTGAAGCTGCCGGGCACCCGCAAGCTCTCCACCACGGTCTCGCTGATCGTCGGGAAGCACTCGCTGTCGCTGAACGCCTTCGTGATCCGCCACCCCGACGAGAACGAGGCGGGGGTCCACCGCTGGCTCCTGGAACGGAACCTGCGGCTGTACGGGGTGGGGTACGCGGTCGACGGCCTGGGTGACGTCTACCTGACCGGCAAGCTCCCCCTGTCGGCGGTGACCCCCGCGGAGATCGACCGGCTGCTCGGGGTGGTCCTGGAGGCGGCGGACGGCGCGTTCAACACGCTGCTCGAACTGGGGTTCGCGAGTGCGATCCGGCGGGAGTACGAGTGGCGGGTGTCGCGCGGGGAGTCCACGCGAAACCTGGACGCGTTCACCCACTTGACGCGCCCGCGTGCCTGACGCGGCAGTATGAGCCGAACAGCCCGCACGGTTGACAAACCGCCACTAGAGCACCGGAAGGGCTCAGGGGCCGCCTCCCAGCCACACCCGCCGCCCCATCTCGTCCAGCTCCGCCTTGAGCTGCTCGCACTCCGGAATGGCCCGGCGGAGCAGCCGCCAATAGTCCGGCCCGTGCCCGGACACCCGAATGTGGGCCAACTCGTGCGCGATGACGTAATCGACCAGCCGTATCGGGAGCTGGAAGACGGCCCAGTGCAGTGCCATCTCGCCTTCCTGCCCGGCTCTCCCGGGCAGGAAGGTACCCCACCGCTGGCCGAGATCCCGCACCTTCACCACGGGCTCGGCGACGCCGAGGCGCCCGGCCCACGGCTGGAGCCGGCCCCGTGCCCAGTCCGCCCCCACCCGCCGGTACCAGCCGACGAGCGCCGTCCGCCCGACCACCGGATCGGTTGCGTCGGCCCTGGCCAGTTGCAGCCGTCCGGCCCTCAGCCGTACGCCATCCCCCGCGTTCTGCCCGTCCACCAGCAGCAGCCGGTAGGCCCGTCCCAGATAGCGGAACTCGGTCCCGTTCAGTAGTTCCCGCGAGGGGTGGGCGGGCCGGAACCGGTCCCGCAGGCGTGCCTTCTCCGCGATCCACCCCGCGTGCGCCTCCACGAACTGCCGGGCACGCGCCTCCCCGCATTCCACCGGGGCGCGTAGCGTCACTGCCCCGTCCCGTTCGACGGTCAGACCCAGCCGGGTGCGCCTGGTTGTCACTCGGACCCGTAGAACCACCTCTCCGACGGTGAGGAGGTCACCGTCGGAGAGGTGGCGGGCAGGCAGGGCGGCAGGCATCAGCGGATCGGAGGACGGCACGCCGCCATTGTGCCTACCGCTCGCTCTTGAACGCCTGAAGGTGTTCCTGGACGTGATTCACGATGTGCCGGGCGACCACCTTCACCTCCACCTGCGTGTCACCGGTCGTCGCGCTCAGTCCGTCCCCGCGGAGCCGCTCGGTCAGATGGGCGGTCAACAGGGTCACATGCTTGGACTTGCCCTGGTACGAAACGGGCCGCACCGTCTTGCGGACCACCTCGTACACTCCCGCCGACAACCTGCGCAGCTCGGCCGGTTCCGGCTCCACGATCGAGGGAGCGGCGTCGATCCCGCCCTTCAGCCAGCTGTGTACGCGCCTTTCCAGCGGCCCCGCCCCGGCCAGCAGCGGATCGTCCTCCTCTTCCTTCCTGGCCTGGTCGATCAGCTTGGCCAGCTCGTCCACGCGCCAGCGGGCGTCCATGTTCTCCAAGACGTCCTTGAGCGCCTTGGACAACGCCCGGTACTTCGTCTCGTCCTCCCGGCGGGTGTGCTCCTCCAGGTGGAAACGGAGCGCGTGCTCCATCTCGGCCGCCGCCTCACGTGGGTCCTCGATGTCCCGTACGTCGGAGTCGAACGCCGACGAGAGGATGGACACCGGCGGAATGACCTGGGTGATCTCCGGAGCCTCCAGGTGCTCAGCGATGAGCGCACGCACCTTGCGCCCGTAGTCCCGCAGCGGGAAGCCACCGCCGGGAGTGTCCCGGTAGTGCTGGCGGACGCGCTGCTGGAGCAGTGCCCACCGGGTGGCGTCTTCGAGGAAGGCGAGCGATTTCTCGTGCGGCAAGACGAGCTCCAGGAAGCCGAGGAAGTCCTTCAGACGCTTGTCGAAGAGAGCCCGGTCGTTCTCGTCGTTCAAGGCGAGCATGGCGCGCGCCCGGCCGCCCCGACTGTCCAGGTCGGTGATGTCCATGCCGGAGAGGAATTCGCGAACCTTCGTGGCCGCCGTCTGGGCGTCCACGATCGCTTTCTCGATGCCCGGCAGGCTCGCCCGTACGGCAGTGGCTTCCCTGCCGTACCCGGACAGGGCGTCGCTCAACGGGGCGAGCACCCCGTAGTAGTCGACGACCAGGCCGCCCTCCTTGCCGGGCGCGGGCCGGTTCACACGGGCTACGGCCTGCAACAACTCGGCGTCCCGGATCGGGCGGTCCAGATACAGCACCTGCTCGATCGGCGCATCGAAGCCGGTCAACAGCATGGACTTCACGATGAGGAAGGCGACCGGGGCGTCCTCGGGAATCCCAGGCCGTACGGGCGGGTCCGGAACGGCCTTGCTCCACGGCAGGCCGGCACCGGCGGCCGGGCGCGCAGGGGCGGGCTGAGCCACGTGCGTGAGCGCCCAGGGGTTGTCCCGGGGAAGCTCCGGCAGGTCTTCGAGGAACCGTTCGATGTGCGCCTGCTGCCGGGACTCGTCCGTCCACTGGCTCCAGCCGCCGTCCTTCTTCTTCCCGGCGGAGATGACCGGTACGAACTCCATCCGCCGGATGACGGCCTGGTTCCGCCAGGCCCAGTACAGGACCCGGTCCTCCGGACTGAATTCCTTCAGCGGCACTCCCCTGAACCGCTCGGGAAAGCGCCCGTCGGGCGCGAACACGGCCACCCGCTCCAGCAGTTCCGCCCGGGCCTCGTTCAGCGCGTCCCGGTAGGCCACCACCGCCGGGCGGCTGACCGCCGCCACCTGCGCCTTGAACCCGTCGGGCAGAACCCGGGTCACATAGTGCTCCAGCATGTCCTTCGCCTTCGCCCGGATCATCGGCAGGGACTCGGCGACATCGCGCTCGGTGGGCTGGCTGTACTTCTTCCGGAGAGCCTTGCGCTGCTCTTCGGTCCGGTCGGCGATCAGGTTCTCGAACTTGACGTCGAGCGCCTCGCCCTTGCGTACGTCGGCGGGCCCGGTCCGGCCTTCGTACCGGATCGGGACGACGACCTTGTCGAGCTCGGCCTCCGCCATCTTGTACGTGTCGATGAACGGCCCGAAGATCCGCTCGGTGTCGCGGAGCTTGCCCTCCATGATCGGAGTTCCGGTGAAGCCGATCCGTGCCGCGTTGGGGGCGGCCTGGCGCAGGCAGGCGTGCAGCATCGAGGTGTGCGAGCGGTGCGCCTCGTCAACCAGGACGAGGACCTTCGTACTGTCCGTGCACAGGGGGTAGTAGGGCGGTACGACGACCTGCCCCGCCTTCTCGGAGCTGCCCTGCGCAGCTTCCGCTGCCTGCTTCTTGCGTGCCTTTCGGTACTCCTCACCGAACTCCCGGTCGTCCCCGCCGTCCTGCCCAATGCTCCCGGGGAAACCAAACTTCTGGATCATCGAGAAGATGACATGGCGGCCACCATCCCGCAGCATCCCCTCGATCTCGTTCCGCTTCTGTGCGGTCTTCACCGACCGCCCGCCGCCGGTCCTGATGGCCGCGTCCAGCTGCCGCTGGAGCTGGGTGCGGTCGGTGACCACCAGCAGCGTGAAGGAGTTCAGCTCCACATCCCGGCTCATATGCAGCCGTCGCGCCAGGAAAGCCATGGTGAGGCTCTTTCCGGAACCCTGGGTGTGCCAGATGACCCCACCGCGCTCGTCATGCGTGGCACCCGGATCGAGCGGCGTACGACGCTCACGCAGCCGCGCCACCATCTTCTCCACGGCGCGGTACTGCTGATGCCGGCAAACCACCTTGATCTTGGGCGCCCCACCGCTGGCTCCGGTACCGCCACCGTCCCGCTTCTTCTTCGCCTTCTTCTGCTTCAGCGGCATCGGAAATACGTAGTGCCGCAGGATGTTGAGCAGATTCACTGGCTTGAGGACGGCAGCCACCAGCATCTGCTGCTCACTCGGCTCCTCCCCGGCCTCCAACAGCCGCGGCTCACAGCCCACCTGCCGCAGTGCGTTCCTGAGGTCGCCCACCTTCTCGTAGTCCGGCTCCACGCTGCGCCACGGCGCGTAGTCCCGCTCCCGCGAGGTGATCGTCCCCAGGTACGCGGTCTTGCCGGATGCCGCGATCAGCAGCTGCACGGTCCGGAACAGCTCCGGAATGCCACGCGGCGCGGTGCGCGTATCGCGCTCCTCCTCGTCGTGCTCCGGCTGGAGTCCGGCGTACGCACGCAGGTCCCGTACGGCAGCCCGGACCGGATTCTGAAGGTCCGGGCTCTTGCACTCGACGACACCCACCGGAATACCGTTGACGAACAGCACAAGGTCCGGAATCTCCTCGAACCCGGCGGCGGTCCGCACGCGCAGCTGCGAGACCACCAGAAACTCATTGCGGCTGGTGGCCTTCGCCTCGTCCTCGATGTCCCAGTCGATGTACTGGACGAAGACGTCCTGCGCCTTGAGCGCGGCAGGCCCGCGCATCTTCTTCGAGCCGTGCAGCAGCAACTCGGTCGCCGCGAAATTGCCTTCCTTCAGGTTCCGCCCCTGCGGCCCGATGTCGGTCCCCGCGAGGTCGGCGATCGCCTGCGCGGCCTGCACCTCCTCGACCCACTCGGCGTCGGTCTCGGCTATCCGGTTGACCCGCCGCACGGCAGCACGCAGCCGTCTTTTGAGGAGTACGTCCGTATACGCGCGCCCCTCGTCAGCGAGATCCTTGCCCCGCACATGAGTCCAGCCCATCGACTCCAACTGCTGGATGAACGGGCCCTCGACCTCGTCCCGCTCGACCTCACTGCGCGCCACGCCCCGCACCCTCCGCCGCTTCTTCACGTGGAGCCATTGTGCGGCAGAGGCACGGAAGCTGAACGTGATCACACCAAACCGAGGCCACCGGGATGCGGACCGGTGACCTCGGCGGACGTACGGCTTGCCCTACTCGACCTCTTCCTCGCCTGCCGTCTCCGGGCCTTCGGGAAGCCGCGCTCCCCTGCTCTCCGCGACCCGTACGGCGTCGGACAGCGCCTCGGTCAGTCGCGCGGACAGAAACCGGAGCTGGGCGGCGTCGACCTTCGGGTCGTCGATCAACTCCCTTGCATGCCCAAGAAGTTCATTCCCCATCCCCAGCTGTACGGCCTCGACCTGATCGGCGATCCGCGACACGTACCCGCCCGCGTCATCGGTGAGCACGTAACAGGGCTTCCCCTCCGGTCCGGCCCACGGCAGCAGCCGCGCGATGCGCTCTTCGGTACCCATCAGGCGGCCCCCACCCAGTGGATGTCCCGCGTATCGAGATCGATCCCGAAGGTCGCGAACCAGAGCGCTTGCCGTCGCTGCTGCCGCAGCCGGTCCTCGTTCGTCACGTGTTCTTCGTGAGACCGCAGATACGGGCGTACGAGGAACGAGTCCTCGCCCCGCAGTGGTGGGGCCGGAGCGGGAGAGGGTCGGGTCGCGCCCAGGAGTACGGTGCGGTGATCCGGGGCCTGTGCACGGCGGGCGCGGTACGCCACTCCCACGCGCCTGTGCCGCCCTCGGGCGGGGATGAGCAGCCTCAGCAGCTGCTTGAAGAATCGGGCGATACCTTGGTACATGTCGACCTGCTTTCTCAGGTTGTCCATGCCTCCGGGCCGTTGACGCGGCCGCGGGGGTTTTGCGTAGGTACACGTGGCACGCGGTGACGCCGCCCGGTAGCTCGCCCACAGGGAGGTCACCCTGCATGCCGCCACGGCTACGAGTGTACTAGCAGAAACTCTGCGAGTTGAGAAATTCTACGACTCGTAGCCTAGTTGTGCGCCTGGCAGACTCGTCAGGACGAGGAGGAGGGCTCATGAGCATGGGATATGCCTTGGTGGTGCGCTTCGTGCTGCACGATCAGCGGGCAGCAACCGCCTTTGACCAGTTGTGTGTTCGAACCTTGGAGGGCATCAGAGAAGCCGAGCCCGGAACGTTGTCGTACGTGATCCACGAGCCGGTGGGCGAGCCGCTCGTCCGCGTCTTCTACGAGCTGTACCGGGACCGCTCTGCGTTCGAGGCGCACGAAGAGCAGCCGCACACCCGGTACTTCCTCAAGGAACGGGAGCAGTACCTCTCCGAGGTCGAAGTAACGTTCCTCAACCAGATCGACGGAAAGGCGGCGGCGTAATCGTGTCCTCGGAGAGACGCCGGGCCTTCGGTAGGCGAGTGGCCGAACTGCGAGGGCAGCGTGGTCTCACGCAGATCGAATTGGCTGCCCGGATTGGGCGCACGGCAAGCTGGATGTCCCAGGTGGAACGGGGAATCCAGCCGGTCAACCGACTTGATGTGCTACGGCTGCTCGCGGACGGTCTCGGTGTCTCTCTTCAGATACTCCAGCCCGAGGCAACCGGCTCCGCTGAGCCCGGACCCGCGGACGGGAGTACGCCGAGCGACCTGGACCAAGCTCGCTTGTTGATCTCCGGGCACGCAGCACTCGATGTGCTGCTCATTCCGCGCGAGGACACCCGTCCTGAACTGTTGTCGGAATTGCGTGAGGAGGTCGACGAGATCTGGGAGCTCACGCATGCCGGTCGCTTCGCCGAACTGAGCGCGTCTCTCGGGCTGTTGGTGCCTCGCCTGGAACGCGCTACCCGCACTACGTCCGCTGCGGACCAGCAGACGGCTCACAGCCTGTTGGCTCGTACCTACCAGGCACTTGCAGCCGCTTTCGTGCGACAAGACGAAGGCGACGCGGCGTGGGTAGCGGCAGACAGGGCGATCAGGCAGTCCGAGCTGGCCGGCGACCCGCTCGGAGTCTTCGTCGGCGTTTTCCGTTTGGTCCACGCCTTCGTGCGGCTCCAACACCTGGACCAGGCCGAGCACGCGGCGGCCACCGCCCTCAATGCCCTTGCCCCACATGCTGAACCTGACACGACGCCGCCCGAGGAGCTGTCGGTACTCGGCTCGCTTCACCTTGCGTTGGCGCTGGTTCATGCGCGAGCCGGAGAGCGGACGAGCGCACGCAGCCAGGTCGACAAGGCGCGAGCGGTAGCAGCACGCATCGGTGCCGAACGGAACGACTTCAATTTGGAGTTCGGCCCGGCCAACGTTGAGGTCCAGGCGATCTCCACGGCAGTGGACCTGGGAGACGCCGGAGAGGCCCTCGACCTCGCCAAGAACTTCAACTCCGAACCACTCTCCGCCGAACGCCGCTCCCGCCTACTCCTGGACGTCGGCCGCGCGCACGCCCAGCGCCATCAGGGCGGCGACGCGCTGGAGTGTCTGCTGCGGGCGGAGGAGATCTCCCCCGATTTGATCCGCGGGCATGTGGCTGCGCGGAACGTCATTCGCGAACTGATGTTGCTGGAGGGGCGGGGTGCTTCGCCGGAGCTGAGAGGCCTGGCGGAGCGGGCGGACGCGATGGCGTGATCCAGCGGGTACGCAATGTCAGTACCAGTCAAACTCGACCTGTGAGCCCGCCAGATCGTCTCGAAACTATCTTTCTGAGCCACGAGTTTCGGTCTTAAATATTCCTCGAAGAGAAACGGGCAGTGCTTGGCCTTGCTGTCCATGGAAGAGGAGTGTGGCCCATGGGGAAGAATGTAGCTCGCTACAAGAAGGCTCTGTTGCGGCGTGCAAGGTTGATTGCTTCCCAGGTCGGAAGCGGAATGGGGCAGGCGATAGGGTCAGGTCTGATCCTGGTTGCACTGACTGGTGGCTCGCAAACGGTTATTGCAGTGAACTCGGTAAATTGCGGCATCCAGTCGGCGTCCCTCGGTTAGTCGGTTTGCGATTGGTGAATGAGTTTATCCCCCCTCTCTGTCGCAGGGGGGATAAACCGGTTAGTGATCCATCAGGAGATCAGCCAAGATTCCATTTCTGATTGCTTTGAGCTTTGCCTGCTCAGATCGCATGGCGGCTTGGTGCTCTTTTGCCGCTTCGGAAAATTCGATAACAGTTCGTTGGGTTGCGGGTGGAGGGCAGGGGATCGGCATTTCTTTTAGTTGCGTGGAGTTAATTGATGCCAGATTGGTCGTCTGTTTGGCGACCTTCAGAAAGTATCGACGCCCAGGCCGGGAAGATGTGTAACGTTCGAGGAAGCGTGGGTCCAGAGGTGACTCGCAGGTGACTCGAAATACGTGATTCTGGTGGAGGCACGGGTCGATCCTTCCATCCCACAGGGCGCCTCGTCCCAATTTGTCAATATCTCCCCCTTCGGTGAGTAGGAGATCTCCTTTTTTGACTCGGTATCTCTCGACTTCGCTGCTGAGTACCTGGGTCGACTTCATGTCGGTGCAGTCGATGTGTCCATCTTGGACGTTAGCCACGCGCAAGTAGGGGAGGCTGATAGCGGCACCTGCTGGGATGTCGCGACCTAGAGTTACTCCGCCAGACACTCTGGCGATGTTGCTCAGGAGGGTGTACTGGGATGCTGGAATTTTGGCAATTAGCTGCTCGATGGCTTCTGAGGAAATAAGAGACCTTTTGTGGGTCTCTGTGCTGATGAGTAGCTCGCTTTCTGTGAGTGATTTAGAGATCTTTGCGATTCTATTCTGATGTTCCATCGGGATGACCGGGAATTGCAGGGCGGAGAATCGGTCTCCGCCTAGATGTGCGATGCTCGTGGTCTTCTTGGCGATAGACGCAAAGACGCCAGTGGCGAGCCAGTGGCTGAAGATGATCTGTGCGTAGTTGGGGAGCACTTGCGGGCCCGGCCTGAATCTCACCAGAGTGTTCTGGAAGCAGAAAGCCCCCGCCGGCCCGTCGTAAATTGCGCTGCGGCCGACGAGTTCGAGACTTTGCCCCTCGTTCAAGAGGATGTCTCCAGGGCGAAGGCTGTACGTCTTGCGCTCAGCAGACGTGAACCCCATCGTGTTCACGTCGGAGTAGTCGATACGGCCGTCGAACACGTTCGCCACGCGCAGGTATGGGTACTGCTGCCCGGTGGTCCGGCTGGCTGGGGAGAGCTGCTTGCCCATGCGAACTTCGCCGAGTTCCCGGATCGGGACCCAAGTGACCTCAGAATTAGTCCGCATAACCGAGCTCCTTCAGGAAGTCCTCCAGCGTTGCGGTAGCCTTCGCGCGCCGCGCTTCGATGTCTCGCAGCGACACCACGTACTTCTCCTCCCATGCTTGGTAGGCCGTTACCAATTCACGTCGCCTGCGAGACATGTGACCTTCCAGCTTTGACGCGAGGTCGGCGCGGAGGATTCCCAGGACTACCCCGCGCTCGCCCCGCGCCTCTGCCAGTGCGACGCGTGCCTGCGTCAAGCCGGGATCGGGGAGGGCCTTCGTCGGCTCGGGAGGTACGTCCATCAAGGCCTGCTGGGCGTCCGAGGGGGAGGGCGTCGATGCTGCGGCAGCAGGTTTCTTCGGGTGGTGGGCCGACTCCAGAGGCCAGAAGTCGTTCTCCAGCTTCTTCACCGCCGCGTTGGCCTTCGTACGGTCCTTCTTCAGGGCGGCCAGGTCCTCCGCGCTGAGGAGCGGTACGGGCAGGGCCAGGTCCGCGTCCGGTGAGGAGTCCGATTCGTCAGAGGCGGAGGCAGAGGCGGAGTCGGAATCAGGGTCGGTGTCCGCTGCCGACGCCGCAGCGGCTGCAAACGCCGCCTCCGCCTCCTGCGCCTGCTTCCACTTCCCGTCCAGCTCCGCCTTCCGCGCGTCCGCCTCCGCCAGCTGACGCAAGAAATCGGGGGCGATGGCCGCGACCACCTTGTGGTCGTACGCCTGCCGCCGCTCCGCCCCCGTCCGCTTGCGCGTGCCGCCCGTTCGTGGGTCGCGGTCGGGCTGGAGCATGCCCTCGACCGTTTCGACCCAACCGTTCACGACTTCCCCGAAGCCGTTCCCGGCCAGCGCCATCAGCTCGTACTTCGCCTCGTGCCACCAGCCCGCGACCGCGCCCGCCAGCGCGTACCGGTCGAGCAGGCCGACCTTGCCGAGGCGCTGCGTGAAGGTGCTGATCAAGTCGGCTCGCAGGCGGGCGAGTTGGGCCTTGCGCTCGCTGTCCGTGCGGTCGTCCTCGGGGCCCTCCGGCGGAGCCAGATTCGCGATGGCGTCCGATTCCGTCGTCCACCACTCCTCGAACGCCTCCAGCAGCTCCTTCTCGCGCGGTGCCGCCAGCTCGGCCAGCCGGGCTGCGTCCGGACGTTCGCCCTCCGGCAGGAAGTCGACGTACGCCTCGCCGTCCGCACGCGGGACGAAGAGGGCGGTGTTTCGGATTCCGTACGCTCCGAGGATTTCCGATCGCGCCTCGATCTCTGCGACGGGCACCCCACCCTGTAGGTGTGCGCGTACGTCCTGCGGTTCTGGCGGCGGGGTGTTGTCCACGTACCGGCGGATGTTGAGGTTGTAGTTGTTCTCGCGGATTTCGTCGAGCGGGACCAGGCGCGCGAAGTCGGTCCCGTGCTGGCCCGGCTTCGTCGCGTGGTCCGTGGCGTGGAAGGTGGAGACGATCTTCTCGACGTGTTCGGGGAGCAGGATGTTCTGTGCGCGCTCGGAGTGGAATTCGCGGTCCGCGTTGATGAAGAGGACGTGACCGGCCCGGTCGCTCGTCTGCGGCTTGCCGCCCGCACGCAGGACGAGGACGCACGCCGGGATGCCCGTGCCGTAGAAGAGGTTCGGGGCGAGGCCGATGACCGCCTCGATCAGGTCGGCCTCGATCAGCTTCGCCCGGATCTTCTCCTCCGTGCTGCCCCGGAAGAGCACCCCGTGCGGCATGACCGTGAAGACGGACCCCTCGGCGTCTGCCGCCATCGCCAGCATGTGCTGGAGGAACATCAGGTCGGCCTTGCCGCGCTCCGACGTCTCCCCGTACGACATCCGGTCTTTGATGTCTTCGATCGCGGAGGCGTCGTAGTCCATCGAGAAGGGCGGGTTGCTCAGCACGAGGTCGAAGTCGCGCTCCTCGTGCAGGGGATTACTGAGGGTGTCCCCGGTGTGCAGCTCGAAGTCGTGAGCCCCGTGGAAGAGCATGTTCATGGTCGCCATCACCCATGAGCCGCTGTTCGCGTCCTGGCCGGCGAGGAAGAGGTCCTCCGAGTCGCCGCCGTGCTCGTCGATGTACTCCTTGGCGTGGATGAGCATTCCGCCGGAGCCGACGCACGGATCGTAGATCTTCATCTTGGCGTGCGGTCTGGCCAGCTCCACCATCATCCGCACCACCGCACGCGGGGTGTAGAATTCGCCGCCCTTGCTGCCCGCCGAGTCCGCGAACTCCTTGATCAGGTACTCGTACGCCGCACCGATCATGTCGGGGAACTCGAAGTCCTCGCCGCGTAGCCGCAAGGTATTGAAGTGCTGGATCAGGGCCGCCAGCCGCTGGTCGGCGAGCTTCGCCGAAGCGGCGCCGCTGCCGGAGCCGCCGCCGATGCGGTTGAAGTTCACGTGCTGGAAGAGTCCTGCCAGCTTTTCGTTGCCCTCCTGGGCCTCCAGCTTGTCCAGCGCATCCCGGAGGTAGGAGGTGGCAATGTCATCGACCGCCCCCAGCAGGTGCTCCCAGCGGGCCTTCTCCGGTACGTACAGCACACGGCGGACGACGTACTTGTCGACGTTCTCGGCCTCCTTCGCGGCAGCCTCGGGAGAGACCCCACGGGCGAGCTCCTCGTGGAGGATTTCCTCGTGCGCGGCCTCGAACTCGTCATTGACCCGCTTCAGGAACAGCAGGACGAAGATGAAGTCCTTGTATTCGGCGGCATCCATGGTGCCGCGCAGAATGTCCGCCGCCGCGAAGAGGTGGCGCTCAAGTTGGGCGAGCGTGAGCTTTGCCACGGAAGGAAGCTCCCTGCGCTGTTGTCCGGTGGTCTTCGTACGGGCGGAAGCGTACGGCCGACCGGCCCCGGCAGGGAAACTCTCCGCAGTGATGCGTAATGCGTAATCCGTGACGCGAGCGTCTAGTAATCCGTGACGCGCAGGCCGTCCTCCACGAAACGCCAGACGTCCGTGTAGGGGTCGCGCCGGCTGTGGGGGACGTGCGCGGCGTGCTTAGCGTTGATCCGCTGGGCGCGCTGCTTGGCCAGCTTGTACCCGTCCTTGATCTGTTCGGTACGCACGATCTTGGCCTGATCCTTGGTGGTGAAGAAGGGAAGCCGCTGGGCGGCGGCGTCGCAGTTCCGGCCAAACGTGCTCGTGTAGTCCTGGTGGTGCAGCAGTCGCCACAGCTCGAAGCAGGGGTGGGAATAGGCGACCCGCAGGCTCGCGTCCCTGATGTCGTCCACGCCCTCGGCCTTCCACTCCTCATCGACCCGGCGCATGATGTCGTCCACGCCTTTGTGGTCGTCCCGGTCGAAGAGACACCACACCGTGGTCCACCGGTAGCCTGTGGGCGGCTTGGGCCACCTCTCCTTTCTCTCCTTGCGCTTCTCCTCGCGCAGCTTGTCCAGGGCCTGGTCCAGGAGGTCCAGCGGCTTGCGTGAGTGCCGTGAGTTCTTCGGGCCCTTAGTGCCACCGTGAGTGCGCTCGTCGTTGGCGATGTGCACGGAGAGACGTACCGAGGGGTCACGCCACTGGCGGACGATGTCGACGTACTGGGGCTCGGTGACCGTGCCCTCGGTGTACACCCACACCGTGGGCTGCCGCAGGGACGCCCGCTGCTTGCGGTCCGTCGCCGAATCCTTGCCTCTAGCCCGTGCTGCCATCAGTCCCGCTCCGCCCCCATCGTGGCTGCCTTGTCCGCCGTGGAATCCGTGAGGAGACGCGTCGCCAGCAGACGGCGGGCCACCTGACCCTCGGTGACATCCGGTACCGCACCGAACGACCCCGCCAGATACGAACTCATCAGGTCTTCCAGCTCACCGGGCTCGGCCGCTGTCAGCGGATACAGCTCGGTGGCACCGTTCTGGTCCTTCTCCGTCAGCCACACCTGCCCGGGGTCCAGCAGCCGGCCTCCCGCCGGGGTGCGCAGCAGCGACGGGTCGTGCGAGGTGAAGACCAACTGCGCGCCGCGCGGGTTGACGTCCGGGTCGTGGAAGATACGTACGACCTCGGCTGCGAACCGGGGGTGCAGGCTGGCGTCGAGTTCATCGACCAGTAGTACCGCCCCTTCCTCCAGGGCGAGCAGCATCGGGCCCAGCAGTGCGAACCAGGACCGGGTTCCGTACGACTCAAGGTTCCAGTCGAGCAGCGTGCCTGAGCCGTGCAGGAGCTGGACAGTGGGCGGCCGGCCCGGTTCCTGGTCGATCTGCGTGCCGCTGATGCCGAGGTCCGCCACCCGCAGCAGTTCCTCGATACGCAGTCGCGACTGCTTGCTTTCCTGGAGGCGGCGCGCGGTGAACTGCTCGCGCTCGCGCCGCTCGGTCTCCGGAGTGATCAGCCACAGATTGCGCTCGAACCAGTGATAGAGCGGCGAGAGCTGGGGGTGGTTGTCCGTGGCGGCACGGGAGAGGAAGAGCGCGTTGGACCGGGTGGTACGGGCCAGCAGCGCGCGATCCTGAATGCGGCCACCGGGGAAGTCGTACTCCTCCGGGCGTGCGGCGTCCCGGTCGAGCCAGACCTGGCGCCGTCCCTTCGGATACGAGTGCAGCCACTCCGCCTCGACGCGGGTGGCACCGAGCTCGAAACCGTAGGTCCAGCGAATGCTGTCCGCATCGAGGAAGTCGACCTCGTAGAAGGAGGTGTCGTCCGCCGACTTCTCGTCCAGCGCGAACTCCTCGCGCGGGATGCCCCGGTACGACGTCCACCTGGAATACGAATCGAGGACGGCGTCCCGCATTCTGGAGAGTGCGGTGAGGACGTTGGACTTGCCCGACGCGTTCGCGCCGAAGATGCCGACCAGCGGGTAGACCTCAAGAGTCTTGCCGTCCGATGTCTCCACCCCGTGGGCGGGACCTGGCGGGTGGCCTGCGGGAACGGTGAAGGACAACTCCTGCTCGTCGCGCAGGGACCGTACGTTCGCCACACGGAACCTCAGCAGCACAGCGCCCTCCTCTCCTCGCGCACAGGCTAGTGGCGTAGGCAGCGTCCTGCCCACTGGGAGTGGTGGTGATCAGGCTGGCTGGGCCTCCGCTTTTTGGCCTCCAGTTGTTGGCGACTGCGACACCAGGACTGTGTTCTGGTTGTTCTGGTTCTCAACGACGTCCATCGGCAGCCTCCGCAGCAGCACCCAGAACCCCACCGCCGCCACGCTCCCGATCGCCGCGCACAGCGCCCACAGCCAGCCCGCCCCGAGCCGGTCGATCACCGTGCCCGACACCAGCGGGGCGAGCATCGCGGCGACTCCCCAGGCCATCGTGTACATGCCCTGGTAACGCCCCCGCCCGCGCGTCGGCGAGAGCCGCGCCACGAGTCCGGCCTCCGTCGGCGAATTGATCATCTCGCCGAGCGTCCACACCAGCACGGCCACCGCGTACAGCGCCATCGAGGACCCGGCGAAGGCCGTGAGCCCGAAGCCGTACCCCGCGAGCAGCGCGGAGACGACCAGCGGCCCCCGGGGTTCGCGGTGCTGGATGAAGCGCGTGACGGGGATCTGGAGGGCGACGATCAGCAGACCGTTGAGCGCGATCACGGTCCCGTAGTCCGAGCTGCTGAACCCCTCCTCGCCCATCACGATCGGCAGCGCGACCCCGCCCTGCTGGAGCACCAGCGAGACCAGGAACGACAGTCCGACGACGCTCATGAAGCGCCCGTCGCGCAGCACGGTCCCGAGCCCGACCGAGGGCTCGCCGCCCGGATCGCCCTTCGCCGCGCCGGCCCCCGCCACCCCGCCCTCGGCCGCCGGCCGCGTCTCGGGGATCTTCACGAACACCAGCACCGCGCACACCATCGTCAGCACGGCCTCGCCGAGGAACCCCGCGAGGTAGGAGTACTCCGCGACGAACCCGGCCCCGGCCGCCGACAGCGCGAACCCCAGGTTGAGCGCCCAGTAGTTCAGGGAGAACGCCCGCACGCGGTCCTCGGGCGGCAGCAGGTCCGCCATCATCGCCAGCACGGCGGGCCGCGAGGCGTTGCTCGCCACGCCGACCAGGCACGCGACGGCGGCGATGGCGACCGGGTGCTCCATGAACCCCAGCAGCGCCACGGACACCGCCGTCGACGCCTGCGCGACCACCAGCGTGGGCCGCCGCCCGAGCCGGTCGGCCATGACCCCTGCGCCGATCGCCGCGACGATGCTGCCGAGCCCGTACAGCGAGGCGACGAGCCCCGCGTACGCGGCGGAGTAGCCGCGCTCGACGGTCAGGTACATGGCCATGAAAGTCGATACGAAGGCGCCGAGCCGGTTCACCAGCGTGCTCGTCCACAGCCACCAGAACTCCCGTGGCAGTCCGGACACGCTCTCCCGTACGGCCCGCGCCATACCGGCGACAGACATGGTGGTCCCCCTGAGCGACGAGAAGTGAGTGATGTAAGTGGTGCAACCGCGATGCGCACATTACTCACGCGGGGGCCCCGACCGCCAGACAATTGACGGCAACCGTCAAGCGTCGCCCGCCTCTCCGGGGTCGATTACGCTCGTACGCATGGCCGACGCACCGTACAAGCTGATCCTCCTCCGCCACGGCGAGAGCGAATGGAACGCGAAGAACCTGTTCACCGGCTGGGTGGACGTCAACCTCACCGAGAAGGGCGAGAAGGAGGCGGTCCGCGGCGGTGAGCTGCTGAAGGCCGCGGGGCTCCTCCCCGACGTGCTCCACACCTCGCTCCAGAAGCGCGCCATCCGCACCGCGCAGCTCGCGCTGGAGTCCGCGGACCGCCACTGGATCCCGGTCCACCGCAGCTGGCGCCTGAACGAGCGGCACTACGGCGCGCTCCAGGGCAAGGACAAGGCGCAGACGCTCGCCGAGTTCGGCGAGGAGCAGTTCATGCTCTGGCGCCGCTCGTACGACACCCCGCCGCCGGTCCTTGAGGACGGCACGGAGTTCTCGCAGTCCGACGACGCGCGCTACGCGGCGATCCCGCCGGAGCTGCGCCCCCGCACGGAGTGCCTGAAGGACGTCGTGGAGCGCATGCTCCCGTACTGGTACGACGGCATCGTCCCGGACCTCCTCGACGGCAGGACGGTCCTGGTCGCCGCCCACGGCAACAGCCTGCGCGCGCTGGTCAAGCACCTCGACGGCGTCTCGGACGAGGCCATCGCGGGCCTGAACATCCCGACGGGCATCCCGCTCTCCTACGAGCTGGACGAGAACTTCAAGCCCCTCAACCCGGGCGGCACCTACCTCGACCCGGACGCGGCCGCCTCCGCCATCGAAGCGGTCAAGAACCAGGGCAAGAAGTAACGCGTACGCCATGGGGCTCCCGGGCGCGCAACCCCCGCGCCCGGGAGCCCTCCCTCCGGCGGACCGCCTCTGGTACGCCGCGTACGGCTCCAACACTCATCTGACCCGCCTCGCGCGCTACCTCGCGCACTGCCGCGACCGCACGCCGCCCGTGTGCTCGCGCGCCCTCGAACTGCCGGGGGCTGTCTACTTCGCGACCGAGTCGGCGGTGTGGGGCGGCGGCCGGGCCTTCTACGATCCGGCGGCCGACGGGCGGGCGTTCTTCCGGGCGCACCTGATCACCGCGGGGCAGTTCGCCGACGTCGCGGCCCAGGAGATGTACCGCGCACCGGGTGCGGACCTGGACCTCACCGCCGTACTTGCGCACGGGCGCGCGACGCTGGGGGAGGGGCGCTACGAGACGCTGGTCCGCGCCGGGACCCTGGACGCGCTGCCCGTGCTCACCTTCACCGCGCCCTGGCGCGCCGCCGACGTCGACCCGCTGCCGCCGTCCGCCGCCTACGCCCGGCACATCGCGCTCGGCCTGCTGGAGGCCGGCGCCTGGAGCGCGGCCGAGGTGGCGGCGTACGTCGCGGGCCGCCCGGGAGCGGCCGGGCACTGGAGTCCGGAGGCGGTGGCGGAACCGCTGGCCCGCCCGGAGCCGTAGCCGCGGGCCCGACTCCGGGCAGCCGGAGCCGGATCCGGAAACCCGACCCCGCCCCGAGCCGTAGCCGCGGGCCGGGGCGCGTACGGCGAAGGGCCCCGTCCTGGTGTGGACGGGGCCCCTCGCGACGCACCGCGACGAATCAGCCGCAGCAGCCGCCGCACTGGCACGGCGCGCCCGACTGGCAGCCGCACCCGCAGCCCGAGCCGCAGCCGCAGGCGCCGAGGACCGTCAGGTGCACCACTTCGACAGAGGTCTCCGACTGGGGGTCGGTGATGGGGGAATCGGCCATGGGGTCCCTCCCGGGTGGGCAGTCAGAAGTTGCCTTGCCCATTGCATGCCCGTTCTCCCGGGCGCATCAACGGCGCACTGGGTCAGGACCCCGACGAGCCCCCGCGCGCGCCCCCTCGGGGCCGCCCCTCGGGACCGCCCCTGGGGAAACCCGTTCCTCAGGCGCCCTCGACCTGCGCGGTCGGCGCCTGGAGCTCGTCCGCGTGCTCGCCCGTCACCAGGTACACCACGCGCTTGGCCACCGACACCGCGTGGTCCGCGAACCGCTCGTAGTAGCGGCCCAGCAGCGTCACGTCGACGGCCGTCTCGATGCCGTGCTTCCAGCGGTCGTCCATCAGGTGCTGGAAGAGCGTCCGGTGCAGCAGGTCCATCTCGTCGTCGTCCTGCTCCAGCTGGAGCGCCAGGTCGACGTCCTTGGTGATGATGACCTCCGCCGCCTTCGCCATCAGGCGCTGCGCGAGCTGACCCATCTCCAGGATCGTCGCGTGCAGGTCGCGCGGGACGGGGGAGGCGGGGAAGCGCAGCCGCGCGAGCTTCGCGACGTGCTGCGCGAGGTCGCCCGAGCGCTCCAGGTCGGCGCTCATGCGCAGCGACGTCACGACGATGCGCAGGTCGGTGGCGACCGGCTGCTGCCGCGCCAGCAGGGCTATGGCCCGCGCCTCCAGGTCGTGCTGGAGGTCGTCGACCTTCTGGTCCGCCGCGATCACGTTCTCGGCGAGCTTGAGGTCGGCGTCGAGCATGGCCGTGGTGGCGCGCCCGATCGCGGACCCGACCAGCCGGGCCATCTCGACCAGGTCCTCGCCGATCGAATCCAGTTCCTCGTGGTACGCGTCACGCATGGGTGTCGTCCCTCTCTTGGTACCGCCGTACGGGGCCCTTCGACCCCCACGCTCCCACGTTCGGCCCCGCACGCGTCCGGTTCCGGCATCCCAGGTGAATCACCCCTTGCCCTTCGGTGAACTCTGGGCGACGAGTGTTCGAGCAGCCCCTCGTATGGCTGGGAGAGTGTCGGCGACCCCGCATAACCTGGACACATGGACGTGAACGCGGCGGTCGCCGCAGCAGCAGCGATCGCCGGGTTGTGCACCGGCGTCATCGCCATGCTGGCGTTCCGCTGGAGCGAGCGCGACCAGGCGCGGCCGACCCGCACATCCCTGCACACCGATGCCGTACTGCCCCCGGGCGTGGACACGGTCCTTTCGGTGCTCAGGTCGTCGGCCGTCGTCCTCGACGAGAGCGACTCCGTCGTGAAGGCCAGCTCGGCGGCGTACGCCCTGGGCCTGGTCCGCGGCGGCAAGCTCGCCGTCGAACCCATGCTGCACATGGCGCGCGACACCCGGCGGGACGGCGAGATACGACAGGTCGAGCTCGACCTCCCCAGACGCGGCACGGGCCGCGGCGAGGCGCTGGCGGTCTCCGCCAGAGTCGCCCCGCTCGGCTCCCGGCTGGTCCTGCTACTGGTGGAGGACCTGACGGAGGCCCGCCGCATCGAGGCGGTGCGCCGCGACTTCGTGGCGAACGTCAGCCACGAGCTCAAGACCCCGGTCGGCGCGCTCTCGCTGCTCTCCGAGGCCGTCATGGACGCCTCGGACGACCCCGAGGCGGTCACCCGCTTCGCGGGCCGCATGCAGATCGAGGCGACCCGGCTGACCAACCTCGTACAGGAACTGATCGACCTCTCCCGGGTCCAGAACGACGACCCGCTGGAGGACGCCGAGCCCGTCCGGGTCTCCGAGCTGGTCGCCGAGGCGATCGACCGCTCCCGGCACCCGGCGTCGACCAAGCAGATCACGATGGCCGCGGGCGGCTCGGGCGAGCTCTACATCTGGGGGAACAGGGGCCAGCTGGCCGCCGCCCTGGGCAACCTCGTGGAGAACGCCGTCAACTACTCCCCGGCCCGCACCAGGGTCGGCATCGCGGCCCGGCGCGTCCCGGCGCCGGGCGGCGACCTCATCGAGATCGCGGTCACCGACCAGGGCATCGGCATCTCCGAGAAGGACCGCGAGCGGGTCTTCGAGCGCTTCTACCGCGTCGACCCGGCCCGCTCCCGCGCCACCGGAGGCACCGGCCTGGGCCTGGCGATCGTCAAGCACGTGGCCGCCTCGCACGGCGGGGAGGTCACCGTCTGGAGCTCCGAGGGACAGGGCTCCACCTTCACCCTGCGGCTGCCGGAGGCCGGTGCCGTACGGGACCGCTCTTCGGGATCCTCCCGCTCATCCCGGTCCTCCGGGGATCCGACGGCTCGCGACGAGGCCGCCGCCGACCCCTCGGACCACACCACCTACGAACCGCTCCCTGCCCCGGAGGTCCTTCCGTGACCCGAGTGCTTGTCGTCGAGGATGAGGAATCCTTCAGCGACGCCCTGTCCTACATGCTCCGCAAGGAGGGCTTCGAGGTCGCCATCGCGGCCACCGGGCCCGACGGGCTCGACGAGTTCGAGCGCAACGGCGCCGACCTCGTCCTCCTCGACCTGATGCTCCCCGGCCTGCCCGGCACGGAGGTCTGCCGCCAGCTGCGCGGCCGCTCCAACGTCCCGGTCATCATGGTGACCGCCAAGGACAGCGAGATCGACAAGGTCGTCGGCCTGGAGATAGGAGCCGACGACTACGTCACCAAGCCCTTCTCCTCGCGCGAGCTGGTCGCCCGCATCCGCGCGGTGCTGCGCCGCCGCGGCGAGCCGGAGGAGGTCACCCCGGCGGCCCTGGAGGCCGGCCCGGTGCGGATGGACGTCGACCGGCACGTGGTGACGGTCGCGGGCGCCAAGATCGACCTCCCGCTGAAGGAGTTCGACCTCCTGGAGATGCTGCTGCGCAACGCGGGCCGCGTGCTCACCCGCATGCAGCTGATCGACCGCGTGTGGGGCGCGGACTACGTGGGCGACACCAAGACCCTGGACGTCCACGTGAAGCGCCTGCGCGCCAAGATCGAGCCGGACCCGGGCGCGCCGAGGTACCTGGTGACGGTCCGCGGCCTGGGCTACAAGTTCGAGCCGTAAATCGACATCGCGCATGCGCAGTGCGTACGTGAAGGGGGGCGCCCCGCAGGAATCCTGCGGGGCGCCCCCCTTCACGTACGCGGGTACCGGGTCAGTGGCCCGCGCCCTGGGTCGCCGTGGAGCCGTCGGACGGCTTGCCGGACTCCCCGCCGGCCGCCGGGCTCTCGCCCTCGCCCGGCTTGGTGGAGGCCGCGTCCGACGCGCCGCCGGAGGGCTTCGCCGTGCCCGACGTCGGCTTGGCCTCGGGGGCCTTCGGCAGGCTGGTCGGGCCGACGCCCTCGAAGTAGCTGGTGGCGGGCACCACGAGGGCCCGCAGCTGCACGTTGCCCGTCTTGCTCAGCTGGAAGACGACGCGCTGCGCGACGCCGTTCTTGGCGGCCTCGCTGCCGTTCTCGATCACGGCGGACGCGTTGCCCTTGCCGCCGATCGCGACGGAGCCGCCCGCGGGGACGATGATGGGGCCCTTGCCCTTGGCGGCGCTGAGCTTCACCGTCGCGCTGGTGCCCGGCAGCGAGATGGAGTCCAGGGTCTCCGGCTCCTTGCCGTTGTTGAAGATCGTGCCGGTGACGACGGCGGGGCCCGCGGCGTCGGCCTTGGGCTGGGTGACGACCGTCACGTTCTGGATCTTGATCTCGTCGACCGCGGTGGCGGCGGCGTCCGGCTTGACGCCGAGCGTCTGCGCGTCGTTGCCCGCGCCGCAGGCGGAGAGCGAGGCGATCGAGATCGCGATGGCGGTGGCGGCGAGGGCGCCGCGTCGAAGGCTGCGGCTCACGGCGGCGGCAACTCCTTGGACGTACGGACGGGGAGGGTGCGGGCGGCCGGGTTAAAGCCGTCCTAAGTAACTGTCAGCTCGCTTAGGTTACCGAGCCTCCTCGCGGCCCCCGCACCCGACCCGCCCCCCGAGTCGCACCGCGTCCCGAACCGGCGGCGCACGGCTCCCGGGCACGGTGCGGATCCCGCGATTTAGCGTGCCGTTCACATAACGCCGCAGTTCAAACGACTGTTCATCGGACCAGCGCGCCAGTGATCAATTAGCCGGAAGGCGGGGAAGGTGCGGAAGGGCCCGCGCATTCACCTCGGAAAATGCCCTGCTTGATCAATTCCTATGCCACGCGGATGTCATACGCGCGCTTGCACGACATCCGAACGGAGTACGGGAAGATCCACCGGGGGAAACCGGCAAAACGGGACGTTCGACCCCTTCGTGCGCCGGTCGGGTGTGTGCGGCACGTCCGTTTGGGCCCGCCCGGACAGCCGCTCCGACCTGCGAATACCCCCTTCCGGAAGGCCTCCGCAGCACGTTCCTGTTGCTGTTGTCAAGCCCCGAGATATGCCCTGACCTGCGAAAACGCCATTCAGAAGAAGCCGTATCCGTGTTACCCTGGATAGCCACGGAAGGGGTACCTGTCACATGACGTTCAAGGTTGGCGACACCGTGGTCTATCCCCATCACGGGGCCGCGCTGATCGAGGCCATCGAAACTCGCCAGATCAAAGGCGTGGACAAGACCTACTTGGTGCTCAAGGTCGCCCAGGGCGACCTGACTGTTCGTGTACCAGCGGACAATGCGGAGTTCGTCGGTGTACGCGACGTCGTCGGTCAGGACGGGCTGGACCGGGTCTTCGAAGTGCTGCGCGCGCCGTACGCGGAAGAGCCCACGAACTGGTCCCGTCGCTACAAGGCGAATCTCGAAAAGCTCGCGTCGGGCGATGTCATCAAGGTCGCCGAAGTAGTGCGTGACCTGTGGCGCCGTGAGCGTGAGCGCGGTCTCTCCGCAGGTGAGAAGCGCATGCTCGCGAAGGCGCGACAGATTCTGGTGAGCGAGCTGGCCCTCGCTGAGAACACCAACGAGGACAAGGCCGAGGCCCTGCTCGACGAGGTCCTCGCGTCCTGACAGCAGAAGCACCCTGACAGCCGTGCATCGCCACTGCCGTCACGGTGCCGATTCTGATTGCCGCGGTGCCCGCCGACCCGCTGTGTGCCCCTCTCCCCGGGATTTCCCCCGGGACCCCTGGGAAACCCACTCTCCCCCGGAGCCTCTCCCGCAGAGGAAGCTTCTCCTGTGGAGCGTGGGACACAGTCGTTGCCGGGCACTGCGGCATGTTCGTATTTCGGCCACGGCGTTCGGGTGCGTTCGGGTGTTCTGTGTGCCGGGCTCGGGCCGCAGGCTCGACCGGTCGTCACGGAAGGGTCCGGTCAAGGCATCGTGCCCGGCACGCTTGAGGCCATACCCAAATCGGCTGCGGCCACAAACCTGTGGGCAGAAACCTGCCAAATCTCCACGGAGTGCACCCGATGTCTGACGTCTCCGATGTACCGCGGCAGGGCCGTACCGCCGCTGTGATCCCCGCCGCCGGCCGGGGCGTGCGCCTCGGTCCGGGCGCCCCCAAGGCACTGCGCGCGCTGAACGGCACCCCCATGCTCATCCACGCGGTGCGCGCCATGGCGGCCTCCCGCGCCGTCTCCCTCGTGGTCGTCGTCGCCCCGCCGGACGGCGCCGCCGAGGTCAAGAACCTCCTCGACGAGCACGCGCTGCCCGAGCGCACCGACTACCTCGTCGTCCCCGGCGGCGCGACCCGCCAGGACTCCGTGCGCGCCGGCGTCGAGGTGCTGCCCGAGGGCGTCACCACCGTCCTCGTCCACGACGCGGCCCGCCCGCTGGTCCCCGTCGACACGGTCGACGCGGTGATCGAGGCCGTACGGGACGGGGCGCCCGCCGTCGTCCCCGCGCTGCCCCTCGCCGACACCGTCAAGCAGGTGGAGCCCGCGGCCGAGAAGGGCGCGCCCGAACCGGTCGTCGCCACTCCCGAGCGCGCCAGGCTGCGCGCCGTACAGACCCCGCAGGGCTTCGACCGCGACACGCTCGTGCGCGCGCACCGGACCGTCACCGGCGACGTGACCGACGACGCGAGCATGGTGGAGCAGCTCGGGCTGCCCGTCGTGGTCGTGCCGGGGCACGAAGAGGCGTTCAAGGTGACCAGGCCGCTGGACCTCGTCCTGGCCGAGGCGGTACTCGCACGGAGGAGGGCCAACGATGGCTTCTAGCAACCTGCCGCTCGTCGGCATCGGCACCGACATCCACGCCTTCGAGGAGGGCCGCGAGCTGTGGCTCGCCGGGCTGCGCTGGGAGGGCGAGGGCGACGGCCTGGCCGGCCACTCCGACGCGGACGTCGTCGCGCACGCCGCCTGCAACGCGCTGTTCTCGGCCGCCGGGATGGGCGACCTCGGGCAGCACTTCGGGACCGGGCGCCCCGAGTGGTCCGGCGCCTCCGGGATCACCCTGCTGACCGAGGCCGCGCGCATCGTGCGCGCCGCCGGGTTCGAGATCGGCAACGTCGCCGTGCAGGTCGTCGGGGTCCGCCCCAAGGTCGGCAAGCGGCGCGACGAGGCCCAGAAGGTGCTCTCCGAAGCGGTCGGCGCGCCCGTCGCGCTGTCCGCCGCGACCAGCGACGGCCTCGGCTTCACCGGGCGCGGCGAAGGGCTCGCGGCGATCGCGACGGCCCTCGTGGTCCGTACGGACTGATTTGGCCGACAATGACGGTGGGTCGCGGGGGAGCGCGGCGGTCGGCCCGGGTAGTCGTACAGGGGTCAACCACCGAGCATCCCCCGGAGGCCCACCATGTCCGCCGCACTCTCCGACGACCTCAAGGCGCTCCTCGACACCCCGGTCTTCGTCTCCGTCGCCACGATCCAGCCCGACGGCAGCCCGCAGGTCTCCCCTGTCTGGGTGAAGCGGGACGGCGACGACGTGCTGATCTCCACCACGATCGGCCGCCGCAAGGAGCAGAACCTGCGCCGCGACCCCCGCGTCACCGTCCTGCTCCAGCCCTTCGACGCCCCGTACACCTACGCGGAGATCCGCGGCACCGCCAGCATGACCACCGAGGGCGGCCGGGAGCTGATCGACGAGCTGTCGCTGAAGTACACCGGCAAGGAGTACGCCGATTTCAACCCTTCGTCCGTTGACGACGCCCAGCGCGTGGTCGTCCGGGTGACGCCCAGGAAGATCGTCGGCTCGATCTGATCGGTACCCATCGGGAAATTGGGTCACAAAGTTGTCCCGCGGCCCGGGAAAGGGTCGCGGGGCACTGCGCCGGGCCCACTACCCTTGAAGCGTGACTATTCGCCTGTACGACACCAGCGCCCGGCAGATCCGTGACTTCTCCCCGCTCGTCCCGGGCTGCGTCTCGATCTACCTCTGTGGCGCGACCGTGCAGGCCGCCCCGCACATCGGCCACATCAGGTCCGGGCTGAACTTCGACATCATGCGCCGCTGGTTCGAGTACCGCGGCTACGACGTCACGTTCGTGCGCAACGTGACCGACATCGACGACAAGATCATCGCCAAGTCGAAGGACCAGGGCCGCCCCTGGTGGTCGATCGGTTACGAGAACGAGCGGGCCTTCAACGACGGCTACGACGCCCTCGGCTGCCTGCCGCCCACCTACGAGCCGCGCGCGACCGGGCACGTCACCGAGATGGTCTCGATGATGCAGGGCCTCATCGAGCGCGGGCACGCGTACGAGTCCGACGGCAGCGTCTACTTCGACGTGCGCTCCTTCCCCGAGTACCTCGCGCTCTCCCGGCAGGACCTGGACAAGATGATCCAGCCCGCCGAGGACGGCATCAGCGGCAAGCGCGACCCGCGCGACTTCGCCATGTGGAAGGCCGTGAAGCCGGGCGAGCCGCACTGGGAGACCCCGTTCGGCCCCGGGCGCCCCGGCTGGCACCTGGAGTGCTCGGCCATGGCGCACAAGTACCTCGGCTCCGCCTTCGACGTCCACGGCGGCGGCCTCGACCTGATCTTCCCGCACCACGAGAACGAGATCGCCCAGGCCAAGGCCTTCGGCGACGACTTCGCGAAGTACTGGGTGCACAACGCCTGGGTCACCATGAGCGGCGAGAAGATGTCGAAGTCGCTCGGCAACTCCGTGCTGGTCAGCGAGATGGTCAAGCACTGGCGCCCCATCGTGCTGCGCTACTACCTGGGCACCCCGCACTACCGCTCGATGATCGAGTACAGCGAGGAGGCCCTGCGCGAGGCCGAGTCCGCGTTCGCGCGCATCGAGGGCTTCGTCCAGCGGGTCGTCGAGAAGGCCGGGGGCGTGGTCGCCCCGGCCGACGAGGTCCCGCCCGCCTTCGCCGAGGCCATGGACGACGACCTCGGGGTGCCGCAGGCGCTCGCGGTCGTCCACACCACGGTCCGGCAGGGCAACAGCGCGCTGGCCGCCGACGACAAGGAGGCCGCCATCGCGCGGCTCGCCGAGGTCCGCGCGATGCTCGGCGTCCTCGGGCTCGACCCGCTGGCCCCGCAGTGGGCGGGCGGCGCGGGCGACCAGGGCGAGGACCTGCACGGCGTCGTCGACACGCTCGTACGCCTGGTGCTCGAACAGCGCCAGTCGGCCCGCGAGCGCAAGGACTGGGCCACGGCGGACGCGATCCGCGACCAGCTCCAGCAGTCCGGGCTCGTCATCGAGGACAGCCCCGACGGCCCCCGCTGGACGCTCGGGCCGCGTTAGTCCCGCCCCCGCGATGTGCCGCCCGGTCCGCCGGGCGGCACACTTCATTTACGTACACACGCTTGCACACGCTTTCGCAGCTTGAGGAAACAGGTAGGTCATGGCCGGGAACAGCCAGCGCAGGAACCGCCGCACGTCCAACAAGAAGGGCGCCACGGTCGGCAGCGGTGGCCAGCGTCGCAAGGGCCTGGAGGGCAAGGGCCCGACGCCGCCCGCCGAGGCCCGCAAGAAGCACAAGAAGAACCGCATCGCCACCGCCAAGGCGAAGCACGCCGCGAACCGCCGCCCGGCGCCCCGCCGCGGCGGGGTCAAGGGCACGTCCGAGATGGTCGTCGGCCGCAACCCGGTCTTCGAGGCGCTGCGCGACGGCGTTCCCGCGACCACGCTCTACGTCCAGCAGTTCATCGACAACGACGAGCGGGTGCGCGACGCGCTCCAGCTCGCGGCCGAGCGCGGCAACGTCAACCTGATGGAGGCGCCGCGCCCCGAGCTGGACCGCATGACGAACGGCCTCAACCACCAGGGCCTCGTCCTCCAGGTGCCGCCGTACGAGTACGCGCACCCCGAGGACCTGGTGGAAGCCGCGCACGACGCCCACGACGAGCCGCTGATCGTGGCCCTCGACGGGGTCACCGACCCGCGCAACCTCGGCGCGATCGTCCGTTCGGTCTCCGCGTTCGGCGGCCACGGCGTGGTCGTGCCCGAGCGCCGCGCCGCCGGCATGACGGCCGGCGCCTGGAAGTCCTCCGCGGGCACCGCCGCCCGTACGCCGGTCTCCCGCGTCACCAACCTGACGCGCGCCCTGGAGAGCTACCAGAAGGCCGGGCTGACGGTCGTGGGCCTCGCGGCCGACGGCGAGCACACCGTGCAGGACCTGGAGGCGCTCGGCGGCCCCGTCGTCATCGTCATCGGCAGCGAGGGCAAGGGCCTGGGCCGTCTCGTCGGCGAGACCTGCGACTACCTGGTGCGCATCCCGATGCCGGGCGGCGCCGAGTCGCTGAACGCCGGTGTCGCGGCGGGCATCGTGCTGTACGAGGCTGCGGCGCGCCGCAGGGGCTAGCCGGAAGCGGGGGGCGCGCGCCTTCGTGCGCGCGCCCTCGGCGTGCTGCGGCACGCCCCGTGTCGCAGCGTGTCTTGACTGGCCTCGGACACTATTCGGGCGTCAAGGCAGTGTCCTAAACACAAGTCACTCGGTTAGATGAGTGTGGACACCAGAACACCCGGGTTCGACGAGCAGCCCGCACTGAGCATGATCAAGGTGGACTGCGACCCCGCGCAGGTCATCGTCAATCACGCCAGCTTCCGCGTGCAGCTCGCGCCGAGCGCTGCCGCCAAGGTTCCGGCCATGGGGCGTCGCCGGGCGCCCGTCGTGTGGAGCGGGAAGTCCGAGCCGGGGGACCCCGCGGCGTCGGGCCTGCTCCAGGCCGTGCGGAACAACGCGACCGCGAGGGCGACCGCAGGCGCGACCGCCACGGCGACCGCGACCGCCACGCGGTACGGCGGTGGCGGCGCGTACGAGGGCGACACGCAGGTCATCCCGCGCATCGACGACACCATGCCGACGCCGCTGGTGGGAGGCGGCTCCGGCACGGGACCGCTGCTGCCGCCGATGCGGCAGGCCGTCGGGGCGTACGACGACGAGGTGACGGTCGTCGGGGGAGCGCCGGGGAGCGGGGCGCACTCCAGCGACGACGACAACGACGACGACCGGGCGCGGCACGCGTACTACCCCGGGCGGCGGATGAACCTCGGCGTGGTGCTCCTGCCCATGCGGGTGTTCCTCGGCTTCATCTCCATCTACGCGGGCATGGGCAAGCTCTGCGACCCCGTCTACTTCGACGGCGGCGAGCGCGGCTCCATGGTCAAGTGGCTCAACTCGCTGCACCCCTGGGCGCTGGCCGAGCCGCTGCGGGACTTCGCGCTCTCGCACCCGGTGGGCGCCGGGCTCACGGTGGCGTTCCTCCAGGTCGTGGTGGGCGTGCTGACCGTCCTCGGGCTCTGGCAGCGGGTCGCGGCCTGCGTCGGGACGCTGCTGTCGGCGGCGCTGCTGATGACGGTGAGCTGGAAGACGGTGCCGGTGTACGACGCGCCGGACATCATCTACCTGGCCGCCTGGTCGCCGCTGATCATCGCGGGCGCCCCGGTCTACTCGGTCGACGCGCGGCTCGCCGGCGAGGCGTGGCGGACCCTCGGTCCCCGCTCCGAGCTGTGGGACCTGCGGCGCCGGGTGCTGCGGCGCGGCGCCGTGATGGCCGCGGTGGTCGTCGGTCTGACGCTGCTGATCGGTTCGGTACTCGGCGGCGCGGTGCGCTCCGCGGACGTGGTGACCGTGCCCGGTCCCAACGACGACCCGACCAACCACCTGCCGGGCGCCCCGCTGCCGCGCGAGACCGGCGAGCGGCGGGCCTCCGAGGGTCCTTCGGGCGAGCCGCGGGACGAGGAGGAGACGCCGGAGCCGACCGCGAGCAGCAGTGGCGCGGGCGCCCCGTCCGACGAGGAGTCCGAGCCGAGCGAGGACACCGCGCGGGAGGGCGGCGGGCAGTCGTCCGCCGGTCGGCCCAGCGAGACCCAGGGCACCGGGACGGGCCCGGCGCGGCAGGAGCAGGAGAGCGCGCCCGAGCCGCCGCAGCAGCAGTCGGAGCCGGAGCCGCCGCCGTCCAGCGCGGGTCCCACGTCCAGCGGCGGCACCGGCGGGTCGGACTCGCCCGACGACGGGGACGACGCCCCGGGCCCGATCGGCGGGCTGCTGGGCTGAGGCCCGCACGGACAGCAGGACCCACGCATGCGTAAGGGGCGCCGACCACTGGTCGGCGCCCCTTACGCATGCGGGTCGTTCAAGGCCCTGTACGGCCGCTCAGGAGGCCAGCTCCTTGGCGGCCTCGGTCAGGTCCTTCGCGGTGTCGATCGCCCGCCAGTACGCGCCCTGCGGCAGCGGGAACCCGGCGAGGCTGCGCTCCCTGGCGAGGCGCGGGAAGGTGGTGCGCTCGTGGTCGCCCGTGTCGGGCAGCAGCGGGGTGAACGAGGGGGCGAAGACGTAGACGCCCGCGTTGATCAGGTACGGGGACGGCGGCGACTCGATGAAGTCGGTGATGTGGCCGAACGCGTCGGTCTCGACGGCTCCCCAGGGGATGCGGGGCCTGGCCAGGGCGAGCGTCGCGGTGGCGTCGCGCTCGGCGTGGAAGGCGGCCATCTCGCGGAGCGAGAACCGGGTCCAGATGTCGCCGTTGGTGGCGTACCAGGGCTGGTCCGGGTGGGGGAGGTGGGCCGCGGCGTACTTGAGGCCGCCGCCGCGGCCGAGCGGCTCCGTCTCGACGACGGTGGTGACGCGCAGGGGGAGGTCGGCGCCCGCCAGCCACTCCTGGAGGACCTCAGCGAGGTGGCCGCAGGAGACGACGGCGTCCGTCACGCCTTCGGCGGCGAGCCAGGAAAGCTGATGGCCGATGATCGGGGTCCCGGTTCCCGGGATCTCGACCATCGGCTTGGGGCGGTCGTCGGTGTACGGGCGCAGTCGCGAGCCCTGGCCGCCCGCCAGGACCACGGCCTGCGTCGGATACGTAAGCATGCAGGCACGATATGCGGTGCTCGGGGCAGGGGTCAGCTGGCCTTCGCGACGGCCGACGCGAACGAGGTGTCGCAGACGGGCCGGGAGTAGGAGTGGGCGCGGGCGGGACCGTACTGCTGGACGGCGGCGCGGCCCAGGGCGCGGGCGATGGACATGCAGTGCTTGGCGAGCGAGGGGCGATCCTCTACGGTGCGCTGGAGGCTCGTCAGCGCGCTGCCGGGGTCCTTCTCCTGGAGCTCGACCAGGAGCCGGTCGCGCAGGACGTCCTGCGGGGCGCGGGGCTTGGCGGCGACGGACACGTCCGTGGATGATGCGGTGAGCATCGAGCTGTCGGAGTTGCTTCCCGCCCACGGGACGTAGGTGACCGCGAGCGTTCCTGAGAGCACCAGGACGACGGGCAGGACGAGGGCGAGGGTTCGGCCGATTCGGCGGGCTGTGTGGGTCACGCGAGTGAGCGTAGCGCTCAGTGGTGATATGGCGACATTTAGTCACCCCTGCGGGGGATGGTTCGACTGCCGCTTTCGAATCGGGTGTTGACGCACAGCGGTCGAAATGGGCGTTCTGCCGGGGTATTTGTCTACAGCCGCTAAACATACGTACGGCCCCGCACCGGACAAGTGCGGGGCCGTGCGCGAGAACTGACGGAGCCTCGGGAAGGCCGGGGCCGCCGGGGCGGCGGGCCCGGGGGCCCGCCCGAGCCGCCTTCGGTCAGTCGGCCAGGCGCTCGCCGGTCGACGTCGAGAAGACGTGGATCTCACCCGGACGCGGGACGACGTGCAGCTGCGCGCCCTTGTCGGGCACCTGGCGGCCACCCACACGGACGACGAGGTCCTTGTGCTCGCCGCCGACCTCGGCGGAGCCGTACACGTAACCGTCGGCGCCGAGCTCCTCGACGACGTTGACCGAGACGGCCAGGCCCGCCGGGGCGTCCGAGGACTCCTTGGACAGGGACTTGGCGGCGCCGCCGTTCAGCTCGACCACGTCGAAGTGCTCGGGGCGGACGCCGACCGTGACGGTCGTGTCGCCCTTGTCGGCGGCGGCCGACAGGGCCTCGCGGGAGACCGGGACGACGCTGTTGCCGAACTTCACGCCGCCGTCGGTGATCGGGACCTCGACCAGGTTCATCGCCGGGGAGCCGATGAAGCCCGCGACGAAGAGGTTGGCGGGGCGGTCGTACATGTTGCGCGGCGAGTCGACCTGCTGGAGCAGACCGTCCTTGAGCACGGCCACGCGGTCGCCCATGGTCATGGCCTCGACCTGGTCGTGGGTGACGTACACCGTGGTGATGCCCAGGCGGCGCTGGAGCGAGGCGATCTGCGTACGGGTCGAGACGCGGAGCTTGGCGTCGAGGTTCGACAGCGGCTCGTCCATGAGGAAGACCTGCGGCTCGCGGACGATCGCGCGGCCCATCGCGACGCGCTGGCGCTGACCGCCGGAGAGCGCCTTGGGCTTGCGGTCGAGGTAGTCCGTGAGGTCGAGGATCTTCGCGGCCTCCTCGACCTTCTTGCGGATGTCGCTCTTGTTGACGCCGGCGATCTTGAGGGCGAAGCCCATGTTGTCGGCGACGGTCATGTGCGGGTAGAGCGCGTAGTTCTGGAACACCATGGCGATGTCCCGGTCCTTCGGCGGCAGGTGCGTGACGTCGCGGTCACCGATGCGGATCGCGCCGCCGTTGACGTCCTCCAGGCCCGCGAGCATGCGCAGGGAGGTGGACTTGCCGCAGCCGGAGGGGCCGACGAGGACGAGGAACTCGCCGTCCTCGGTCTCGATCTCCAGCTGGTCGACCGCGGGCTTCGTCGAGCCCGGGTAGATCCGGGTGGCCTTGTCGAACGTGACGTTTGCCATGGCTGTGCGTCTCCTTCACCGGCAGGAACGTGCCGGACGATCCGAGTAAGGGAGTGAAGTGGTTTAGTCCATTTGGGCGGACTGGCAGTTGACGCTACCCGGCCGGTTCCGTTCTGTCAGTACCGGAGAGGTGACGAAATTTTCGGCCACCTGGCGAGGTCGGGCGGTTACACTTCTCGCGCTGCCTCCTTAGCTCAGCTGGCCAGAGCACCGCTCTTGTAAAGCGGGGGTCGTCGGTTCGAACCCGACAGGGGGCTCTGCGCGAAACGCCCCGAACCGGGTTGCCTCCCGGCGAAGGCGTTCCCACCGGCCCCGGACGCGTCGTCGTCCGGGGCCGGTTTCGTGATCGGTTCGACGCCGGACCATGACGGAGGCCACCGTGGACGACGCGATGCGGACGAACTCCTACCCGGGCCGCTGCACCAGGTGCGGCGCGGGGGTCGAGGCCGGGGCAGGTGTGCTTCTTCGCAGCGTGTGGGGCGGGCGGGTGCTCTACCACCCGGACCACGCGCCGGTCCCCGATGCCGACGGCACCACGTCGGACGTCTCCGCGCTGCGTCCCAACCGGCGGGACGGCGAGTGCGAGACCTGCGGCTCGACCGTTGCCGCAGGGCTGGGAGTGCTGGTGAGGACGGTGTTCGGCGGCTGGGAGGTCTACCACCGCGAGCACGTCCGTGAGCCCGCGCCGCCGCCCCGCAGTTGTCGCGAGGGATGGCACCGGCGCCGCCTCCTGTCCCTGGACATCGCCACCACCGGCAACCGCTACGGCGTCGACCGGATTCTCGGCGCGGCCGTTCGCGCCAGTGACGGAACGCGCCGGTCCTGGCTCCTGGATCCGGGCCCCGGACCGGTGTCGGTCGCGCCGTCGAAGGGCCACGGCATCTCGGTGGAGCACGCACGGACCGACGGGCAGCCCGCCGCCGACGCGCTGGAAGACCTGGCGACCGTGCTCGCCGCGCACCTGGCGGGCAAGGAGGTCCTCGTTGCCTGGCACGCCCCTTTCGTACTCACCACGTTGGAGAGCGAACTGCTCAGGCACGGACTCGTGCCGTTGGCCGACCGCCTGGCCAACGGGCTGTCGCCGGTCTGCGACCCGCTCGTCCTGGACCGGCACGCCGAACCCTTCCGGACGGGAGGGCGCGCACTGGAAGCGGTCGCCGAGTGGTACGGCATCCCGCACGAACGACCGGGGGATCCCGCCTGCGACGCTCAGACCGCACTCGTCCTCGCACAGGTGGTCGCGGCCTGCCATCCGGCGGTCGGCCGCCTGTCCCGCCCCGCGCTCCACCGGGAACAGGTGCGGTGGCACGAGCAGTACGTACGGGAGGCCGGAGCGCGGCGTCCGGGCGGGAAGGGGGACCGCTGGCCGCTGGCAGAGGTCCGGGTGCTGGACTGGGAGGAGCACCGTTCCGTATGACGCGTGGCGGTCCGGCGAGGGCGTCGCGCTAACGGGGTGACGCACCGGTAACAAAGGTCTGGTCAGGGGGAGAAGGGGCAGGCTAGCCTGTGGCCCCCTACCCCGCTCGTGCGGCGGGGGCACCGGTTCGAAGCCGGTTACGGGTCAGGCGCGAAGGCCCCACCCTGTGCGCAGGGTGGGGCCTTTTCACGTCTCCGCAGTTCGTGTGCGTTCGTTCCGACCGATTCCGCCGACGCGCTGTCGGCGCCGCCATCCCCAGAAGGTGTTGTGACCAACCAGGCCATACGAAGATCCATCGCAGCCCTCACCCTGACCGGCGCCACCGTCGCGACCGGCCTCGTCCTGCCCTCCGCCGCCCAGGCGGCCGGCTGCGCCTCGCCCAAGCTCACCGGGCTCTCCGCGCCGACCCCCTTCGAGGGCGGCAAGACCGTGGTGTTCCGTGCCGCGCTCGACTGCGCGCCCAGGGCCGAGACCTGGGTGGCGCTCAAGTCCACGTCGGCCGCCGTCGAGGCGCCCGCGCGCATCCGCTTCAAGGCGGGCCGCTCCGTCGTCACCTTCACGGTGCCCACGGCCCTGGTGAAGGCGCCGGTCGACGCGACCGTCAAGGGCACGCTCCGCAGTAGCTCCCGCACGACGCCCGTACGCCTGCTGCCGCAGTGCGCGACGCCGCGCGTGGTCGCCGTCTCGCTCAAGGCCACCGCCGCGTACAGCGGCGACCGGATCCCCGGCGCGGTGCGCCTGGCCTGTGCGCCCTCGCGCGGACCGATCACCGTCTCGCTGTCCAGCGCGCCCATGACCTCGGTGCTCACGCCCAAGGCCGTCGTCGTGCCGGTGGGCAGCAAGTACGGCTACTTCACGGCCGTCGCCGGTGAAGTGCGCGACCTGCGGGACGCCGAGCTGACCGCCAGGACCCCGGGCACGCCGGGCAAGCCCGACTCCCTGGTGACCACGCGGCTCGCGATCAGCCCCGGGCTCATGCACTTCGGCGGCGCCGACGAGGTCGTCGGCGGGCGCGCCTTCAAGATCCGGGCCAGCCTGACGGGCACGGCGCCCGCGAACGGCACGAAGGTCGCGCTGCGCAGCTCCAGCCCGCTGGTGAAGGTGCCCGCGGCGGTGACCGTCTCGCAGGGCAACACCGACGCCACGGTCTCCGTCGAGACGCTGCCCGTCGAACGGGAGACGACGGTCACCGTGACCGGCACGCTCGGCACCGTCACCGAGTCCTTCCGGATCGTCCTCCACCCGCAGGCCTTCGACCCCGGCGCCTGGTCGCTCGACGGGTCGTACGGGCTGCTCGTCGGCGAGAGCGCGGAGTACCGGGTCGCGATCTCGAACCCCGCTCCCGCCGGGGGCCTGAAGGTCGCGCTGCGCGAAGAGCGGGGCGTTTCGTGGGTGCACGTGCCCGCACAGGTCGTGATTCCCGGGGGCGCGAAGTCCGCGACGTTCTCGGTGACCGTGGACCCGAACGCCAAGACCGGGCGGCACGACGGGCCCGTGATCACCGCGGCCGTGCCCGGTGGCGGTGAGCGCACGATCCAGCCGTCGATCCTGCCGCGGCTCCTGAGCGTCACCGGGGCGCCCGCGGTCGTCGAGGGCGGCAAGTCCTTCGACCTGACCGCGACGTACACCTCCGGGTCGGAGCGGGGGCTCTCGCTCAACGTCACCAGCAGCGGGTCCGCCGCGCGGGTGCCCGCCGCGGACGAGTGGGGGACCGTGAACGACCGCGGGGAGGACGGGACGTTCACGTTCTCCGTCGCCACGGAGGTCGTGGCCGTGGACACGCGGGTGAACCTGCTCATCACCTACCCGGGCAAGACGGTCGTCGTGCCGCTGCTCGTGAAGGCGCCGGTCGCCTAGGGGTGGTGGGGTGGGGTGGGGTGCCGTTTCGCCTGCGGCGGGCGGTTCCCCACCCCGCCCCTTCCCGAAACCCTGCCGGGGGCTGGGTGGGGGGTTCTGGGGCGAGCACGCTCGGGTGGGTGGGTTGGTGCGGCGTGTGCCCCACTCTCGCGCAGTTCCCCGCGCCCCTATCGGGGCGCACCTGTGCCGGGCGTGCCTGTGCCGGGCGTGTCTCTGTTGGGCGTGTCTGTTGTTGGGCGCTCTTGTTTTAGCGGCCCGAGATTTTGTCTGCCGCTCTTGCCACTCTGTTCGTCGTCGTTGTCGTCGACGTGGACTCCTTGCGGTCCGCGTAGCGGTACGCCGCGTACATCGTCTGGACTCCCAGCCAGCGCAGCGGCTCCGGTTCCCACTTGCGGACCTTGTGGTTGACCCACGGGAGCGTCGTCAGGTCCGTCGGGCCCGACTGGCCCGAGTCCTGCTGGATCAGGTCGCGCAGCGTCCGCGCCGCGAGGTTCGCCGTGGCGACGCCCGAGCCGACGTAGCCGCCCGCCCAGCCCAGGCCCGTGGAGCGGTCCAGGGTGACCGTGGCGCACCAGTCGCGCGGCACGCCCAGGACGCCCGACCAGGCGTGGGCGATGCCCGTGCCGGCGAGGGCGGGGAAGAAGGCGACCAGGATGTCGCGCAGCGCCTCCACCGTCGCGGCCTGCGTGCGGCCGTCGTTGTCGGTGCGCGAGCCGTAGCGGTACGGGACGCCGCGCCCGCCCAGCGCGATGCGGTCGTCCGCGGTGCGCTGCGCGTACATGTAGGCGTGCGCCATGTCGCCGAGCGTCTCGCGGCCCTCCCAGCCGATCCGCTCCCACAGCTCCGCCGGGATCGGATCGGTGACGACCATCGAGGAGTTCATGGGCAGCCAGGCGCGCTTCTGGCCCTTGAGCGCCGCCGTGAACCCCTCGGTGCAGCGCAGTACGTACGGGGCGCGGACCGTGCCGTACGGCGTGACCGCGTGCTTGGGGCGGATCTCCGTGACCGGCGTCGACTCGTGGATCGTCACGCCCAGCGCCTCGACGGCGTCCGCCAGGCCCTTCGCGAGCTTCGCCGGGTGCAGCCGGGCGCCGTGCGGGGTCCACGCGGAGCCGACCGCGCCCGTGACGCGGATCCGTTCGGCGGTCTCGCGGGCGCCGAACAGGAGGCGGTCGTCCTCGCCGTACGCCAGCTCCGCCTCGTGGAAGGCGCGCAGGCGGGCGAGTTGGGCGGGGGTGCGGGCGACTTCGAGCACGCCGCCCCGGTGCACGTCCGCGTCGATCTCCTCCTCGGCCGCGACCCGGACGACCTCGTCGACCGTGGCGTTCATGGCCCGCTGGAGGCGGGTCGCGGACTCCTTGCCGTGCAGGCGCGCGTAGCGGTCGCGGCCCGCTACGCCGTTGTAGAGCCACCCGCCGTTGCGCCCCGAAGCGCCGTACCCGCAGAACTTCGCCTCCAGCACGGTGATGTTGAGGAAGGGCACGGCCTTCTTCAGGTAGTACGCCGTCCACAGTCCGGTGTAGCCGCCGCCGACGACGCAGACGTCGGCCGAGACGTCGCCTGACAGCGGTTCGCGGGGTGCGGGGGTGCCGTCCTGGGCGTACCAGAAGGAGATTCCGCCGTTGATCGTGCTGGTCATGGGGGTTTTCGTACACCTGAGCCCCCGCGGATGTCCAGGGTCGGGGAAATCGGGATGAGGCGGGGCGCGGACCTTCGTACGATCCGGGGGTGATCGACATTCCGGAAGAACTCGCACGGACTCAGATCGACATCAACGGCGCCGAGGGGCGCGCCTTCGTCGAAGGGCTGCCCGAGCGGGCGGCGCACTTCCTGGACCGGTGGGGCCTGACCGTCACCGGACCCTCCATGCACGGGATGGCCTCGCTGGTGCTGCCCGTGACGCGCACGGCGGACGGGGTCCGTGCCGCGCTCAAGATGCAGATCCGCGACGAGGAGTCCGAGGGGGAGCCCGTCGGACTGCGGATCTGGGACGGGAACGGGATCGTACGGCTCCTGGACGACGACCCGGAGACCGGCACCATGCTGCTGGAGCGGCTGGACGAGAAGCGGCACCTGTCGGCGGTCGCGGACAGCCGGGAGGCCGTACGGATCCTCGCCGAACTGCTGGCCCGGCTGGTCGCCGTTCCGGCGCCCGCGGGGATGCGGACGCTGGGCGACATCGCCGGGCAGATGCTGGCGGACGTGCCGACGGCGCTGAAGTCCGTCGAAGACCCGGAACAGCGGCGCCTGTTGGAGGATTGCGCGGCCGCCGTACGGGAGGTGGTGGGCGAGCCGGGCGACCGGCTGCTCCACTGGGACCTGCACTTCGACAACGTGCTGGCCGCCGAGCGCGAGCCGTGGCTGGCGATCGACCCGAAGCCGCTCGCCGGGGACCCCGGGTTCGACCTGTGGCCCGCGCTCGACAACCGCTTCGAGGCCGGTGAGGTGCTGTGGCGCTTCGACCTGATGACCGAGGTGCTGGGCCTGGACCGGGAGCGGGCGAAGGCGTGGACGCTGGGGCGGCTGCTCCAGAACGCGCTGTGGTGCGTGGAGGACGAGGACGACTTCGAGGAGAGCGAGTTCGAGATCGCCCGACGGCTGCTGGGGCGGCGGGGGTAGCGGGCGCGACGCGGGCCGCGGGTAGCCTGCGCCCATGATCCGTACCGCTACCCCCGCAGACGTGCCCGTGATCCTCGACATGATCCGTGAGCTGGCCGACTACGAGAAGGCGCTGCACGAAGTGCGCGCCACCGACGAGCAGTTGCGCGCCGCGCTCTTCGGCGAGCGGCCCGCCGCGTACGCGCACGTCGCGGAGAACGGGGCGGGCGAGGTCGTCGGGTTCGCGCTGTGGTTCCTCAACTTCTCCACCTGGCGCGGCACGCACGGCATCTACATGGAGGACCTGTACGTACGGCCGGGGAACCGGGGCGGCGGGTACGGCAAGGCGCTCATGGCCGAGCTGGCGCGGATCTGCGTCGAGCGCGGCTACGAGCGCCTGGAGTGGTCCGTACTGAACTGGAACGCGCCGACCATCGACTTCTACAAGGCGCTCGGCGCGGTCGCGCAGGACGAGTGGTCGGTGTACCGGCTCACGGACGGGGCGCTCGCGGAGTTCGGCGGCGCGTAGGGGGCGGCGGTTCGCGGGAGGGCCCGCGGTATACGAGAGGGCGGGCCCGCGGGATGCGAGGGGGCCCGGTCCGGACCCCTGTGCCGGACCGGGCCCCCCGTCCCGCTCAGGGCACCAGCACGACCTTGCCCATCGTGCCCCGGGTCTCCAGCGCGCGGTGCGCGGCGGCCGCGTCCGCGAGGGGGAAGCGCTGCACGGCGGGGCGCGCCCGGCCCGCCGCGAGGTCGTCCAGCGCGCGCAGTTCGAGGTTGCGCACGCTGCCGCCCGCCTTCTCGATCATCACGGGGCCCAGCACCGACTCCGACGTGATGGCGCGCTCGGCCAGCTCCTCGTCCGTGAAGGTCAGCGGCTCGCCGTCGTGCGGGCCCTGCCCCGACCAGCCGAACACCACGTGCTGTCCGCCCACGCCGAGCAGGTCGACGGCCGCGCGCCCGGTGTCGCCGCCGACCGAGTCGAAGACGACCGTGGCGGCGCGCCCGCCCAGGAACGCGCGGACCCGCTCGGGCCAGTCGGGGAGCTTGTAGTCCACGGCGAGGTCGGCGCCGTTCTCCGTCACGCGGGCCACCTTCTCGGGGCCGCCCGCGAGGCCGACGACGGTGGCGCCCGCGTTCTTCGCGTACTGCACGAGGAGGGTGCCGATGCCGCCGGCGGCCGCCGGGACGATCGCCACGGACTCCGGGGTCAGCTCGGTGAACTGGAGGATGCCGAGCGTCGTGCGGCCCGTGCCGATCATGGCGACGGCCTCGCCGGGGTCGACGCCTCCGGGCAGTTCGTGCAGCCGGTCGGCCTCGGTGACGACGAGGGCGGCGTAGCCCCCGGGGTTCATGCCGATGTGCACGACGACGTGCTTGCCGAGCCAGGCGGGGTCGGTGCCGTCGCCGAGCGCGTCGACCGTGCCCGCGACCTCGCGGCCGGGGATCGTGGGCAGCTCGGCGGGGGCGGGGAAGGGGCCCTGCATGCCCTGGCGCAGCGCGGTGTCCAGCAGGTGCACCCCGGCCGCCGCCACGGCTATCCGGACCTGGCCGGGGCCGGGGACGGGGTCGGGGACCTCTTCGTAGGAGAGGTTCTCGGCGGGGCCGAAGGCGTGGAGGCGGATGGCGTGCATGACTGGCTCCCCTGATGTCCGGTGGTTACGGAGATCAGCTTCCGACCTCAAGCGCGCTTGAGGTCAAGCCTCTTCGTGCGGATCGCGAGGGTCGCCGCCTCGATGCCGCTGTTGAAGGACACCTCGGTGAGCAGTCCGGGCGCCGCGACCTGGTCGCCCGCCAGGTAGATCCCGTTGCCCCGGTCGATCGCCGGGCGGTCCCGCCAGGTCGTGCCGACCGGGTCCACCGCGCCCGTACGGCCGTTGCTCACCGACTCCCTGCGCCACACGACGCGCTCGCGCCAGCCAGGGAACCCGGCGTCCAGCAGGCGCTCGGCGCGGGCCGTGCCGTCGGCCTTCGACTCGTCCGGCGCGATCGGGACCTGCCCCTGGACCAGCGACTCGCCCTCCGGCGCGAGCGTCCTGTCCTGGGCGGTGAAGCGCTCGATCCAGCCGGGCGCGTCCAGGTCCGACACGACGAACGGGTCCCCCTTGCGGGTGCGCAGCGCCAGGTCGATCAGCATCGTGCGGCCGCTCGGCCAGGTCAGCGAGGGGTCGTCGAGGATGCGGCGGGCCGCGCTCAGGGTGGTCGCGACGATCACCGGGTGGTCGTCGGGCAGTTCGTCCGGGCCGATCCGGCTGCCCGTCTCGATCCGTACGCCCATGCTCCACGCGTGGTCGGCCATCCGTTCGACGAGGTTGCCCCAGCCGCCGCGCGGGTAGTGCGCCTCGGGCGGGAGGGCGGTGGCGCGGCGGAACCGCTCCTGTACGAAGCGGGCCGAGAGGGAGCCCGGGTCGTGGTGGAAGAGCGCGACGCCGACGTAGTGCGCGGCGGCCCGCGCGCCCTCCGCGCCGACCTGCTCGGTCGCCCAGGTCAGGAAGTCCGTGTCGACGGGCGCGGACTCCGCCGTGCGGCGGGTCAGGCGGAGCATCGCGAAGGGCGGTACGCGGTGCAGGGTGCCGTTCCTGTGCAGCCTCAGCCGCATGCCCTCGGCGGGCGGCAGGGGCGCCATGGGGCCGAGGAGCCCGCGCTGCTTGAGCCAGGTCCAGTGCGGGCCGCCGTTGTAGAGGGCGTGCGGGCCGTCGTTGGTCAGGTACGGGCCGTCGGCGGTACGGGCCCGGCCGCCCAGGGTGCGGTGGGCCTCGTGCACGGTCACTTCCGCGCCGGACTCGGCGGCGGTGATGGCGGCGGTGAGACCGGCGAAGCCGCCGCCGACGACGGTGACGCGGGTGCGGTCCTGGGTGCGGGCGCGGTGCATGGGGTGTCTCCTGCGGGCTCGTGGGGCGGACGGTCGGTGGTTGGTGCGGTGGTTCGTGGCCGGTTTCCGGGTGGTTCACGCATGGGACGGGCGGGGGCCCGGATTTGTGACACGGATGGACTGTCAGTGGCGTACGTCACGATGGGGGCATGGCACAGAAGAAGGCGGTTCCCCCGGTACGGCGGCCGGACGTACGGCTTCCGCCGCTCGTCCCGCACGACGGAGGGCCGCTCGTGCCCGACGGGGACTACGACGGCGTCGAGTTCGCGGGGCTCGACCTGTCGGGGCAGTCGGGACCCGGAGCCCGCTTCCTGGACTGCGCGCTGCGGGAGTGCGCGCTGGACGGGGCTGAGCTGGGGCGGGCCCGGTTCATCGACAGCGTGCTGTCGGGCGTACGGGGCGTGGGCACGGACCTCGCGGAGGCGTCGCTGCGGGACGTGGAGGTGCTGGACGCGCGGCTGGGCGGGGTGCAACTGCACGGCGCGGTGCTGGAGAGGGTCGTGGTGCGCGGCGGCAAGGCGGACTTCCTGAACCTGCGCGGGGCCCGGCTGAAGGACGTGTCGTTCGAGGGGGTGGTGCTGGAGGAGCCGGACTTCGGGGGCGCGGTGCTGGAGCGAGTGGAGTTCCGCGAGTGCGTGCTGCGCCGGGTCGACTTCGCCGGGGCGCGGCTGAAGGACGTGGACCTGCGCGGGGCGGTGGAGGTGGACGTGGCGCGGGGGGTGGACCGGCTGTCGGGGGCGGTGATCAGCACGGGGCAGTTGTGGGAGCTTGCGGGGGTGTTCGCGGCGGAGCTGGGTGTGCGGGTGGAGGAGTCAGGGGCGGGGGGAGGGGGACGGTAGCGGTTGCCCGGGGGCGCTTTTCGCCTGCGGCGGGGCTTGTGGGCTTCCTGGGCCCCGGGGCGGGTGGGTTCGCCCGGCGTGTGCCCCACTCTCGCGCAGTTCCCCGCGCCCCTGAAGGGGCGGACCTGTGCTCGCGCCCGCGCGGCGGAGCCGCACATCGGACACAGTCCCGCGCCCCTGTCGGGGCGCACCTGTGCGCGGCGGGGGCTACGGAATGCGGGGGAACTTTGCCTGGAGGGTCCAGATCACCGGGTTCTCCGCCAGGTCCTCGTGCATGTCGGACAGGTCGGCGAGCAGGTCGTGCAGGAAGTCGCGCGCCTCGCGCCGCAGCACCTGGTGGTTGAAGGTGATGGGCGGCTCGTCGGCCTTCATCCAGTCCGCCTCGATGTCCACCCAGCCGAAGCGGCGCTCGAAGAGCATGCGGTCGCTGGACTCGGTGAAGTCCAGCTCCGCGTACTGGGGGCGGGAGGCGCGGCTGCCCTTGGGGTCCTGGTCGAGCTGCTCGACGATGTCGCAGAGCGCCCAGGCGAAGTCCAGGACGGGCACCCATCCCCAGGCTGTGGACACCTCGTGGTCCTTCTCGGTGTCCGCGAGGTAGACGTCGCCGCAGAAGAGGTCGTGGCGCAGGGCCCGGGTGTCCGCGCGGCGGTAGTCGGTTTGCGGGGGGTCGGGGAAACGGTTGGAGAGGGCGTAGCCGATGTCGAGCACGTAGGGATGGTGTCACGGAGGGGAGGTGCGGTGCGCGGTGCGGGTGGGCTGGTGGGCGGGTGTTCTGGGGCGGGCCCGCTCGCGCCGGGTGGGCACGTGCCGCGTGTGCCCCACTCTCGCGCAGCCCCCGGCACACCACCCCCGTGACCGGGTCACCCCGTCCACCCAGGGGCGCGGGGAACTGCGCGAGCAACCCACCACCGGGCCGCAGGTGCAACGAACCTCCACCCGCCCCGCCTCACCCCAGCAGCCGCTGCTCCTTCGCCACCGCCACCGCTCCCGCCCGCGTGTCCACGCCCAACTTCGCGTAGATCCTGCCCAGGTGCGTCTTCACCGTCGCCTCGCTGATGAACAGCGCCCGCGCGATCTCCCGGTTGCCGAGCCCCTGCGACAGCTGGCCCAGGATGTCGCGTTCGCGGTCCGTGAGCGTCGGCAGCGGCTCGCGCATCCGGGCCATCACCCGGCTCGCGACCGGCGCGGAGAGCGCCGTCCGCCCCTGCGCGGCCGAGCGGATCGCCGCGAACAGCTCCTCGGGCCGCTCGGCCTTCAGGAGGTACCCCGTGGCGCCCGCCTCGATCGCCCGGGTGATGTCGGCGTCCGTGTCGTACGTGGTCAGCACCAGCACGTGCACGCCCGTCGGCGCGATCCGCCGCGTCGCCTCGACGCCGTCGATCCCGGCCCCGAGCTGGAGGTCCATCAGGACCACGTCGGGCCGCAGCTTCGCGGCCAGCGCCACCGCCTCCTCGCCGCTGCCCGCCTCGCCGACCACGTCGATGTCCGGCTCGCTGCCGAGCAGCGCGAGCAGACCGGCGCGCACGACCACGTGGTCGTCGCACAGGAGGATGCGTACGGGAGGTACGGGCTGCGCGGGCGGAACGGACTGCGTCATGAGGTCTCCAAGGGGATCGCGGCGGAGACTACCGTCCCCTCGCCGGGCGCCGATTCCACGGTCAGGGTGCCGCCGAGCTGCTGGACGCGCGCCCGCATCGCGGGCAGGCCGTGGCCCCGTACGCCGGGCCCCGCCGTCGCCTGCGCGAAGCCGCGCCCGTCGTCCGCGACGTCCAGCACCACCTGGTCGTCCAGGTGGGTGAGGGTCACGACGACGGACGCGGCGCCCGCGTGCTCGACGGCGTTGGCCACCGCGCCCTGCGCGATCCGCAGCAGCGCCGACTGGGCGCGGTCGGGCAGCGGCGCCTGCGGGACCCCGTCCTGCTGGAAGCGGACGGACAGCGCTTCGGTCGACTCGCGGGACGCCAGCGCGCGCAGCGCCTGTGCGAGGCCGCCGCCCTCGGCGAGGTCCGCGGGGGCCAGGTCGTGGACGAAGCGGCGGGCCTCGGCGAGGTTGCGCTCGGCGATGGACCCGGCCGTACGGACGTGGCGGCGCGCCGTCCCCGGGTCGGTCTCCCAGAGCCGGTCCGCCGCCTGCAACAGCATCTGCTGGCTGGACAGGCCCTGGGCGAGCGTGTCGTGGATCTCCATGGAGAGCCGCTGCCGCTCGGCCAGCGTGCCCTCCCGCCGCTCGGTCGCCGCCAGTCGCTCCGACTGGCGCCGCATGTGCAGGAAGACGGCGGTCGCGACGGCCGCCACGGCGGGCGGCGCGATGACCAGGTTCGGGTCGAAGCCGTCGGCGAGCTGGAGCTGGGCGGTCACCACGAACGCGGTGAGCAGCACGACCAGCAGCAGCGCGGGGCGCGGGCTGAGCGTCGCCAGGCCCGTGTAGAACAGCGGGACCGCGCACCACGCGAAGCTCGGCGCCATGACGACGAGCACCACCCACGCGGCGACCACCGCGATCAGCCAGACGTGCCGGAAGCGCGGCCGGGGCGTGGGTTCCAGCAGGTAGAGCAGGGACAGCGCGGCGCTCAGGCCGATGATCCAGGGGGTGTGCGGGTCGCCGGGGTGGCGCAGCAGGAAGCGGATCAGGGACGCGCCGAGCAGCAGGAAGAACGCCGCGTGCATGACGGCGGCGAGCCACCGCCCGTCCGGGTCGGCCGGGGTCCGGCCCGCGTCTTCCGTACTCCCCTGCACCCTGCCGCTCCCTCGCGATTTCCGTTCGCACCTGCGCCGAACCGGTGCTGACCTGCACCTATCCCTCCATGGTGACCCGGGCGGACCACCCCCGCATCAACCGATCGGCTGACCGAAGGCAGCCGGTCCGCCGACCGTGGGGCCCCGGTACCGGACCCAGGATGGATCTCAGAGCGAAACGCCCCGGCGCAAGAGCTTCCGGCGCAAGAGCCCCCTGCCGGTGCCCGTCAGCGTCCCGATCCTCCCCAGGAGCCCACCATGAAGAAGACCTCCTTCCGCACCCGTGTCATCACCGGCGCCGTCGCCGCGGCCGCCCTCTCCGCCGGCACCTTCGGCGCGATGTCCGCGAACGCCTCCGCCCCCGCCGCGGCCCCGGCCGCCGCGGTCAAGGCCGACGCCTCGAACCGCAACCTCGTGCAGTCGACGCACCTGACCGTGGCCGCCGCCACCAAGGCCGCCCAGGCCACCCTCGACGCCGCCAAGAAGGAGAACCAGCGCGTCTCCGTGGCCGTCGTCGACCGCAACGGCAACACCATCGTCACCCTGCGCGGCGACGGCGCGGGCCCGCAGTCCCCCGAGTCCGCCGTGAAGAAGGCGTACACCGCCGTCTCCTGGAACGCCCCCACCTCCGAGCTGGTCAAGCGCCTGGAGCAGGCCCCGAACCTGAAGGACATCCCGGGCACCCTCTTCCTCGGCGGCGGCGCCCCGGTCCAGGCCAAGGGCGCCCCGATCGCGGGCATCGGCGTGGCGGGCGCCCCGAGCGGCGACCTGGACGAGAAGTTCGCCCAGGCGGGCGTCGCCTCCCTCAACCGGTAAGCACGCAAGGACAGTACGGACAGTACGGACAGGCACGGAGAGATACGGAGAGGTACGGAGAGACATGATGAGTACGCGTCGCGCCGGAACGCTTCTTCTCGCCGCCCTCCTCCTGTCCGGCTGCGCGACCGGGAACGGCGGCGGGGGCGGCGGTGACAGCGCGGCGGCCGCCTCCGCCGCGCCGTCCAGCCCCGCCCCCGCCCCCACCCCCGATCCCTCCCCTGGCGTGCGGACCCCCGAAGGCACCCTCCTCGTCGCCGACTTCGGCGGCGACACCGTCACCTTCGTCGACCCCGCGCGCGGCCCCCTCGCCTCGGTGCGCGTCGGCACCGCCCCGTACGGCCTGGCCGTCGGCGCGGACGGACGGGCCTGGGTCGCCACGGCCGAGGGCGTCGCGATCGTGGACACCACGACCCGCGAGAACCTGGGCCGCGTCCCGTACGAGACCGGTTCGGGCCCCGCCACGACCGGCGAGTACCGGGGCGGCGGCATGGGCATCGCGCTCTCGCCCGACGGCGGGCGGGCGTACGTCGGGGTCAACGTGCCCGGCGGGAAGGGCGTGCTGGAGGTGATCGACACGGCGTCCCGCCAGGTCACGGACACCGTGCCGGTCGGCCGCCGCCCCTTCGACGTGGACGTCTCGAAGGACGGCCGCGAGGTGTACGCCACGGGCCACGACTCGTACGACGTCACGGCCGTGCGCACCGACACGCTCAAGGGCCGCCGCCTGGTCGTCGCGCCCTACGGCGAGCAGGGCCTCGGCTCCTGGCTGAAGCCGCACTACGCGGTGGTGCGCCCGTCCGACGGCCGTCTGCTGCTGCCCTTCGAGGGCGAGCGGCTCGCGGTCCTCGACCCGGGTACGGGACGCGTCACGATCGAGCGGATGACCGCGGGCGTCCACCAGCACGGCGCCGCCCTCACCGCCGACGGCACGCTGCTCGCGGTCGGCGCGGACGAGGGCGGCGAGGGCTCGCTGACGGTCCGCGCGCCGGACGGCGAGGAGCGCGTGATCGGGCTCGAAGGGCCGCACGAGGACGTGGCGGTCTCGAAGGACGGCCGCACGGCGTACGTCACGGGCGGCTTCACCCGGGACGGCTACTGGAACGGGATCACGGTCGTGGACCTGGAGAGCGGCGACGCACGGCGCCTCGCGGCGGGCGCGCGGCCCCTGGGAATCGCCGTCCTACAGCGGACAAGCGGCCACTCCGCGTGACATTCCGCGCATAGGATCTTTCGTGTGACTCGTCGAACCCTCGTACCCTTCGTCGCGGCCCTCCTCCTGGTCACCGGCTGTACGGGCGGCACCGGCGGCGTCACGGGCAAGCCGGGCGCCGCGGGCCTGCGCGACCCGTACTTCCCGAAGCTGGGCAACGGTGGCTACGACGTACGGCACTACGGCCTGACCCTCGACTACGACCCGGACGGCAACGTGCTGAAGGGCACCGCGCTGATCACCGCGGTCGCCACGCAGGACCTGAGCGCCTTCAACCTCGACCTGGACGGACTGACCGTGCGGGGCGCCGAGGTCGACGGCGCGCGGGCGTCCGTCCAGCGCGCGGGCCGGGAGCTGACGCTGCGTCCGAAGAGGGACGTGCGGAAGGGCCGGACGTTCACCGCGCTCGTACGGTACGAGGGCGAGCCCAAGGCGCTTCCCGACGAGGGCTGGCGCGAAACGTCGAACGGGGCGGTGGCGCTGGGCCAGCCGACCGGGTCGACGACCTGGTTCCCCGGCAACCACCACCCCAGCGACAAGGCCGCGTACGACATCACGGTGACCGTCCCCAACGGGTACACGGCCGTCTCCAACGGCGAGCTGCGCGAGAAGGCGGTGGGGGCGCGGACGACCTCCTTCGTCTGGCACGAACCGGGCCCGATGGCGAGCTACGTGGCGACGGTCGCCGTGGGGAAGTACGCGGTCCAGGAGGGCAGGGCCGCCGGGGTGCCGTACTACACGGCCGTCAACCCCGAGCTTGAGGCCCGCGGGTCCGCGTACCTGGCGAAGCTGCCCGCGGCGATGGAGTGGGGCATCGAGAACTTCGGCCCCTACCCCTTCACCACCACCGGCGCGATCGTGGACGAGGACCCGGACGTCGGGTACGCGCTGGAGACCCAGACGAAGCCGTTCCTCCCGGAGGGCACGGACGAGTCGACGTTCGTCCACGAGCTGGCCCACCAGTGGTTCGGCAACTCCGTCACGCCCAGGACCTGGCGGGACATGTGGCTGAACGAGGGCTTCGCGACGTACGCGGAGTGGCTGTGGGCCGAGGACTTCCACGGCAGGCCGGCGGGGAAGTCCTTCGCGGAGGCGTTCGACGACGAGGACAACTGGGCCTTCCCGCCCGCCGATCCGCCGAACGCCGCCGAGCTCTCCGACCCCCCGGTCTACGCCCGGGGCGCGATGGTCGTCCACCGGCTGCGCGAACTGCTCGGCGATGACGACGCGTTCGGCGCGCTGGTGCGGGGCTGGCTGAAGGAGTACCGGCACGCCAACGCCTCGACCGAGGACTTCACCGACTACGTCGCCGAGCACACCGACGCCTCCGACGAGGAGCTGGACGAGCTGTGGGACACCTGGCTGTACGGCGAGGAGCGCCCCGCCCCGCCAGGGGAGTGACGGGGCGGGGCGCCTCCTCGGGTCAGCGGCGGTGCGTCACTTCACGTTGACCGCGGTCCACGCCGCCGCGACGGTCCGCGCCTCGGTGCCGTCCGCGCCGTACAGGTCGTTCGCCGCCTTCAGGGTCGCCTCGCGGGCGGCCTTGTAGTCGGTGGTCGAGGTCATGTACGCCGACAGCGCCTTGTACCAGATCTTGTACGCCTTCTCCCGGCCGATCCCGGTGACCTCCGAGCCGTCCTTGGTCGGGGAGTCGTACCGCACGCCGTTGATCTCCTTCTGCCCGCTGCCCTCGGCCAGCAGGTAGAAGAAGTGGTTGGCGATGCCGGACGAGTAGTGGACGTCGACGTTCCCGGCGTTCTCGTCCCAGTAGTCCAGCGATTGGCCGTCCTTGCTGGGCTGGTCCATGTACCGCAGCGGCGAGCCGTCGCCGTTGATGTCGATCTCCTCGCCGACCAGGTAGTCGCCGACGTCCTCCTTGTTGTTCGCGAAGAACTCGACGGAGGAGCCGATGATGTCGCTGGTCGCCTCGTTGAGGCCGCCGGACTCGCCCGCGTACTCCAGGTTGGCGGTGGCGGAGGTCAGGCCGTGGGTCATCTCGTGGCCCGCGACGTCGATCGAGGTCAGCGGCTTCTTGTCGCCCTCGCCGTCGCCGTACGTCATGCAGAAGCAGCTGTCGTCCCAGAAGGCGTTGACGTACGCGTTGCCGTAGTGGACCCGGCTGTACGCGGCCCTGCCGTCGCCCGCGATGCCGTTGCGCTGGAGCTCCGACTTGTAGAAGTCCCAGGTCAGCGCGGCGCCGTAGGCGGCGTCCACGCCCGCGGTCTGGGCGTTGGCCGGGGTGCCGTCGCCCCACTTGTCGTCGTCGTCCGTGAAGAGCGTGCCCTTGCCGCTCTGCCCGTGCTTCAGGTCGTACGTGGAGTGGCCGCCGCGCCCGGCGTCGGTGAGCGCGAAGCCGCCGCGCTTGCCCTTCTTGATGCCGGGTGAGGTGCCGAGGGTGACGGTGCCGCTGTACTGGCTGGTGCCCTCGCCGGTCATGACGGCCTCGAAGCGGCGCAGTTCCTTGCCGGTCGCGGCGTCCGTGACGACGTGCAGCTTGCTGGGGGTGCCGTCGTGCTGCGTTCCCGTCTTCACCGTCTCGTACGCGAGGACGGGCTTGCCGTCGCGCGCCCAGACCACCTTGCGGGCCCCGGCGGCGGACGCGGTGGTGCGCGCGGCGGCGGTGGTCGGCGCGACGGTGGTGGTGGGCACGGATATCGGCGCGTCGGTGGCCCTGTCGACGCCCTTGACCCTGCCGTTCTTCGCGGTGTGCGTGACGAGGTCGCCGCCGAGGACGGGCAGGCCGGCGAAGGTGCGCTCGTAGCGGGTGTGGACGGTGCCGTCGGCGTCCTTGACGACGTCGCGGACGACCAGCTCCTCCTTGCCGCCGAGCCCGATGGTCCGGGCGGCGGAGGGGGCCTGCTCCTGGGCGGCGGCGATGGCGGCGGCGCGCGGGGACGCGGCGAGGGGGAGGGCGGAGGCGCCGGTGGGGGCGGCGGCCTGCGCGGTGGCGGCGGTGGTGGCGGGGGTGGTGGCGGTGTCGGGCGCGGCGGTGGCGGTGCTCTGGACGGCCACGGTGACGACCATGGCCGCGGAGGCGATGAGGGCAGCGCTGAGCCGGGTGTTCTTGTGGGGGGTCATGCGGTCTCCAACACTTGTTTCGTGGGGGGTTGTTGGGAACGTTGGTGCGTGCGGGAGACAGTGCCACCGAGGTCGTCGATTGTCAGTGGACGTACAAGTTATTTGACCAGCTCTTGTCCGAGGGGCGGTGCGTGATGTCCGTTATCCGGCGGTCGGCCCGGAAAAGGCCGTCTGGCCTGGACCTTTGAGCGGGTGTCAGGGCCCGGGGAACGGCCGAGGGGCCCCGGTCGGCGAACCGACCGGGGCCCCTCGGGGGGTACTGCTCAGGGGTACCGCTGGTGACGCGCGGCGACTCAGACGCTGACGCCGAAGTCCTGCGCGATGCCCGCGAGGCCGGAGGCGTAGCCCTGGCCCACGGCGCGGAACTTCCACTCCGCGCCGTTGCGGTACAGCTCGCCGAAGACCATGGCGGTCTCGGTGGCGGCGTCCTCGCTCAGGTCGTAGCGCGCGAGCTCGGTGCCGCCGGCCTGGTTGATGATGCGGATGTAGGCGTTCCGCACCTGGCCGAAGTTCTGGCTGCGGTTCTCGGCGTCGTAGATCGAGACCGGGAAGACGATCTTGTCGACGTCGGCCGGGAGGCCCGCCAGGTTGACGTTGATCTGCTCGTCGTCGCCGTCGCCCGCGCCGGTGACGTTGTCACCGGTGTGCACGATGGTCTGGTCCGGCGTCGACTTGTTGTTGAAGAAGACGAAGTGGGCGTCGGAGTAGACCTTGCCCTGCGTGTTCACCGCGATCGCCGAGGCGTCGAGGTCGAAGTCCGTGCCGGTGGTGGTGCGGACGTCCCAGCCGAGGCCCACCGTGACGGCGGTCAGGCCCGGGGCCTCCTTGGTGAGCGAGACGTTGCCGCCCTTGGACAGGCTTACAGCCATGGGAGTCCCTTTCCTCGTTCTCGTGTGTCGGGCTTCGTGCCGTCACGAAGCTACCGTCACCCCTCCTAACGCACGCGGAGGACCCCGGGGTTCCAGGACCCTTTACTTTCTTTACGTTTCCTGTGCGGCCCGGGGCAAAAGGGGATGACGCCGCCCCGGGCGGGCGGGGAACATGGAGGCATGTCCGGTCCCTATGTCATCCGCGGCTCCGTCACCCTTCCGGAGTCCGAACTCACCTGGCGCTTCTCCCGCTCCTCAGGGCCGGGCGGCCAGCACGTCAACACCAGCGACTCCCAGGTGGAACTCCGCTTCGACCTCGCGGCGACCGACGCCCTGCCCCAGGTCTGGAAGGACCGCGCCCTGGAACGCCTCGCCGCCCGCCTGGTGGGAGGCGTGATCGCGGTGCGCGCGTCCGAGCACCGCTCCCAGTGGCGCAACCGCGAAATGGCGGCGGTGCGCCTCGCGTCCCTGCTCGCGGAGGCCACCGCGCCCCCGCCGAAGGCCCGCCGGGCGACGAGGATCCCCCGGGGCATCAACGAACGGCGGCTGCGGGAGAAGAAGCAGCGCGGCGACACGAAGCGCGGCCGCTCGGCCCGCGGCTGGGACTAGCCCGGCCCGCCCCCGACCCGCCGCCACCCCGCCCCCGATTTTGTATGCGACCGCAACAATCCCGGGCAGGTGGACTAGACCTTTCATGGGCGAACGCGCAAACTGTCCCCCGTGAGACACGTCATCGCCCTCGATGTGGGCGGCACCGGCATGAAGGCCGCCCTCGTCGGGTCGGACGGCACCCTGCTCCACGAGGCGCGCCGAGCCACCGGCAGGGAGCGCGGCCCCGAAGCGGTCATCGAGACCATCGTGGACTTCGCCGCGGAGCTCCGCGCGGTGGGGGAGGAGCGGTTCGGCACCGCCGCGGAGGCGGCGGGCGTAGCCGTGCCCGGCATCGTCGACGCCGAGAACGGCATCGCCGTCTACGCCGCGAACCTCGGCTGGCGCGACGTCCCCCTGCGCGACCTCCTCAGCGCGCGCCTCGGCGGCGTCCCCGTGGCCCTCGGCCACGACGTCCGCACGGGCGGCCTCGCCGAGGGCCGGATCGGCGCGGGCAAGGGCGCGGGCCGCTTCCTCTTCGTGCCCCTGGGCACCGGCATCGCGGGCGCCATCGGCATCGAGGGCCGCATCGAGGCCGGCGCGCACGGCTGCGCGGGCGAGATCGGCCACGTCGTCGTCCGCCACGGCGGCACCGAGTGCGGCTGCGGCCAGCGCGGCTGCCTGGAGCGGTACGCCTCCGCCTCCGCCGTCACCCTCGCCTGGGCCGGGGCCAGCGGCGACCCCGACGCGGACGCCGCCGACTGCGCGAAGGCCGTGGAGTCCGGCGACCCCCGGGCCGTGCGCGTGTGGCAGGACGCGGTCGACGCGCTCGCCGACGGACTCGTCATGGCGCTCACCCTGCTGGACCCCGACACGCTGATCATCGGTGGCGGACTCGCCGAAGCCGGGGAAACCTTGTTCACACCGCTGCGGGCCGCGGTCGAGGAGCGGGTCACGTTCCAGAAGCTGCCCACCATCGTCCCCGCGGCCCTCGGGGACACCGCGGGCTGCCTGGGCGCGGGCCTGGTCGCCTGGGACCTCGCGGCGGAGACGAACGGCACCACCGAACCCGTGACCACCGATCCCGCGACCACCGCCCCCGCAACCCCCGACCCCGGCACCACCGATCCCGGAAACGGACACGACACCACGGAGGTACGCGCCTGATGGCCACCAGCAAGGTTCTGTCGGGCGCCCGCGTGGTGCTGCCCACCGGCACGGTCGACGACGGCCGCGTCATCGTCGACGGCACCCGCATCGCCGGCTCCGCCCCCGAGGGCGCCGAGACCGTCGACCTCGCGGGCCACTGGCTCGTCCCCGGCTTCGTGGACATGCACAACCACGGCGGCGGCGGCGCGTCCTTCACCTCGGGCACCGTCGACGAGGTGCTCCAGGGCATCCGCACGCACCGCGAGCACGGCACGACCACCGTCGTGACCTCCCTGGTCACCGGCGACATGGACTTCCTCACGCAGCGCGCGGGCATCCTCTCCGAGCTGGCCGAGCAGGGCGAGACCGCGGGCATCCACTTCGAGGGCCCGTTCATCTCGCCGTGCCGCAAGGGCGCCCACGACGAGACCCTGCTGCGCGACCCCGACCCGGCCGAGGTCCGCAAGCTGATCGACGCGGCGCGCGGCCAGGCCAAGATGGTCACGCTCGCCACGGAGCTGCCCGGCGGCATCGACTCGGTGCGCCTGCTCGCCGAGCACGGCGTGCTCGCCGCGATCGGCCACACCGACGCCACGTACGAGCAGACCGTCGAGGCGATCGACGCGGGCGCCACCGTCGCCACGCACCTCTACAACGCGATGCCCGCCATCGGCCACCGCGCCCCGGGCCCGGTCACCGCCCTCCTGGAGGACGAGCGGATCACCGTCGAGCTGATCAACGACGGCACCCACCTGCACCCCGGCGCCTTCCAGCTCGCGTACCACCACGCGGGCGCCGGCCGCGTCGCGCTGATCACCGACGCGATGGACGCGGCGGGCTTCGGCGACGGGCACTACGACCTGGGCCCGCTCGCGGTCGAGGTCAAGGACGGCGTCGCGCGCCTCGTCGAGGGCGGCTCCATCGCGGGCTCGACCCTCACCCTGGACACCGCGTTCCGGCGGGCCGCGACGATCGACCGGATCCCCGTCGAGTCCATCGTCCAGTCCATCTCCGCCAACCCGGCGAAGCTGCTCGGCGTGTACGACCGGGTGGGCTCGCTGGAGCCCGGCAAGGACGCCGACCTGGTGGTCCTGGACGCGGACTTCGCGCTCAAGGGCGTGATGCGCAAGGGCGAGTGGATCATTAAGCCCCAAGTGGCCTGATTTCGCCCCGAATTACGGCAAGACGGCTGGCCCTGACCCCTGGGCCAGCCGTCTTCTTTTTGGCATGATCGGGCCCCGTAGGCGACCGGGTACCGAGGTGTGCGGGGGTGTGGCGGGTGATCCTCACGGTCACGCTCAACACCGCGCTCGACATCACGTACCGCGTCCCCGCCCTGCTCCCGCACGCCTCGCACCGCGTCGACGAGGTCACCGAGCGCCCCGGCGGCAAGGGCGTCAACGTCGCCCGCGTGCTGGCCGCCCTCGGCCACGAGGTGACCGTCACCGGCTTCGCGGGCGGCGCCACCGGCGCCGTACTGCGCGAACTGCTCGACCCGCTGCCGGTGCGCGACGCGCTCGTCCCGATCGCCGGGACCACCCGGCGCACCCTCGCCATCGCCGACGCGAAGACCGGCGACACGACGCAGCTCAACGAGGCGGGCCCCACGGTCACGCCCACCGAGTGGGCGTCCTTCACGCTCTCCTACGGCGAACTCCTCGCCGACGCCTCCGTGGTGGCCCTCTGCGGCAGCCTCCCGCCCGGCATCCACGTCGCGGCGTACGCGGAGCTGATCCGCCAGGCGCGGGCGGCGGGCGTGCCCGTGCTCCTGGACACCAGCGGCGATCCGCTGCGGCGCGGCATCGCGGCCCGCCCCGACCTGGTCAAGCCGAACGCCGACGAACTCGCCCAGCTCACCGGCTCCCGCGACCCGCAGCGCGCCGCGCGCGACGCGCGGGGGAGGGGCGCGCGGGCGGTGGTCGCCTCGCTCGGCCCCGAGGGACTGCTGGCGACGACCCCGGACGGCACCTGGCAGGCCCGCCCGCCCGCCGCGGTGCGCGGCAACCCCACGGGCGCGGGCGACTCGGCGGTGGCGGGCCTGCTGGCGGGCCTGGTCGCGGACGAGCCGTGGCCGCAGCGGCTGCGGCGGGCGGTGGCGCTGTCGGCGGCGACGGTACTGGCGCCCGTGGCGGGCGAGTTCGACGCGGCGGCGTACGAGGGGCTGCTCTCCCGGGTCGCGGTGACCGAGCATCCGTCACCGCTGTGAGGCAGGGGGTTGCTTCTACGGGCCCCGTCGCCCGGGGCGGGCCGCCTTTCGCCTGCGGCGGGCGAGTCCCCGACCCGCCCCTTCCCGAAAACCCGCCGGTGGCGAGCCCGCTTTCGCGGGGTGAGTACGCGCGGCGTGTGCCCCACCCTCGCGCAGTTCCCCGCGCCCCTAACGGGGCGCGAGCCCCGTAGGGGCGCGGGGAACTGCGCGAGCAAGCCACCACCGGCCCGCCCCGCACCCCCACCCCACCCGCGCCCCGCGAAAAGCACCACCCGCACGGAGTGAAAGGCCCACCATGCCCCTCGTCACCACCGCCGACCTCATATCGACCGCCACCGCCGCCCGCCAGGGCCTCGCCGCGTTCAACGTCATCACCCTCGAACACGCCGAGGCGATAGCCGAGGGCGCGGAAGAGGCCGGCGCCCCCGCCGTGCTCCAGATCTCCGAGAACGCGGTGAGGTTCCACGGCGGCGACCTCACCGCCGTCGCCGCCGCCACCGCCGCGGTCGCCAGGGCCTCGTCCGCGCCCCTCGCCCTCCACCTCGACCACGTCGTCTCGGTCGACCTCCTGGAGCGGGCCCACGCGGCGGGCTTCGGCTCGGTGATGTTCGACGCGTCGAAGCTCCCGTACGGCGACAACGTGAAGGCCACGGCCGAGGCCGTCCGCTGGGGCCACGAGCGCGGCATCTGGATCGAGGCCGAGCTGGGCGAGGTCGGCGGCAAGGAGGGCGAAGCGCCCCTGGACGCCCACGCCCCGGGCGTCCGCACGGACCCCGCGGAGGCCGCCGCCTACGTCGCGGACACGGGGGTGGACGCCCTCGCGGTCGCGGTCGGCTCGTCCCACGCGATGACCGAACGCACCGCGTCCCTGGACCACGGCCTGATCGCCGCCCTGAAGTCCGCGGTCCCCGTCCCCCTGGTCCTGCACGGCTCGTCGGGCGTCCCCGACGAGGAGATCCGCAGGGCGGTCGCCGCGGGCATGGTCAAGATCAACGTGGGTACGGCCCTGAACACCGCGTTCACCACCGCCGTACGCGCCTTCCTGGCCGCCGACCCCACCGCGGTCGACCCCCGCAAGTACCTCGCCCCGGCCCGCACCGCGATGACCGAAACGGTGGCGGGTTTCCTGCGTCTGCTCTGAAACGGGACGGGCCCCCGTTCCCCGGCCGGGGAACGGGGGCCGTCGCCTGCCCGGACGGGCACGGCCTAGCCGTGACCCTTCGTCAGCCAGACCTGGTCCAGGTTGACCTCGCACTGGTCGCCCTGCTCGCAGGAGAGCTTCAGGGTGTTCTGGCCCTTGCTGAGCTTCACGTAGGAGTAGGTCCTCGTCCAGCCCTTGTCCCAGGCGCCGTCGGGGGCGTTCGCGAAGTTCTTCATGTTTATGCCGCGCGGCTGCTCGGAGTTGACCGTCAGGGACGTCTTCGCGTCCTTGCCGGGCACGCCGTAGGTCACGTGCAGCGTGTAGTCGCCGTCCTCGGGTGCGTCGAAGGTCCACGAGGCCGACGCGCCGACCGAGTTGAAGCCGCCGACGTAGGCGCCGTCCGCGCCCTTCGCGCCCGTGATGTCGCGGGCGAGCGCCGCGGTGCCGCCCAGCTTCAGGGTCGCCGCGTCCTGCCTGGGCAGCTCCGCGGGCTCTTCCTTCTTCTTGTCGGACGAGGACGGGGCGGGCTTCGGGGACTCCTTGACCTCGGTGCCCGCCGAGGACTTCGTCTCGTCCTTCTTGTCCTTGTTCTTGTTGCTGTTGTTGATCAGGGCCACGCTGATGCCGATCACCACGACCGCGACCACCGCGACCGCGCCGATCAGCAGGCCCTTGGTGTTGGGGCCGCCGCCGCGCGGGGCCGGTGCCTGACGGGCGGGCTGCTGGCCGCCGTAGGTCTCGGGCGCCGCGTACTGCGCGGTGGGCTGCCCGTACCCCTGCTGGCCCTGCTGTCCGTACGCCTGCTGGCCCTGCGGCCCGTATCCCTGCTGGGACGGGAGCTGGGCGTGCGGCTGGTGGTGGCCGTACTGCCGCTCACCGACCGTGCGGACCTGGTTGTACGAGGTCCTGGGCACTCCGGGCTGCTGCTGGCCGCCGCCGACCGGGCCGGGGTAGCCGTAGCCGCCACCGCCCTGGGGCGGCTGGGCGCCCGCCGCCTGTCCGTCCGCGTACAGATAGCCGAACGGATCATCGTCCTCAGGCGTGCTCGCGCCGTTGCTTCCGTTGTTACCGGGGCCTCCGGCCGTCATCCTGGGTCACTCCTCACCATGGCTCGCCAGCCGTCGCCGACCGGGCTGAGCCTACCCCGAACGCCTCAGCCCGCCCGGCGGTGCACCTTCGACCTGGAACGCTTCTCGACGTACATGCGCTGGTCGGCGGAGCTGAGCACCTCGTCGACCGACATCCCGCAACTGGCCCAGCCGATGCCGAAACTGGCCCCGACCCGGACCACCCTGCCGTCGACCCGCAGCGGCGGGATGATCGCGTTCCGCAGGCGTACCGCCAGGTCAGCGGCGTCCGCAGTGCCGAGGCCGTCGGCCAGGACCACGAACTCGTCGCCGCCGAGCCGGGCGACCGTGTCCCCGTCGCGCACCCCGGCCGTGAGCCGCCGGGCGACCTCGGCGAGGACGCCGTCCCCGGTGTGGTGCCCGAACCTGTCGTTGATCGACTTGAAACCGTCGAGGTCGCAGAAGAGCACCGCGAGGCCCTTCGCGCCCTCCTCGGCGCCGACCTCGTCCGGCGCGACCGTGTGCACGTGGTGGTCGTAGCCGCCCGCCGGGTCGTGGCCGTAGTCGTGCCGCTGGCCGTCCTGGCCCTCGTACGCCCCGCCCTCGTACGCCGCGTCCAGCGCCTCCACCGGGGTCGCCGTCACCGAGTGCGGCCGCTCGCAGAGCCGGGCGCTGAGGCGGGCGCGCAGCTCGGCGTTGTTGGGCAGTCCGGTGAGCGCGTCGTGCGAGGCGCGGTGCGCGAGCTGGAGCTCGTGGCGCTTGCGCTCCTCGATGTCCTCGACGTGCGTGAGCAGGAAGCGGGGGCCGTCGGTGGTGTCGGCGACGACGGAGTTGCGCAGGTTGACCCAGACGTACGTGCCGTCGCGCCGCCCGAGCCGCAGCTCGGCGCGCCCGCCCTCGGCGGAGGTGCGCAGCAGGGTGCCGATGTCCTCGGGGTGGACGAGGTCCGCGAAGGAGTAGCGGCGCATCACGGACGCGGGGCGGCCCAGCAGGCGACAGAGCGCGTCGTTGGTGCGCAGCAGGCGGCCGTGCTGGTCGCCGCCCATCTCGGCGATGGCCATGCCGGACGGGGCGTACTCGAAGGCCTGCCGGAACGACTCCTCGGAGGCGCGCAGGGCCTGCTGCTCGCGCTCCAGGCGGACCAGTGCACGCTGCATGTTTGCTCGCAGACGCGCGTTGCTGATCGCAATCGCGGCCTGGGAGGCGTACATCTGGAGCGCCTCGCGGCCCCACGCGCCGGGTTTGCGGCCGCCGCGCGGGCGGTCGACGGAGATCACGCCCAGCAGCTCGGGGCCGCGGCCGCCGGAGGTGTACATGGGGGCGTAGAGGCGGTCGGCCGGGTGCCACTCGTCCTCGAAGCGCGGTTCGGGGCCCTCGGTGTGCCACTGCGGGACGTCGTCGTCGTTGAGGACCCAGCCGTCGGTGTGCGGGATGTACCGCAGGTCGCCCCAGCTCTCGCCCATGACGAGCCGCCGCTCCCAGGACGCGCGGGAGCCGACCCGGCCGGAGATCAGGGCCTCGGCGGTCTCGTTGCCCGCGAAGGCGGCGACGACGAGGTCGCCGTCAGGCCTGACGAGGTTGACGCAGGCCAGCTCGTACCCGAGGCCGGTGACGATGCCGTCGGCCACGGTCTGCAGCGTGTCCGCGAGACTGCGGGCAGTGTTGAGGTCGGCTACGACCTGGTGCAGCTGCCGCAGGGTCGCAAGACGGACGTACGGCTCCGACTCGGCCTCCATTGCTCGCACTCCCCGAGACCTCGACAGCAACTCCAGTTTTGATATCGGTGTTCTTGTTGCAGTGTCCCCGCCACTGAATCACAGCGAGCTGTCCACTCGGTACACAGGGTCAACAAATACCTCCCTCTGTGACTCAAGTCACAACTCAGGGTGAGGAGTTGGAAACGGTGCGTGGGAGCGCTCCCCGCGGCGGCCCGATGTGTTGTGAACGCAAAGCGGCAAAGGAGGGCCGTCGGCGGAGGTCCTAGGACCCGGTTGGTCCCCTGGTCCGATGTGCCCCGCGGGCGGCCGGGGCTAGCTTGTGCGACGTGCCGCAGACGACCACCGCCTCCGTGTCCACCGGAATCCCCCATCCTGATGGGGTGAGCAACGACGAGTTCCGCGCCGCCATGTCCCGGCTGGCGGCGGGTGTGGTGCTGGTGACCGCGCACTCCCCGGACGAGGGGCCGTACGGCGAGGACGTCGGCATGACCGCGACCGCCTTCATGTCGGTGTCCCTGGACCCGCCCCTGGTGCTGGTGAGCCTGCGGAACGGCTCGCGCATGGACGACCTGCTGGACGAGCAGCCGCTGTGGGCGGTCTCGGTGCTGTCCGAGAGCCAGCGGCACATCGCGGGGCGCTTCGCGATGAAGGGGCGCGTGAGCGACCGGCTGCTGTTCGAGGACATTCCCTACGTACGGGGCGAGGTGAGCGGCGCGCCGCTGGCGGGGGGCGCGCTGGCGAACCTGGAGTGCAGGACGCAGGAGCGGGTGGCGGCGGGGGACCACACGCTCGTGATCGGCCGGGTGCTCGGGGTGCGGCTGCCGCAGGACGGGGACGGCGGCCCGCTCACCTACTTCCGGGGCCGGTACCGGCAGCTGGGGTAGGCCCTGGGCCCCTCGCGGGGGCCCGGGGCTCCGCCCGGTCAGGAGAGGATCACGCTGCGCGTCAGGTTCTTCGGGCGGTCCGGGTCGTAGCCCCGCTCCTCCGCCACCGCCACGGCGAGCCGCTGCGCCCGTACGAGGTCCGCCATCGGGTCCGCGCCCTCCAGGGCGACGAGCGTCCCGCCCACCCCCGCGACGTCCGCCGCCATCCCCTCGGGCACCTCGCCGAACACCCACGCCACCCGCCCCGGGCCGGTGATCGAGATCGGGCCGTGGCGGTACTCCATCGCCGGGTACGACTCCGTCCACGCCCCCGCGGCCTCGCGCATCTTCAGACCGGCCTCCTGGGCCAGCCCGTACGTCCAGCCGCGCCCCAGGAACGTCCACTGCTCGGCCGTGAGCGCCGCCTCGGGCAGCGCCTGGGCGATCGCCGCCTCCGCGTCCACCGCCGCGTCCGCCACCGACTTCACGCCGGGGACCTCCCCGAGGCCCGCCCGCAGGAACGCCAGCGCGGTCGTCGCGAACCGGGTCTGGACCACCGACTCCTCGTCCGCCCAGTCGAGCACCGCGACCGCGTCGGCCGCCTCCATGACGGGCGTCTTCGGGTCGCCGGTCAGCGCGACGGTGGGGACCGTGCCCTTCAGCGCGCGGAGCAGGTCGAGCACCTCCGTCGTCGTACCTGACCTGGTGATGGCGACCACCCGGTCGTACCGCCGCCCGAGCGGGAACTCCGACGAGGCGAACGCGTCCGTCTCGCCCTGCCCCGCGGCCTCGCGCAGGGCCGCGTACGCCAGGGCCATGAACCACGAGGTGCCGCACCCGGTGACGGCGACCCGCTCACCGGCCCGGGGCAGTCCGTCGAACTCGGCGGCGTACTCGGCGGCGCGGCGCCAGCAGGCGGGCTGGGTGGCTATCTCTTCTGCGGTACGGGACATGCCGTGCGACTCCTCGGGCGGTGCTGGCGGATCTCGGAACGGGTTCAGGACGTGGATAACAGCCCCTTCGGCGCCGCCGCAATGGACTTCCCCGCGCGGCACATGGACCTTGCGGAGCCGTCCGGGACCAGGGGGGCGCCTTGGGCGAAGTGCTGCCCGTGGTGTAGACCTCATATTCGAGAGTGCTTGGAAAAATTCGGCTTGTCCGATCGGTGAGGGTAGGAAGTGCAGCTGTGCAGCGGCGTTACTTGGGTCTGACCGCGGCGGTGGCCGCACTGGGCATGTCGGTGACACTCGCGGCCTGTGGCGGCGACAGCGGTCCGGAGGACGTCACGCTCAAACTCGTCGCGGCCGACTACGACCTGACCGGCGGCGACACGACCAAGCAGTACTGGGCGAAGCTCACCGACGCGTACGAGAAGAAGAACCCCGGCATCAAGATCGACGTCCAGATCCTCCCGTGGACGGACGTCGACGCGAAGGTCAAGGCGATGGTCGAGGCGGGCGACGCCCCGGACATCGCGCAGATCGGCGCGTACGCGGACTACGCGGCGGCCGACAAGCTCTACAAGGTCGACGACCTGCTCTCCATCCCCGTCCAGGCGAACTTCCTGGCGCCGCTCGCCGACGCGGGCGAGATGCGCAGGGCGCAGTACGGGATGCCGTTCGTCGCCTCGACCCGGCTCCTCTTCTACAACAAGGCGCTGTTCGAGAAGGCGGGCATCGACGCGCCCGGCAGCTGGGAAGAGGTCGTCAGCGGAGCGGAGAAGCTCAAGGGGAAGGGCGTGAAGACGCCGTTCGCGCTGCCGCTGGGGCCCGAGGAGGCCCAGGCCGAGACGCTGATGTGGCTGCTGAGCAACGACGGCGGGTACATGGACGCCACGGGCACGTACACGATCGACTCGACCCAGAACGTCGAGACGTTCGAGTGGCTGCAGAAGAACCTCGTCGGCAAGAAGCTGACGGGCCCCGTCGCGCCGAGCAAGCTCAACCGGAAGCAGGCGTTCGCCGCGTTCGCCGCGGGCGAGGTCGGGATGCTCAACGGGCACCCCTCCCTGCTGAAGGAGGCGGCGAAGAACAAGATCGAGGTCGGCAAGGTGGCGATGCCCACCGCGGACGGCGATCCCAAGTCGACGATGGGCGTCGCCGACTGGATCATGGGCTTCAAGGAGAAGGGCCACGAGAAGCAGATCGGGCACTTCCTCGACTTCGTCTTCGAGGACGAGAACGTCCTCGCCTTCGCCGGCCAGAACGACCTGCTGCCGGTGACGGCGAGCGCGTCGCGGCAGATGGAGCAGGACCCGGAGCACAAGGACCTCAAGGAGTTCCTGGAGGCCCTGCCCAACTCCCAGCTGCCCCCGGTCGGCAAGACGTCGTGGGCCCGGGTCCAGGAGCTGGTCAAGCGGGACATCGGCAGGACGGTGGAGCCGGGCGGCGACCCCAGGACGGTCCTCCAGGGCATCGCGAGGGCGGCGACGACCGCGGAGAACGCGGAGTAGGCGAGGAGTGGGCGCGGAGCGGGTGTGGGGCGGGTACGGAGCGGGTGTGGGGCGGGTGCGGGGCGCGGAGTAACTTGGCCGGTATGAACCCCGGCCCCGAGTCACCCGACCCCGCGCTTCCCGGGGAACCCCAGGCGCCCCCGGTTCCCCCAGAGGATCCGGCAGCTCCGGCGGATCCGGCAGCTCCGGCGGGCGGTCCCGGGGCGCGCGGGCTCTCCGGGCGGGAGCTCGGGGTGCTCGGGGTCGAGCGGGAGTCCTGGACCGGGCCGGGGGCCAAGGAGCGGGCCGTCAGGGAGCGGCTGGGGATGTCGCCCACCCGGTACTACCAGCTCCTCAACGCCCTCCTCGACGACCCCAGGGCCCTGGCGCACGACCCCGTCACCGTCAACCGGCTGCGGCGCGTGCGGGAGGCCAGGCGCGGACTCCGCTGAGCGGCGCCCCGGCCTGCCGGGTGGGGCGGTGCCATGGCCCTGTCCCCGCGGGCGCCGATAGGGTCGGCCCATGGGCAGCATCCCCTTCCTGGAACCGTCCACCCCCGCCGGCCGAGAGGCCCTCGCGGCGATCGTCGCCCGGCCCGGCCGCGCCGTCGTCGCACTCGACTTCGACGGCACCCTCGCGGAGGTCGTGCCCGATCCCGAACGGGCCCGCGCCCACCCCGGCACCGTGCCCGCGCTCGCCGCGCTCGCCCCGAAGGTCGCGTCCGTCGTCGTCGTGACCGGGCGCCCCGCGGGGGTCGCGGTGCGGTACGGCGGCTTCGCCGGGGTCGCGGGGCTGGAACACCTCGTCGTGCTCGGGCACTACGGCGCGGAGCGCTGGGACGCGGTGACGGGAGTGGTACGGGCGCCCGCGCCGCACCCGGGCGTCGCGTCCGTCCGGGCCGAACTCCCCGGATTCCTCGACCGGTTCGGGGCGTGGCGGGGCACCTGGATCGAGGAGAAGGGGCGGGCCCTCGCGGTCCACACCCGGCGCGCGGCCGAACCGCAGGCGGCGTACGAGGCGTTGCGGGGGCCGCTGGCCGAACTCGCCGCGCGGCACGGGCTGATGCTCGAACCCGGCAGGCTCGTCCTCGAACTGCGCCCGCCGGGGACGGACAAGGGCGTGGCGCTCGCGGAGTACCTCAAGGAGGCGGGCGCGGAGTCCGTGCTCTACGCGGGGGACGACCTGGGGGACCTGCCCGCGTTCGGGGCGGTGGAGAAGCTGAGGTCGGACGGACTGCCGGGGCTGCTGGTGGCGAGCGACACGGTGATCGCGGAGCTGGCCGCGCGGGCGGACGTGGTCGTGGACGGCCCCGCGGGGGTGGTCGATCTTCTGGAGGGCCTGGCGGCGAGGCTCTAGGGGGGGCCGCTGCGCGGGGCAGTCCCCACCCCGCCCCTTCCCGAAACCCTCCGGGGGCCCTGCGGGGCGGTGGGCACGTTGCGCGCGTGCCCCGCTCTCGCGCGGTTCCCCGCGCCCCCCGATGGGCGCGGTCTTCGGCGCCCCCGGGCCCCGTGAAGGCCCCGGCCTAGCTCGCCCCCGGGGCCTCCAGGGCCTTCAGCTGCTCCAGGAACCACTGCTGCGGCGGCAGCGCGGTGGCCGCCGCCACCAACCCCCGGTTCCGCCCCGCCCGCTCCTCCGCCCCCATCGACAGCGCCGCGTGCAACGCCTCCGCCGTCCCGCTCACGTCGTACGGGTTCACTCCCACCGCGTCCGCGCCCAGCTCCTCGTACGCCCCCGCCTCCCGCGAGAGCACCAGCGCGCACCCCTCGTCCGAGACGACCGGGATCTCCTTCGCGACCAGGTTCATCCCGTCCCTGATCGGGTTCACCAGCGCGACGTCCGCGATCCGGTACGCCGCCAGCGACCGTGCGAAGTCGTCCTTGACGTGCATCACGACGGGCGTCCAACTCGGCGTCCCGAAGGTGGAGTTGATGTCCGCGGCCACCCGCGCGACCTCCGCCGTGTACTCCCGGTACACCGCGAGGTCCTGCCGCGACGGATACGCGAACGCCACGTGCACCACGCGCCCGCGCCACTCCGGCCGCCTCTCCAGCAGCTCCCGGTACGCCAACAGCCCCCGCACGATGTTCTTCGACAGCTCGGTGCGGTCCACCCGTACGATCGTCCGCCGCGCCGTCCCGTCCCGCGCCGCGCCCACCTGCTCGCGCAGCGCCGCGATCCGCTCCTCCACGTCCGCCTCGCGCGAGCGCGCCCGCAGGAACTCCGCGTCCGCGCCGAGCCCGTGCACCCCGATCGCGGTCCCGCCGGTCCCGCCCGCCAGCGCCGTACAGCACGCGGTGAACGCGTCCGCCCAGCGGTGGGTCAGGAATCCCAGCCGGTCCGCGCCCAGCATGCCCCGCAGCAGCTGCTCCGCGACGTCGTCGGGCAGCAGCCTGAAGTAGTCGACGGGCGCCCACGGCGTGTGCGAGAAGTGGCCGATCCGCAGGTCGGGGCGGAGGGCGCGGAGCATGCCGGGCACCAGCGCCAGGTGGTAGTCCTGCACCAGCACCGACGCGCCCTGCCCCGCCTCCTGGGCCAGCGCGTCGGCGAAGGCGCGGTTGTACGCCTCGTACGCCGCCCACCGGCGCCGGAACTCCGCGTCGAAGACCGGTTCCCGCGGCGTCTGGTACAGCATGTGGTGGACGAACCAGAGCACCGAGTTCGCGATGCCGTTGTACGCGGCGGCGTGCACGTCGGGGTCGATGTCGAGCATCCGGACGCCGGGCTCGGCGGCGCCCGAGCGGACCGCCGCCCGGTCGCCGTCGGTCAGCGCCGAGCACACCCAGACCGAGCCGTCCGAGCCCACCGCGCTGAGCCCGGAGACCAGGCCGCCTCCGCCGCGGCGGGAGCGGAGGGTCCCGTCGCCGTCGAGGGAGTAGGTGAGGGGGCCGCGGTTGGACGCGACGAGGATCCGGGCAGCAGCAGCCATGTGCCGAAACCTAGCCCGTGGGGCTTCCCCCCAAACGTGGCGGCGCCCCGCCCCTCGCGGGGCGCCCCGCCCCGGGGGCTACGCGGCCCGGCGCTTCGCGTATTCCGGGACCTCCCGCATCGGCGGCCTCTCCTCCGTGTCCACGGCGTGCGTCCGCGGCACGAAACCGTCCTCCCCCCGCTCGAACTGCGTCAGCGCGGGCCGCACCAAGTGCCCCCGGGACAACCGCAGTTGCGCGGTCCGGTAGATCGCCGCCGCCATCCGCCCCAGCGCCTGGCTGTCCTGGTGGCGGTGGATCCGCACGCCCACGTCGACCTGTGCCAGCGCGTCGAGCCCGACCGTGTGCAGCGCGTCCACCAGCAGCCCCAGCTCCACTCCGTAACCGACGGGGAAGGGCAGCTGCTCCAGCAGCTCCCGCCGCGCCGCGTACTCACCGCCCAACGGCTGTACGAAACCCGCCAGTCGGGGCCAGTGGAGGTTCAGCAGCGGGCGCGCCACCAGCTCGGTGACCCGGCCGCCCTGACCTGCGGCGGCGCCGAACGGCCGGTCGTACATCGCCTTGACGAAGGAGACGTCGGGGTCGGTGAGGAGCGGCCCGACGATCCCGGACACGAAGTCCGCCGAGAAGTCCTTGAGGTCCGCGTCCACGAAGGCGACCACGTCCCCGGTCGTCACCAGGAGCGACCGCCACAGGACCTCGCCCTTGCCCGGCACGGCGGGCAGCGCGGGCAGGATCGCGTCGCGGTGCACCACCCGCGCGCCCGCCGCCGCGGCCACCTCCGACGTCCGGTCGGTCGAACCGGAGTCGATCACCACCAGCTCGTCCACCAGGGGGACCGCGTCGACCAGCTCCCGGCGGATGGTGCCGACGATCTCGCCGACCGTCTCCTCCTCGTTCAGCGCGGGCAGCACCACGCTGATTTTCGTGCCCCGCTTGGCGGCCATCAGGTCGCCCAGCGAACGGTCGGCCGCCGCCCAGGAACGCCTGGTCAGCCAGTGCTCCACCTCTTCGAGCACGTCCCGCACTCCCTGCTGTGTGATCGCCGTGTGACCCATCTCGCGGTCCGGACGGCTGTCTCGACCGTCCGGGGCTTCGGTTACAGTCTTGAACAACGCGAACGGCCACCGCATGTCGGGGGTCGGTACGCCGACAAACGCCCGAGCCCCGCTCGGTGCCACAGCGCTCATCCAGAGGGACAGAGGGAACGGCCCGTTGAAGTCCCGGCAACCCTCCCGCCGACCGCGAGGTAACGGTGGGGAAGGTGCCAATTCCGGCTCGTGGCGAAGCGCGTCACGAGGAAGATGAGGAGAAAGGGCCTCGCCATCATGGCTGTGCAGACCGTCGCGGAGAACACCACCGCCACCCCCGTAGACCTCGGCCCCGCCGTCGCGCTGTCCTGCCGCGAGTGCGGCGAGCGCTTCGAGCTCGGTCCGATCTTCGCCTGTCAGCTCTGTTTCGGACCGCTTGAGGTCGCCTACGACCTGCCCGTCGGGGACCCGGACGCGCTGCGCGCCCGGATCGAGGCCGGTCCGAACAGCATCTGGCGGTACGCGCCGCTGCTGCCGGTCCCCGCGGACGTCGCCGAGAAGCCGAACCTGAACCCGGGCCTCACCAAGCTGGTCAAGGCCGACAACCTCGCCCGCGAGCTGGGCGTCACCGGCGGCCTGTACGTCAAGGACGACTCCGGCAACCCGACGCACTCCTTCAAGGACCGCGTCGTGGCCATCGCCGTCGAGGCCGCCCGCGCCTTCGGCTTCACCACGCTCTCCTGCTCCTCCACGGGCAACCTCGCCGGTGCCGTCGGCGCCGCCGCCGCCCGCGCCGGCTTCCGCTCCTGCGTCTTCATCCCGCACGACCTGGAGCAGGGCAAGGTCGTCATGGCCGCGGTGTACGGCGGCGAGCTGGTCGGCATCGAGGGCAACTACGACGACGTCAACCGCTTCTGCTCCGAGCTCATCGGCGACCCGCTGGGCGAGGGCTGGGGCTTCGTGAACGTGAACCTGCGGCCGTACTACGGCGAGGGCTCCAAGACCCTCGCGTACGAGATCTGCGAGCAGCTCGGCTGGCGCATCCCGGACCAGATCGTCATCCCGATCGCCTCGGGCTCGCAGCTCACGAAGATCGACAAGGGTCTCCAGGAGCTGATCGGGCTCGGGCTCGTCGAGGACCGGCCGTACAAGATCTTCGGCGCCCAGGCGGAGGGCTGCTCGCCGGTGTCGACGGCCTTCAAGGCCGGTCACGACGTCGTACGGCCCCAGAAGCCGAACACCATCGCCAAGTCGCTGGCGATCGGCAACCCGGCCGACGGCCCCTACGTGCTCGACATCGCGCGCCGGACCGGCGGTGCGGTGGAGGACGTGAACGACGAGCAGGTCGTGGACGCCATCAAGCTGCTGGCCCGCACCGAGGGCATCTTCGCGGAGACCGCGGGCGGCGTGACGGTCGGCGTGACGCGCAAGCTCATCGAGGCGGGCGTGCTGGACCCGGCGCTCACCACGGTCGTGCTGAACACCGGCGACGGTCTGAAGACGCTGGACGCGGTGGCGGAGACGTCGCAGGCCACGGCGACGATCAAGCCGAGCCTGGACGCGTTCCGCGCGGCCGGCCTCGCGCACTGACAATCCCCCCAGCAGCAGGAACGGAGAAACCCGACATGAGCGTGAACGTCCGCATCCCCACCATCCTCCGCACCTACACCGGCGGTCAGTCCGAGGTCTCCGCCGAGGGCGCGACCCTCGCCGAGGTCATCGAGGACCTGGAGAAGAACCACGCGGGCATCGCCGCGCGCGTCCTGGACGACCAGGGGCAGCTGCGCCGCTTCGTGAACGTGTACGTGAACGACGACGACGTGCGGTTCGAGCAGGGCCTGGGGACCGCCACGCCGGACGGCGCGGGCATCTCGATCATCCCGGCGGTCGCGGGCGGCTGCTGAGCCGTTCCGCGGTACCTCAGAGTCACCGGCATTGCCCCCTCCGCGAGAGAAGCGGAGGGGGCAATTCTGCATGGTTGAAGGCGGTAGAGTTGGGAACTAACGCTTCCCTCGGGCGTGTTGTCGGCGCGTGAGTGCGCCCGGCGCACATGGGAAAGCGGCCTCGCTGCGACAAGAAGCAGCCAAAGTGCGCGTGCGATTTGCCCCTTGGGTCCCTGATGTCCGGGCCGACTTGCCCTGGAACATGGGGAGTTCTCCTCATTCGGCCGTTCGGTCATGCCCAGAATTCTCGTCCGATTGACCTGTTGCAGAGGGCAGTTGGGCAGATACATTCAGCCGCGGTCGACGCGTTCCGACGCAAGGTCTGACCCGGGTCCGCGAAGTGCGGTCCTGTGCAAGGGCCAGTAATAGGGGAGTTAGGCATGGCTCAGGGCACCGTCAAGTGGTTCAACGCGGAGAAGGGGTACGGCTTCATCGCGGTCGACGGTGGTGCGGATGTTTTCGTCCACTACAGCGCGATTCAGATGGACGGTTACCGCACCCTTGAAGAAGGTCAGCGAGTCGAGTTCGAGATCTCGCAGGGCCAGAAGGGTCCGCAGGCGGACATGGTCAAGCTCGCCGTCTGATCTCGGCGCGATCGGCCACCGGCGCGAATCGTTCCGTGGGCCCGCACTCCGTTGATACGGAGTGCGGGCCCACGCGCATGTCCGGGGGCCTTTCCCGGCGGTCCGCGAGGTCCCCGTCCCAGGGGGTTTAGGGGGGCGGATGTGGACACTCGCTTGCACTCGCATGGGTCGAGTGCTAATCATTGGCGTTAGCACTCTCCAGGTGAGAGTGACAGAACTTGGATCGGTTCGGTGAGGTCCGGACGCCGGGTGGGGCAGGGAACCACGCGGCGCGCGGGCCGTCCGTCGCGGGCACCGGGAGCGATCCGGAGCAATCCACCCCGTCCGGGAGGACCACTTCACATGGCCAAGATCATCGCGTTCGACGAGGAGGCCCGGCGCGGTCTCGAGCGTGGCATGAACCAGCTCGCCGACGCCGTCAAGGTCACCCTTGGCCCCAAGGGCCGCAACGTCGTCCTTGAGAAGAAGTGGGGCGCCCCCACGATCACCAACGATGGTGTGTCCATCGCCAAGGAGATCGAGCTGGAGGACCCGTACGAGAAGATCGGCGCCGAGCTGGTCAAGGAAGTCGCCAAGAAGACGGACGACGTCGCCGGTGACGGTACGACCACCGCGACCGTCCTCGCCCAGGCGCTCGTCCGCGAGGGCCTGCGCAACGTCGCCGCCGGCGCCAACCCGATGGCCCTCAAGCGCGGCATCGAGAAGGCCGTCGAGGCCGTCTCCGCCGCCCTGCTGGAGCAGGCCAAGGACGTGGAGACCAAGGAGCAGATCGCTTCGACCGCCTCCATCTCCGCCGCCGACACCCAGATCGGCGAGCTCATCGCCGAGGCCATGGACAAGGTCGGCAAGGAAGGCGTCATCACCGTCGAGGAGTCGCAGACCTTCGGTCTGGAGCTCGAGCTCACCGAGGGCATGCGCTTCGACAAGGGCTACATCTCGGCGTACTTCGCCACCGACATGGAGCGCATGGAGTCGGCTCTCGACGACCCGTACATCCTGATCGTCAACTCCAAGGTCAGCAACGTGAAGGACCTCCTTCCGCTGCTGGAGAAGGTCATGCAGTCCGGCAAGCCGCTGCTGATCATCGCCGAGGACGTCGAGGGCGAGGCCCTGTCGACCCTGGTCGTCAACAAGATCCGCGGCACCTTCAAGTCCGTCGCCGTCAAGGCCCCGGGCTTCGGCGACCGCCGCAAGGCCATGCTCCAGGACATCGCCGTCCTCACCGGCGGCACGGTCATCTCCGAGGAGGTCGGCCTCAAGCTGGAGAACGCCGGTCTCGACCTGCTCGGCCGCGCCCGCAAGGTCGTCATCACCAAGGACGAGACGACCATCGTCGACGGTGCCGGTGACAGCGAGCAGGTCCAGGGCCGCGTCAACCAGATCCGCGCCGAGATCGAGAACTCGGACAGCGACTACGACCGCGAGAAGCTCCAGGAGCGCCTGGCGAAGCTCGCCGGCGGCGTCGCCGTCATCAAGGCCGGTGCCGCGACCGAGGTCGAGCTCAAGGAGCGCAAGCACCGCATCGAGGACGCCGTCCGCAACGCGAAGGCGGCCGTCGAGGAGGGCATCGTCGCCGGTGGTGGCGTCGCGCTGCTCCAGGCCACGGCCGTCTTCGAGAAGCTGGAGCTCTCGGGCGACGAGGCGACCGGCGCCAACGCCGTGAAGCTCGCCCTGGAGGCCCCGCTCAAGCAGATCGCCGTCAACGGTGGCCTTGAGGGCGGCGTCGTCGTGGAGAAGGTGCGCAACCTGGCCGTCGGCCACGGTCTGAACGCCGCCACGGGCGAGTACGTCGACATGATCGCCGAGGGCATCCTGGACCCGGCGAAGGTCACGCGCTCCGCGCTGCAGAACGCCGCGTCGATCGCCGCGCTGTTCCTGACCACCGAGGCCGTCATCGCCGACAAGCCGGAGAAGGCGTCCGCCGCCGCTCCGGGCGGCATGCCGGGCGGTGACATGGACTTCTGAGCCTCCTCGCAGGCTCGGTAGGACCACGAGGGCGGCACTTCCCGTACAGGGAGGTGCCGCCCTTCGGCGTACCCGGAAAGGGGCGGGCCTGGGCAAACCCGTGCATGCTGTGAGAAGGACGACCCGCACCTTTCGCCCCGAGAGGACCAAAGGCCCTGTCACTGGCCGTAAGGCCCTTGTGAGACTTCAGCGACGCCGCCCCCTGCCCGCGACTCCGAGGTTCCGCCACGTGTCTTCCTTCGACTCACTGATCGTCGACGTCAACGACGTCTTCTGGACGTACCTGCTGATCCCGCTCGTCGTGGTCGCGGGGCTCTACTTCACGATCAGGTCCAAGGCCGTGCAGCTGAGGCTCTTCCCGGAGATGCTGCGCGTACTGAAGGATCCGGCGCCCGCGGGCAGGGACGGGCGCAAGGCCGTCTCCTCCTTCGGCGCGTTCACCATCTCCGCCGCCGCCCGCGTCGGCACCGGCAACATCGCGGGCGTCGCCACCGCCATCACGCTCGGCGGCGCGGGCGCGGTGTTCTGGATGTGGGCCATGGCCCTCGTCGGCGCCGCCTCCGCGTTCGTCGAGTCGGTGCTCGCCCAGCTCTACAAGGTCCGCGGCGCCGACGGCGAGTTCCGCGGCGGCCCCGCGTACTACATGCGCAAGGGCCTGGGGAAGCCCTGGCTGGGCGCCCTCTTCGCGGTCGTCATCACCGTGACCTTCGGCTTCGTCTTCAACGCCGTGCAGTCCAACACCATCACCGCCGTCGCGGGCGGCTCGCTGGGCGCCGCCGACTCGGACTGGTTCGCCCCCGTCTGCGGCCTCGTCGTCGCGGGACTCCTCGGGCTGGTGGTCTTCGGCGGCGTACGGCGCATCGCCTCGGTCACGCAGCTGCTCGTGCCCGTCATGGCCGTCTGCTACCTGCTCCTGGGCATCGCCGTCGTCGTCCTCAACGTCGAGGACGTCCCGCGCGTCCTCGCGGACATCGTCGGCGGCGCCTTCGGCGTGCGGGAGGTCGCGGGCGGCGCGGTCGGCGCGGCGATCCAGCACGGCATCAGGCGCGGCATGTTCTCCAACGAGGCGGGCCTGGGCTCCGCGCCCAACGCCGCCGCGACCGCCGACGTCACCCACCCCGTCAAGCAGGGCCTCGTACAGTCGCTCGGCGTCTTCTTCGACACGCTGCTGATCTGCTCGATGACCGCGTTCATCATCCTGACGACCAACCCCGAGCTGTCCGGCAGGCAGGGCGCCGACCTCACGCAGACCGCGCTGACGACCACGCTGGGCGGCTGGGCCGGGCACGCGCTGACCGCCATCGTCTTCATGCTCTGCTTCTCGACGCTGATCGGGAACTACTACTACGGCGAGTCCAACATCCGCTTCATGACGCGGCGCGCGTGGATCCTCCCCTCGTACCGCGTCCTGGTCCTGGTCACCGTCGTGCTCGGCGCGCTCGGCTCGGTGAGCGTGGTGTGGAACCTCGCGGACGTCTTCATGGGCGTGATGGCGCTGGTGAACCTGCTCTCGATCCTGCCGCTCTCGGCGGTCGCCCTCCGCCTCCTCGACGACTACCTCGCACAGCGCGCGGACGGCCTGGACCCGGTCTTCACCAACGACCGGCTGCCCGGCCTGCCCGGCACCTCGGAGTGCTGGGACCGGGAGGGCGCGCGGGAGGACGCGCGCGTCTAGGCACGGGTACGGGAAAGGGCGGCGCCCCTCGGCAGGGGCGCCGCCCTTCGTCACGTCCGCGTCCGGTCAGCGCACGTCGACGAAGTCACCGACCCCGGTCGAGTCGAAGTGCGTGGCGTCGCCCAGGTACTGGATCAGCCACGTCCCGTCCACGCCCGCCTTGCCGCGCAGCGACGTCCTGCCGTGCGCGCCCGACGTGCCCTTGGTGACCAGCTTCCACTTCGTGGTGCCCCTGGCCCGGAACCACAGCTGGACCGGCTTGCCCGCCATGGCCTTCCACTTCGTGCCGGACCGCTCGGCGAGCACCCCGGTGACCGTGACCGTCGCACCCTTGCGGACCGGCTCGGGCGCCGCGTTCACGGAGGTGACCCTGGTCGCGGTGCGGGACATCCGGAACACCTGGCTGGAGCTCTCCGCGTACTCGTCGGTCGTGGGGTGGTACACCCGGTAGTAGCCGGAGGTGCCGCCCGAGCCCCTGACGGTGAACGACTCGTTGAGCCAGTGGTTCATGCCGGTGAGCGCGGCCTGTCCGACGCCGAGCACCTTCCAGCCGGTCCTGCCGTCCGCGGAGCGCTCGACCCGTACCTTCTCGTGCCCGTACTCGGGGCCCGTCGTCTGGTAGGTGGCGCGGAACAGCCCGCTCACGGTGACCTGGCCGTTCGCCGCCAGCGTGGCGCGCAGGGCCTGGACGGTCGACTCCCTGGGCATCACCAGCGGGCCCTCGGCCGAGCCGGCGAGGAAGCCGTTCTCCGGTGCGATCCGCCAGTTGTCGACGCGGAGGCCGGGGAGCGCGGGGAGCCGTACGGTGAAGCGGCCCCCGGCGTCCGTGACGATCCGCTGGCTGTACGCGCTGCCGCTGCCCCGGCCGATCGTCGCCCGCAGGGCGAGCCCCGCCGCGGGGGCCGTGCCGTCGAGCACCTGCCCGGTGACCGTGGCCTGCTGGCCCGGCAGGACGCGCGTGCGGTCGGCGGTCGCGGTGATCGTGACGGGGTGGCTCCGGTAGTCCCACACCCTGCTCTCGGTGGTCGAGGTGCCGTGGACCTGCGCGCCGTTCTCGGTGAACGTCGCCCGGAACGTCCCGGCGGGGCCGTCCAGCGGGTACTCGCCGGCGGTGAACTGGCCGCTGTCCGAGGTGACGGCGGTGCGGCCCGCGGCATCCTCCTGGTCGGTGCGCCGCACCTCGACCGTACGGCCGGGCAGCGCGACCTCGTCGCCCGAGCCGGGCTGGACGCCGACGAGCCTGCCCTGCGGGCGCGCGGTCGGGTCGTCGAGGCCGGGGGTGCCCACGGCGAAGGAGAGCACCGGGCGCAGCGTGAAGTCGAGCGTGCCCGCGTCGCGCCGGGTGAGGGTGTTGCCCTTGCTGTCGGTCGCGGTCACGTCGATCGCGTACGCACCGAGTTCCGGCAGCGGGCCGCCGTCCTCGGTGAGCTTCAGCGGCGCGCCGTCCGGGAGGCCGAACCTGCCCCTGTCCCAGGGGGATTCGGTGAGGGCGGGCAGTTCGGCGACGACGGCGTCGCCCCTGCGGAGCCGCGCGGACACCTCGGTGAGCACGGCGCCGTCGGCGTCCGTCCAGGCGGCGACGGCGAAGGAGCCGCGCTGGCTCGGGTGGGTGAGGGCCGCGCCGATGCCGACGGTCGCCGGTTCGGCGGCGAGTGCGGTGGGCGCGGCCGCGAACGTCAGGGCGCCCGCCGCCAGGGACAGTGCCAGGGCGGAGGCGACGAGGGGGATCCCGCGGTCAGCGCGCATCGATGTACTTGCCCTTCGTCTCGCTGTAGAAGTGGCCGCCCGCGGGCTCGGTGATCACGGCCCAGGTGGCGTCGCTGTAGGCCGTGCCCCCGAGGCGGTACTTGCCGCCGCTGCCGGTCTTGCCCTTGGTGGCCCAGTACCAGGTGTTCTCGCCCCTCGGCTTGACGACGAGCATCACCTTGGCGCCGACGTACGGCTTCCAGACGCCGCCGACCTTCCGCTGGAGCACGCCGCTCGCGGTCAGCGGGCCGTTGACCCGCGGGCGGTCGGGCGTGAAGGAGTACGAGGAGAACCGGGTGAGCGTGCGGGACAGGTGCACGGCCCTGCCCGCGGCGGCCGTGAGCCAGTCCGACTCGGCGTGGTACACGCGGTAGTACGCGGAGACGTAGCCCATCGTCTCGACGGTGAAGGGGCAGTGGCCCGCGGTGCCCGATTCGAGCGTGCCGGTCTTCAGGTTCTGCCAGTGGCGCCCGTCGAACGAGATCTGCAGCTGGACCCGGTTGTCGTCCCAGCAGCTCCCGGTGAGCCTGCCGACCGCCTTGACCTCGCCGTAGGGCGACAGCGTGATCTTGACGTTGGTGAAGGCGGCGGGCCGGGGGACCGCCAGCTGGCTCCAGTCGTGCGTGGGGGTGTAGCTGTCCCCGAGGTACAGGGAGGGCCGCAGGAAGGTGTACACGCCCTCGGTGCCCGCGTAGCGGGGCCTGGCGGCGTACGCGAACGAGCCGTCGGCCGCCGCCGGGGCCCCGCCGATCGTCTCCACCGAGTCCGGGTGCTGCCCGTCCGGCGGGCGCTGGGCCGAGACGACCGGCGCGCCCGCGAAGGGCCGCCAGCCCTCGGCGGTCAGCCGCTCGACGCGGCCCGACACCTTGGTGGTTCCGCCGAGGAGGAGCCGGCGCTTGTCGATCCGCGTGCCGATCCGGTACTCGGTCCTGGTGACCGTCACCGCGGGCACCGGGTACGCGTCCGTCGGGACGGTGTCGGCCGCGGGCTCGACGACGGTGGCAGTGCCGCCCCTGATCTCGGCGTTCGGCGTGAACGGCAGCGAGAAGGCGCCGTCCGCGCCGGTGACGGTGGTGGCGGTGACCTTCCGCCAGTCCCTGCCGTACGTGGAGAGCACGACCTTGACCTTCGTGCCCGCGCGGGCGGGCGTGTGCTCGCCGGTCGACGGATCGGCCGTGGTCGCCCTGCCGGAGAGCGTCACGTCGCGGTGGTCGTAGTCGGTGCTCGCCCGGTCGAAGGAGAGCGCGGAGACGCCGGTGCGGAGCTTGTGGCTGTACGAACCGCCGTTCCAGTGCTGGACCTTGCCGTCCCACAGCCGGTAGTCGACGCTCACCGGGTAGTCGCCGAGCGCGGTGCCCTCCGGGAGCCGCACGGGGTTCCGGGTCGTCCAGCCGCTGGGCCGTTGGGTGGTGGAGTCGTAGTCGTGCCAGTTCAGTTCCTCGCTGGTGGCGAGGACGGGGGCACCGGGCTGGTCGGAGGCGAGGACGCTGACCTTCGCCCAGAGGGTGTTGTACGGCAGCCCGACGTCGAGGCGGCCGTCGTCGAGGGTGGTGGTGCGGGTGACGTCCGCGGGCGCGGGCGCCGCGTGCGCGGCGGGCGCCGTGACGAGGGCGGGCGCAGCGAGGCCCGCCGAGAGCGCGAAGACGGTTGCCGCACGCACGAGGGCGTGCGGCAGCGTGCGCGTTGAGCGCATGGAAGGGACCCCCCACAGGTCATGAAGCGGTCACCGGGTCGCGGCGACCGCGAACGATCGTGTGCGATCGCGTGCCCGAACGATAGCGGGGGGCGGGAGGGGTTTCGCGGGGCGGGTGGGGTACCGCCCTCCGTGGGCGAACCCCACCCACGCGCGCGGTCAGTTCACGTTGCCGTGCGGCCCCGCCGCCGTCCTCGCGAACGCCGCGGGCCGGTTGTGCTTCATGGTCTTGTGGATCCACCCCGCGTAGGCGGGCGCGCTGGTGTACAGGCCGGGCCCGCCCGAACACGGCACGTTCGGGGCGCCCGGCCCCGAAGTGACCCCAATCAGCTCCCACTTCCCGTCCCGGCCCTTCTGCACCTGCGGCCCGCCCGAGTCCCCGAAGCACGCCATCGCCTTGGGCACGGTGCTGATCGTGCACAGCCGGGTCCGGTCCGCGTACCCCGGCGCGCACTCGGACGCCGCGCCCCTGCGGGTGTTCAGCTCCTGGAGCCTGTTCGGGAAGGTGAACTCCCCGTCGACCGTGGTGCCGAAGCCGATGAGCCGGGTGGGCGTGCCGGGCTTCCCCGGCCGCGCCGCGATCCTGATGGGCGTCTCGCGGACCGGCCTGTCGAGCCTGATCAGCGCGAGGTCGTCCTTGTTGGCCTTCTCGTTCTCGCCGTTCACGTAGCCGGGGTGGGCGATGATCCGGTCGATCTTCCGGACCGTACCGCCCGACTTCCGCTGCTCGCTGCCGATGCGCACGATGCCGTCCAGCTTCAGGCCCTCGACCTTCACGCAGTGCGCCGCGGTCAGCACCCACTGCGGGTCGATGAGGGAGGCGCCGCAGTTGCCGTCGAAGAGCCCCTGTTCGGGGGCGGACTCCGGGATCACCGCCATGAAGGGGTACTTCTCGGTGGAGTCGGTGCCGTTGACGATGGCGCTCGCACTGCTGACGGTGAGGGTGGTGCAGGCCGCGGCGGCGAGTGCGGTGACGGCGAGGGCGCGGGTGGTGCGTCGGCTGAACACGTCGGTCCTTTTCGGTCGGGGGATCCGTATGTGTTCAGCCTGGTCGGGCGGGGCGCGCGGAACCATCCGGGCAGCGGGAGAGCGGAGGGTGCAGCCAGCTCCCCTGTTGTTGCGGGAGGTGGAACCCCCCCTGTCGCGGGAGGTGGACCGCCCGGCGCCGCATGCCCCCGGACTCACGCCCCCGGCAGTGCCTCCGGCCATTCCTCCGGCGCCTCTCCGAACGCCCGCCGTCCCGCCTTCACGGCGAACGCGGCGACGGCCGCGTTCGCCCCGCCGCCGATCACCGCGCCGATCCCGAACGGCGCCACCCGCCCCAGCACGATGATCCCCTGCTTGGTCCCGTACTTCGTGACGAAGTTCCGCCCCAGGACCTTGTTGATCTGGCGCAGCGTCTCGACGGGCACCTTGGCCACGATCTGGCGCCCCCAGTGCTGCCCCGTGCGCTCGGCGACCTTGGTGATCGTGGCGGTGCCGCTCCCGCCGAGCATGATGCCCATCACGATGGTCCTGCGGCGCTCGACCTCGTCGATGGGCACGCCGTGCACCTCGGCGATCGACAGCGCGAAGAGGGCGCTCAGTTCGAGGGACGACAGGGTCTCGCCCGCCGACAGGGCCAGCGCGACCCCCGTGCCTACGCCGGGCGCGGCCGCGGTTCCGCCGACCGCGGCGCCCGTGCCCGCCAGCGCGCTGACGTACATCCGCTCCAGGGTGCGGACCACCTGGGCCGGCGTCGCTTCCGGGTTCCGCTGGCGGGCCCGTGCGATGTTCTTGCGCACCAGGGGGCTCTGGGCGGCTATCGCCCGGTCCAGGAGGTCGAGGGCGCGCTGCCCGTGCCCGGCCGGGGTCGGGTCCGGCTCGCCGGGGGCATCTGTCGTCATGCGGTGAACTCCCCAAGTCGTCGTGTTCCGCACGAGTTTCCCACTCAGCCGGGCGTACGGATCCGACGGAACGCCTCCCTCAGGCGAGCGCCGGGGGCGCGGGCTTCGTTCCGGGGGCCGCGTCGAACTCTTCGAGCATGTCCTTCGTGAAGCCGAACCAGTACGTCGCCAGGAAGCCGGTGACGTATCCGGCCAGCAGGCCGCCCGCGTAGACGGCGGCCGTCGTGCCGAGGCCGCGGTTGCCGTCCAGGAGCGGGAAGAGGGCCCAGCCGGAGGGGCCGATCGCCGCCGAACCGACCTTGTCGCCCAGCATGTTGAAGAGTCCGACGAACGCGCCGCCGACCGCGCCGCCCGCGCAGGCCGTGACGAACGGGCGGCCCAGCGGGAGGCTGACGCCGTAGATCAGCGGCTCGCCCACGCCCAGGAGGCCCGCGGGCAGCGCCGACCTGATCGTGCGGCGGATCGAGGGGTTGCGGGGCAGTCTGACGTAGACGGCCGCCGCCGCGCCGACCTGGCCCGCGCCCGCCATCGCGAGGACGGGCAGGAGGACGGTGTACCCCTGCTGCTCGATGAGCGTGGTGTGGATCGGGATCAGGGCCTGGTGCAGGCCCAGCATGACGAGGGGGAGGAAGAGCCCGCCGAGTACGAGGCCGGCCACCGCGCCGCCGTTCTCCAGCAGCAGGTTCGCGAAGTCTCCGACGGCGGTGGAGACTTCGCCCGCGAGGAACATCAGGCCGAAGACCGTGACGAGGCCGGACACCAGGACCGTGAGGGTCGGGGTGAGGAGGACGTCCAGGGACTCGGGGACGCGGCGGCGGCACCACTTCTCCACGCGCACCGCGAGCAGCGCGGCGGCCAGCGCGCCCAGCACGCCGCCCTGGCCGGGCGAGAGGTGCCGGCCGAACGCGTCGATCCTCTCGACGCCGGGGAAGACGACGATCGCGGCGACCGCGCCGCCCAGGACGGGCGTGCCGCCGAACTCCTTCGCCGTGTTGTGGCCGACGAAGACCGCGATCAGCGCCATGAAGCCGCTGGAGATCGCGGCGAGCGCCGGGGTCACGGACGGCAGTAGGCCCAGGTTGACCAGCAGGCCGTTCAGTCCCGCGATGACGCCGCAGCCGATGAGGGCGGGGATCAGCGGGACGAAGACGTCGGCGACCTTGCGGAGGAAGAGTTTGAAGGGAGTCGCGTTCCTCGCCGTGCGGGCCGCCTTGATGGCGGCGCCCCGCACGGCGAGGCCGTCGGCCGTCGCGGGCGCCGCCGCGCGCTCCGCCTCGACCAGCGCCTCGAACTCCGGGGTGACCCGGGCGACGGTGCCGGGGCCGAGCACGATCTGGTACGTGTCGTCCTCGACCACGCCCAGGACGGCGGGGAGCGCCTTCAGCGCCTCGTCCTGGACGAGCGAGCGGTCCCGCAGGCCGAGGCGGAGCCGGGTCATGCAGTGTGCGACGGCGGTGACGTTCGCCCCGCCGCCGACGAGCGGAAGGATCGCGGCGGCGGTGGCGCGGTTCTTGTCTGGTGCCATGGTGCGTGGTGCCTTGCTGTGCTGTGGGGGGAGGGGCCGTGCGGTGGGGAAGGGCCGTGCTGTGGGGAGGGGCGTGGCCGTGGGGGAGGGCGGGGGCGCGCGGGTCAGGGGGCCGTGCGCAGTGCCTCGCGCAGGTGGCCCCGGCTCGCGGCGAGGCGGCTCGCGGCCTCGGGCGCGTCCACCCCGCCCAGGAGCACCAGGATCGCGTTCTTCACCTCTCCGTCGGTCGCGGTCAGCGCCGCCTCGATCTCCGCGTCGGACGCGCCCGTGGCGAGCGCGACGATGCGCCGGGAGCGGGCGCGCAGCTTCTCGTTGGAGGCCCGCAGGTCGACCATCAGGTTCCCGTACGTCTTGCCGAGCCTGATCATCGTGACCGTCGAGATCATGTTGAGCACGAGCTTCTGCGCCGTGCCCGACTTCAGGCGGGTGGAGCCGGTCAGCAGCTCGGGTCCCACGACGACCTCGACGGGGTGCTCGGCCGCGGCGCCGAGCGCGCTGTCCGCGTTGCAGGACAGGCCGATGGTGAGGGCGCCGACGGCGCGGGCGTGCTCGACGGCGCCGACGGCGTAGGGGGTGCGGCCCGAAGCGGAGATGCCGATGACGGTGTCGTCGGCGGTGAGCTTCAGGGCGGTGAGGTCTTCGGCGGCCAACTCCTTGGAGTCCTCGGCGCCTTCGACGGCCCTGGTCATTGCGCCTGGGCCGCCCGCGATGAGTCCGACGACCTCGGCGGGGTCGGTGTTGAAGGTGGGCGGGCACTCGGACGCGTCCAGCACGCCCATCCGTCCCGCCGTGCCCGCGCCCGCGTAGACCAGCCGTCCGCCGCGCGCCATCCGGGCCGCGGTGGCGTCGATCGCGGCGGCGATGGCGGGCAGGCACGCGGCGACGGCCGCGGGCACGGTCGCGTCCTCGGCGTTCATCAGCCGGGCGATCTCGGCGGTCGGCAGCCGGTCGATCTCGGCCAGCTCGGGGCGGAACGCCTCGGTGGTGAGGGTGTCGAGCTGGGCGCGCAGCCCGGCGTAGGTGGGGTCGGTGGTGGACGTGACCTGGGCCTGTTCGGCGGCGGCCGGGTCGGTGGTGGTCATGTGACGCTGCTCTGCTTTCTGATCCTGGCTGCTGCGAGTGGGGGGTCTCAGTCAGCGGTACGGACGTGCGGGGCGGTTCAGCGGGTGCGGGGGCTGTGGCGGTGCGCGAGTGCTTCGTACGAGGAGGCCAGCGCGGGCGCCGCCGTGTCGTACGTGCGCTGCATGACGCCGACGAACAGGCAGTCCACGACGAGGAGTTGACTCGTGCGGGACGACATGGCGGCCGGGCGCAGCTCGCTCTCGCGGGCGGTGGAGGTGGTGAGCACGTGGTCGGCGTACTGCGAGACCGGGCCGTCGGGGCGGCCGGTGATCGCGACGGTGGTCGCGCCCCGGTCGAAGGCGACGCGCAGCGGTTCGATGGCGTCCCCGGTCGAGCCGGAGTGGGTGATGGCCAACGCCACGTCTCCGGAGCGGAGTTGGACGGCGTTGGTGACGGCGAGGTGCGGGTCGCTGTGGGCGTGCGCGACGAGGCCGATGCGCAGCAGCTTCTGGGCGAGGTCCTGGCCGACGAGGGCGGAGGCGCCGACGCCGTAGATGTCGACGCGGCGGGCCGCGGCGACGGCGGTGACGGCCGCGCCGAGCTGGACGGTGTCGAGCCCGGCTGCGGTGTCGGCGAGCGTCTGCTGTTCGTCGTACGCCAGCTTGGCGACGACGTCGGCTATGGGGTCGTCGAGCGCGATGTCGGCGGTGACCGCGGGCGCGCGGCCCGACTGCTGCTGGGCGGCGAGGCCGGCGAGGGCGAGGCGCAGGTCGCGGTAGCCGGGGTAGCCCAGGATGCGGGCGGTGCGCACGACGGTGGCCTCGCTGGTGCCGGTGAGTTCGGCGAGGCCGGTGACCGTGAGGGCCGCGCAGCCCGCGGGGTCGCCCGCCACGGCCTCGGCGACGCGCTGCATGGAGCGGGTCATGGAGGGGGCGAGGGTGCGGACCTTCGCGGCGAGGGCGGCGGGGGCGGGGACGGCGTGGGCGGCGGTGCCTCCCGGCTCGCTGAAAATTTCCTTCACTTTGTCGGTCACTATTGAAAGGTATTTTCAGAAAGGGCGGCGGGTCAACCCCTCCCGGGTCCCCGATCCCACCGGGACTGGTGGCCCCCGCCGCGCCGCGCGCGACAATGGCCCCATGAGCGACACGGATGCCAAGGGCACCTCGGACCCCCTGGAACAGGCGCTGCACCGCGCACGCGCGCTGGTCCTCGCCGACCTGACGGCGCGCGACGTGGCCCAGGCCGACGTCGTCTCGCTCGTCGAGGACGCGGTCACGCACCGGCGCTGGTGGGTGGAGCAGTGGCCGGAGGGCGTCGCGTACGTCACCGGGCTCGTCGCGCAGGACGTGCAGGACGCCCTTCTGGAGAAGTACGGCCGCTGGCCGCTGTGCCCGGTCTGCGACGCGGGCGGTCCGCACGCGCTGGAGGTCGAGCCGGAGCTGGGGGCCGATCCGCACTGGGTGTGCGCCAAGGCCGCGGTGATCGTCGCGCCGGTGGGCGGGCTGGGGCGGTGACGCGGTGACGCTCTACATCGATCCGCCGACGTGGCCCGGACACGGGCGGCTCTGGTCGCACCTGGTGAGCGACGCGTCCTTCGAGGAGCTGCACGCCTTCGCGGCGTCCATAGGGTGCCCGCCGGTCGCCTTCGAACGCGACCACTACGACGTGCCCGCGGCGCGGTACGGGGCGGCGGTGGCCGCGGGGGCGGTGGAGGTGGGCTCCAAGGAACTCGTACGGCGCCTCACCGAGGCGGGGCTGCGGCGCAGGAAGTTCGCGTAGCGGGCGGGGCGTAGCGGGCGGGGCGGGGCGGGGCGGGCGCCGCGCCGCGCCCCGCCGAACGGGGCGCGGCCGCGCCGGACGGCCCCGGTCAGGCCCTCCGTACCGCGAACCACTGCTCCGCCCCGTACTCCTCGAACCGCTCCACCTCCACGAACCCCAGCTTCTCCGCCAGCCGCACCGCCCGGCCGTTCGCGCTCTGCGTGGTGAGCACCACCGGCTCCCCGGGCAGCGCCCCCGCCACCCAGTCGAGCGCCCCGGCGCACGCCTCCGACGCGTACCCCCGCCCCCACGCCTCCGGCAGGAGCAGGTACCCCAGCTCGACCTCGTCCCCCTCCGGGCGGACACGCCCCCTGCGCTCCTTCCCGCGCCGGTCGAGCGTGATCACGCCGACCATCTCCCCGTCCAGCTCCACCACGAACAGGCCGAAGCGCTGCCCCGGCACCCGGGGCATCGCACGGTCCAGCTCCTCGCGCGGCCGCGCGCCGCCGACGTACGTCCCCACCTCGGGAGACGAGAACAGCTCGACGAACGCCGTACGGTCCCGGGCCTCCGACGCACGGAGCACGAGCCGTTCGGTGCGTATCGGGGCGGGCGGCCAGGTCGCTGTCACCGCTTCGTGATCAGTCATGGCGGGGAATCTAGCCGAGGCCCCGGGGCGCCCGCGCAACACAACGTTCACGTACCGGCCACCCTGTCCGGGAATGTGTCCCCGCTCCTGTCCTGTTGAACCGTTCATGCCCGCTCCAGCCCCCGTCGACCGCGCAGGTCACCGCACCCCCATGCCCCTCGCCGTGTACATCCTCGGCCTCTCCGTCTTCGCGCTCGGCACGAGCGAGTTCATGCTCTCCGGCCTCCTGCCGCCCATCGCGGACGACATGGACGTCTCCATCCCGCAGGCCGGCCTCCTCATCTCCGCCTTCGCGATCGGCATGGTCATCGGCGCCCCGCTGCTCGCCGCCGCCACCCTCCGCCTGCCGCGCAAGGCGACCCTCATCGCGCTGATCACCGCGTTCGGCCTCGGCCAGGTCGCGGGCGCGCTCGCCCCCTCGTACGAGGTCCTCTTCGCCTCCCGCATCGTGAGCGCCCTCGCCTGCGCGGGCTTCTGGGCGGTCGGCGCGTCCGTCGCCGTCGCGATGGTCCCGGTCAACCAGCGCGCCCGCGCCATGGCCGTGATGATCGGCGGCCTCTCCATCGCGAACGTGCTCGGCGTCCCCGCGGGCGCCTTCCTCGGCGAGCACCTCGGCTGGCGCTCCGCGTTCTGGGCGGTCGGCGCGGCCTCCGCGGTCGCGCTCGTCGGCATCGTCACGAAGATCCCGAGCATCCCGCTGCCCGCCGAGCAGCCGCAGCTGCGCCGCGAACTGTCGATCTACCGCGACGGGCAGGTCTGGCTCGCCGTCGCGGTCACCGCGCTCGCGGGCGGCGCGGTGTTCTGCGCGTTCTCGTACCTCTCCCCGCTGCTCACCGACGTCTCCGGCCTCCCCGAGAGCTGGGTGCCGTCCGTGCTCGCGCTCTTCGGCCTCGGCGCGCTGATCGGCGCGACGGTCGGCGGGCGGGTCGCGGACGGGCGGCTGTTCCCCGTGATGGTCGGCGGGATCACCGCGACGACCGTCTTCCTCGCGGCGCTCGCGCTCTTCGCCGAGTCCCCGGTCGCGGCGATCGTGCTGTCGTTCCTGATCGGGGTGTCGTCGTTCTTCACCGCGCCCGCGCTGAACGCGCGGATGTTCAACGTGGCGAGCGCGGCGCCGACGCTCGCGGGGGCGACGGCGACGTCCGCGTTCAACTCGGGCAACACCGTCGGGCCGTGGCTCGGCGGGCGCGTCATCGACGCGGACCTCGGCTACCCGGCGACCGCGTGGGCGGGGGCCGGGATGGCGGTGGTCGCGCTGGCGTGCGTGGCGCTCGCGGTGCGGGTGCACCGGCGGGGCGGAGGGTCGCGGGTGGTGGCCTCCGCGGGGGCGGGCGCGCCCGCCGAGGTGCCGGTGGGCAGCTGATCGGACGGGGGCCTCGTGGCGGGCCCGCCCGGAGTGGCCGGGCCCGCCCGGGGTTCGTGGGCACGTCGCGCGCGTGCCCGATCGCTCGGGCGGTTCCCCCGTGCCCCTGAAGGGGCGCCCGTACCCCTGAAGGGGCGCTCCTGCGCGGGAGCACCCCGCGGTGCCCGTCCTACGGCGCGGGCAGCTCGAACAGGTACTGGTCCTCCCGGTCGCCGACCGGCCCCGCGCCGCCCACCTGCCGGAACCCCGCCCGCTTCAGCACGTTCTGCGAAGCGGTGTTCGGGACGTCCGTCGTCGCGAACACGACCCGCACCCCCTCCTGGGCGAACGCCCACGCGCACAGCGCGCGTACCGCCTCCGTCGCGTAGCCCTTGCCGCGCGCCGCCTCCGCCAGGTCGTAGCCGATCTCCGCGCGGCCCTCCACGGGCGGCCCGTGGAAGCCGATGCCGCCGATCGCCCGCCCGTCCTCGACGCGGACGATGGTGTACGCGGCCCAGCCGGGCGTGTGCCGCCCCTCGGTGATCGCCGCGGCGATCCGGCCCGCGACGAAGCGGCTCCCCTCGTACGGTCCCCCCGGCACCCAGTCCCAGCCCCCGCTGCCGCCGCCGTGCAGATCGGTCGCGGAGTCGAGGGTGAGTTCGTCGAGCCGCACCACGCCGTTGCCTATGGAGTCAGCGCTTGCCGCATCGGTGCTTACCGCGTCGGTGCTCACTGCGTCGCTGCTCACTGCGTCAGTCTTGGTCACGCCCGGATTATGGGCCGATCAGCGCGAGTTCGGTAGCGAGATTGTGCCGGGCCGCCGCCTCCCAGTGCGCCGCCCCGTACGGCGTGCGGAACAGCCTCGGCAGTGCGAGCAGCTGCCGCAGCACGTCCGCGCGCCCCGCGCGGAACGCCCCGTCGGGGACGAAGCCGTACTCCTCGCGCACGGCGGCGGCGTACGCGGCATACCCCTCGGGGGAACCCGCGAGCACCGCGAGGTCCGCGTCGCACAGCACCTCGCCGTTCGTGTCGCCGGGCGCGGGGTCGTGGGTGACGGTGAGGCGGACGAGGCGCGCGACCTCCGCCGTGCCCGCCAGGTCGAGACCCGCCTCGGGCAGGGCGCGCTCGGCCAGCGCGGCGGACCGCTCCTCGTTCTCGGAGCGGTCGGGGCGGTAGACCGCGTCGTGGAACCAGGCCGCGAGGCGGACCAGTTCGGGCCCGGCCGCGTGCCCGGCGAGCGTGTCGACGCGGTCGAGGACCGCCTCCAGGTGGGCGGTCGTGTGATAGCGCCGCTGCGGTTCGGCCCAGCGGGCGAGGAGGTTGTCGGCGTAGCGGTACGGGTCGGCGGGGCCCGTGTCGCCCGCGCTGTCCGCAGGCGCCTGAGCTCCCGCCGCCGTCAGCGCGGCGACCCAGCGCTCCCGGAGATCGGTCATGGCCGGAGCCTAGCCCGGCGGGGGCCTCCCCTCATCTATTGCATACCCCTAGGGGGTATGTTAACTTCCCCTCCCGTAAGTACCCCCCAGGGGTATGTAGAACGGAAGGGCGGGGTCATGTCGAACGTTCCCAACCCCCGGCGGTGGTGGGCCCTCGCGGTCCTCGCCACCGCCCAGTTCATGGTGATCATGGACACCTCGATCATCGGGGTCGCGCTCCCCGAGATGCAGAAGGACCTCGGCTTCTCGCAGGGCGAGCTGCAATGGGTCTTCAACGCCTACGTCATCGCCTTCGGCGGCCTGCTCCTCCTCGGCGGCAGGCTCTCCGACCTCCTCGGCGCCCGTAAGGTCTTCGTCGCAGGCTGGACCGTGCTGATCGCCGGATCGGTCGTCGCCGCGGCGGCGCAGAGCGCGCTCGTGGAGATCGTCGGACGCGGCGTGCAGGGCGTCGGCGGGGCGCTGATCGCACCCGCCGCGATGACCCTGCTGATGATGCTCTTCGGGCACGACCCCAAGGAGCTGGGCAGGGCGATGGCGCTGTACGGCGCGGCCGCCCCGGCCGGCGGCACCGCGGGCGTCTTCCTCGGCGGCGTCTTCACCGAGTGGCTGAGCTGGCCCTGGGTCTTCATCGTCTACGTGCCGATCGGCCTCGCGACCCTCGCCGCGACCAAGCTGCTCCCGGCGGTCGAGGGCAGGCGCGGCGGCGTGGACGTCCTCGGCGCGATCGCCGTCACCGCGGGTCTCGCGCTCAGCGTCTTCGCGGTCGTCCGCGCCCCCGAGGTCGGCTGGTCCGCCACCGGCACCGTCCTCCAACTGCTCGGCGCCGCCGCCCTGCTGGGGCTCTTCCTGCTCATCCAGAAGAACGCGGACGAGCCGCTGATGCCGCTGAAGGTCTGGCGCGTCCCGCGCCTGGGCTCCGCGAACCTCGCGATGGCGCTGCTCGGCGCCGCGTGGATCCCGATGTGGTACTTCCTCAACCTCTACCTCCAGCAGGTCCTCGGCTACGGCGCCTTCGCCTCCGGCGCGGCCCTGCTGCCCATGACCGGTCTGCTGATGGTCTTCATGACGGCCGTCACCGCCCGGCTCCTCGGCCGCTTCGGCGCCAAGAACCTCATCGGGGCGGGGCTGCTGGTCCTCGCGCTCGGTCTGCTGTGGCTCTCGGCCGTCGAGCCCACCGGCTCCTTCCTCGTCGACGTGCTGCCCGCCTCGCTGGTCGCCGCGCTCGGCATGTCCCTGGCCTACATCCCGGCGATGATGGCCGCCATGTCCGGCGCCCCGCAGGAGCAGGCGGGCCTCGCGTCCGGCATCGTCAACACCACCTACCAGGTCGGCTCGGCGCTCGGCCTCGCCGCCCTCACCGCCCTCGCCACCTCGCGGGGCGCGGGCGAGCTGGGCGACCTGCCCGCCCTCACCGACGGGTTCTCCTCGGCGTTCCTCGGCGCCGCGGCCGTCGCGGCGGCGGCCGGACTCTTCACGCTGCTGGTGATGCGCGGAGAGAAGGCGGCGGCGGGCGGGGCCAAGCACGAGGAACTGGTGTGAGCTGCGCGGCCGCCTGCCGGGCGGTCGCCCGGCACGGCACGGTCGAGATCGCCGAAGTGGCGCTGGTGCGGCGGGTGTTCGGGGTCTGTCTGCGGCTGACCGTACGGCTCAGCGCGGGCTGAACCACGCCTCGGCCAGCGCGTCCAGGTTCGGCTCGGGCGGGGCGGGCAGTTCGCGGAGGTACCAGGGCAGGCTGCTGTAGACGTGCAGCAGGGTGTACGCCAGGACCTCGCGCGGCGCGAACTGCCCGCCGTACGCCTTGGAGAACCGCGCCAGCAGGCCCGGTTCGGCGCGGGTCACGAAGACCCCGACCCCGACGAAGTCGTACGCCGGGTCGCCGACCATCGCGGGCTCGAAGTCGAAGAGCCCGGTGAGGCGGCCCGCCGCGACGTCGACGGTGAGGTGCTGGCGCATGAACTCGGTGTGCAGCAGGGCGGGTCGGGGCAGCACGGGCAGCGCGACGGAGTCCAGGAACTCCGGTATCTGCTCCAGCCAGCGCTCGTCGAGCCCGCGCGAACGCTGCCGCTCGACGGCGCCCGCGCGCTGCCCCGCGAGGAACGCCGCCCAGTCGCCTGGGCCCAGCCGGTCCGCGAGCGGCGCCGGGTCCAGCGCGTGCAGCGCGGCCAGCGTCTCGCCGGCCTCCTCGACGACCCGGTGCCGGTTCGCCTCGGAGAGGCGCGGCCAGGCGGGGGCCAGGTCCTCGCCCTTGAGGCGGTCCATCAGGACGTACCGCCAGCCGTTCTCGTACGCCCCCGTCGCGTGCACGCGCGGGGTCGGCACGGGCAGCCTGCCCGCGAGGTGTTCCAGGACCAGTGCCTCCCGCACCCCGTCGGCGGCGGACGCGGCGGGGAACAGCTTCAGGACGAGCGCGTCGCCCACCGCGTAGACGGGCTGGGAGCCCTCGGCGAAGCGGACCAGGTCGGCGCCGGGCAGCCCGAGCCTGCGGCACAGGTCCTCGGCGCCGGGCCGCATGACCGTCTCGTTCGGGACGATCGCGTCCCACTCCTGATCGGTCTCCACGCGGGGCAGCATGCGGCGGACGGTAGGCGGAGGGCGGTCCGCTCGGCAACGGGTTTTGCGGGGTGCGGGGTGCGGGGTGTGGGGGCCTTGTTGGGGTCCCGTTGCCTCGGGGGCGCCGTCTTTTTGCGCAGTTCCCCGCGCCCCTAGGGGGATGGGGTGATCCGGTCAAGGGTTGGTTGCCCAAGGGGCCGGGGGCGCTCCAGGGTGCACTCCTCAGATCACGAGCCGGAACCGTTTCCAGTCCTGGGTAACCCCGGTCTTGGCTCGTGCTCCTGCGGGGAGCACCCTTCCGACCCCCACCCCGGGGTACCCATTACGCCCTCGGTGTGATCGGGCCCCGTCAGGGGCGCGGGGAACTGCGTGAGAGTGGGGCACGCGCGCAACGTACCCACGCGCCCCGGGCCCTCCCGCGCAAGCGGTGCGCGCCGCCCGGCAGCAGGAAGCCCCGTCGTCCGGAGGTGGCGCGTGAGATGCCCATTTCGGCGGCCACGTGAGTGGCAGGGCGACCGGCACGCATCCGTTCCACGAGCAGTCGCCTGCCATGAACGGTCAGCCGGGCGTTACGGAGGTCTTCGCCAACAACGCTCGTGACCAATGCTCCTAGGGCCTGGCGCTAACGTGTTCGCGGGCTTGGTCGACCCACCCCGACACGGCCTGGGCGCCACAGCTTTCAGCGACCGACTGGGCCTCGTCGAGGTGGCGGACCGCCGTCGACGGGTCGCCGGTCTCGGCCGCGAGGTAGGCCAGCGCCACCAGGCCGGCCGCTTCCCCCGGCCTGAAGCCGATCTCCCGGCGCAGCGCCACCGATTCGGTCAACCGCTCGCGCGCCTGGTCGAAGCGGCCCGCGTCCCTGTCGGTGAAGCCCAGGTGGCGAACCGCGTACGACATCGTCATCCGGTCGTCGACGGACGTCGCCAGCGCGTACGACCGCTCGAAGTACGGCCTGCCGGTGGCGCCGTCGCCCTTGACCACCTGGTGCCAGCAGCCGATCCAGAACAACGCGTCCGCCTCGCCCGACGCGTTGCCCAACCGCCCGTACAGCTCGGCCGCGCGCTCGAACAGCACCAGTTCCTCGCTGTTCTCCTCGCGGTCGTTCAGGAAGCGGACGTGCAGCACCTTGCCCCGCGCCATGCAGAGCGGCGCCTCGACCGCGCTCAGCACGTCGTCGGACCGGTCCAGCGCGGTCGTGTCCCCGCCGAACATCGCCGCTTCGAACAGCTCTCCCGCGCGTTCGATCCAGTCCTGTCCCCGCATGTCCCTACCCCTCCCGTTGAACGATGGCAGCGCCGAGGCTATCTCTGCGTCCTGATGGGAGGAGGGGTTTGAGCGGCCGCCAACTTCTCCCTGAGAGGGCTGCTTTGGGCGGGCGAGCCCAGCCGTCCGCGGCTTTCGCAGCAGGCCCTAGCCCTGCTTCGCGTCCGATATGAAGGCAGTCCAAGCGGCGGGGCTGATCTCCAGGCGGCCCGCGCCGTGGTCCTTGGTGTCGCGCACCAGGATTCGCGGCATGTTGTCCGCAACCTCTACGCACGCATCGTTCTCGTTCCCGCTGTAAGTGGACTTCCGATAGCTGGGCTTCTCGTTCACTCGAACCTCTTCAGTGCTTCACGGATCAGGTCTGCGGACTGCCTGGCGCTCAGCGCGTCCTCTGCGAGCCGATCATAGACTCGCTGGTATCTCATGACTTGGGCGATCTCCTCGACGTACGAGCCTGTTGAGTAGCCCTCCATGTAGGCCGAGCGGCTGTTGTCGGGGAACGTCAGCAGCGTGAGCGAGCCGGCTACTGAGGCAGCACTGAGCGGGAGCACTCGTACCTTGATGTTGGGTTCCTGCTGAGGACGCTCCAGTAGCTGCTCCAACTGCCCTCGTACAGCCCCAGGGTTCCCCATGTCGCTCCGTAGAACCGCCTCGGAGACGATGGCGGTCATCCACGGCGGCTCGGGCTGCGCCCAGACCCGTCGTGACCGGTCCATTCGGCCTTCGACGTATCGCTGTACGTCACGGCTGTCTCCCGCCTGCCCGGCCAACACCAGCACGCCCGCGTACTCCGGTGTCTGCAGCAGGCCGGGAACGATCGGCCCGAAGGCGCTGATCATGCGGGCCATCGGCAGACGGCTCACGAAGGTCTTGGCGTAGTCCTTGACACCCTCTTGGTTCAGGATCTTCACCAGATTCCTGATGGTCCCGTGCTGAAGGCCCAGGACCCGTTCGAGGTCGCTCGCAAGGCTCAGGTCGGGTGGGTCGTCGCCCGTCTCCACTCCGGAAATGCGGGTCTGGCTCGTGAGGGCGCGCTCGGCCAGGAATTCCTGGGTCCAGGTTTCCTCTTCCTGCCCCTTGTTCCGGGCGTCAGCCCTTCTCTTCAGGCGCGCATCTTGGATCAGGCTTCCGATGTACTGCTCAAGATTCTCGCCGGGGTCCGGCTCCTTCAGCCTTGGCATATGCCGTTCACCTCGATCACGCTCCGGTACTCAGCCACTAGTGATCGTAGCTCTCCGGAGTCAATCTGGTTTCCAGATAGGCGAGTTCATGCGAGCACGGCGAGAGGAGTGGCGCCAATCATGAGCATCACAACCACGACCAGGACCACCCGCGTGTTCTGCGCCGAGGTGGTCGCCGTGGGGCCCGTGGACGGCGGGACGGTTCGGGTTGTGCTCGGGTCTTTTCGGAGTTCGTACGTGGGCTTGGTGGTCAGGTGGCTGGTTGTTCAGGCGCATCGTGTGGCGGACGGGCTTGATCCTGCTCCTGATGTTCGGTGGGTTCGTCCTGGGCATCGGGGTGTGCTGGTGTCGTCGCCGGTGTGGGACCGGTTGCCGAGTGCTCCGGGTGCGTTGCGTGCCTGGTGTGGGGACCGGGTGGGGCGGCGGGTGGTGTGCGGGCGGCTCCGGGAGGGGCTGCCGGTGGTGGTCGAGGTCGCGGACCACACGGGGGCGTACGCGTTGCGGGTGGTGCCGGTACGGGTGCGGCGTACCGGTCGTGCGCTCGCCGATGCGGGGCGCATTCCGTGAGGCACGCGCGTACCGCCCTGGTCATGGTCGCCGTGTTCGCCGCGTGGGCGGTGGTCGGGTGGCTGCTCGCCGTGCCCCTCGCCCGTCCCTGAATCAATTCCTCATCACGCAAGGAAGAATCTTCTGTGGCTCAGTGCTGTGCTCTGCTCGTGGCGTCCGCGCTGGCGGAGAGCGCCGTTGAATTGGCGGGAGGCGGCGACGCTTCCGAGGACGTACTGCCTTGTTTCACCTGCGAGTTGGGCGACAAACATGCGGGTGCCGATCACGCGGCGCTCGTGCTGTTCCTGCCCGGACCCTCGGGGCGCGCGGTGTGGGTGCGCTGGCAGCGGTTCGATCCCCGGTTGTCGGTCGTGGACCCCTGTGTGGGGGAGGAATCGGGCGGTGACGTCTGCCTGTTGTTCGCTGGGCATCCCGGAGGCCATCTGTGGCCCGAGGACATCGACCCCGTACGTGACGGTCGTGGTCTTCCGTAGCCCCGCGAACGGTTTCCGCTCCCTGCCGTACGCACGGAGCCCTACGCCCGCCCGGCCGCGCCCCGTGGATCCCCCGCCCGGTACCGGCCCGGTGTCGTGCCGAACTCGCGGGTGAACGCGTGGGAGAACGCGTACGGGCTGCCGTAGCCGACGTGGCGGGCGATCGTCGCGAGGGTGTCCTGCGTGTCGCGGAGCCGTCCCGCCGCGAGGCTCATGCGCCACCACGTGAGGTACGCCATCGGCGACCGGCCCACCCGCGCGCCGAAGCGCCGGGTGAGCGTGGGGCGGGAGACGCCTGCGGCGGCCGCCAGCCGGTCGGCGCTCCAGGCCGCCGCCGGGTCCGCGTGCAGCGCGCGCAGCGCCGCCGCGGTCACCGGGTCGTTCAGGGCGCCGGGCCAGGTGCCCGCGTCGGCCCCGGCCACCCACGCCCTGACCATGTACACGAGCAGCAGGTCGAGCAGGCTCGGCAGCGCCACCCCCGCACCCGGCCGCCGCGCGTCCAGCTCGCCGCTCAACAGGTCTACGGCGGCGCGGAGTTCGGGGTGTCCTTCCGGGTCGTACGGGAAGTGCGCGACCGTGGGGAGTTCGGCGAGGAGGGGGTGGGCCCGGGTGCGGTCCAGGCGGTACTTCCCGCACAGCATCAGGGTGCCGGTGCCGTCGGTGTTCTCGGGGTCCGGGGTGCCCCTTCCTGCCCACCGCTCGAACGGTGCCGCCCGCCGTGCCTGCGCCGCGTCGCGCGGCGCGTCGGCCATGACGTGGCCCGTCCCGTGCGGCAGCAGCACCGCGTCGCCCGCGCCCAGGGCGACGGGCTCGCCGCCGTCGGGCAGCAGCCAGCAGCGGCCCGCGAGGACGACGTGGAAGCCCGCCCCCTCGTACGGCGCCAGCCGGGTGCACCAACTCCCCGCCACCCGTACGCGGTCGGACGACGGGCGTCCGAGGCGTACGGCCGAGATCGCGTCGCTGACCACGTCCATGGGACGGAGCCTAGCGGGAGTGAACCGATCGCGTATTCCGGTGAGTCGGTCGGGTATCGATCGGCTCACACCGTCTCCGTACCGTCGTACGCATGACGAACGAGAGCGTGCAGAAGACCGTCCTGGGGGACGTCGAGGTCATCAGGGTCGTCGAGTGGCAGGGTCCCTTCGGGCCGGCCGCCGACATCGTGCCGGGGGCGGGCGAGGAGGTGTGGCGGGAGAACGAGGCGCTGCTCGCGCCCGACCACTGGGACCCCGCGAGCGGTCTCGCGGTGATGGCGCTCCAGAGCTGGGTGCTGCGCAGCGGCGGGCGGACCGTGCTGATCGACACCGGGGTCGGGAACGGCCGCGAACGGCCCGAGTCCCCGCAGTTCCACCACTGGCGGGGGGACTTCCCCGGCGGCCTCGCGCGGGCCGGGATCCGGCCCGAGGACGTGGACGTGGTGGTCAACACGCACGTCCACGCGGACCACGTGGGCTGGAACACCAGGGAGGGCGGCGCGCCCGGTGAGTGGGTGCCCACCTTCCCCAACGCCCAGTACCTCGTTCCCGCCGCCGACGACGCCCACTTCGGGAAGGCGGGCGGGGAGGACCGGCTGGTGTACGCGGACAGCGTCGCGCCCGTGCACCGGGCGGGGCAGGCCGTCCTGTGGGACGGCCACCACCGGATCGACGAGAACCTCGTACTGGAGTCCGCGCCCGGCCACACCCCCGGGTCGTCGGTGCTGCGACTGGCGTCGGGCGGGGAGCGGGCGGTGTTCGTGGGGGACGTGCTGCACAGCCCCGTGCAGGTGCTGCGGCCCGACTGCAACAGCTGCTTCTGCCTCGCGCCCGCGGAGGCGGCGGCGACGCGGCGGCGGGTGCTGGGGAGGGCGGCGGATGAGCGGGAGCTGGTGGTTCCCGCGCACTTCGGCGGGACGGGGATCGCGGAAGTGCGGAGGGCGGGGGCGGGGTTCGCGCTGGGGGAGTGGCGGGGTGCCGACGGGGACGGCGGTGCGCCCGAGCTTCACTGACAGGAGCGGTGCGCCCGAGCTTCACTGACAGGAGGTGTCAGGGGACCTGCGGACAGTGGTGGCATGATCCCCAGCCACCACTCCCGCCGGGCCGAGCGGCTGCTCGTGCCCGCCGCCTTCGCCACCGCTCTCGGCAACAACGTCCAGCTCATCGTCGGTGCGCTGCTCATGATCAGGGAGCAGCACACCATGATGGCCGTCGGCTGGCTCTTCATCGCCGTCGCCGGGCCGCAGGCGCTGCTGTCGCCCTTCTTCGGACGGCTGGCCGACCGTTTCGACCGGCGAGCCCTGTGGATCGGCTGCGACGCCATCAGTGCGGCGCTGGCCCTCGCGCTGCCGCTGTGGCTGGTCTGCGGCGGCGCGACGGGGCCCGGCATCTACGGCGCCAACCTGGCGCTCGCCGTGGTCGGCGCGCTGTTCTTCCCGGCGAGTGCCGCGCTGATCAAGGAACGGGTCCCGGCGGACCGGCTGCGGCGGTTCAACGCCCGCTACGAGATGGGCACCCAGGCGGGGATGCTGCTGTCGGCCACGGTCGGCGGACTGGCCGTGCAGGCGTTCGGCGCCGTGCCGCTGCTGGTGTTCAACGCCGGGACGTTCGTCGTCTCCGCGCTCTGCGTCGTCGCGGTGGGGCGCCGCCCGGAGCGGGCGCCGAAGGCGGCCGCCGCCACCGGCGGGCCGGTGCCGACGGCGGGTCCGCGCGAGCCGCTGCGGATGCACCGCTTCATCCTGCTCTACGCCCAGGGGAGCGTGGTCGTCACGGTGTTCAACGCGCTGCTGCCCGTCGCCGTCATCGGCGAACTCCGGCTGGGAACGGCGACGTTCGGCATCGTGGACGCCCTCGGTTCCCTCGGCTTCCTGGCGGCCACGGGCGCGTACCGGATCGTCAGCAGGCGCACTCCCGACCTGCGCATCGCCGTCGTGGGCTTCCTGCTGTGCAACGTTGGCCTCGTGCTCCAGTCCCAGTTCGGGATCGTCGGCTTCCTCGTCGGGGTGCCGCTGGGCGCGTTCTGCTTCGGACAGGCCAGGATCGCCTCCAGGAACGTGCTGATGGCCTCGGCCGACGAGGCTTCGGTGGGCAGGGTCTTCGGGCTGGCGAACGGCGGCGGGCTCGCGGCCACGGTCGGGGTGATGCTCCTGGTCGCGACGGTCACCGACCACAGCGACACGCGCTACGGCTTCGGGGTGCTCGCCGCCCTCGGGCTGCTGGCGACCCTGTCCGCCGCGCTGCTGCTGAGGTCGCCGTCCCTGGCCCGTGCCGGGGAGTCCACCGGTCGTGCCGGGGAGTCCGCCGACCGGTACCGGTCGAGTACGGCCGCCGCCCTCTCCGCGAGCGCGCGGCGCAGTTCCCCGGGTGCGAGCACCTCGATGTCGGGGCCCAGTGACAGCAGTACGGGAACCGCCAGTTCGACCGACTCAAGCGGCACCGTCGCCGGTACCCAGCCGTCCGGCCCCGGCGGTCCCGCCGAGTCCTCGACGGCGCGCACCAGTGCCGCGTCCAGGCGGTCGGGCAGCGCGGACAGCAGCGCGGGAGAGATCCGGACGGAGGCCTGAAGCCGCAGCCTGCGGGCGTCGTAGGCGGCGAGGTAGTCCCGCCAGTGGGCGGCCAGGTCGAACTCATCGGGGCGCTCGAAGACGGCCTCCCCGACGTCCAGGCGGAGGATCGACGACACCCGGTACGTCCGCACCGCGCCGTCCACCGCCGCCACGAGGTACCAGACGCCCGCCTTGAGGACCAGGCCGTAGGGGTCCAGTTCCCGCTCGACCTCCTGCGGCCTGGCCCAGCGCCGGTAACGCACCCGGATGCGCCGCTGGTTCCACACCGCGTCGGCGAGCGCGACGAGGTCGGGCGGGGAGTCCTGTTCCCGGTACCAGCCGAGGGCGTCGAGGTGGAACCGCTCGCGGATCCGCCCCGCCCGGTCCCGCAGCGGCGCGGGCAGCGCCGCGGTCAGCTTCAGCTGCGCCGCCGCCAGCACCTCGCCCAGCCCCAGGTCGTCCGCCGCGCCCGGCAGCCCGGCCAGGAACAGGGACTCCGCCTCGTCGGCGTGCAGTCCGGTGAGCCGGGTCCGGTAGCCGTCGAGCAGCTGGTACCCGCCGCCGTGCCCGGCGTCCCCGTAGACGGGGATGCCCGCGCTGTTCAGCGAGTCGATGTCCCGGTAGACCGTCCGGACCGAGACGTCCAGCTCCTCGGCGAGCTCACCGGCCGTCAGCCTGCCCCGGTTCTGGAGCAGGAGGACGAGGGAGATCAACCGGGGCGCGCGCACCGACCGATCGTTCCAGGGCGGGGCCGGGCCGGGCAACGGACATACGGACGGACGTGCAGACGGACATGCGGACGGACATGCGGGGCGCGGGATACGGCATCCGGGGCGCGACGGGCCCCGGGAGCCACGACGCCCCAGGAGTCACGGGCCCCGGGAGCCACGCGCCCCAGGGCCCCGTACCCCGCCCCCGTGCCCCGTCCTATCCGTCGAGCGCCGCGCGCCACTCCCGTACCGCGTCCGCGTCCACCGGCGCCGCCCAGCCCCCCGGCCGCGCCGCTCCGCCGATGTGGAAGCCGGTCACCCCGCCCGCGCGCAGCGCGGGCACGTGCTCCAGGCGGAGCCCTCCGCCCACGAGGATCCGCGCCTCGTACCCCGGATCCCCCTGCCGCGCCGCCTCCGTGAGCAGCGTGGACAGGCCCTCGTCCACGCCCCCGGCGGCGCCCGCCGTGAGGTAGGTGTCGAGCCCCGGCAGGTCCGCGAGCTGCTTGCGGGCCGAGTCCCGGTCCGCGGCGCGGTCGATCGCGCGGTGGAAGGTCCACACGCACCCGTCCAGCTCGGCGACCAGGCGCTCGACGGCCACGAGGTCCGGGTTCCCGGCCTCGTCGAGGAAGCCGAGGACGAATTCCCGCGCGCCCTCGGCGCGCAGCTCGCGCGCCCGCGCGACCAGGACATCGATGTCGCCCGCGGCGAACCCGTCCGCGACCCTGAGCATCACGCGCAGCGGGACGTCCACGGCTTCCCGGATCCGCCCGAAGGTCTCGCGGGACGGCGTCAGCCCGTCCGCGGCCATGTCGGTGACCAGTTCAAGCCGGTCCGCTCCTCCGGCCTGCGCGGCGATCGCGTCCTGGGGGTCGAGGGCGATCACCTCCAGGACTGCGCGCTCGCTCATGGTCGCCATCTCTCCTCGGGGGGACGTGGGGGTACGTGGGGATACGTGAAGGCCACAAAGGTCTAGTCCAATGGCCAGCCTAATGGGCGTGCACCGTAAAGGCAGCCGTACGGACCTTCCCCTCGTGCTGGAAGTCCAGGAACAGACGGTACGTACCCGGGCTGGGGGCCGTCGCGCCGAAGGCCACCTCGGGCCCCGGACCTCCGTCGTTCGGGTGGACGTGAAGATACGCCAGGTCACCGGAGCGCAGTGCGACCAGATGCCCGTACGCCCCCAGGTATGGCTGGAGGTCGCTCACCGGCCTGCCGCCCTTCGAGACCGTCAGCCGCAGCGTCGAGGGCTTCCCGGGCCGCAGCGGGTCGCCGCCGAGCCGCACCTCGTACCCGTCGACCCGGGCGGTCGGCGCGGGGGCGGGCGGTGCGGCGGGGGCGTACGCGCCGGAGACCGCGAGGTCCGCGCCGAGCGTCACGTTCTCCTTGCCCGCGCCCGAGGGCGTGAAGTCGGCGAACGCGCGGTAACCGCCAGCCTTCGGCAGCGTCACCGGCACCGACCAGGTCCCGTCGGCGGCCCGTACGGGGTGCAGGTGGCGGTACTCCGTCAGATCGCGCGACGCGACGATCAGGTGCAGTTCCTTGCCGTGCTCCTTCTCGTACGCGGTGACCGCGCGGCCGCTGCCGTCCCGGATCGAGAACGCGATCTCCGTACGGGATCCGGCGGCGAACGTCGGCGTCCTCAGCGCGAAGGTGTAGCCCTTGTCGGAGACCTGGAGGCCACCGGGGGTCCCGTCGGCGGCCGGCGTCCCGGCGCCCTCCTCCGTGCCGTGCCCCGCATGTCCGTCCGCGGCGGACTCCTTCTCCTTGCCGTGCTCCGCCGCGTGCCGCGGCTTCTCCTCCTTCGCGACCACGGGGTCCGCGGCGGTGCCCACCCCGTACGCGGTGCCGAAGGTGGCGGCGAGCGCGGCGGCGAAAGCGGCGATCTTCACGCCTGTGTTCATGACGACTCTCCTCGTACGGGGGTGCCGGACGCGGCGCCCGAGCGGCTCCGCTGCACTCGAAGATACCCCCAGGGGGTATTAAGTCAAGCCCGGGGCCGCCCTTGCGTCGGATAGGGGAGGGGGGTATACATGAGTCATCGCAGAGATACCCCCCTAGGGTATTTCGAAGTCCACCCCCGAGAGACCACGAGGAGAGCGGCACGCCATGAGCGCCACCACAGCAACCGATGCCCAGGTCGAACTCGCGATCGGCGGCATGACCTGCGCCTCCTGCGCGGCCCGCATCGAGAAGAAGCTCAACAAGCTGGACGGCGTCGAGGCGACCGTCAACTACGCCACAGAGAAGGCCAAGGTCACCTACCGGGGCGGGGACGTCTCCGTACAGGACCTGATCGCCACCGTCGAGGCGACCGGCTACACCGCGCAGGAGCCCGCCCGGGACCGTACGGAGGGCGCCGCCGACGCCCCCGGGGACGAGCGGGCCGACGACGAGCTGCGGCCCCTGCGGCAGCGGCTGGTCACCGCCGTGCTGCTCTCCGTGCCGGTCATCGCGATGGCGATGGTGCCCGCGCTCCAGATCGAGTACTGGCAGTGGCTCTCGCTCACGCTCGCCGCCCCGGTCGTCACGTACGCCGCCTGGCCCTTCCACCGCGCCGCCTGGACCAACGCCAGGCACGGCGCCGCGACGATGGACACGCTGATCTCGGTCGGCACGTCGGCCGCGTTCCTCTGGTCGCTGTGGGCGCTGTTCTTCGGCACCGCCGGAACGCCCGGCATGACCCACCCCTTCGAACTGACGATCTCCCGCAGCGACGGCGCGGGGAACATCTACCTGGAGGCCGCCGCCGGAGTCACCGCCTTCATCCTCGCCGGGCGCTACTTCGAGGCCCGCTCCAAGAGGAAGGCGGGCGCCGCGCTCAAGGCGCTGCTCGAACTGGGCGCGAAGGAGGTGACGGTGCTGCGGGGCGGGCGCGAGGTCCTGATCCCGACCGCCGAACTCCAGGTCGGGGACCGCTTCCTGGTCCGCCCCGGCGAGAAGATCGCCACCGACGGCACGGTGGTCGAGGGCTCGTCGGCCGTGGACGCGTCCATGCTGACCGGCGAGTCCGTGCCGGTCGAGGTCTCCGCGGGCGACTCCGTCACCGGCGCGACGCTCAACGCGGGCGGCCGGCTCGTCGTCGAGGCGACCCGGGTCGGCGCCGACACCCAGCTCTCCCGCATGGCCAGGCTCGTCGAGGACGCGCAGAACGGCAAGGCGGCGGCGCAGCGGCTCGCGGACCGGATCTCGGCGGTGTTCGTACCGGTCGTGATCGCGCTGGCGCTCGGCACGCTGGGCTTCTGGCTCGGCAACGGGGCCGGTCTGACCGCCGCGTTCACGGCCGCCGTCGCCGTACTGATCATCGCCTGCCCCTGCGCCCTGGGCCTCGCCACGCCGACCGCGCTCATGGTCGGTACGGGGCGCGGCGCCCAGCTCGGCATCCTGATCAAGGGACCCGAGGTCCTGGAGACCACCCGCCGCGTCGACACGATCGTCCTGGACAAGACCGGCACCGTCACCACCGGAAAGATGACGCTGCTCGACGTGCACGTCGCCGACAACGCCACCGAGGACGAGGTGCTGCGGCTGGCGGGCGCGCTGGAGCACGCCTCCGAGCACCCCATCGCACAGGCCGTCGCCGCGGGCGCCGCCGAGAAGGTCGGGACGCTGCCCGCCCCCGAGGACTTCGCGAACGTCGCGGGGCTCGGCGTGCAGGGCGTCGTGGACGGGCACGCGGTGCTGGTGGGCCGCGAGCGGCTGCTCGCGGAGTGGGCGATCGGACTCCCGGTCGGGCTGGAGCGCGCCAAGGCGGAGGCCGAGGCGGCGGGCCGCACGGCGATCGCGGTCGCCTGGGACGGCGAGGCGCGGGCGGTGCTCGTGGTCGCGGACGCGGTGAAGGACACCAGCGCGGAGGCGATCCGGCGGCTGCGGGGCCTCGGACTGACCCCCATCCTGCTGACCGGCGACAACAAGGCGGTGGCGGACGCGGTCGCGGCGGAGGTCGGGATCGACGAGGTGATCGCCGAGGTCATGCCCGAGGACAAGGTGTCCGTGGTCAAGCGCCTCCAGGCCGAGGGCCGTTCGGTCGCGATGGTCGGCGACGGCGTCAACGACGCGGCGGCCCTGGCCCAGGCCGACCTGGGGCTCGCGATGGGCACGGGCACGGACGCGGCGATCGAGGCGGGCGACTTGACGCTGGTACGGGGCGACCTGCGCGCCGCGGCCGACGCGATCCGCCTGTCGCGGCGCACGCTCGGCACGATCCGCTCGAACCTCTTCTGGGCCTTCGCCTACAACGTCGGCGCGCTGCCGCTGGCCGCGGCGGGGCTGCTGAACCCGATGATCGCGGGCGCGGCGATGGCCTTCTCCTCGGTCTTCGTGGTCGGCAACAGCCTGCGGCTGCGCGGCTTCAAGGCGGCGGCGTGAGCGGCGGGGCGGGCGCCACGGGCACACGGAAGGCGGACGTCGCCCGGCGGCTGAAGCGGATCGAGGGGCAGGTGCGGGGCCTCCAGCGGATGGTCGACGAGGACACGTACTGCATCGACGTCCTGACCCAGATCTCCGCGACGGGCGCGGCCCTGCGGGCGACGGCGCTGGCCCTGCTGGACGACCACCTCAACTGCTGCGTGCGGGAGGCGCTTTCGGAGGGCGGGGAGGGGGCGCAGGAAAAGGTGGAGGAGGCGAGCCGCGCGATCGCCCGCCTGGTGCGGGCGTAGGGGGCGGGGACGGTTCGGGGCCCCGGGGTGAGCATCACCCCGGGGCCCTCCGCGTGCGCGGGGCGGGGTTCCCCGCGCCCCTGAGTCGCCTGTGCTGGACGGCCTCGTTCAGGCGGACCACCTAGGGGCGCGGGGAACTGCGCGAGAGTGGGGCACACGCGCAACGCACCCACCCGCCCCGCTCCCCGCGGAGGGTCACGCCAGTTGGCCCGGTACGGGGGACGCGTGGCAGACGGTCAAGCCCGAGACCGCCCTCGTCAGCGCGACGTACAGCCGCCGCAGCCCGGTCCGCTCGTCGGGCTCCCCCGCCACCACCTCCGCGGGCTCGTCCAGCACGACGTAGTCGTACTCAAGGCCCTTCGCCAGCGACGCGGGCACCAGCGTCAGACGGGACTCCGCGGTGGTCTCCTCACCAGGGGAGAGATACGAGTACCCCGCCCCCGAAAGCGCCGCGCCCAGCGCCGCCACCCGCGCGTCCGCCGCGATCAGCCCGATCGACCCCTCCTGCTTCAGCGCCTCCGCGCACGCCGCCACCACCTCCGCGTCCCGCGTCCCGGCCGCGACCTCCCGCACCTCAAGCGAACCGGGCGACTCGCGCACGGACTTGACCTCGGCGAGGCCGGGCGACATGTGCGGCAGGAGTCGCGAGGCGTACGCGATGACCTCGCGCGGCACGCGGAAACCGGCCGTCAGCTCCTCCACCACCGCGTCCGGCTTGCCCAGGTGCCCCAGCGCCTCGGCCCAACTCGCCGTCGCCCAGGGCGTCGTGCCCTGCGCGAGGTCGCCGAGCACCGTCACGGACCCGGTCGTGCAGCGCCGCCCCACCGCGCGGTACTGCATGGGGGACAGGTCCTGCGCCTCGTCGAGGACGACGTGCCCGAGCGAGTGCGTGCGCTCCACGAGGTCCGTCGCCTCGTCGATCAGCACCGCGTCCGCCGCCGACCACTTCGCGGACCTCACCGACCGCGCGGGCTTCGCCCACAGCACCGTCTCCTGCTCCCGCTCGCTCAGCACGCCCTCCGCGTGCTCCGCCAGGAACGGGGCGTCGGAGAGCAGCCGCAGCACCAGCTTCGCCGGATCCACCGCCGGCCAGATCGCCTTGACCGCCGCCTTCACCGCGGCGTTGCGCGCGACCGAGTCCTGCACGCGGTCGTCGGGCGCCTCGCCCGCCTGCTCCATCCGGACCAGCACCGCGTGCGCGATCCGCTGCGGCAGCGCCTCGCGCGCGGCGCCGTACCGCATGTCGCGGCCCTGCAACTCCTCGACGATTTCGGTGAGTTCGTACGACGGCACGCGCCAGCGCCGCGATCCGCGCACCACCACGAGCCCCTCGGTCGGCGGCGTGACGTGCGAGCGCACCGCCCTGCGCAGCACCTCGGCCATGCGCGCGTCGCCCTTGACGACGGCGGCGGGCGCCGGGTCCTCGCCGCGCACCTCGACCCGCCCCACGAGGTCCGCGACGGTCGCCTGCTTGACCTCCAACTCGCCCAGCGCCGGGAGGACCTGCTCGATGTACCGGAGGAAGGACGCGTTCGGCCCGATGACCAGCGTGCCGGTGCGAGCGAGGCGCTCGCGGTGCGCGTACAGCAGGTACGCCACCCGGTGCAGGCCCACCGCGGTCTTTCCGGTGCCGGGCCCTCCCTGCACGCAGATCGAGCCGCCCAGCCCGCTGCGGACGATCTCGTCCTGCTCCGGCTGGATCGTCGCGACGATGTCCCGCATGGGGCCCACGCGCGGCCGCTCGATCTCCGCCTGGAGCAGCTTGCTGGTCTGCTCGGCCTCGCCGGGGTCGGTCAGGTGCTCGTCCTCGTACGCGGTGAGGTCGCCGCCCGTGTAGCCGAAGCGGCGCCGCAGGCCGACGTCGAGCGGGTCGTTCTTCGTCGCGCGGTAGAACGGCTGCGAGACGGGGGCGCGCCAGTCGATCACCATCGGGTCGCCGTCGGCGTCGTGCACGTGCCGCCGCCCGATGTAGAACTGCTCGCCCTCCGCGCCCTCCGCCCGGTCGGCGCCGACGCGGTGCAGGTAGTCGAGGCGGCCGAAGAAGAGCGGGGTGTGGGAGAGGTCAGCGAGGGCCTTGATCCGCTCTTCGATCTGCGCCTCCAGGACGGCGGCGTTCACCCAGTTCGCGGTGACGTCGCGGATGTCGAGCGCCTCGACGTCCTCGCGCATGGCGCGCAGCGCGGTGCGGGACGCGGCGAGGTGCGCGCGCTCCCGGGCGAGCGGGTCGTCACCGGGGGCCGCGCCGGGTGCCGTGCTGGGTGCCGTGCCGGGGGATGCGCCGGGGGCGTCGTGGGGGGCGTCGGACTGGGCGTGCGCGGACACGGTGCTGCCTCCGGAGTGGGTCGTACGAGGTGAGACCTGGCGGCCGTCCGGTTTCCGTCCGGGCGGCGGCGCTCCACGGAGGGAGGCGGGGAAGGCGCGATTGTAGCGGTGGGGGGCCGGGGCGGGCCAACGTTTTACGCCCTTCGGGGCGGGCGCCCCGGATGGGGCGCCCGGGGCGCCGACCCTGAGACGCCCCCTACGTCCCGTAGGGGATCAGGCCCCCCGCCGTCTGCCTCAAGTCGTACGTGCGCGGCGCCGCAGTTCCCTCCCGGGGCCGACGCCCCGAGGGGGGTCGCTTCGGCACGATGGACACATGAGCACCGCAGCCTTCACCCCGGCCCAGACCGGTCGCCGTGCCGCCCTCCGAGGCGCCACCGCCATCGGTACCACCCACAAGCAGCACCGCGTCGGCAGCGCCCTGCGCGCGGTCAAGGTCTTCGCGGGCGCCGCGTTCAGCGTGGCGGTCCTCGGCGAATACGGCGAGGAAGCGGGCGTCCGCCGCAGGACCCACTGACCGGGGCGGGCTCCTCCGGGGGAGGGGCGGCCCCGTCCCGCCCGCCCCCTACCCCAGCAGCTCGTCCGCGTCCACGATCCGGTACGCGTAGCCCTGCTCCGCCAGGAACCGCTGCCGGTGCGCCGCGAAGTCCTGGTCGATCGTGTCCCGCGCCACGACCGAGTAGAAGTGCGCCTGGTGCCCGTCCGCCTTCGGCCGCAGCACCCGCCCCAGCCGCTGCGCCTCCTCCTGCCGCGACCCGAACGTGCCCGACACCTGGATCGCGACCGTCGCCTCCGGCAGGTCGATCGAGAAGTTCGCGACCTTCGAGACGACGAGCACGCTGATCTCGCCCTCCCGGAACGCGTCGAACAGCTTCTCCCGCACCGCGTTCGACGTCTCGCCCTTGATCACCGGCGCTTCCAGGTGCTCGCCCAGCTCGTCGAGCTGGTCGATGTACTGCCCGATGACCAGGATCTGCTGCCCGGCGAACTTCCGGACGATCGCCTCCGTGACCTTCCGCTTCGTCGCGGTCGTCGCACAGAAGCGGTACTTCTCCTCCGCCTCGGCCGTCGCGTACGCGAGCCGCTCGGAGTCCGTCAGGTTGACGCGGACCTCGACGCAGTCCGCGGGCGCGATGTACCCCTGCGCCTCGATCTCCTTCCACGGCGCGTCGAACCGCTTCGGCCCGATGAGCGAGAAGACGTCGGACTCGCGCCCGTCCTCCCGCACGAGCGTCGCCGTCAGGCCGAGCCGCCGCCGGGCCTGGAGGTCGGCGGTGAACTTGAAGACCGGCGCGGGCAGCAGGTGCACCTCGTCGTAGACGATGAGCCCCCAGTCCCGGGAGTCGAACAGCTCCAGGTGCGGGTAGACGCCCTTCCGCCGGGTCGTCAGGACCTGGTACGTGGCGATGGTGACCGGCCGGATCTCCTTCTTCGTACCGCTGTACTCGCCGATCTCGTCCTCGGTCAGCGAGGTCCGCTTCACCAGCTCGGACTTCCACTGCCGGGCGGAGACGGTGTTCGTGACGAGGATCAGCGTCGTGGCCTTGGCCTGCGCCATCGCGCCCGCCCCGACCAGCGTCTTGCCCGCGCCGCACGGCAGCACGACCACGCCGCTGCCGCCGTGCCAGAACCCCTCGACGGCCTGCTTCTGGTACGGCCGCAGGGTCCAGCCGTCCTCGGCCAGCTCGATGGGGTGCGCCTCGCCGTCCACGTACCCGGCGAGGTCCTCGGCCGGCCAGCCCAGCTTCAGCAGCGTCTGCTTGATCTGGCCGCGCTCCGAGGGGTGCACGACGACGGTGTCGGCGTCGACCCGCGCCCCGACGAGCGGCTGGATCTTCTTCGACCGCAGGATCTCTTCGAGGACCGGCCGGTCGGTGGTCGTCAGGACCAGGCCGTGCGCCGGGTGCTTGGAGAGGGTGAGCCGCCCGTACCGGTCCATCGTCTCGGCGACGTCGACCAGCAGCGCGTGCGGCACGGGATAGCGGGAGTACTCCACGAGGGCGTCCACGACCTGCTCGGCGTCGTGCCCCGCCGCCCGCGCGTTCCACAGGCCGAGCGGGGTGAGCCGGTAGGTGTGGATGTGCTCGGGGGCGCGCTCCAGCTCCGCGAAGGGCGCGATGGCGCGGCGGCAGGCGTCGGCCTGCTCGTGGTCGACTTCGAGGAGGAGCGTCTTGTCGCTCTGGACGATGAGAGGCCCGTTCACGCGAGGAGCCCTTTCTGCCGTTCTGCCGGAGATCGGCCTGTCGGCCAAACCTCCAGTGTGCCGCACGGCCGGGGGAGGTGCGGAGGGGTTCGTCGCGGGGACACGGGGTACCCGGGTGCGCATGCCCCAGGAGGAAACACCGCCGCCCCTTCAGAGACGCAGCACGGGAGCGCTCGTCGCCCGCTTCCTCGTGCTGGCGCTCGGCTTCGTCTGCATGGTGGGCTTCGCCGCGCTGCTCGCGCGCGCCACGCTCGTGCCCTCGCCGGAGTCCGCCGACCTCACGCACACCAATCTGCGCCCCGGCGACTCCGTGCGCGCCTATCTGGAGCGGCCCGAGCTGCGCGACTCCGTCAAGCAGCTCGGCGGGAACCTGCTGCTCGGGCTGCCCTTCGGCGTGCTGCTGCCGGTCATCGCGCCCGGGGCGCGCGGGCTCCTGCGGGTCGCCGCCGTGACCGCCGCCGTGATGCTGCTGGTCGAGGCCGTGCAGGGGGTCGTCGTCACCGGGCGCGCCTTCGACGTCGACGACGTGCTGCTCAACACCGCCGGGGCGCTGGCCGGTTACCTGGTCGCCGGGCGGCGGCTCGGGCGCGCGCTGCACCCCAGGCGCCGCCACTGGTGGCACCGCTGGACGGCCCCTAGGCCGGGTCCTCCGCAAGCTCCGCCACGCCCGTGATGCGGTGCAGCGGGTACGTGCGGACCTCGTCCGCCGTGTGGTCGTACCCCGTCACGAAACCGCCCTCCACCCGCACCGGCGCGATCACCCGCTGGCTGGCCGCGCCGTCCGCGTTGACGTAGCCGATCCAGACCGCCGAGCCCGTCATGGCCGCCGCCTGGACCGTGGCCAGGGTCTCGGCCGCCGAGGTGCGCGGCAGGTCGCCGCCGGTGCCGCCGGAGGCGGCGGAGGGCTGCTCCTTGCGGGCCACCGTCGCCGCCGTGTCGCCCGCCCTGATCGCCCGTACGGCCGCCGCGAGCAGCGTCGCGTCGGGGACCGGCGGGCCCTCGGGGACCGGCACGGGTGCGGTGCGCGGCGGGGTGCGGTACGCGCCCGCGCGGGTGATCAGCACGTCGCCGTCCGCCGACTCGGCCGCCGGGGCGTACCCCATCTGCCGCAGCCCGTCGAGGAGTTCGGCCGGATCCACGCGCGCGGCCAGGACCGTCGGCGCGAGCCGCCGCACGCCGAGCGCCGCCGAGCGCTTGTCCGCGACGATCTCCCCGAGGACCGTCTCGTCGTCGCAGCGCACGTACGAGGAGGCGGCGCCCACCCGCAGGTGGCCGTGGCGCCGCGCCACGTCGTCGATCAGGTACGTCAGCGGCTGCGGCACCGGCGTGCGCGAGTGCCGCGCGAGGAAGGCGTGCAGGTCGGAGGCCGCGCGGCCGGCGTCGAGTGCCCTGCGTACGGAGCCGGGGGTGAAGCGGTAGACCGTCGCACCGCCCTTGGACTCGACGTCCGCCAGCACCGACAGCGTCTCCGCCAGCGGCCGCAGCAGCGGCCCCGGCGCGACGGCCGTCAGGTCCGCCTGGAGCAGCACGTGGTCCACCGGCTCCGGCAGCAGCGGCGCCAGCCGCTGCGCGGCCAGCGCGCCACGCAGCGCCAACTCCGCAGGAGAGCCCGGCAGTTCGCCGATGAGTGCCCGGCCGTGCGTGGTCAGCGCGCCGCGCCCCGTGACCCCCAGCAGCTCCGCCTCGTTCAGCGTCCACAGCGCGAGCCGCGCCCGCAGGTCCACCGCCGAACCGCTCGCCCCGCGCAACGGACGCTCCCAACGCAGCCGCGCCAGCAGCGACTCCGGGTCGGGCGAGGTGCCGTCGGGCAGCGCGGCCAGCAGGGCCAGCACCCTGCGCCGCACCTCGGGCGCCGCCGAGCGGTCCAGCTCGGGGCCGAGCGCCGAGAGGGTGCGCCCCTTGGCGTCCTGCCCGCCGACCAGCCCCGACGTGCGGGTGCCCGCCAGCCAGGTCGTGGCCAGCAACGCCCAGCGGGTCGCGGGCGGCCCTTCGAGCCATTCGTCGTACGTGGGCGTGGGGCAGTACCGCTCGTCCGCCTCGCCGTCGGAGGCCAACAGGCCCGCCCCGTAACTGAGTTCGAGCCAGAACGCGGCGAGCTGCTCGGTGGTGTCCAGGGCGGCGGCGGTGCGCTTGAGGTCCCGTACGGACAGGCCGCCCGCGCGCAGCACGGGCGGACCGCCGCCGTTCCAGGACTTCAGCAGGTCCTCGACGGTGGCCGGGGCGCCGAGCGCCTGCGCGGCCGCCGCGTTGTCCACAACCTGGGGACGGTACTCGGTGCGCGCCGCGACCAGCGGCGCGTCCGGCTCCGGGTGCCGGTGCGCCCGGCCGCCGCGCAGGTGCAGCGCGACCTCGCGGGGCAGCACGACCGTGCGCGCCGACGCGGGGAGCAACAGCCCCCGGTCGCGCAGCCATCGCACGGGCGGCGCCGGGCTCGCGCTCACCTCGCCGTACGGCGGCCCCCACACCAGCCGGTCCAGCACCGCCAGCGCCTCGGCCGGCGCGGTGTCCAGCAGCCCGGCCATGCGCCGCCGGTCGGTGAACAGCCCGGTGAGCGCCGCGACCGCCGAGACCGCGTCGTGCGTGGACGGCAGCCCCGTCGCGGCGATGACCTCCTGGATGCGCCCCGGCGACATGCCCGACGTCGCCTCGGCGACGGTCGGCCCCAGCCCGGTGGGCGAGGGGTGCTGCGGGGACGGGGTCAACAGCTCGCGCGCGGTGCGCACGAGGCGCAGCCGCTCGTCGTCGCCCCACAGGACCGCCTGTTCGCGGAGCGTCGCGACGGCGCCGGGCAGCGCCCTCTCGACGGCCGCGTCGCCGTCGTCCCCGGCGAGGAGCGCGCGCAGCACGTCGTACGGAGCGGGGTCGGGCGCCACCGCCAGCGCCTCCGCGACCTGGAGCGCGAACCGGTCCAGGTGCTCCAGCGCCCGCACGACGGACGCCCGGGTCCCGGCACGGGTCGCGAGCTGCGTGAGGTCGTTCGGTACGGGCCCCAGCAGGTCGGGCCGCGCCCGCAGCAGCGCGGCGAGCGAGGCGTCGTCACGGGCGCGGAGCGCCTCGGCGAGAGTGCGGGGCGGGGCGGACGCGGGTGCGGGTGCGTGGGTGCGGGCGGGAGGGGGTGCGGGGGTGCTCGCGGGTACGCCGGTGGGCGCCGCGTCGGTCGGTGCGGTGGCGGCCTGCGCGGTGTCGGCCTGTTCCGCGTCGGCCGGTGTCGCGTCGGCCTGTTCCGGGTCGGCCGGCGCGGGGCCGGGCCGTGCGGAGCCTGACTGGGCGGAGTCGGACTGGTCGGACTGAGTGGTACCCGTCGGTGTGGTCCCCATCCGCCCCACGGTAGTGCCTGTGGCGCTACGGTCGGGGCAGGGCGGGTGGCAGTACGGTCCGGGGCGGACCTGGCAGGGCAGGGCAGAGGGAGAACGACGCGGTGGGGATCGAGAGCGACCAGCTCGTCTACGACTATCTGAGCCGGGTCGGCGACCTGGCCCAGCAGAACCAGCTGCCCTCGGGCACGCGCATGAGGCTGGTGACGAAGCTGCGCGCCGAGATCGACCGGCAGCGCGGCGGGCTCGGCACGGCGGACAGCCCCGCGACGGTACGCCGCCTCCTCACCCGTCTGGGCTCCCCGGAAGCGGTGGTGGCGGCGGCGTCGGACGGCACGGTGGACGTGACGCCGCTGGGCGAGGAGGAGCCCCCCGAGCCGAGGGGGCTGGGGGGATTCCTCGGGCTGGGCCGGGGGCCGGGCTCGGGGTCCGGGTCCGGTTCGGGGGCTGGGCGTGGCGCGGGGGCGGAGGCCGGGCCCAGGTTCAGGAAGGGTTCCGGCGCTGCTTCCGGCGCTGGGCGCGGCGCGGGCGGCGGCTCGGATGCGGCGGCAGGGCGGGGTGACTCGGGTCCGGGTCCGGGTTCTGGCGCGGGTCCGGGTTCGGGCGCGGGCGGCGCCGGTTCGGGGCTGGGGGCCGGGCTGGTGCGGGGGCTGGGCAAGGTCGTGCCCCGGCCCCGGCGCGGCGACGGGGCGGAAGGCGGCGGCTCCGGGAGCGAGGGCGGGGCGCGCGGTACGGGTGGGGCGCGCGGTACGGAGGAGAGCGCGGAGTTCGCCGTGTTCCCGCCCGCCACGGGCGGCGCGCCGCCGCACCTCGCCGGTTCCGACGAACTCGGCCCGTCCGACGGGGTCGACTGGTGGCGCCTGGAGGCGGGGCCGTTCTCGTCGGGGGCGACCGGGGTGCCCGGGTTCGTCGGGGGCGTGGAGATCCCGGAGATACTACGGCCCCCGGAGACGGACAAGCCCGGGAAGGGCGGTGCGGAGGGCGAGGAGGAGCCCGACGAGGAGTCCGACGAGGCGGACGGCACGGAGGCGGAGGCCGGGGCCGACGGGGACGCGGAGGAAGGGGCGCGGACGGGCCGGAGGTGGCGGTTCCAGTTCCGTAACCCACTGCTCTGGCTGGCTGCCGCGCTGCTGGTCGCGGGGGTCGTGACGGGTTCGGTGTTCGCGCTCGGCGGCGGTTGGGTACTGGCGTACTTCTCCCGGAAGCTGAGCCGCGCCCAGGCGAAGTGGGCCGCGATGGGGCTGCCCGGGGTCGCGGTCGCCGGCGGCGCGGTGTGGCTGTGGGGCCGCGTCGAGGGGCGCTGGGGGGCGCCCATCGCGGAGGGCGCGATGAAGGCGGCGATGGCGGAGACGTGGCCCTGGGTGGTGCGGGGGGCTGCGCTGGGGTCTGCGGCGTATCTGGTGTGGCGGGCGCGGAAGGTTTGACCGGGTGGTCCTGTGGTGGGCCCGGTCCTTTGGGGTCCCGTTGCCTCGGGGTGCCGTCTTTTGCGCGGCACGGGGTGCCCGGTCCTCTTGGGTTCCCGTTGCACGGGGGTGCCGTTTTTTTGCGCAGTTCCCCGCGCCCCTAGGGGGATGGGGTGATCCGGTCACGGGTTGAGTGCCCAAGGGGCCGGGGGCGCTCCAGGGTGCACTCCTCGGATCACGAGCCGGAACCGTTTCCAGTCCTGGGTAACCCCGGTCTTGGCTCGTGCTCCTGCGGGGAGCACCCTTCCGACCCCCACCCCGGGGTACCCATTACGCCCTCGGTGTGATCGGGCCCCGTCAGGGGCGCGGGGAACTGCGCGAGCAATTGGGTACCGGGCCGCACATGCCCACCCACCCCGCCCTGCGGAACCCCTCACTTCGTCAGGAAGGACTCCAGCTCGTCCAGGAGCTTGTCCGCCGCCGTGTAGCCGATCCCCTGGATCCACAGCTCGTCGTCCACCACGTGGACGTTCCCCGTCCTGACCGCCCGCATGTTCTTCCACAGCCCGCCGCCCACCGTCTGCGTCTCCTTCGCCTTCTTCGGATCGCCGTACGTCGACCGGAAGATCACATCGGTGTCCGCGAGGTCGATCTTCTCGGGCGAGAGGTCGTACGAGAACCCGTCCTTCGCCTTCGCGGAGATCGGCGCGCGCCCCAGGCCGACGTCCTTGAGGACCGTCGCGATGTAGCTCTTCTCGCCGTAGACGCGGATGTCCGCGCCCTCCATGAACCGGACGACGTTCACCTCGGTCGCCTTCGCCTTCGCGGGGCCGCCGAGCGCGGCGGTCACCTTCTTCGCGTGGGCCCCGTACGCGGCGACGGCCTTCGCCGCCTCCGCCTTCTTGCCGAGCGCGTCCGCGTGCAGCTGGAAGTTCTCCTTCCAGGGGTAACCGGTGGTCTCCGTCATGACGGTCGGCGCGATCTTCTTCAGCTGCTCGTACTTGTCGGCGTGCCGGATCTTGCTGGTCAGGATGAGGTCGGGCTTGAGCGCGGCGACGGCCTCCAGGTTGGGGTTCATCATCTCCCCGACGTCCTTGACGCCTTCGAGCTTCTCCCTGGGCACGTAGCTCAGGAAGCCGTCCGAGGTCTCCACGTGGGTGGCGCCCACGGGCTTCACGCCGAGCGTGATCACCGAGTCCAGCTCGGCGGTGTCGAGGACGACGACACGACGAGGGGCGTCCTTGACGGTGACGTCGCCCATCGCGGTCTTGACGGTGTGCGTGTCTCCCGAGGCGGTGTCGCCGTCGTCGGACGACCCGCAGGCGGAGAGCGCGAGGACACCGGCAAGAGCGAGGGCGAGGGTACGGGCTGAGGTGACGGTCATGGGGCTGGCCTCTCGGTCGGCTGGCGGCGGAACCGGTCACGGAAGTCCCTACCCAGCGCGCCCCCAAAGGGCCGCTTCTCCGCGAGGGCCGTGTCCCCGGGACCGCCCCGGCTCCCCAACCTGCCGGTGGCGAGCCCGCTTACGCGGGATGGGTACGCGCGGCATCTGCCCCACCCTCGCGCAGTTCCCCGCGCCCCTATCGGGGCCCGTTCACACCGGGGGCATATGGGTACCCCGGGGTGGGGGTCGGAAGGGTGCTCCCCGCAGGAGCACGAGCCAAGACCCGGGTTACCCAGGACTGGAAACGGCCACGGCTCGTGATCTGAGGAGTGCACCCTGGAGCGCCCCCGGCCCCCCGGGCACACCATCCCCGTGACCGGATCACCCCATCCACCCAGGGGCGCGGGGAACTGCGCAAAAAACGGCACCCCGAGGCAACGGGACCCCAAAAGGCCCCCGAAAGACGGGCGCCTACGGCGCCCAGGGCGCCGCCGGCACCACCAACGGCAACCCCGTCACCGGATCCGGCACCACCACCGCCTCCAGCCCGAACACCTCCCGCACCAGCCCCGCCGTCACCACCTCCGAAGGCCGCCCCTCGGCGACGACGCGCCCCGCCTTCATCGCGACGAGGTGGTCGGCGTACCGGGCGGCCTGGTTGAGGTCGTGCAGGACGATCACCACCGTCCGCCCCCGCTCGTGGTTCAGCTGGCGCACCAGGTCCAGGACCTCCACCTGGTGGGAGATGTCCAGGTACGTCGTGGGCTCGTCGAGCAGCAGGAGGTCCGTCTCCTGCGCGAGCGCCATCGCGATCCACACCCGCTGCCGCTGCCCGCCGGACAGCTCGTCCACGGACCGCTCGGCGAGCGCCGCGACGTCGGTGCGTTCCATCGCGTCCCGTACCGCCCGCTCGTCCTCGTCCGACCACTGCTTCCACCACGCCTGGTGCGGCTGGCGCCCGCGCGAGACGAGGTCGGCGACGGTGATCGCCTCGGGGGCGGCCGGGGCCTGCGGCAGCAGCCCGATCGACCGGGCGATCCGCTTCGTGGGCAGGGTGGACAGTTCCGCGCCGTCCAGGAGCACCGCGCCGCCGCGCGGCTTCAGCAGCCGTCCCAGCGCCCGCAGCGTCGTCGACTTGCCGCAGGCGTTGGGGCCGACGATGACGGTGACGCGCCCGTCGGGGACCGCCAGGTCCAGCTCGTGGACGACCGTGCGGTCGTCGTAGGCGAGCGTCAGCGCACGGGCGGCGAGCCGACTGCCGCCCCCCGCCTCCGCCCCGGCCTCAGGCGCCTTCTCCTGTCCCCGCCTCATGCTCATGCCTTGCCTCCGCCCACACCGACGCCACGGCTCCGCACGATGAGCCAGATCAAGTACGGGGCGCCGACGGCGGCCGTCAGTACGCCCACCGGAAGCTCCGTGGGCGAGAAGAGCCTGCGGGCCAGCAGGTCCGCCAGGACCACGATCACCGCGCCCGTCAGCGCGGACGACAGCAACGGGATCTGCGCGGTGCGCGTCGTGCGCCGCGCGATCTGCGGCGCCAGCAGCGCCACGAAGTCGACCGGCCCCGCCGCGCCCGTCGCCACCGACGCGAGGACGACCCCGAGCAGGACGAGCCCGAGGCGCACCCTGTTCAGGCGTACGCCGAGCGAGGTCGCCGTGTCGTCGTCCAGGGCCACCGTGCGCTGCGCGCGGGCCGCCCACAGGATCGCGGGCAGGAGCAGCAGGAGCACCCAGGAGAGCGGCGCGGCCTCCTCGTAGCCCCGGCCGTTGAGCGATCCGGTCATCCAGATCTGGGCCTGCTGGGCGACCAGGTAGTCGCCCTTGGACATGAACAGGGTGGTGATCGAGCGCAGGGCGATCGCGAAGCCGATGCCGATGACGACGAAGCGCGTGGCGTGCAGGCCGCCGCGCCAGGCGAAGAGGTGGACGAGCGCGGCGGCGGCGATGCCGCCCGCCACTGAGAGGTACGGCAGGACGGTGTACGAGGTGACGCCGAAGGTCAGCGCGCCGACGGTGACCGCGCTCGCGCCCTGGCTGACGCCGATGATGTCGGGGCTGGCGAGCGGGTTGCGGGCGACGGTCTGGATGAGCGCGCCGGCGATGCCGAAGGCCGCGCCGACCAGCAGGCCGACCGTCATGCGGGGCAGCCGCAGCGTGCCGACGACCAGTTCGTCGGGGGACGGCCGCCCGGCGGCGACCTTCAGGACCTCGGCGGGGGAGACGAAGCCCTCGCCGACGCAGAGGTACGCGACGCAGACCGCCGCGAGCAGCGCGGCGAGGCCGCCCGCGGCGGCGAGCGAGCGGCGGTGCACCAGGAACGTCGCCCTGTTCAGCCGTACGCGGGAGTACCCGGCGGGACGCACCCGCGCCGCGCCCCCGGCCCCCGCGCCGTCCGCGGCCGTGTCGTCGACGGCCGTGCCGCTCATGCCGGGACCGCCTTCCGCCGCACCAGGACCACCAGGAACGGCACCCCGATGAGTGCCGTCGTCACGCCCGCTGGCACCTCGCTCGGCGGGAACACCACCCGGCCGACGACGTCCGCGACCAGCAGCATCACGGGGCCGATCAGCGCCGCCATGGGCAGTACCCAGCGGTGGTCGCCGCCGACGACGGCGCGCGCGACGTGCGGGACGGCCAGGCCGACGAACGCGATGGGGCCGGCCGCCGCCACGCCCGCCCCGGTGAGGACCGTCGCGCCCAGGCCGCCCACGATCCGCACCGTCGCGACCCGCTGCCCCAGGCCCTTCGCCACGTCCTCGCCCAGCGCCAGCGCGTCGAGTCCCCGGGCGACGGAGAGCACGAGGACGACACCGGCCAGCAGGAACGGCCAGATCTGGCCAATGACCTCCGCGTCGCGTCCGGCGACCGAGCCGACCTGCCAGAACCGGAACTCGTCCAGCGCGGACGCCCGGGTCGTCAGGACCCCCGTCGTCACGGACACCAGCAGCGCGTTGATCGCCGCGCCGCCCAGCGCGAGCTTCACGGGCGTGGCCCCGCCCCGCCCGCCTGACGCGATCGCGTACACCGCGACGGCGGCGAGGGCCGCGCCCGCGAAGGCGAACCAGACGTAGCCGGAGAGGGTGTGGACGCCCGCGAACGCGATCGCCAGGACCACGCCGACCGACGCGCCCTGGCTGATCCCGAGGATCCCGGGGTCGGCGATCGGGTTGCGGGTGATGCCCTGGAGCGCCGTGCCCGCCAGGGCCAGCGCGACGCCGACCAGCACGGCCACCGCGGTGCGCGGCACCCGCAGGCCGCGCACCACCTCGGCGTCGTTGCCGCCGCCGTGGCCCAGCAGCGCGTCGAGCACCGTGGCCGGGGCGACGGCGCGGGCGCCGACGGCGAGGCTGAGGAGCACGGCCAGCAGCAGCGCCACGACGGCGACCGCCGTCGCGACAGCGCGTCTGGAGCTGCGGGGAGCGGCAGACATCGTTTCCCGTCGGGAGGAGTGCGGGAGGTACGCGGAGACGTGCGGGGACGTGCGCGGAGACGTGCCGGAGGTGCGCGAGATGCTGGTAAGGCCCGGCTAAGTCTAAGCAGCGGCCTTGCCGCGGCGGCTGGGGACAATGGTCCGCATGGCCACTACACAGACCCCGCGGTTCACCGTCGGCTTCGACCTCGACATGACGCTGATCGACTCGCGCCCCGGAATCCGCGCCGTCTACCAGGCGCTTTCCGAGGAGAGCGGCACCTTCATCGACGCCGACCTCGCCGTCACCCGGCTCGGCCCGCCCCTGGACCAGGAACTCTCCGAGTGGTTCCCCGCGGAGCGCGTGCCGGCCATGGCCGAGCGGTTCCGCGAGATCTACCCCACACGCGCCATCGCCCCGACGCCCGCGCTGCCCGGCGCCCGCGAGGCCGTCGAAGCGGTACGGGCCCTGGGCGGGCGCAGCATCGTCGTCACCGCCAAGTACGAGCCGAACGCCAAGCTGCACCTCGCGCACCTGGGCATCGAGCCGGACGCGGTGATCGGCTGGCTGTGGGCGGAGGCGAAGGGCGAGGCGCTGCGCGAGTACGGCGCCTCGGTGTACGTCGGCGACCACACGGGCGACGTCAGGGGCGCGCACGCGGCGGGCGCGCACGCGGTGGCCGTGCCGACGGGCCCCTGCTCGGCGGACGAACTCCGCGCGGCGGGCGCGGACACGGTCCTGCCGGACCTGGGCGCCTTCCCGCAGTGGCTGCGGGAGCACGCGGCCCGGCCCGGGGCCTGACCGCCCCCGAAAAGTCCCCGCCCGAGCCCCGGCCCGAGCCCCGCTAGGACGCCCGCGCCTGCCTGCGCTGCGCCGCCACGGACTTCAGCACGCCCGCCCCGGAGATCGCGAAGCCGACCCCCATGAGCATGCAGATCGCGTACGCGACCGGCGGGAACGGGTCCGTGCCGAGGAACAGCGGGGCGACCGTGACGAGGGTCGCCACGGCGCCGACGAGGAAGACGATCGCACCGACGCGAACAAGCCGATCACCGGCAGCGGGCTGGTCGTGCTGGGTTTCACTGGTCACCGGGTCAGGGTAGTTCCCCGTGGCGCAGGAACCACCCGGCGACGTCTTGTCACCAGCCAGCGGACCATTAGCCTTGGGGGTGGCGGGTCAACGTTGACCCGCTGTAGTGCTATCCAGAGCCGTTTTTCACCGAGTACGAGGACGAGGACAGACGTGCCTACCGGCAAGGTCAAGTGGTTCAACAGCGAGAAGGGCTTCGGCTTTCTCTCCCGGGACGACGGCGGGGACGTCTTCGTCCACTCGTCGGTGCTTCCGGCCGGGGTCGAGACGCTCAAGCCCGGACAGCGCGTCGAGTTCGGCGTCGTGGCCGGACAGCGCGGTGACCAGGCGCTCTCGGTGACCGTCCTCGACCCGACCCCGTCCGTCGCGGCCGCGCAGCGCCGCAAGCCGGACGAGCTGGCGTCGATCGTGCAGGACCTGACGACGCTCCTGGAGAACATCACGCCGATGCTGGAGCGCGGCCGCTACCCCGACAAGGCGGCGGGCAAGAAGATCGCGGGCCTGCTCCGCGCGGTCGCCGACCAGCTGGACGTGTGACCTGGCGTACGCGCACGAAGAGGGGCGGGGGGGGGCCCCCCGGGGGGGGGGGCCCCCCCCCCGCCCGCCCCCCCCCCCCCCCCCCCCCCCCCCCCCCCCCCCCCCCCCCCCCCCCCCCCCCCCCCCCCCCCCCCCCCCCCCCCCACGTTACGGGGGGGGGGGGGGGGGGGGGGGGGGGGGGGGGGGGGGGGGGGGGGGGGGGGCGCCGGGGGGGGGGGGGGGGGGGGGCGCGCGCGCCGGGGGGGGGGCCCCCCCCCCCGCGGCCCCCCCCGCCCCTCTTCGCGTACGCACCCGGAACCGCACGCCCGGAACCGCACGCCCGGAACTCAGACGAAGTCCAGCGCCCCGGGCTTCACCGGCGGCACCAGGCCCTCCGCGGCCGCCCGCTCCAGCAGTCCCCGCACCGCCGCGTACCCCGCGTCCCCGAGGTCGGCGGTGAAGTCGTTGACGTACAGCGCGATGTGCTGATCGGCCACGGCCGGGTCCATCTCCTGCGCGTGCTCGCGTACGTAGGGCCGCGACGCCTCCGGGTCGGCCCACGCCGCCCCGACCGAGGCGCGCGCGGAAGCGGCGAGCCGCCGCAGCGCGTCGTCGCCCAGCGAGCGCCTGGCGACGATCGCGCCGAGCGGGATGGGGTGGCCGGTCGTGGCCTCCCAGTGCTCGCCCATGTCGGCCAGGCAGCGCAGCCCGTAGTCCCGGTACGTGAAGCGGGCCTCGTGGATGACGAGCCCGGCGTCCACCCGGCCGTCCCGCACGGCGGGCATGATCTCGTGGAACGGCAGCACCACGACCTCCCCGACCCCGCCGGGCACCACGTCGGCCGCCCACAGCCGGAACAGCAGGTAAGCCGTGGAGCGCTCGCTCGGCACCGCGACCGTCTTCCCGGCCAAGTCCAGACCGGGCTCCCGGCTCAGCACCAGCGGCCCGCAGCCGCGCCCCAGCGCCCCGCCGCAGGGCAGCAGCGCCCACTCGTCGAGGATCCAGGGCAGCACCGCGTACGACACCTTCAGGACGTCGAAGTCCCCGGTGCCGGACTCCGCGACGCCGTTGGTGACGTCGATGTCCGCGAACGTCACGTCCAGCGGCGGCGCGCCCGGCACCCGGCCGTGCGCCCACGCGTCGAAGACGAACGTGTCGTTGGGGCAGGGGGAGTACGCGATCTTCAGCGGGCCGTTCGCCGGGTCAGTCATGCCGGTGCCAACCTTCCAGTACGGGGAGCGTCTTCCCGAAGGCCTCGGTGAGCGCCGCCAGGGCGTCCCCGATGCGCCAGGCGGCCCGGTCGCGCGGGCCCACCGCGTTGGAGACCGTCCGCAGCTCCAGGGCCGGTACGCCCGCCTGCGCCGCGGCCTCCGCGACCCCGAAGCCCTCCATCGCCTCGGCCACCGCGCCCGGGTGCGCGGCGCGCAGCTCGGCGGCGCGCCCGGCGGTGCCGGTCACGGTCGAGACGGTGAGCAGGGGGCCGGTCGCGGCGCCGGTCGCGGCGGCCAGGTCACGGACGAGCGCGGGCGGCGGGACGTGCGTGTCGGTGCCGAAGCCCAGCGAGGTGACCGGGGCGAAGCCCTCGGGGGTCCGCACGCCCAGATCGGCTGCGACGATCGCGTCCGCGAGGACCGCGGAGGCGAGCGGCACGTCGAAGCCGCCCGCGATGCCGGCCGAGACCACCAGGTCGTACGGGGCCAGCGCGAGCGCCCGCGCCGCGCCCGCCGCGGCCGCCGCGGGGCCGACCCCGGCGGCGATCACCTCGGCCAAACCGGGCGCGAACGCACGCGTGACCGCGTCCCGCTCTGCGGGGACCGCGGTCACGACGAGGATGCGGGGAGGAATCAGGATTCCTTGTTCTTGAGGGTGAACTGCCAGATGCCGTAGACGGTCTTGTTCGGCTCGCCCGCGACGATCGCGATCTTCCGCTCCTTGGGAGCCTTGCCGGGCTCGCCGGTCATGCTCTGCGGGGCCTGGAAGAAGGCGGCGGCGACCTCGGTGCGGTACGTCTTCTTGAACGCCTCGCGCTCGGCCGGCTGGCCGTCGAGGAAGAGCGACCAGCCCTTGTCCGCGACCTCGGGGTCCACGCCGAAGCGGATCTGCTCCTGGAGGTCCTCGATCGAGATCGTCATGCTCTCGCCGCTCTTGAGGCACTGGGCGACCTTCTTGGGCTCCAGCTGCTTGCCGTCGTTGTAGCAGGCGGCCTCGCCGCTCACGGAGTCCCTGCCGACCGTCACGGTCGCGAACGGCGACGGCTTGTCGCAGGCGGAGAGGACAAGGAGCCCGGCGGAGACGGCACCAAGTGCGATGCCGATTCGGCGGCCCTTACCGGAAGTGAACGCAACGGTCATGGGGCGAAGGCTATCGGGCCCGTCCACTCACGCCACGCGCGGGTGGGCCGTGCCGTGTCGCGCCGCGCTCAACAGGCCCCGAACGGACATGGCCGCGCCGGTCGCGAGGAGGGTCGCGGCGACCGACATGCCGAGCACCCCGTTGAGCGGCAGCGCGATGCCGATGCCGCCGCCGACCACCCACGCCATCTGCAACAGCGTCTCGGAACGGGCGAAAGCGGACGTACGGACCTCCTCCGGCACGTCCCGCTGGATCACCGCGTCCAGCGACAGCTTCGCCAGCGCCTGGCAGAGCCCCGCGGTCGCGCCCAGCACCGCCATCAGGATCCCGCTGAAGAACACCGCGGAGCAGATCGCGACGCTCAGCGCGATGCCCAGCACCGTGGCAATGATCACTTCGGGGCCGCGCTCCCGCAGCCACGCGCCGACCGCCGTGCCGCACGCGTTGCCGACCCCCGCCGCCACGCCGACGATGCCCAGCGACACCGCCGCGCTCTGCCCCGCCAGCGGGTGCTCGCGCAGCAGGAACGCCAGGAAGAAGATCAGGAAGCCGGAGAGCGAGCGGAGCGCGGCGTTGGCCTGGAGGCCGTGCAGGACCGACGGGCCGACGTTGCGCAGCGTGGGCTTGCGGCCGCCGTGCGGCACGAGGTGCGCGGTGCGCTCGCCCTTCGCCGAGTCGACCTTGTGCGGCAGCGTGAACGCCAGGACCGTGCCGCCGACGAAGACCGCGCAGGCGCCGTACAGCGGCCATTCGGGGCCGATCCTGTGCAGCCCCGCGCCGATCGGGGCCGCCGCGCCCGTCGCCAGCAGCCCGGCGAGGGTGACCCGGGAGTTCGCCTTCACGAGTGAGAAGCGGGGCGGCAGGAGACGCGGCACGACGGCGCTGCGCACCACGCCGTACGCCTTCGAGGAGACCAGCACGCCGAGCGCGGCCGGGTACAGCTCCAGGCCCCCGGTCGCGACCGCGCCCGACATCGCCAGCGCCAGCAGGGCCCGCGCCAGCATCGCGCCCGCCATCGCGGCGCGCCGCCCGTGCGGGATCCGGTCCAGGAGCGGGCCGATCACCGGCGCGAGGAGGGTGAAAGGCGCCATCGTGATCGCGAGGTAGAGCGCGACCCGGCCGCGCGCCTCGTCGGTCGGCACCGAGAAGAACACCGTCGAGGCCAGCGCCACCGTGATCATGACGTCGCCCGCGCCGTTGACGGCGTGCAGCTCGATCAGCTTGCCCAGGCCCGACTCGCCCGCGCCGTGCGCGTGCGTCGCCTTTCTGATGCCCTTCGCCGTGCCCGTGAACGGCAGGTGGAGGGCGCGCCCGACCGCCCGGCCCGCCCTCGCGAGGGCCCCGGGTCCGTCCGACGACCTTGCGGCTGCCACCCCGTCATAGTGCCCCAACAGGCCGCCGTCCATCACGTTCCATCACGTTCTCCGAACCGGGATTCGGACGGGCATGTGGGCGGGGGGCGGTTGAGGGGGTAGCGTGCGTAGCGCGCCACCGGCGGTTGTTCTTGGCCGCGCGCCTCTCCGTCATCCAGCAGAATGGGTGCCAGAAGGTGCGCCCGAGTCAGTCATCGCGGGTGCGCGGACGTCGACGCGGCCCTCAGGTCCGCTCCGCCCGCCACCACCCGCACGGAACAGCCGACTGTCCGGCGCGCTCGTGAGACGGCGTATGGAGAGAAGCGAGACCTGTGAGTGCTGCGACGACGCGAAGCCGTACTGCCCGTACTGCCCGTGCCCCCCGTACGCCCGTACCCGACCGGCTGTGCGCCGAGGCGGTAGACCTTGCCCGCGAGGCGGCCGAGGAGGCCGCCGCGCCCGGAGTGGTGGGCGAGCACGTCTCGGTGGTCTCCGAGGGTGACCGGGTCGTCACGCACTTCTTCGAGTGCAAGGAGCCCGGGTACCGGGGCTGGCGCTGGGCGGTGACCGTGGCCCGCGCGTCCCGCGCGAAGGTCGTCACGCTCGACGAGGCGGTCCTGCTGCCGGGCGCGGACGCCCTCCTGGCACCCGAGTGGGTGCCGTGGAGCGAGCGGCTGCGGCCGGGCGACATGGGCCCCGGGGACCTGCTGCCGACGGAGGCGGAGGACCTGCGGCTCGAACCCGGGTACACGGGCGAGGAGGAGCCGCCGCCGAATTCCGCGGTGTCCGCGGAAGCCGCGGAGGCCGCGGCGCTTTCGGGTGAGGTCGGCTCGGGCGCGGTCGGCTCTGACGCGGCTGCCCCGGGTGCCGGGGACGCGGTCGAGCGGGTGCTCGAATCCGAGGACGCGGTGCTGACGACGCGGCCGTCCGCCGCTGCCACGGACCGGGGCTCCATCGCGGCGCTCGCCGACGAGCTGGGCATGCGCCGGGCGCGGGTGCTCTCGCGGTACGGGCTCCACTCGGCGGCCGACCGCTGGGAAGAGGCGTTCGGCCCGAAGACCCCGATGGCCCAGGCGGCGCCCGCGTCGTGCGTGTCGTGCGCGTTCCTGGTGCCGCTCGCGGGGTCGCTGCGGCAGGCGTTCGGCGTGTGCGCGAACGAGTTCGGTCCCGCGGACGGGCGTGTCGTGTCGCTGGCGTACGGGTGCGGTGGGCACTCGGAGGCGGCCGTGATGCCGAAGCCGACCCGGCCGGCGGAGCACGTGCTGGATTCGATGCGGGTGGACGCGTTCGTGCTGCGGCCCGAGCGGGACTCGGGTTCGGTCCCGGAGGCGTCCGACGCGCCGCCGGAGGACCTGGGCCACTCGTAGGGTCCCGTTGCCCGGGGGCGGCGTCTTTTGCGCAGTTCCCCGCGCCCCTGGGTGGATGGGGTGATCCGGTCACGGGTTGGTTGCCCAAGGGGCCGGGGGCGCTCCAGGGTGCACTCCTCGGATCACGAGCCGGAACCGTTTCCAGTCCTGGATAGCCCGGGTCTTGGCTCGTGCTCCTGCGGGGAGCACCCTTCCGACCCCCACCCCGGGGTACCCATACGATCCCGGTGTGGACGGGCCCCGTCAGGGGCGCGGGGAACTGCGTGAGGGTGGGGCAGATGCCGCGCGTACCCATCCCGCGTAAGCGGGCTCGCCACCGGCAGGTTTTCGGGAAGGGGCGGGGAGGGGCCTGCCCGCCGCAGGCGAAAGACGCGTGCCCCGCCGCAGGCGAAGAGCGGTGCCCCCCTACCCCCCGTACACCAACTCCTCCGCGCCCGCCTCGCTGAACAGCGACACCCTCAGCCGCCCCACCCCGGAGGGGAACCCCGCTCCCAGCGACACCCGCACCTCGTGCGTCCGCGAAGCGCCCGCCCCGAGGTCGCCCCCGTCCGCGCCGGTCAGCCGCGCCTCGTACCCCTCGGGCGTCGTGCGGCCCACCGGCCGCCACCCGCCCGCCCCGTCCCGCACGGAGACGTTCACGTCGCCGGGGCGCAGCGAACCGCCTTCGGGGACGATCGTGAGCATGTCGGTCGCGCCGAGCACCGCCTCGCCGAGGTTGTTGGTGACCGTCGCCGACAGGGACGCGACCCCGCTGCCCGTACGCAGGGCGAAGGTCTGGTTCCGGGTGCCGTACGCGACCGTGACCGTACGGGAGGCGGGGTCGGTGGAGGACTCCGACGAGTCGGGGGCGTCCGGGTCCGGGGCGCCCGACGAGCCCGAGGGGTCGGGGGAGCCCGTCGCGCCGGGCGACGCGCTCCCGCCCGGCGAAGGCGACGGCGAAGGCGACCCGGAGACCGGCGCGGGCGGGGACGGCTCCCCGGCGACCGGCGCCCGCTCGGGCGCGGCCCGGTCGAAGTACGACACCGCCGCCCCGCCGACCAGCGCCACCGCCGCGACCCCCGCGGCCAGCGCGAGCACCAGCGGCCCGCGCCCGCGCGCGGCCCAGTTGGGCGAGGGCGGCGCGCCGGGGCGCAGCGAGTGGTGGGTGACCTGGTCCGCGCGGGCGGCGAGCGCGCGCGTGAGCCGGTCCTCGATCTCGGTGGGGGCGCGGCCGCCGAGGCCGGTGCCGTCGTTGTCGTGAGGGCTCATCGCGCTGATCCCGGCTCCAGCTCCTGGGCCTTGAGGGCCCGTTCAAGCGCGTCCAGCGCGCGGCTCGCGGTGGACTTCACGGCGCCGCGCGACAGGCCGAGCGTCTCGGCTATCCGTGCCTCGCTCAGGTCGGACCAGTACCGCAGCACCAGCACTTCGCGCTGTCTGCCGGTGAGTCCGCCGAGCGCGGTCAGCACCCGCCGGTGCTCGTCGCCGAGGATCGCGTGGTCCTCGGCGGACGGCGCGTCGGCCTCGTGCGGCGGTACGTACTCCCGCGCGGTCTTGCGGCGGCGCAGCACCGAACGGGCCGTGTTCACCACCGACGTACGCAGGTAGCCCAGGGCGTTGTCGACGTCGGCGAGGTGCTCCCCGTGCCGCTTGTAGAGCGCGACGAAGGCGTCCTGTACGACGTCCTCGGCGGCCGACCGGTCGTCCACGAGCAGGACGGCCAGCCGGACCATCGCCAGGCGGTGGGAGTGGTACAGCTCGGTGACGGTGGGCTTGGGGCCGTACGGAGCGGAGGACGCCCCTGCGGTCGCGGAGCCGTGCCCCCCGTCCCGTCGGCCCGCCCCGCCCGCGGCGAACGCGGCGAGTCCGGCGAGCAGTCGCCGCAGCGAGGGCCACGGGGCGAACGGCAGTGCGAGGGGAGCGGTCATGGCGGCGGTACCTCCGGAACACACGGCGTTCGTGCTGGAGCGTCCGGTGATCCCCACCCCCGTAACCGACTTCAGCCCGCGCAGGCTACTTCATGATCCACACTTTTTCGTACGTCAGTGCGCACGGCGGCGGGCGATCAGCAGCGCGCCCGCGCCGCCCGCGACCAGCATGCCCGTCGCGCCGATCAGCAGCGGCGTGGAGCTGCCGCCGCCGGTCTTCGCCAGCCGCCCGCTCGCGTCCGCGCCGGTGCCGGTGCCCGTGGCGGTCTTCACGCCCGTACCGGTTCCCGTGCCGGTCGCCGAGGTGGTGGTGGCGGTGGTGGTGCCGTGCGAGCCCTGAGCGGTCTTGCCCGCGTCGATCCGGTACGGCAGCGACGCGCGGGTCGAGGAGCGCTCGGCGCGCGCTTCGAGCGCCACCGCGAACCCCTTGGCCGCGACGGCCTTGGTGGCCGCGATCCGCAGCTGGACGGTGACGCTCGCGCCGGGCGCGACGGTGGGCAGCCGTCGGCCGTCGCGCGGCTCGACCTCGGCCACGAGGTGGCCGCCCGCCTTGGAGTCGGCCAGCCGGACGGGCTTCCAGCCCGAGCCGGCCGCCTTCACGTACTGCTCGACGCGGAGTTCGCCGGCCTTCAGGCGGCGCTTGGCGTTCTCGTCCGTGACCTCGACGAAGAAGTGCGGCCGCTGCGAGATGTTGCCCCGGTTGGTGACGGTCGCGGTCAGCTCCTTGGCCGCGCCGCCCGGCGCCAGCACCGAACCGGCCGCGCCCGCCGCGCGGTTGAGGGAGACCTTCAGCTCGCGGTTGGTCTCCGGCCCCGTGGCGCCCCCGCCGGTGCTGCCGCCGCGGCCCGGGGTGAAGTCGAAGCCCACGTTGGTGTTCTCCGGCCCGTTGAAGGCGAACCTGCCGCCCTTCACGGCCTTCGGGAAGTGCTTGGTGAGGCCGAGGCGGAGGGTGTACGTGCGGGTCGCGCCGTTCTTCAGCACGGTCGAGTCGAGGTTGCCCAGCACCGACTGGTCCTGCGAGCCGAGCTTCACCTGCCGCCAGGCGCGGCCCGCGCCGAGCCGCTCGACGGTGACGTGCTCCGGGTCCAGGTCCGCGGCCTTCGGCATGACGAAGAAGAAGTCGCTCGTCGCCTGGTCCCTGCCCGAGCGGTTGGTGAGCTTCACGTCGAACTCGACGGGCTTGCCGCCGAGGGCGAGCTGGATCGCGCCGTCCACGCCGGTGATCTTCGCGTCGAAGCCGGTGTCGTGGGAGGGGTTGCGGTTGATGCCGAAGCCGACGGCGTCGGCGTGCGAGCCGTCGGCGTACGCGCCGATGGCCACCTCGCCCATGTCGACCGTCGCGGGGATCGACCGCTCGATGCGGACGGCGAACCGCTCGGTGGCGGTCCCGCCCGGCGCGACGGTTCCCGCGATGCGGTACGTCGCCTGGAGGGCGCCGTTCTGACCCCGCGTCAGCGGCAGCCGCACCCGCTCGCCGTTCACGACCTGCTCGACGGTGACCTTGGAGAGGTCGGCGGGTACGGGCTCCAGCGCGGCGTTGACGTGCTTGCCGTACGCCACCGTGATCAGGCCCGTGGCGTTCTTGACCGGAGCGGTGGAGCCGTTGCGGATCTCGGCGCGGAAGATGGAGCGCTCGCCGAGCGTGAAGCCGCCCTCGGTCTGGACGTTGGTGACGAGGGCGGACGCGGGCGCCTTGGCGGTGACGGCGACCGCGCCGGTGCTCGCGTTCGCCACGGCGGCGGGGGCGATGGCGGAGAGCGCCACGGTGATGGCGATGGCGGCGGTACGGGTGATGAATCGGGACGAAAGGTGCGTCTTCATGGTGCGGGACCCCCTGGCGTGTCGGACCTGTGGAAAAGCGGGCTGCTGGGCCTCGTCCCGGTTCCCCCCGGTGCCGTTGGCCGTATCGCTGCCTTCATTGGGATAGACGTGCGACCCCCACGGGGGTTGCAGGTGACTTCAGAAATATTTTCGGGCGGGTGGGGAGGGTGCGTTTTCCGGGTGCGTCGGGCCCCTGGGGCGATTGCCCGGGGGCGTCCTACGCCCTGGCGGGTTCGCCGCGCCGGTAGAGCGGCAACCGCATGCCGAACTCGTACGCGCGGGCGGCGGCGCGGATCCGGGCGGCCTGGTACGGCAGGGCGTGCTTGTCCAGGTCGCCCATGGGCACCCACCGCAGCGCGGACAGCTCGGCGACGGCGCTCTCCGGAAGGCGCACGGCACGGGCCTCCTGCGGGGTGAGGATGCCCCCGTCGACGACGATGTTGATCCCCTCGGCGCTGTCCTCGCTGGCGGGCATCTGGTCGATCATCAGCGCGTGCGAGATGTGGCGGCGCAGCCCGGTCTCCTCGTACAGCTCCCGCGCGGCAGCCGCCGCCACGGTCTCGTCCGGATGCGCGCCCCCACCGGGGAGTTGCCACCCGAGGCGGTTGTCCGCGTGCTTGTACGTCGGCTTCACCAGGAGTACGGACCCGTCCTGGTCCCGCACCAGTACCACCGCGCCGATACGGCGGCGGGGCGGACGGGCGGGGTCGATGTCGGCATGCGCCATGAGTTTCATCCGTTCTCTTCAGAGGGGTGGGCTCCCCGTACGGGGTCGATGTCCTCGGGCCACAGATGGCCTCCGGGATGTTCGGCGAACAACAGGCAGACGTCGCCGCCCGATTCCTCCCCCGCGCAGGGGTCCACGACCGACAGCCGGGGATCGAACCGCTGCCAGCGCACCCACACCGCGCGCCCCGAGGGTCCGGGCAGGAACAGCACGAGCGCCGCGTGATCCGCGCCCGCGTGCTTGTCGTCCAACTCGCAGGTGAGGAGGGAAGGTACGTCCTCGGAAACGTCACCGCCTCCCGCCAGTTCGACGGCGCTCTCCGCCAGCGCGGACGCCACGAGCAGGGCATGGCACTGAGTCACAGGGGCTTCTTCCTCGGACGATTCAGAGACAGGGGTCAGGGGCGGGCGAGGGGCACGGCGAGCAGCCACCCGACCACCGCCCACGCGGCGAACACGGCGACCACGACCAGGGCGGTACGCGCGTACCTCACGGAATGCGCCCCGCATCGGCGAGCGCACGACCGGTACGCCGCACCCGTACCGGCACCACACGCAACGCGTACGTCCCCGTGTGGTCCGCGACCTCGACCACCACCGGCAGCCCCTCCCGGAGCCGCCCGCACACCACCCGCCGCCCCACCCGGTCCGCACACCAGGCACGCAACGCACCCGGAGCACTCGGCAACCGGTCCCACTCCGGCGACGACACCAGCACACCCCGATGCCCAGGACGAACCCACCGAACATCAGGAGCGGGATCAAGCCCGTCCGCCACCCGATGCGCCTGAACAACCAGCCACCTGACCACCAAGCCCACGTACGGACTCCGAAAAGCCCCGAGCACAACCCGAACCGTCCCGCCGTCCACGGGCCCCGTGGCAACCACCTCGGCGCAGTACACGTGCCGGGGGAGCTGGTGTCTGCTTCGCATGAGGGCGCTTTCCATGGTCCAGCACCACACCTTTCCGCTGGCGGTCCATTTACTGATCGGACTTCCACCATGGCAATTCACGCGTACGCTCAAAAGGGGCCGACCCATGCCAACGGGTAGGGAATAGATGGGAGTTGAACAGGTGAACGAAACCGTCGGCGGATCAGACGGACCATCCAACGCGGCGGAGTACTTCGGGGAAGAGGCCAAGCGGCTGCGCGAAGCCTTGGGGTACTCCCAAGACGGATTCACCGAAGTGATCCACTACGGGCAGTCGCATATCAGCAAGGTGGAGAACGGCCTGGTCCTCGCCTCGGCACCCTTCGCGGACGCCCTCGACAAGGCGGCCGGAACGCCGGGGGTGTACGCGCGGCTTCGGGAACGGCTGAGCAACGTAGGCGGCCATCCCGAGTGGTTCGTACCGTACGTCGAGTTGGAGAAGACTGCCGCTCTGGTCGAGGACTATTCCATGGCCTTTGTAATGGGCGCGCTCCAGACGTGGCAGTACGCGGAGGCCGTTTATCGAGCGGCGCATCCGCGTGAGACAGACGAGCAGATCAAAGCACGAGTGGAAGCCCGTCTACGTCGTGCGGAGACCATTGAGCGGGAAGATCCACCGCTCTTGTGGGTCATCGTCCATGAGGCTGCACTGCGTGCCGTCGTCGGAAGCCCTTCCGTCATGGAAGGCCAGTTGCAACATCTGTTGCAACTGGCCGCCAGCCCCCACGTCACGCTACAAGTTTGGCGGCTCGGGGCAGGCGCTCCCCCAAGCGGCCTGCCGTTTACCCTGCTTACGCAACCCGATGGAGCGAAGGTCCTGTATTCAGAGGCGGTAGGGCAGGGGTACGTGACGGATTCCGTGTCTGGCGTGCGCGCCGGGACAGCCATGTACGACCGGCTGCGCGCGTCGGCGGAGTCCGAAGTCAGGTCGCTGCGCCTCATCCGTTCGATCATGGAGGAACACGCGAATGAGCAACACGCAAGCCCCGCGTGAGACGCGCTGGGTCAGCAGTACGTACAGCGACGGTCAGGGCGGCCAGTGCGTTCAGTGGGCGCCGGAGTACGCGGCGGCCACCGGTCGAGTACCGGTCCGGGACAGCAAGACGCCTGCCGCGCCGCACTTCACGGTGACGGCCACCGCCTGGTCCGCGTTCGTGGACTTCGCCCGGCACAACGGCTGAGGCACCCTTCCAGCAGCCGAAGCCCCGCCGTTCCCCGGACGGCGGGGCTTCCTGCTGCCGGGCGGCGCGCACCGCTTGCGCGGGAGGGCCCGGGGCGCGTGGGTACGTTGCGCGCGTGCCCCACCCTCGCGCAGTTCCCCGCGCCCCTGACGGGGCCCGATCACACCGGGATCGTATGGGTACCCCGGGGTGGGGGTCGGAAGGGTGCTCCCCGCAGGAGCACGAGCCAAGACCCGGGCTATCCAGGACTGGAAACGGTTCCGGCTCGTGATCTGAGGAGTGCACCCTGGAGCGCCCCCGGCCCCCCGGGCAATCCATCCCCGTGACCGGATCACCCCATCCACCCAAGGGGCGCGGGGAACTGCGCAAAAACGGCGCCCCCGGGCAACGGGACCCCAAAAGGACCCCGCACCCCCGCCGCACCCCGCCCCCTACCGAGGCGCCACGCGTTACCCCCGCCCCCTCCCGGGCAGGCGCACCCCCGCACACGCGATACCTTCGGGCGCGTCAACCACGAGGAGCGGAGGCACAGGGTGAGCATGAGGGCGACAGCTGTCGAAGGGGGCGCCGACCCCTTCGGTACGGCGCGGCTGCGACGCGGCGTCCTCGACTCCTGGGGCGCGAGCCCCGCCCGCTTCAGGGAGGACGCCAACTCCGAGGAGGACCTCGTCCTCGGCGGCTACCGCGACCGCCTCGTCGTCGAGCTCGCCCAGAACGCCGCCGACGCCGCCGCCCGCGCGGGCGTCCCCGGCCGCCTCCGGCTCACCCTGCACCCGGCGGGCCCCGACCACCCCGCCCTCCTCGCGGCGGCCAACACGGGCGCCCCGCTGGACGCGACCGGAGTCGAGTCCCTGTCCACGCTCCGAGCCTCGGCGAAACGCGAGGCCCCCGCCCCCGACGGCACCCCCGCCCCCGGGACCCCCGGCCAAGCCCAAGCCCCCGACGGCACCCCCGCCCCCGCCCCCGTAGGGGCGGTCGGTCGCTTCGGCGTAGGCTTCGCCGCCGTCCTCGCCGTCAGCGACGAACCCGCCGTCCTCGGCCGCCACGGCGGCGTCCGCTGGTCCCTCGCGGAGGCCCGCGACCTCGCCCACCAGGCCGCGCAGGCCAGCCCCGGCCTCGGCGACGAGCTGCGGCGCCGCGACGGCCACGTACCGCTGCTGCGCCTCCCGCTGCCCGCCGAGGGCACCGCGCCCGACGGGTACGACACCGTCGTGGTGCTGCCGCTGCGCGACGCCGCGGCCGAGGCCCTCGCCGAGCGGCTCCTCGCGGACGTCGACGACGCGCTGCTGCTGACCCTGCCGGGCCTCGCGGAGCTGGTGGTCGAGACTCCGGAGGGCGTACGCGAGCTGCGCCGCACGACCCCGGACGCGTACGTCCACGTCCACGACACGGGCACGCTCCCGGCTCCCGTCCCCGGCGCGGGCACCACCCGCCGCTGGCGCACCGTCAGCCACCACGGCCCCCTCGACCCCGCCCTCCTGGCCGACCGCCCGGTCGAGGAGCGGCTGCGGCCGTACTGGTCCGTGACCTGGGCCGTGCCCGTGGACGAGCAGGGCGCGCCCACCGCACCCCGCACCGCCCCCGTCGTGCACGCGCCCACCCCCACCGACGAACCGCTCGGCGTCCCGGCCCTGCTCATCGCCTCGTTCCCGCTGGACACGACCCGGCGCCACCCCGCGCCGGGACCGCTCACCGACTTCCTCGTGGAGCGCGCGGCCGACGCGTACGCCGAACTGCTCGGCGCCTGGCGGCCCGTCTCCACCGGCACCCTCGACCTGGTCCCGGGGCCGCTCGGCAAGGGCGAGCTGGACGGGGCGCTGCGCGCCGCCGTCCTCCAGCGGCTGCCGCGCGTGGCGTTCCTCGCGCCCGCGGTGCCCGGTGAGGAGCTGACCGCGCTGCGGCCGTTCGAGGCGGAGGTCGTGGAGGGGGCGGGCGCCGGGACCGTCGGCGTGCTCGCCGAAGTGCTGCCCACCCTCGTGCCGGCCGGTCTTGAGCGCCGCGTGGAGCTGCGCACCCTGGGCGTGGGCCGCGTACCGCTCACCGAGGCCGTCGACCGGCTCGCCGGGGCCGAGCGGGACCCCGCCTGGTGGCACCGCCTCTACGACAGCCTCGCGGGCGTCGATCCGGACCGGCTGACCGGCCTGCCGGTGCCGCTCGCCGACGGCCGTACGGTCATCGGGCCCCGGCAGATCCTGCTGCCGCTCCCCGACACCCCCGCGGACCTCGCCCGCCTGGGCCTGAAGGTCGCCCACGCGGACGCGGCGCACCCGCTCCTGGAGAAGCTGGGCGCGCTGCCCGCGACGCCGCGCGCGGTGCTGACGACGCCCCAGGTGCGGGCGGCCGTCGCCGCGTCGCTGGACGACGAGGCGTGGGCGCCCGACGCGGACGGGCTCGACGCGGAGGAGCTGGCGGAGGCCGTCCTGGCGCTCGTACGGGCCGCCGACCTCGCCCCCGGCGACGAGCCGTGGCTCGGGGCGCTCGCCCTGCCCGACGAGGACGGCGAACTCGCCCCCGCGGGCGAGCTGGTGCTCCCCGGCAGTCCCTTCGCGCGCATCATGCGCGCCGACGAACTCGCCCTGTGCGACGAGGAGTTGGCGGAGCGCTGGGGTGAGCAGCCGCTCACCGCGTGCGGCGTGCTGGCCGGTTTCGCGCTGGTGCGGGCCACGGACGTCGTCCTGGACCCGGACGAACTCGACCCGCGCGACGGGGACTTCGCCGAGCCGGACGACGCGGGGCTGCTGGACGCGGTCGACGTGTGGTGCGAGGACGTGCTGGACCGGCTGCCCGACGGGCCGGTGCCGCCGGTCGCCACCGAGCTGGTCGCCGTGCGCGACCTGGACCTCGTCGACGACGACGCGTGGCCCGAGGCGCTGGCGCTGCTCTCCGAGCCGCCGCTGCGCGACGCGCTGACGCAGCCGGTGCGGGTGCTGCTCCCGGACGGCACCACCCAGTCCGTGCGCCCGTACACGGCGTGGTGGCTGCGCGGCCACCCCGTCCTGGACGGCCGCCGCCCGGCCGGCCTGCGCAGCGCGAGCGGCGATCCGCTGCTGGCGGGGCTCTACGACCCGGTGGACGCGACGGGCTTCGACGACGCGCAGGTGCTCTCGGCGCTCGGCGTCCGCACCTCCCTGTCGGCGCTCCTCGCGGAGCCGGGCGGCGCGGCCGAGCTGCTGGCCCGTCTCGCGGACGACGAGCGTGAGGTGGACGCGGCCCAACTCCACGCCCTCTACACGGCGTTGTCGACGCTCGACCCGGAGCAGGTGACGCTCCCCGACGAGCTGCGCGCGGTCGTGGACGGCGAGGTGCGCGTGGTGGACGCGGCGGACGCGGTGGTGGCGGACGCCCCCGACCTGCTGCCGCTGGCGGCGGGCCGCCCGCTGCTGCCGGTGGCCCCGGCGGGCGCGGCCGACCTCGCGGACCTGCTTCAGGTGGGCCGCCTGTCGACGGCGGTCCGCGCGCCCGTGACGACGGAGGGCGAGGAGCACGAAGTCCCGTACGCCGTGCGCGTGCTGCTGGGCGACGCGACCCCGGAGACGTACGTCGAGCACGAGGAGCTGATCGCGGGCGGCGCCGAGCTGACCTGGCGCCGCACCCCGGACGGCACGCTGCACGCCGCCACGGTCGAGGGCGTCGCGGCGGCCCTGGCCTGGGCCACGGACCAGTGGCCGCGCCGCTTCGAGGTCGCGGCGCTGCTCGAAGACCCTTCGCGCACGGGTGAGTTGGAGCGCGACAGGTGGTTCGACTGACGGGCGGCGCCCCGGCGCACCACTGGGGCGGCCGGCACCCTGCGTAACCCTCGCCGGCCCGCGCCTTGGCGCAAATCCGTGGGAGCTGTCCGACCCCCGTGCCATGATTCTGCGGCGCACGTTATCCGTGCGCTGTACATGCTCTGGGGGGCTGGATCTTGTCCGAACGTTTGTATACGACCGCGAGACCCGCGGCGTACGCCACATCGCTCCTGCTCGCGCTGTCGGTCCTGCTGACAGTGCTGCTGCCGACGGAGAGGGCGGCGGCGGCACCGGTGGGGGGCCGGTCCGTCGAGCGCGCGCCCATGCCGGTCGCGTCCTTCGGGGACCCCGACGAGCCGAAGGTGACCGACGTGAGCCCCATGACCGGGGAGACGGGCCGCAAGGTGACCGTCAAGGTGACGGGCGCCGCGCTTCGACAGGAGGACTACGTCCAGCTCATCGAGTTCGGCAGGACGGTCGAGAAGGGGACCACCGTCTCCGTCTCGCCGGACAGGAAGACCCTGACGGCCGTCCTCGACCTCACGGGGGTGGCCCCGGGCAGCTGGTCGCTGAGCGTCTACGCCCACAACCGCTACAACTACTTCGTGGACAGCTTCGAGGTCACCCCGGCCAGGCGCCTGCGGAACACCGCCCCGCCCACGCTCACCGGCACCGCCCGGGTCGGCGCCAAGGTGTCCGTTTCGGCAGGGAGCTGGTCACAGGTCCCCGACTCGTACGCCTACCAGTGGCGCGCGGGCGGCGTGCCGGTCCCCGGGGCCACCGCCGCCACCTACACCGTCCCGGCCGCCCTGCGCGGCAAGGCGCTCTCGGTGACCGTCACCGCGCGCCGCGCCGGTCTCGCCGACGGGACCGCGACCACCGCCGCCGCGACGGTCGCGGCGGGCGCCGCCCCGAAGGCCGTCAAGGCGCCCGCGATCTCGGGCACCGCCAAGGTGGGCCGCACGCTCTCCGTCGTGCGCGGCACCTGGTCGCCCGCGCCGACCGCGTACACCTACCAGTGGTACGCGAACGGGCGGGCCATCGCGGGGGCGACCGGCTCCACGCTGGCCCTCAAGGCCGCCCAGCGCGGTCTGAAGATCACCGTCCAGGTCGCCGCCGCCCGCACGGGCCACCTCACGGGCAAGGCCCTGAGCAGGGCGACCGCCCCCGTGGCCCGCTGACGCGCGGCCCAAGCGAGAGGCCGGTGTCCGGGCGGGGTTTCCCCGTCCGGGCACCGGCCTCAGCCGTCGTGCCGCGGTGCCGTCCGCGTCAGCGCACGTCCACGAAGGACAGCGGGGAGACCGCCGCGTCCGCTCCGGCCGTGCGCGCCAGCAGCCAGCGCCAGTGGCCGTCGTACACCGCCTTCGGCGTCGCCTTCAGCGCGCCCGTCGCCGCGGACTTCGCCGTGGTCGACGTGGAGAACCGTTGCGTGCCCCGCGCGCGGACCTCCAGCTTCACGGCCTGCGCCGCGTTCGCGCGGAACGTGCCCGTCGCCCAGTCCAGGACGGTCGCCCGGCCGGTGACGGTGAACGCCCTGTTCCGCACGGCCGTCGCGGGCGCGGACACCGTCAGCCGCGTCGCGCGCAGGATCCGCGCGGTGCCCGCCGCGCTCGCCACCGCGCGGCCCCGCCCGTCGAGCGAGCGCGCGCCCACCGCGACCTTCCACTCCCCGGCCAGGTCGTTGCGGCCCAGGGACTTCAGCACGTCGAGGGTGAGGACGGTCGTGCAGGTGTACGTCCCCGGGGCCGCGCCCGCGCCCGCCGCCTTCGCGCACGTCGGCCGCCACACGTCCAGGACGGCGCTCGGGCGGGCGTACGCGCCCTTGTAGAGGTACGCGTAGGCGTCCGCGACGCCCGCCGGGTCGGTCACCGTGAACGTCACGGGGTACTCGGAGAGGTCGTACGCCTGCGGGACGACCGGCTTGCCGCCGTTGACGACCGCCTTCGAGACCTTCGTACCGCCGGTCGCCTCGTCGGTGACGGTCCGCGCGGCGGGGCCCGCGAAGGCGCGCATCAGGGTGCGCCGCACGGTCGAGCCCGCGGCGTCCTTCGCGCTCGCGCGCAGCGACACGAACCGCGCGTCCTGCGGGACGTCCAGCGCGACCGACGCCCGGTCGAGGGCGCCGGAGGGATCGGCGGAGGGATCGGCGGAGGGATCGCCGGAGGCGTCGGGCAGCGGCAGCGCCGTCCACGTCGCGCCGTCGTCGGTCGAGTACTCCAGGCCCGTCAGGGTCTCGTCCGCCGCCGCGTCGCGGGACACCGCGAGCGCCCGTACGGTGACGGGCGCCGTGCCCGAGGTGTTGCGGACGTCCAGGCCGTCGACGGCCAGCCGGACGTCGACCAGCGGGAGCGTCACGGAGGCGCGGGCCGGCTGGTACCCGTCGGAGTCGAAGCCCCACTCGGTGGTCTGCCGGGACGACAGGCGGGCGTGGCCCGCGTGCCGCTCGACGGTGTGCGTCAGCTCGTAGCGGGCGCGCGGCAGCGGCACGCCCTTGGCGGTCCAGAAGGCCGTCTTCCTCAGCTCCTTGCCCTCGGCGAGGGTCACGCCGCCCGAGGCGAGCCTGAAGGCGTACCGCGCGTCGCTGTCGGTGCCGAGGTGGCCCGCGCCGTCGCTGAACGTCGTCGGCTCGTACACCGCGAGCTCGGCGCGGCCGCGGTACGCGCCGGACAGCGGGTGGGGCCGCACCTCCAGCGGGGCCGCGCCGAAGGTCTCGCCGGGGCTCGTGCCCCTGGGGAGCGTGCGCACGTCGGCGTCGAAGCGCCCGTTGCCGTACGACACCGAGCGGTGGAAGGGCTGTCCGGGCGTCACGTACTCGGTGACGGTGCCGGGCACCCGCAGGGGCGTCGGCGACAGGACGGCGTCCTCGCCGGTGACGGGCGCGCTGGCCAGGTGGCCCGTGGTGTCGGCGCCCTGCGCGCGGACCGTGGTCAGCGTCTTGGCGAGGTTCGCGGTGACGACCTTGGCGACGGGCGACGCGGGGACGGTGCCGTTGAAGGAGTGGTAGAGGTCGTAGCGGTACGGGCTCGGGGTGTGCGCCGTCGCCCCGCTCTTCAGCAGGACGTCGTGGACGCGCAGCGAGGCGCCGGGGACCGCGAAGGGCGTGACGTACACCTTGTTGCCCCAGCCGCCCGCGAACCCGGCGATGGAGCCCCTGGGGGTGCGGATCCAGACGGCGGAGGTGGAGCGGCGCGCGCCCGGGTCGTCCGTGACGATCCCGGTCTCCTTGGCGGCCTTCGCGTCCAGCGGGACGGACAGGGCGCGGTCCTTGACGGTGAAGGCCTTGGTGAGGAGGAGATCGGGGCGCTGCCAGTTGCTGAAGAGGCCAACCGCGACGTAGTCGCCCGGCGGCAGCGTGACGGTGCCGCGCGAGTACCACTGCTCCTCCGCGACGTCGAAGTACGTCCACGTCCTGCGGTTCCAGACGTGGATGAGGGGGTTGTGGTAGTTCTCGGCGCCGGTGAGGCGCAGGTCCACCCTGTACGCGCCCGCGGCGGCGGCCAGGGGCGCGGATGGCGCGGCGGCCGAGAGCCTCGCGGGGCGTCCCGCGGGCTTCGTCAGCCGGGTGGAGGCCAGCGGCCGCTTCCCCGCGACGGGCCGGACGTCGACCTGGTCGCCGAGCCGCGCGAAGGCGTAACGGCCGGGCTGCCCGCCGTCCTCGCCGGTGACGCGCAGCGCGTCCCCGCGCCCGCCGCTCGCGGGCAGGTCGAGCAGGTCGCCGTTGGCGAGCCGGACGGGCCCGGGGGCGCCCGCGGGCGCGGGGGACGTCGTACGCGGGGGAGCGGCCGGATCCCGTCCGTCGGCGGCGAGCGCGGTGCCGGGCGCGGCGAGCGCGCCGCCCGCCAGCGCGAGGGCGAGTGCGGTGCGCAGGCCGAGGGCGCGCGCCCCCGGTCTCCGTACCGGCTTCCGGGCACGGCTGAATTCGGACAACTCCACGTCTCCCACCCCTTTTTGCCGCCCCGGCGTCTCCCGCGCCCCGGGCGTGCACAAGACCAGTGGCGCCAGGGTAAGCGGGAGGCCCGCGCGGGCCTCTGCCCGGGGCCCGCCGTGGGGGACCCGACGAACGCCGGAGGGGCCGGTGCGTGGACGTTTCCGTCCGTGCACCGGCCCCTTCCGCGTCCGCCGGACGCTAGTCCGGGAAGCGGCGCTCCACCCACCTCCACGCCAGCTCCAGCAGCCCCGCGCCCGCCACCGCGATGGCGACCGCCGTCCACGGCATCGTCGTGCCGACCAGCTTCAGGGCGAAGAACTCCTGGAGCCAGGGGACCACCAGCACCAGCAGGAAGCCCAGGCCCATCGCCGCGACGAGGCCGATCCGCCACCAGGTGTACGGGCGGGCGATGATCGCCAGGACCCACATCGAGACCAGGAACAGCGTGAGCGTCGCCGCGCTCGTCTCGGCCGCCAGGGCGTCCTCGCCCGTGTAGTGGTGGCGGGCCAGCAGGTACGTCGCGAAGGTGGCGGTCGCCGCGATGACGCCGCTCGGGATCGCGTACCGCATCACCCGCTTCACGAAGTGCGGCTTCGCGCGCTCCTTGTTCGGCGCCAGCGCCAGGAAGAACGCCGGGACGCCGATCGTCAGCGTGGAGAGCAGCGTGAGGTGGCGGGGGAGGAACGGGTAGTCGACCTGGCTGCACACCACCAGGATCGCGAGCAGGACCGAGTACACCGTCTTCGTGAGGAAGAGGGTGGCGACCCGGGTGATGTTGCCGATGACGCGGCGGCCTTCGGCGACGACCGAGGGGAGCGTGGAGAAGCTGTTGTTGAGCAGCACGATCTGGGCGACCGCCCGGGTCGCCTCCGAGCCCGAGCCCATCGAGACGCCGATGTCCGCGTCCTTGAGCGCGAGGACGTCGTTGACGCCGTCGCCGGTCATCGCGACGGTGTGGCCGCGCGACTGGAGCGCCGCGACCATGTCGCGCTTCTGCTGCGGGGTGACGCGGCCGAAGACCGCGTTCTCGTCGAGGACCTTCGCCAGCTCCTCCTTGTCGGTGGGCAGGGTCCGCGCGTCCACGGTGTTCTCCGCGCCCGGCAGCCCGAGCTTGGCGGCGACCGCGCCGACCGAGACCGCGTTGTCGCCGGAGATGACCTTGGCCTGGACGTTCTGCGCGGCGAAGTACGCGAGGGTGTCCGCCGCGTCGGGGCGCAGCCGCTGTTCGAGGACGACCAGCGCGGTGGGCGTGGCGCCCTCCGCGACGCCGGGGGCGTCCAGCTCGCCCGCCGCGCGGGCCAGCAGCAGCACGCGCAGGCCCTGCTCGTTGAGCGCGTCGATCTCGGCGAGCGCCGGGTCGCCGGCGGCGAGGAGCACGTCGGGCGCGCCCAGCAGCCAGGTGGAGTTCTCGCCGTCGCCCTCGCTGAAGGACGCGCCGCTGTACTTGCGCGCGGAGGAGAACGGCAGCGACTCCGTGCAGCGCCAGTCCTCGCGGTCCGGGTACGCGTCGATGATCGCCTGGAGCGAGGCGTTGGGGCGCGGGTCGGACTCGCCGAGCGCGCCGAGCACCTTGCGTACGTACGCCTCGTCCGCGCCGTTCAGCGTCCGCAGCTCGGTGACGTCCATGCCGCCCTCGGTGAGGGTGCCGGTCTTGTCGAGGCAGACGGTGTCGACGCGCGCCAGGCCCTCGATCGCGGGCAGCTCCTGCACGAGGCACTGCTTGCGGCCCAGCCTGATCACGCCGATCGCGAAGGCCACGGAGGTCAGCAGGACCAGGCCCTCGGGGATCATCGGGACGATGCCGCCGACGGTGCGGGCGATGGAGCCCTTGAAGTCGTTGTCCTTGACGACGAGCTGGCTGATGATCAGGCCGGTGGCCGTCGGGACCATCATCCAGGTCACGTACTTGAGGATGGTGGAGATGCCGGAGCGCAGCTCGGAGTGGACGAGCGTGAAGCGGGATGCCTCTTCGGCGAGCTGCGCGGCGTACGCCTCGCGGCCGACCTTGGTGGCGGTGAAGGCGCCGCCGCCCGCGACGACGAAGCTGCCGGACATGACGACGTCACCGGGCTTCTTGAGGACCGGGTCGGCCTCGCCGGTGAGCAGCGACTCGTCGATTTCGAGGCCGTCGGCCTCGACGACCTCGCCGTCCACGACGACCTTGTCGCCGGGGCCGAGCTCCACGAGGTCGCCGAGGACGATCTCGGACGTGGAGATCTCGGCGGCGGTGCCGTCGCGGCGGACGGTGGGCTTGGCCTCGCCGATGACCGCGAGGCCGTCCAGGGTCTTCTTGGCGCGCAGCTCCTGGATGATGCCGATGCCGGTGTTCGCGATGATCACGAAGCCGAAGAGGCTGTCCTGGATCGGGGCGACGAAGAGCATGATCACCCAGAGGACGCCGATGATGGCGTTGAAGCGGGTGAAGACGTTCGCGCGGACGATGTCCGCGGTGGAGCGGCTGGAGCGTACGGGGACGTCGTTGACCTCGCCGCGGGCGACCCGCTCGGCCACCTCGGCGGTGGTCAGCCCGGCCGCACGGGCCGCCGGGGTGGGTGGCTTCACGGGGTGGACGGGATCCAGTTCCGCCCCCGCGTCGATGTTTGCCCGCTGCGTCATGCATTCGACGGTAAGCGCGGAAGGGGAGCTTCACCCCTCGAAAGGGGCGAAGATCAGACCTCGGTACGAGGCGAATGGTCCCGTGGCTGTACGTAGGGCCCGCCGCCCAGGGACTTTCGCCCCTTGCGGATCCGCCCCGTCAGGGGCGCGGGGAACCCCGCGGGGGCCTAGCCGCCGAACGCCGCCGCGAGGGCAACGATCGCGAACATCACTACGAGCGCACCGGCCATGATCCGGTTCCTGGTCTTCGGGTCCACGCCGTCGAGGTTAACCGCTCCCCGTGACGATCACCCGCCCGCCCCGAGGGTCCACGCCCCCACGGTCTCGTACCGCGGCCCTTCCCCCCGCACTCCGCCCACCGGCAGGTTGCTCCGCACCAGGGACAGCTCGGAGACCTCCCAGGGCGTCCCCTCGAAGGCGTCGAGCGCGGCGACGTACGGCCGGAGGTCGACCGTGTCGGGGCCGGGCTCGGCCGCGCGCCGGGTGCGGCCCAGGGTGAGGTGGGGCGCGAACCTCCGGTGCTCGTCCATCGGCACGCCCGCCCGCCGGGCCGCCGCGTCCGTCCGCTCCGCGAGCATCCGCAGCGCGTCGAGCCCGCCCGCGGCCCCCGCCCACAGGGCCCGCTGCCCGAACCGCCCGCCGCCGTGCACCCGCAGCGCGAAGGGCTCGGTGCGCCGCGCGGCCCGCGCGAGGCGTTCGCGCAGCTCGGGCAGGAGCACGTCGTCCACCTCGCCCATGAAGGCCAGCGTGAAGTGCCAACCGGCCCGCCCGGTCCACCGCAGGGACCCGGCCTCCGGCAGCGCGTGCAGCCGGTCGACGGCCGCCCCCAGCTCGGCGACGACGGACGCGGGCGGCAGCACGGCGGCGAAGAGTCGCATGCCGCAGATTCTGGCACCCGCCGCACCCGGCACACCGTGCGTATCGTTGTACTACGCGGCTGCCCGCGCCCACGCGGCAGCGGGGAGGAGCGGCACGATGACCGTCGTAGGGACCGACAGGATCGAGATGGCCGACACCAGCGCCGAGCAGACTCTGGACATGATGTTCGAGTGGCTTGAGCCCACCCCCGAGGGATTCAAGGTCGAGATCGTCGAGGGGGTCGTCTACATGTCGCCGCAACGGGACACGCACTGGGACATCGCGCTCAACGTCATTGAGCAGTTGCGCGCGAAGTACCCGCGGAAGCGGATCAAGTCCGACGTGCGTATCGACTACCCGGGACACCTCAACGGCTTCGCCAGCGACGTGACCCTGGTCGCGGAGGGCGCCGAGCGGAACGAGAAGGGGCGCTGGCGCTGCCAGGACGTCCTCTTCGTCGCCGAGGTGATCTCCAGGAGCACAGCCGCCAACGACGACGGCTCCAAGCTCGCCACGTACGCGACCGCGGGCGTCCCGGTCTACCTGATCGTCGACCCTTACACGGCCGAGTGGCACCTGCACACCATGCCGAAGGGCAAGGAGTACCGCTCGGTCCTGACCCTCGACTTCGGCGACGACGTCGACCTGAGCGCCACCGGGCTCGACCTCAAGGAGCTCAAGACCGACGAGTTCCCCCGCGACTGACCGGGTCCCGATCGGGGGCGGGGTACGGGGCCTCAAGGCCCCGTACCCCGCCCCGCACCCTCAAGCCGCCGCCGCCAGCTCGCCGCGCTCCTCGCGGGGCACGAAGCGCACGTGCTGCCGACCCGGGCGCAGGTCGAGCTTCATGCGCAGGCCGCCGACCCGGGCGAGCACCACGCCCACCCCGACCGCCGCCAGCGCCGAGAACGCGCCGCCCGCCGCGAAGCCGACGCGCGGGCCGTACGTGTCGGTGATCCAGCCCAGCAGCGGCGCGCCCAGCGGCGTACCGCCGGTGAAGACCATCATGAACAGGCTCATCACCCGCCCCCGCATCGCGGGATCCGTCGCCAGCTGGACCGAGGAGTTCGCGGTGACGTTCACCGTCAGGCCGAACATCCCGATCGGGACCAGCAGCATCGCGAAGATCCAGAACGTCGGGGCGAAGGACGCCACGACCTCCAGGACGCCGAACGCGAGCGCCGCGCCGACCAGCAGGCGCAGCCGGGACGTGCCGCGCCGGGCGGCGAGCAGGGCGCCCGCCAGGGAGCCTGCCGCCATCAGGGTGTTGAGCCAGCCGTACATCCCCGGGCCGCCCTCGAAGACGTCGTCCACGAACGCCGAGAGCCAGATGGGGAAGTTGAAGCCGAAGGTGCCGATGAAGCCCACGAGGACGATCGGCCAGATCAGCTCGGGGCGCCCGGCGACGTACCGCAGCCCTTCCCTCAGCTGGCCCTTGCCGCGCGGCGCGCGCTCGACCTTGTGCAGTTCGGCGGTGCGCATCAGCAGCAGTCCGGCGACGGGCGCGACGAAGGACAGGCCGTTGAAGAGGAACGCGTAGCCGCTGCCGAACGCGGTGATCATGGCACCGGCCACGGCCGGGCCGATCAGCCGCGCCGACTGGAAGTTCGCGGAGTTGAGCGAGACGGCGTTGCGCAGGTCGTCGGGGCCGACCATCTCGACCACGAAGGACTGCCTGGCCGGGTTGTCGACGACCGTGACGAGTCCGCCGACGAAGGCCGTGGCGTAGACGTGCCAGACCTCGACGTTCCCGGAGAGCGTCAGTACGGCCAGCGCCAGGCCCGTGACGCCCATCGCGGACTGGGTGGCGATCAGCAGCGGCCGCTTGCGGCAGCGGTCGGCGATCACGCCGCCGTACAGACCGAAGAGCAGCATCGGCAGGAACTGCAGCGCGATGGTGACGCCGACGGCGGAGGCGGAGCCGGTCAGCGAGAGCACCAGCCAGTCCTGGGCGATGCGCTGCATCCACGTGCCGGTGTTGGAGACGACTTGCCCGCTTGCGAAGAGCCGGTAGTTCCGGTTCCTGAGCGAGCTGAACATGGACGTAGTGGTGGAAGTCGGTGCGGGGGCGGAGTCTGCTCCGGATCCCGTACTCAAAGTGGGTTCGCCTCCTCGGCGCGCGTACTTACAGGTGGGCGAGCTTCTCCAGGACGGGGGCGGCAGCGCGCAGCTTCGCCCACTCCTCCTCGTCGAGGCCCTCGGCGAGGGAGGCCAGCCAGGCGTTCCGCTTGCGGCGGCTCTCTTCGAGCATGGCCTCGGCCCGCTCGGTCTGGCTGACGACCTTCTGGCGACGGTCGTCGGGATGCGGCTCCAGCCTGACCAGGCCCTTGGCTTCGAGCAGCGCCACGATGCGGGTCATCGACGGCGGCTGTACGTGCTCCCTGCGGGCGAGCTCGCCGGGGGTGGCGGAGCCGCAGCGGGCGAGGGTGCCGAGCACCGACATCTCGGTGGGGCTCAGCGACTCGTCGACGCGCTGGTGCTTGAGCCTGCGCGAGAGGCGCATGACCGCGGAGCGGAGTGCGTTCACGGCGTCGGCGTTCGCCGCGGCAGCGGCAGCGGCCGCAGCGGCGTCGGCCGCAGCGGCGTCGGTGTCGGCCGCGGTGGCCGCTGTGGGCCGCGCGGCCTCTGTGGCCTCCGAGTCGAGGTCACGGGTCTGGTCGGACATGTAGTTAGCGTAACTCATTACCTAGGCTAACCACCAACGGATATCTCACGACTCGAACCCGTGTCGGCACCGCTGTCACCCATATGAGTGAGCCGAATCCGGAAAGTGACACACGCCTCCGCGCGCTGCGGCGACCCTGATGCACATGGACATGGGATCGACAGTGCTCAGCCTGCGCATAGACGGTGAGCTGCTCGACCGGCTCCGCAGTCACGCCGCCAAACGCGGAATGAGCGTCCAGGACTATGTCGTCCGGACGCTCATTCGCGATGACTTCGACGAGCGGTTCAAGACCGCCGTCGACGAGACGGAGAAGTTCTACGGGGTCACGTGAGGCCGAGCGCCGGCATCGCGTAGTAGAAGACGAAGACCGCCGACACGACGTACATCGCCACGGGGACCTCGCGGCCCCGGCCCACGGCGAGCCGCAGCACGCTGAAGGCGACGAAGCCGATGCCGATGCCGTTGGTGATCGAGTACGTGAAGGGCATCATCACCATCGCGAGGAACGCCGGTACGGCGATGGTGAAGTCGCTCCAGTCGATGTCCCGCACCGAGCCCGCGAGGATCAGGAAGCCGACCGCGAGCAGCGCGGGGGTCGCCGCCTGCGAGGGCACCATGGTGGCCAGCGGCGTGAGGAACAGCGCGACGGAGAAGAGCCCGCCGGTGACGACCGAGGCGAGGCCGGTCCTGGCCCCCTCGCCGACGCCCGCCGTGGACTCCACGAAGCAGGTGGTCGCGGAGGACGAGGTGGCGCCGCCGGAGGCGACCGCGATGCCGTCGACGATGAGCACCTTGTTGATGTTCGGGAAGTTGCCGTCCTTGTCGATCAGCTTGGCCTCGTCGCCGACGCCGAGGATGGTGCCCATCGCGTCGAAGAAGCAGGACAGCAGGACGGTGAAGACGAAGAGGCAGCCGGTGAGGACGCCGACCTTCTCGAAGCCGCCGAACAGCGAGACCTCGCCGACGAGCCCGAAGTCGGGGGTCGCGACCGGGTTGCCGGGCCACTCGGGGGTGGTCAGGCCCCAGGACGGGATGTCCGCGACGGCGTTGATGACCATCGCGACGGCCGTCATCACGACGATGGAGATCAGGATCGCGCCCGGCACCTTGCGGATGATCAGCGCGAGGGTGAGCAGCGCGCCGACGACGAAGACGAAGACCGGCCAGCCGTTGAGGTGGCCGTCCGAGCCGAGCTGGAGCGGGACGGTGGTGTGCGCGGCGTCCGGGATGCGGGAGACGAAGCCCGAGTCGACGAGGCCGATCAGCATGATGAACAGGCCGATGCCGATCGCGATGCCCTTGCGGATGCCGACGGGCACCGCGTTCATCACGCGCTCGCGCAGCCCGGTCGCGACCAGCAGCATGACCACGAAGCCCGCGAGGGCGACCATGCCCATCGCGTCCGGCCAGGACATCTTCGGCGCGAGCTGGAGCGCGACGACGGTGTTGACGCCGAGGCCGGCGGCGAGCGCGATCGGCACGTTGCCGATGACGCCCATCAGCAGGGTGGAGAACGCGGCGGTGACCACCGTCGCGGTCACCAGCTGGCCCCCGTCGAGCTGGTGGCCGTACATGTCCTTCGCGCTGCCGAGGATGATCGGGTTCAGCACGATGATGTACGCCATCGCGAAGAAGGTCGCGAATCCGCCACGCACCTCGCGGGCGACCGTCGAGCCCCGCTCGGAGATCTTGAAGTACCGGTCGAGGCCGCCGACCGGCTGACCGCCGGGAGTGGGCGGCTGCTTGGCGTCGACCGGAGTGGTGGCCGAGGGGGTCATCAGGGACCTCAGACGTTCTCTTTTTGTACGCTTCTACGAAACGAACGAGCCAAAAGTGAGCCGTTTCAGTATGAATATATAAGGGGAAGATCGCTATCTCCGCGCGTAGAGCCAAGGGGCGCTTGGGTTCCGTGCGGTCCCGGGGCACGGGTCGGGGTGCCGCCTACACTGATCGCATGGCGAAGTGGACCCCCAGGCACGAGGCACCGGAGCCCCTTGAAGGGCCCGTCGTCGCGACCATCACCGGCGGCACGCTCCTCTGGTTCGCGCTCTTCCTGGTGCAGGTGCCGTTCTACGGGTGGTTCGACGAGCGCGACCTCACGTGGTGGGTGTGGACGTGCCTCGCGGGGGCGGGTCTCGGGCTCATCGGCATCTGGTACGTACGGGGCCGCGACGCCGCGATCAAGCGGGCGGCGTCCCAGGAGCCGGCGGGGGCGCCGGAGTAACGCGGCGTTCCGGGCCCCGCCGGGCCCCCTCAGGGCGGGGCTACCAGGCGAACGCCTCCGGCGCCGCGCCCGGCCCCGGGAAGACCTCGTCCAGCGAGGCCAGCAACTCCTCCGACAGCGTCAGCCCCACCGCCCGCAGCGCGGACGCCAGCTGCTCCTCCGTCCTCGGCCCCACGATCGGCCCCGTCACCCCGGGCCGGGTCAGCAGCCACGCCAGGGCCACCTCGCCCGCGTCGAGACCGTGCTCGGCCAGCAGGTCCTCGTACGCCCGCACCCGCTCCCGCACCGCGGGCCTCGCCAGCTCCTGCGCCGCGCGCCCCGCGCTGGTGCGCTCGCCGCCGCCGCCCTCGCGCTCCTTGCGCAGCGCCCCGCCCAGCAGCCCGCCGTGCAGCGGCGACCACGGGATGACCCCCAGCCCGTACTCCTGGGCCGCCGGGATCACCTCCAGCTCCGCGCTGCGCTCCGCGAGGTTGTACAGGCACTGCTCGCTGACCAGCCCGTACGACCCGCGCCGCGCCGCCGCCTCGTTGGCCTGGGCGATCTTCCAGCCGGGGAAGTTCGACGAGCCGACGTACAGCACCTTCCCCTGCTGCACGAGCACGTCGACCGCCTGCCAGATCTCGTCCACCGGCGTGTTCCGGTCGATGTGGTGGAACTGGTAGAGGTCGATCCGGTCCGTCCCGAGGCGCTTGAGCGACGCGTCCACGGAGCGGCGGATGTTCAGCGCGGAGAGCTTGTCGTGGTTGGGCCACGCCGGGCTGTTGTCGTCGTTGGTGTTGCCGTACACCTTCGTCGCCAGCACCGTCTTGTCGCGGCGCCCGCCGCCCTTGGCGAACCAGGACCCCAGGATCTCCTCGGTCCTGCCCTTCGAGGTGCTCGGGCCGCCGCCGTAGGTGTTCGCGGTGTCGAAGAAGTTGACGCCCGCGTCGAGCGCGGTGTCCATGATCGCGTGACTGGTGGCCTCGTCGGTCTGGGGGCCGAAGTTCATCGTGCCGAGGACGAGCCGACTGACCTTGAGACCGGTGCGACCGAGCTGTGTGTACTTCATGTCCATGGCGTACAGCCAAGGCGTTGGAGGGCACTCCAGGCAAGGGGCGGGGGGCGGTGCGGGCTCCGCCGCCGGGAATCTGCCGATCGGCAGATGTGGGGGACCCCGCCCCCTTCCTACGCTGATCCCATCAGCCCGAACGAACTCGGGGACGAAGGCACCCACCCGCCCAGGAGCCCGCCATGAGCACCACCGCCGCAGGAAACGCCACCGGAATCCACGCCGCGAGCACCAACCTCACCGGCGCCGCGCGTTCGCCCAAGACGCTCCCCGGCGTGCCGCGCTGGGCGGAGCTGGCGGCGCAGGCGGCGGCGTGGGCGAACGTCCCCTCGGGCCTGTGGCGCCTGGCCATCGCGGTCGGCATTCCGGTGGGCCTCGCGCAGGTCGAGTACGACCGGATGCACGCGCCGGGCTGGGGCTCGTTCTACCTGCTCTTCCTCACGGCGCTCTCGGAGGGCCTGGCCCTGCTCACCCTCGGCCTCATCCGCCAGTGGGGCGAGACCTGGCCCCGCTTCATCCCCTTCGTCGGGGGCCGCCCCGTCTCGGTGAAGGTCGCCACGGGCCTCGGCGCGTTCGGCGCGGTGGCCACCACGATCTACGGCGCGGCGTTCATCTACAGCACCTTCCACGCGGACATGGAGGGCGCGCGGTGGGCCATCTGGCTCCTGAACGCCACGTACGCCCCGATGATCCTCTGGGGTCCCGCGCTGGGGGCGGTCACGGTCCACTACTACCAGCGCAGGACGCGCGGGGCGCGCGGAGAGCTCTGAGCACGGGAGGCGGGCGCTCAGGCGGCGCTTCCCGGGGAAACGATCCCCGGGGAGCGCCGCTTCCGTGTGCGGTGGCTCTCACGGGCCCGCCGCTCCGCCCGAGAACTCGTCGCTCCTCAGGGGGTCACGGTGGCCCCGCACGCCCTACTCTGTGCTCCGGCCGGTCGGAGTGAGCCTCAGGGGTGAGGGAATGTCACAGCAACTTCCGCTGCGTACCTACAAGTTGAGAGACGGTCGCCGCAACGCCCTCGTCGGGGCCGTGGTCGTCGGCGCGCCCGTCTCGCTCTTCCCGGTCCTCACCGGGGAGTTCATACCGGGCTGGGTGAAGCTCCTCGTCACCGTCCTCGTCCTCGTCTTCTTCGGGTGGCTGGTCGTCGCAGCGCAGCGCTGCGCCACGCTCGTCGACCGGGGCGGGCTCACCGTCAAGGGGTTCGGGCGCACGCGGCGGCTGCGGTGGGCCGAGGTGCAGGACATCCGGGTCGAGCCCAACCCGTCCGCCGGGATGCAGAAGGGCGCGCCCACCCTCCTGTGCTACGCGTACGGGGACGGCGGGCGGCGCGTGCAGCTGATGTACGTGGACGACGCGCACGTCTCCGTCGACCGCGAGGCCGAGCACCTGCGTACGCTCTGGGCCGAGCACCGCGGCCCCACCTGGGCCGCGTCCCCCGACGACGCGCGGACCATCGCGCGCGGCGCGGCCCGGCGCACGGCGCTGCTCAGCGGCTTCGGCTGGGCGATGCTCAGCTACGTGCCGTTCCTCGCGCTGATGGTGTTCGTGATGGTCGGCGACTCCGTGCCCGCCGGCGTCGAGGACGCGCTGAACCCCGTCGTCATCTGCGCGGGCGGACCCGCGCTCGTCTTCGTGCTCGCCTTCTCGCTCAGCTACCGGCGCGCGGTGCGGTCCCCGGAGTAGGAGCCCCGCGGTAGGGGCCGCCCACGCCCCACGCCTGGTGCAGGGCCGTCGCGAACGCCGCCGCCAGTTTGTGCTCGCCGCTCGGGCCCGGGTGCGTCCCGTCGTAGGTGTCGGTGTGGATGTCGTACGACGCCGGGACCGACGCCAGCAGGAGCGGCGACGCCGGAGCGTCCGCGTCCGCGACGGTCTTCGCGAGGAGTTCGTTGAACCGCGCGACCTCCGCGGCGAACGGCGCGTCGGTCTCCGCGCGCACGTTGGGGATCACCGGCAGGACCACCATCCGGATCCCGGGCGACGCGGCCCGCGCGGCGGCGAGGAACGCGCGGACGTTCTCGTCGGTCTGCCCGGCGTCGGTGTAGAAGCCCAGGTCGATCAGGCCCAGCGAGATCAGCAGGACGTCCGGGCGGTGCTCGGCCACCGTCCCGCCGATCAGCGGCGCCATGTGCAGCCAGCCCTCGCCCCACCCGGCGAGGTGGCGGCGGGCGTGCGGCGGGAAGTCCGGGTCCGCGTAACCGTCCGCCGAGTCGTGCAGGGCCGTGCGCGGGCCCACCACCTCCGCGCCCTCCCCGAGGTGCTGCCACATGCGGTAGCGCCAGGTCCAGTCCCCGGCGCGCCCGATGGTCATGGAATCGCCGACGAACATGAAACGCATGCGCCACATCATCGCCGATCGGCGCACGGCTGTGCGATGTGACCATGGACACTGGGGTCATGCGTTCGTTGCGTACGACCCCGGCGGCCCCCGGTCCGGCTGCCGCCTCCGCCGCCGTCCTGCTCGCGCCCGCCCTCGCGGGCCTCGTGCTCGCCGCCGCCGGGCCCGCCCGCGCCGACGACGGCGGGTTCACCCTCCAGGACCCCCGGATCACCGAGTCCAGCGGCCTCGCCGCGAGCCGCGCCCACCCCGGCGTCTACTGGACGCACAACGACCAGGACGAACCCCGGGTGTTCGCGGTGGACGGGAGGACGGGGAAGACCGTGGCGACGGTCACGCTGCGCGGGGTCGGCACGCCCCGCGACATGGAGGCGATCTCGGTCGGGCCCGACGGCGCGGTGTACGTGGGGGACATCGGCGACAACCTCAACGGCTCCTGGGACCACGTGTGGATCTACCGCTTCCCCGAGCCGAAGGAACTGCGCGACCAGACGGTCACGGCGCGGCAGTTCGTGGTGAAGTACGCCGACGGGCCGCGCAACGCCGAGGCGTTGATGATCCACCCCAGGACCGGCCGGGCCTACATCGCGTCGAAGAACGAGGACGGCGGCGGGCTCTACGAGGGTCCCGCGAAGCTCTCCGCGTCCGGCACCAACGTGTTCCGGCGCGTCGGCGAGGTGCCGTGGGTGACCGACGGGGCGTTCTCGCCCGACGGCCGGGAGGTCGTCTTCCGCTCGTACTTCAGCGCGCGGGCCTACGAGTGGAAGGACGGCCGCCTCGGCGCCGACCGCCGGGTGCGGGCGCCGATCCAGGGGCAGTCGGAGTCGGTGACGTACACGCTCGACGGGAAGTCGATGCTCTTTGGCTCGGAGGGCGAGGGGAGCGGCGTCGAGAGCGTGCGGGTCGAGGGGCGGGGCGGGGGCGGCTCGTCGCCCTCCGGGGACGCGAGCGGTGACGGCGGGAGCGGCGACGGGGGCGGCGACGGCGGCGGGGGAGAGAAGGGGAGCGTCACGCTGGGCGCGCTCGTGCTCGCGGGCGCGGCGGTGGTGTTCGTGGGGCTGAAGCGGCTGTTCGGGAAGCGGAAGGCGTAGCCTTCCCGGGCCCTACCCGGCCCTACCCGGCCCTACCCGGCCCTACCGGGGGTCACGCGGGCGTCACTCGGGGGGCCGGCAGGCGGAGGGCGCCGCGCCCGCGCCGCCCGCGCCGTCCGTACCGGCCGCGCCGTCCGCACCGACCTCGGCGCGCTGTGCCACCAGCCTCTCGAACCCCTCGACCAGGCGGCGCAGCCCGAACGCGAAGTGGTCGAAGTCCCGGGAGAACGTGTCCTCCTCCAGCGCGGCCATCAGCGGGTACGCCCCGCTGACCATGACCCGCGACAGCACGGACTCCTGCGCCGCGTAGAACGCCTCGTCGCTCATGCCGGTCTCCTCGGCGGCCCGCGCCGCCAGGATCTCCATCCGGGCCATGCCGAACGCCCAGTTGTTCACCGTGATGACCACGGAGATCTTCTCCGCGTCGCGCAGCCCCATCCCGCGCAGCCCGCCGAGGGCGATCTCCAGGCCGCGCACGGCGGACGGGCCCAGGACCGTGCGGGTCTCGTTGACGTGCAGCAGCCAGGGGTGGGCGTGCAGCAGCCCGTGGTACGTGCGGGCCATGCGCTCGATCGCGACGCGCCAGTCGTCGGGCGGGGCCGCGCCCTCGGCGTCGTACGCGGCGAAGGGCTCGGCCTGCACCCGGTCGAGCATCAGGTCGAGGAGTTCGGCCTTGCCGGGGACGTACCGGTAGAGCGACATCGTGCCCGTGCCCAGCTCCGTGGAGAGGCGGCGCATCGACACCGCGCCGATGCCCTCCGCGTCGGCGACCGCGACGGCGGCCGTGACGATCCGGTCCAGGGTCAGGCCGGGCTTGGGGCCCCGGGTGGGGCGCTCTCCGGTGCCCCAGAGCAGTTCGAGGCTCTTGGGGATGTCACCGCTGCCGGCGGTCTCCGTGCTGGTCATGAGGGCCAGGGTAGTCCCTGCCGGAAAAACTGGGTACGGTGTACTCGCATTCGGGTACGGTGTACTCAGTTAGCCGGGTGCGGGAGTCCCGGGTGCGGGAGCGCGGGGCGGTGCCGGAGGGTGGAGAGGGACGTGGTCGTGAACGAATACGCCGTGATCGCCGAGGGGCTTGAGAAGAGGTACGGGGACAAGCGCGCGCTGGACGGCTTCGACCTGGAGGTGCGCAGGGGGACCGTCCACGGACTGCTCGGGCCCAACGGCGCGGGCAAGACGACCGCGGTGCGCGCGCTGGCGACGCTGCTGCGGTTCGACGCGGGGCGCGCCGAGGTCGCGGGCGTGGACGTGGCGCGCGACGCCCGGGGCGTACGGCGCAGGATCGGGCTCGCCGGGCAGTACGCGGCGGTCGACGAGACGCTGACCGGGCGGCAGAACCTGGAGATGTTCGGGCGGCTCTTCCACCTCGGGGGGCGGCGCGCGAAGCTGCGGGCGCAGGAACTCCTGGAGCGGTTCGACCTGGTGGACGCGGCGGAGAAGGGCGCGGGCAAGTACAGCGGCGGGATGCGCCGCCGCCTGGACCTGGCCTCGTCGATGATCCTCGCGCCCGACGTGCTGTTCCTGGACGAGCCGACGACCGGGCTCGACCCGCGCAGCAGGGGCGAGGTCTGGGACGCGGTGCGGGCGCTGGTGGCGGGCGGCACGACGGTGCTGCTGACGACGCAGTACCTGGAGGAGGCCGACCGGCTCGCCTCCCGCGTCACCGTCATCGACCAGGGCCGCGCCATCGCCGACGACACCCCCGACGGGCTGAAGGACCGGGTCGGCGGCGACCGGATCGAGGTCGTCGCGGCCGAGGCCGCCGACCTGCCGGCCGTCGCCAAGACCGTCGCGCGGGTCTCGGTGGCCGAACCGGAGGTCGACGAGCTGGAGCGGCGGGTGCACGCCCAGGTCGAGGACCGGGTCGCGGCGCTCACCGAGGTCGCGCGGACCCTCCAGGACGAGGGGATCGCGGTCGAGGACATCGGGCTGCGCAGGCCGAGCCTGGACGACGTCTTCATGCGCCTGACCGGACACCGTACGGAAGAGACCGCGGAGACCGAGGAGAAGGGGGCCGCGGCATGAGCGCCGTCGACCTGAACGTGGACGAGCGGCACGGCCGCGCCTACTGGGCCGTCGCCGACTGCCTGAACCTGGTGCGCAGGGGCCTGACCTACTACCGGCGCCAGCCGGTGCTGATCGTGTGGCAGCTGGGCTTCCCGATCCTCTCGGTGCTGCTGTACGGGTACGTGTTCGGCGGCGCGATGAAGGCGCCCGACGGGGGCAGCGTCCGCGACTTCCTGATGCCCGGCATGTTCGCGATGACGATGGCCTTCGGCTTCATGAACACCGCGATCGCGGTGGTGACCGACGCGAACAAGGGCGTCATCGACCGGTTCCGCTCGATGCCCATGGCGCCGTCGGCGGTGGTCACGGGGCGCGGCGTCAACGACCTGATCGTGGCCGCGGCCGAACTGACGATCCTGGCCCTGACGGCACTGGCGATGGGCTGGCGCGCGGACGGCGGCGTGCTCGCCTCGCTGGGCGCGTTCGGCCTGCTCCTGCTGCTGCGGTTCTGCCTGATCTGGGTGGGCATCCTGCTGGGCCTGCTGGTCCCGACCCCGGAGGCGGCGGGCTCGCTCTACGCGGTGGCGTTCCCGCTCACGATGATCTCCAGCGTCTTCGTCCCGCCGTCCACGATGCCGGACTGGCTGGGCACGGTCGCGGCCTGGAACCCGATCTCCTCGACGGCCGCGGCGGCCCGCGAACTGTTCGGCAACCCGGTCGCGAGCGACGGCAGTTGGGTGCAGGAGAACGCACTGCTGATGGCGGTGGTGTGGCCGCTGGCCATCACGGCGGTGTTCCTGCCGCTGGCGGTGCGCAGGTTCCAGCGGCTGAGCAGGTGAGGCCTGCTACTGGCGGACCCGCCGCCGGGCCCCGGCCTCGATCAGGGCCTCGACGTCGAGGGTGACCTTGGCGCCGATGGAGTCGGGAAGGGTGACCTGCTCACCGGGGGCGTGGACGCGGTGGCTGCCGTACTCGGTGCCGTCCGGCTCGGTCAGGACGTGGACGCGCTGGTGCTTGCGGTCGACGATCACGTAGACCGGGATCCCGGCGCCCGCGTAGGCGGCGACCTTGTTGCGCAGGTCGTTGTTGTAGTTGCTGGAGGTGACCTCCAGGACGAGGCGGAAGCAGGCCGGGTCGGCACCGCCGTCATCGATCATGTGGTCGTCGATGTCCGCGTCGACGATCGCCAGGTCGGGAATGACGTAGTCCGAGGGGCCGCTCGGCAGCCAGACGCTGATGGCCTGGTGGATCTCGGTCTCCCCGTCGTGCAGACCGGCTGCGAGGAACGGCCTCATGAGCTTGGTCAGCACACGCGAATGGCGGATGTCCGCCAACGGGGTCACGGTGATGACGCCTCCGATGATCTCGACGCGATAGCCGGGGTTCCGCTCCATGAGCCTGTCGGCCGTTTCGAGCAGGGTCTCCGGCTCGCCGTCGCAGGGGTGCTCGACTGCTGCCGCAGACATGGGGCCTCCTGAATGGCTTGGGTCGAGAGCATCGTCGTAGGGCGGGGCGACCCCATGTGTCCTGTACGTGACCGTTCACCCTGTCGAGGGAGCGCGAAGGGCCCCGGCGCACGACCTGTGCGGCGGGGCCCTTCGTACGTGCTGCGGGGTTACAGCTGCTCGATCACGTAGTCGACGCACCGCGTCAGTGCCGCCACGTCCGCCGGGTCGATCGCCGGGAACATCGCGACGCGCAGCTGGTTGCGGCCCAGCTTGCGGTACGGCTCGGTGTCCACGATGCCGTTGGCGCGCAGCGCCTTGGCGACCGCCGCCGCGTCGACCTCGGCGTCGAAGTCGATCGTGCCGATGACGTTCGAGCGCTTCGCGGCGTCCGCGACGAACGGGGACGCGTACTTGGACTCCTCGGCCCAGCCGTACAGCGTGCGGGCCGACTCGGCGGTGCGGGCCGTCGCCCAGTCCAGGCCGCCCTGGGAGTTGAACCAGGTCAGCTGCTCGTTCAGGAGGAAGAGCGTGGACAGCGCCGGGGTGTTGTATGTCTGGTTCTTCAGGGAGTTGTCGATCGCCGTCGGCAGGCTGAAGAACTCCGGGACGTGGCGGCCCGAGGCGTGGATCCGCCGGGCGCGCTCCAGGGCTGCGGGGGAGAAGGCGGCGATCCACAGGCCGCCGTCCGAGGCGAAGGACTTCTGCGGGGCGAAGTAGTAGACGTCCGTCTCGGTGATGTCCACCGGGAGGCCGCCCGCGCCCGAGGTCGCGTCGACCAGGACGAGGGCGCCCTCGTCGGCGCCCGCGACGCGCTCGATCGGCGCCGCGACGCCCGTCGAGGTCTCGTTGTGCGTGAACGCGTAGACGTCCACGCCCGCCTCGGCGACCGGGTCCGGGTGGGTGCCCGGGTCGGAGGAGATGACGGAGGGGTCGGCGAGCCACGGGGCGAGCTTGGCGGCCTTCGCGAACTTCGAGGAGAACTCGCCGAAGGAGAGGTGCTGCGACCTGTTCTCGATCAGGCCGTGGGTCGCGACGTCCCAGAAGGCGGTGGAGCCGCCGTTGCCGAGGATCACCTCGTAGCCGTCGGGGAGGGAGAAGAGGGAACGGATTCCCTCGCGCACCGAGCCGACCAGGTTCTTCACCGGAGCCTGGCGGTGCGACGTGCCCAGGAGGGACGTGCCGGTGGCCGCGAGGGCGTCCAGCGCCTCCGTACGCACCTTGGAGGGGCCCGCGCCGAAACGGCCGTCGGCGGGCTTGATGTCAGCGGGAATCCGGATCTCAGCCACGGGCGGAGCCTAGCGGCTCCGGGGGGTGCCCCGGAGATCGCGTCCGCCCGGTGAGACCGGGGCGTCCGGGGCGGGGCGGGCACGCGCGGCGTGTGCCCACCCCGCCCCCGCAGCGCTACGGGGCCAGGCGGACCGGGAGGTCGTAGAGGTCGTTCTGGGTCAGGACCGGCTTGTGGCGGAGCTCGGCCGCCGGGACCGCCAGGTCCAGCGAGGGGAACCGCGCGAACAGCGCGGGGAGCGCCACGGACGCCTCCAGGCGGGACAGCGCCGCCCCGGGGCACACGTGCGGCCCGTGCCCGAACGAGATGTGCCGGTTCGGGCTGCGGGTCGCGTCGAACTCGCCCGCCGTCTCCCCGAACTGCGCCGCATCGCGCCCCAGCGCCGCGAACGAGATCATCAGGCCCTCGCCCGCCGGCAGGACCCGGTCCCCGACCGCGATGTCCTCCGTCGCGAACCGGATCAGGACGTGCGACGTCGGCGTCGACCACCGCAGCGTCTCCTCGATGACCCCCTCCCAGGGGATCTCCCCGGCCAGCACCCGCGCCAGCTGCTCGGGGTGCGTCCGCAGCGCGACCACCGCGTTGACGATCAGGCTGATCGTCGTCTCGTGGCCCGCGACCATCATCACCTGGAGGGTGTTGAGGATCTCCTCCGCCGACAGCCGGTCCCCGTCCTCCGACGCCTCGATGAGCGCGCTCGTCAGGTCGTCGCCCGGAGTGCTCTTCTTCTCTTCCAGGATGCGGGAGAAGAGTTCCCGCATCTCCGCGAGGACCCCCAGCACCTCGGCGGGAGGCGTCTGCGTGGAGAAGAACTTCTCGAAGAGCGTCTTGAGCCGGGGGTGGTCCGCCTCGTCCACGCCCATCAGCCGGGACACGACCTGCATCGGCAGCGGCCAGGCGAACTCCGCCTTGAGGTCCACCACTTCACCCGCCGGGTGGGACGCGAGGCCGTCCAGCAGCGCGTCCGTCATCTCCTGGATGGACTCGCGCAGCAGCTCCACCCGCTTGGGGGTGAGCGCCTGCGCGACCAGCGTCCGCAGCCTGCGGTGCTCGGCGCCGTCCGCCGTCAGCATCGAGGGGCCCGGGTTGACCAGCCCGATCAGCGGCCAGTCCAGGGGTATCTCGCCGCGCTGCCACTTGCCCCAGACGTCGATGTCCTTCACCAGGCGCGGATCGGTGAGGAGCTGGCGGGCCTCCGCGTAGTGCGTGACCGCGAACACCTCGACGCCGCCCGGGAGTTCGACCCGCGCCAGCGGGCCGGCGGCGCGCAGGGTCGCGCTCTCGCCGTCCAGGTCGCGGACGAAGGGGTCCAGTACGACGGGCGCGCCCGCGGCGTGCGGGCAGGCGGCGGACGCTTCGGTCATCTGGTGCCTCCGATGGCGGGGGTCGGGCTGAAGGTGACGGGCAGGGAGGTGAGTCCGCGCAGCCACGGCGAGGGGCGGCGGGTGAGGGACTCGGCGGGGACGGCCAGGTCGATGTCCGGCAGCCGGTCGAGCAGCACCTCGACCGCCGTACGGGCGATGACCTCGGCGACCTCCTGCGCGGGGAACGGGCAGCGGTGCTCGCCGTGGCCGAACGAGAAGAACGCGTTGTTGCCGCCGGTGAGGGACGAGCCGTCGGTGCGGACCTGCGGGTCGGCGTTGGCGGCGGCCAGGCCCAGGAGCAGCAGGTCGCCCGCCTTGATGTGGCGTCCGCCCAGGTGGGTGTCGCGGGACGTCCAGCGGCCCGCGACGTTCTGGGTGGGCGTGTCCTCCCACAGCACCTCGTTCATGGCCTCGCCGACGCTGTGCCGGCCGCCCGAGAGGGACGCGGCGAAGCGGGTGTCGGTGAGCATCAGGCGCAGCGTGTTGCCGATCCAGTCGGCGGTCGGCTGGTGTCCTGCGGCCATCATGACCATCAGGTCCTGGGCGATCTCCTCGGGCGAGAACTCCGGGGCGCCGTGGGTGAGCAGGTGCGACGCCACGTCCTTGCCGGGGCGCGCGGACTTCTCGGCGATCAGGGCGCCGATCGTCTCGACGACGTGGCCCTGGCCCTCCAGGGCCCGCTCCTTGCCGTCGATCATGTCGTTGAGCGCGGCGACCAGGCTGGGGCCGCGCTCGTCGGGGATGCCGTAGATCTTGGCGAGCACCCGGACGGGGAGCAGCATCGCGTACCGGCTGACGATGTCGACCTCGCCGATGCCGCAGAACGCGTCGATGAGCCCGTCCGCGAACTCCTCGGCGTACCGCTTGAGCGCGAAGGGGTCGACCTCTTCGAGCGCGTCGCCGATGAGCCCGGCGCGGCGGGTGTGCCGCTCGCCGACCGTGTAGAGGATCGACGGCTGCTTGCGGCCGATCATCGGGAGCAGCGGCCAGTCGGCGGGGATGCGGTCCCACTGGTTCCACAGGTCGGAGTCGCGCGAGAAGAGCACCGGGTCGCTGGTGACCTGGTGCAGCTCGCGGTAGCCGACGACCAGCCAGGCCGGTACGTCGCCGTCGAGCACGACGGGCACCACCTGGCCGTGGTCGCGGCGCATCTCGCGGTACAGCCCGCCCGGTTCGGTGGCGAAGCGGGGTCCCGACAGCGGGACGGCGTGCTGGACCGGGCAGATGCCTGGGGTGGGCGCTGCGGGGGTGGTCATGTGGCCTTCCGGGAGAGCGACTGGAGGTGCTCCAGGAGCGTGATCAGTACGTACTTGCTGGACGAGCGGTCCCGGGCGTCGCACTCCACGAGCGGCACGTCGGGCGGCAGGTCGAGCGCCTCGCGGATCTGGCCCTCGGTGTGGACGGGGCCGCCGAAGTCGTTGCAGGCGACGATGAAGGGCGTGCCGTGCCGCTCCAGGCGGTCGATCGCGTACCAGGAGTCGGAGAGCCGGCGGGTGTCGACCAGGACGACCGCGCCGAGCGTGCCGGAGAAGAGCCGGTCCCACAGGAACCAGAAGCGCTCCTGGCCGGGGGCGCCGAAGAGGTAGAGGACGTTGCGCTCGTCGACGGTGATCCGGCCGAAGTCGAAGGCGACGGTGGTGGCGGTCTTGGTGTGCACCGACGCGGTGTCGTCCACGCCCGCCGCCTCGCCCGCGCGGGTCATCGTCTCCTCGGTGTTGAGGGGGCGGATCTCGCTGACCGAGCGGACCATGGTGGTCTTGCCCGCGCCGAAGCCGCCCACGATGACGATCTTGAGGCCGTTGTCCGCGGTGCTGCGCAGCGGACGGCGGCCGGTCGACGCGGGAACCGGGGCCTGGGCCGGGGCCGGCGTGGTGGGGTCAGAGGTTGCGGAGTGCAACGAGCACCTGCTCAAGGAGGTCGGGGTCGGGGACGGCCGATGCGTCGAGCGGCCGCGGGTGGCGGGCGCTGATCCGGCCGGTGTCCAGCAGGTCGCACAGCAGGATGCGCACGATGCCCACGGGCAGGCGCAGCTCCGCCGCGAGCTCCACGACGGCGGTGGGCGCGTCCTGGCAGAGCCGCAGGATCGCGGTGTGCTCCGACTGCATGCCCGGTGCGGGGCCGCTCTCCGCGACGACCAGGGTGACCAGGTCGAACCGGTCCGCGTCGGTGGCGCGGCTGCGGCCGCCCGTGACGGTGTAGAGGCGGTCGGGGGACTCGTCCCTGATGCTTCGCGGGGGCGTCATGAGCGGGGCGGTGCGATCAGGTGCTCGCCGAGCTGCTCGACGAGCTCGCTCATGTTGTGCCCGACGAGGCCGACGTCGGAGTCCTCGTCGGCGACGACGGCGAGGTGCGCGCCGTCGCCCGCCTCGACGATGAGGAGGATGCCGCCGTAGAACTCGGTCATGGCGGAGCGCACTCCGCCGGTGCCGTTGCCGAACTCGACCGAGGCGCCGTGCGAGAGCGACTGGATCCCCGCGGAGATCGCGGCGAGCTGGTCGGCCTGGTCGACGGAGAGCTCCGGGGTGCGGCAGAGCTTCAGCCCGTCCCGGGAGAGTACGAGGGCGTGGCGGGTGCCTGGCGTGCGCTCCAGCAGGCTCTCCAGGAGCCAGTTGAGCTGCTCGTCGGTGGTGGCGGGTGAGGCGGTCATGCGGCGGGGTTGCCTTCCGGGGACGGGGAGGCGGTGGGCGCCTCTGAGGTGGGCGTGGGGGAGGGCTGCGGGGCCTCGGGAGCGGGGGCCGCGGGGGCGCCGTTCGGCGCCTGGGTGGGGGCTTGGGCGGGGGCCTGGGCGGAGGCCGCGTCGGCGCCGGACGCACCGGGCGCACCGGCCGCGCGCGCCACCGTGCTGGGCGCATTCGTGCTGGGCGCCACCGTGCCGGGCGCACCGGCCTCGCGCGCATCCGTGCCGGGCGCATCCGTGCTGGGCGCCACCGTGCCGGGCGCATTCGTGGCGGACGCATCCGTGCCGGGCGCCTCGGCCGCCGGCGCCTCGCTCGCGGCGCGGACCGCGTCGCGGAAGCTGCTGAAGCGCAGGGCCTGCGTACGGGCGTTCTCGGCGTCGTCGGACGCGCTGCGGCGCTGGGGCTCGGCGTGCGCGGCGGCGCGGGCCTCGGCGGCCGCCAGGGTGCGGCCCCTGCGGCGCTTGGGCAGGCCGCTGTCGCCGATGACCGGGAGGGTGCCCGAGGTGTCGGACGCGCCGGACAGCGGGGCGCGCTCGGACCCCGAGGCGTGCTCGGGCTCCGGCTCGGGGCGCGGGGCGGGCGCGACCGGGGCCTGGGCGACCGGGGCAGGGGCGGGCGCGGCCTGGACGGGCGCGGCCGGGGCCGCGGGGATCGCCGGGGGCACGGGCGCGGCCGGGATGGCGGCGGGCGCCGGGGCCGTGGCCCTGGGGGCGCGGGTGATCAGCGGCTGGGGGACCAGCAGCAGGGCGCCCGTGCCGCCGCGCGCCGACGGGCGGAAGGAGACCTTCAGGCCGTGCTTGCGGGCCAGGCGGCCGACGACCGCGAGGCCCAGGCGGGTGCCGGAGAGCGCGGTGAGGTCGGTGGACTCGGCGCAGACCGCGCGCTCGGCGCGGCGCAGCTGCACGTCGCTCATGACCAGGCCGCTGTCCTCGACGGTGAGGACGACCCCGGCGGGCACCTCCTCCACGTACACGTGGACCTCGGCGGTGGGCGGCGAGAAGTTCGCCGCGTTGTCGAGCAGTTCGGCCAGGGCGTGCATGACGCCCTCCGCCGCGTGCCCGGCGATCGCGATGTCGCTCGCGGAGTGGATCCGGATGCGCTGGTAGCCCGCGATGCGGCCCATGGCGCCGCGCAGGATCGACTCCATCACGATCGGCTTGGCCCAGCGGCGGCCCGAGCGCGCCCCGGTCAGCACGGCGATGGAGTCGGCGAGGCGGCCCGCCTGGGCGGTGCGGTGGTCGAGGTGCAGCAGGTCGCCGAGCACGTCCTCGTCGGCGTGCCGGTGCTCCATCTCGCGGAGGTCGGCGAGCATGCTCGTGGCCAGGGCCTGCATGCGGCCCGCGGCGTTCGCGCAGGCGGACACGGCGGCGGCGCGCGCGGACTCGCTGCCGGCCGCGGCGGCCGAAAGGCGCTCCACGTCGGCCGCCAGGGCCCGCGTACGGGCGGTCAGTTCGGCGTCGCGGGCCTCCGCGCGGGCGCTCACGTCCGCGACCCTGGCCTCGGCGCGGCCCGTCACGTCGGCGACCCGGGCCTCGGAGCGCGCGGTCACGTCCGCGACGCGGGCCTCGGCGCGGGCGGTGACCTCGGCGTACTGGGCCTGGGCCCGCGCGGTCAGTTCGGCGTGCTGGTGCTCGACGCGGCGCGTCAGTTCGGCGTTGGCCGCGCGCAGTGCCTGCGCCCTGGAGCGGTGGTGCGCGGCGAGCGTCACGGCCGAGGTCACGGCCACCGCGGCGGCACCGACGGCCCACGCGGTGTCGGGCGCGGCCACCGCCGCCCAGAGGCAGAGCAGACCGGTGACGGCCGCGGATATCAGCAGGACGAGCGCTGTCGGCCGGGAAGAGGGGTGCAAGGTGGGTCCTTGGGAGCGGACTGCGGCGGGCGGCGGAGACGTCGGACACGGCGGGCGGAGCTGGTCGGGCGGGGTACGGCGGGTTGCGGCGGGGTGAAAACTGACGGAAAAGCAGGGCCGTGAACTGGAGTGAATAGTTCCCGGTTAATTCGGGGTCACTATAGGAGAGTTATTGATCGGTTTGGCAGGCCCCCCGTGCATGCTTCCGATGAACGCTGTCGACATTCGTACACCGGAACCGCGACTAAATAGGTTCAAGTCACATCTAATCAGGTGCGTCCCGGTCGGAGCATCCTGGTGGCATGACAGAACTGGCACGGGCGCTCCGTCAGGCCGTACGCGGGGACGTGGAGTTCGACCCGGCCGCCCGCGCCCTGACGACGATGGACGCCTCCAACTACCGCCGCGTCCCGCTCGGCGTCGTCGCCCCGAGCGACGCGGACGACGTCGCCGCCGCCCTCGCCGTCTGCCGCGCGCACGCCGTGCCGGTGGTGGCGCGCGGCGCGGGCACCTCCATCGCGGGCCAGGCGACCGGCACCGGCGTCGTGCTCGACCTCACCCGCCACATGCGTGCCGTCGTCTCGATCGACCCCGAGGCGCGCACGGCCGTCGTCCAGCCCGGCACCGTCCTCGACGAACTGCGCGGCGCGGCCGCCGCGTACGGGCTGACCTTCGGCCCCGACCCCGCCACGCACAGCCGCTGCACCCTCGGCGGGATGATCGGCAACAACTCCTGCGGCGCGCACTCGGTCGCCTGGGGCACCACAGCCGACAACGTCGAGGCACTGACCGTCGCCGCGTACGGCGGCACCACCCACCGCATCGGCAGCGGCGGCTGGCAGGGCGCGCCGGAGGGCCTGCGCGACTTCACGGCCCGGCACCTCGCGCCGCTGCGCACCGCCTTCCCCGACCTGCCGCGCCGCATCTCCGGCTACGCGCTGGACGCGCTGCTGCCCGAGCGCGGCACGGACCTCGCGCGGGCGTTCTGCGGCAGCGAGGGCACGCTCGGGGTGGTGACGGAGGCGACCGTGCGCCTCGTGGCGCCGCCGCGCGCCCGGGTGCTCGCGGTGCTCGGGTACGCGGACGAGAGCGCGGCCGCGGAGGCGGCGCCCGGCATCCTGCCGCACGGGCCGCTGACCGTCGAGGGCATGGCGGCGGACCTCGTACGAGGCGGCGGGGGCGGCCTGCCGAGGGGCGGGGCGTGGCTCTTCGTCGAGGTCGGCGGCGCCACGGCGGCCGAGGCCGGGGACCGCGCGGCGCGGATCGTGCGGGCGGCCGACGCGCTGGACGCCGCGGTCGTCGCCGACCCGGCGGGGCAGCGCGCCCTGTGGCGGATCCGCGAGGACGCGGCGGGCACGGCGACGCGCATGGCGGACGGCACGGAGGCGTGGCCCGGCTGGGAGGACTGCGCGGTCCCGCCCGCCCGGCTGGGCGGCTACCTCCGCGAGTTCCGCGCGCTGCTCGCCGCGCACGGGCTGCGCGGGGTGCCGTACGGGCACTTCGGGGACGGCTGCGTCCACGTCCGCGTCGACTTCGACCTGATGAGCACGGCGGGCGTGGCCCGCTTCCGCGCGTTCTCCGAGGAACTGGCCGACCTGGTCGTCGCGCACGGCGGCTCCCTCTCGGGCGAGCACGGCGACGGGCAGGCGAGGGCGGAACTCCTGCCCAGGATGTACGGCCCCGAACTGGTCGCCCTCTTCGGCGACTTCAAGGACCTGTGGGACCCGGAGGGCGGCATGAACCCCGGCGTCCTCGTCCGCCCCGCGCGCCTGGACGAGAACCTGCGCTTCGACGTGCTGCCGCGCGGGCCCGTGGACGTGGTCTTCGGCTATCCGCAGGACGGCGGGGACTTCGGGGCGGCGGTCCGCAGGTGCGTGGGCGTGGCGAAGTGCCGTACGGCGCCGTCCGCCTCCTCGCCGTCGGACGTGATGTGCCCGTCCTTCCGCGCCACGGGCCTGGAGGCGCACTCCACGCGCGGCCGGGCCAGGCTGCTGCACGAGATGCTGGCGGGCGAACTCGTCACGGACGGCTGGCAGTCGGACGAGGTGCGCGAGGCCCTCGACCTCTGTCTGTCCTGCAAGGGGTGCAGGTCGGACTGTCCGGTGGGCGTTGACATGGCCACGTACAAGGCGGAGTTCCTGCACCACCACTACGCGGGCCGGCTCCGCCCCGCCGCGCACTACGCGATGGGCGGGCTCCCGGTGTGGCTGCGCGCGGCGGCCCCGTTCGCGGCCCCGCTGAACGCGCTGGCGCGGGTGCGCCCGCTGGCGGCCCTGGCGAAGCGCGCGGCGGGCGTGGCCCCGGAGCGGGACCTGCCGGTGCTGGCGACGCGGACCCTTCGGCAGGTGCTGAAGGGCCGGGACGCCGCGGATCCCCGGGCGGTCCTGTGGCCGGACACCTTCACCGACCACCTCTCGCCGTCGGTCGGCGAGGCGGCGCACCGCGTCCTGGCGGCGGCGGGCATCGGGGTCGCGCTGCCGCCCGCCCGGGTCTGCTGCGGCCTGACGTACCTCTCGACCGGCCGGCTCGACGGGGCGCGCAAGGTGCTGCGGCGCACGCTGGACCGGATGGAGCCGCTGCTGGCCGCGGGCCTCCCGGTGGTGGTCCTGGAACCGAGCTGCGCGGCCGCGCTCAGGTCGGACCTGCCGGAGCTGCTGTCCGACGACGGGCGCGCGGCCCGGCTGTCCGCGTCGGTGCGGACGTTCGCGGAGGTGCTGGAGGAGTGCGCCCCGCACTGGCGCCCGCCGAGGCTGGACGCGCCGGTCGCGGGCCAGACGCACTGCCACCAGCACGCGGTGCTGGGCGACGGACCGGACCGCAGGCTGCGCGAACGGGCGGGCCTGACCGGTGGATTGAGCGGCGGCTGCTGCGGCCTGGCGGGCAACTTCGGCTTCGAGAAGGGCCACTGGGAGGTGTCGGTGGCGTGCGCGGAGGACCGCCTGCTCCCGGCGGTGCGGGAGGCGGCGAAGGACACGGTCCTCCTGGCGGACGGCTTCTCGTGCAGGACACAGCTAGCCCAACTGGCGGGAGCACGGGCCCGGCACGTGGCGGAGGTGCTGGCGGAGGGTCTGGGGGAGGGGCTGGCGGAGCCGGAGGGGGAGCCGGGGTAGGGGGGTGTACGGGGTCGGGGGCGGTCCGGGTCAGTGGGGCGGGGGGTCGTGGGACAGTTCGCGGGCCAGGTCGCGCAGGGCCGTGAGCGCCGGGTGGCGGGGGCCCTCGCGGTGGGTGAGGAGGACCTCGACCCGCGGGGCGTCCGGCAGGGGGACGTACGTCACGTCCGGGTGCGGGTGCTGGTCCGCCGTGGAGGCCGACGAGACGCCGACCCCGGCGCCCGCGGCGATCGCGGCGAGCCAGTCGTCGGTGTTGGCGACGGTCAGCGTCGCGGTGGGGCGGGCCGCGGCGGGCCACAGGCCGAGGGTGGTGTTGCCCGAGACCGTGTTCAGCACGATCGTGGCCGACGCGAGGTCGGCCAGCGCCAGCGCGGGTCGCGCGGCCAGCGGACCGTCCGCCGGGACCGCCGCGATCCTCGGCTCGGTGAACAGCAGCTCGGTGCGCAGTCCGGGCTCGGTCACCGGTCCCCGCAGCAGCGCCGCGTCCACCGCGCCCCTGGTCAGGCCCGCCGTACGGTCGTCGATGCGGCGCAGCTCCAGCGGGGTGTCGGGGTGCTCGCGCCGCCAGCGGCGCAGCAGCGGCGTCGTGTACGGGCCGAAGGCCGACCACGCGTGTCCGATGCGCAGGGGCGCCGGGTGCAGCAGCCGCCCCGGGGCCAGCGCCTCGTCGAACGCGGCGACCACGGCCGAGGCCCGCGTCCGGAACGCCTCGCCCTGCGCGGTCAGTACGAGGTGGTGCGTCGAACGGTCCACCAGGCGCACGCCGAGGTGGCGTTCGAGCGCGGCGAGGGTGCGGGACGCGGCGGGCTGGGTGAGGTGGAGGCGGGCGGCGGCCCGGGTGACGTTGCCCTCGTCGGCGACGGCGAGGAAGCAGCGGAGGTGGCGGATCTCCATGCTGCCCGCGGGGCGGTCGTGCTTGGCGGGGAACGGTGCGTTTTCGGTGCTTTCCGCGCCCTTGGAGGCGGTCATGTCTGGGGAGCATAACGGGAGGGTCATAGGCATTTCACGCAACACCACAGGTGCAGTACGTTGGCTTGGTCGGTGCAGTGTGATGCACTCTCGCGCGGCGGGGGTGGGGAGAGGTGGAGCCCGGTGAGTGAAGTGCGTACCGCCCAGGGAGGGTTGGGGACGACCGTCGCTCCCGGCACGCCTCCGGCGGCGGGGCCGGGGACGGGCCGGGCGGCGGGCCGCGCGACGGGTCGCGGAATGGCCCAGGGGCCGGGGCAGGCGACAGGTCAGGGCGCGGGCGTGGGCCAGGGTGCGGCCCCGGACTCGGGCGCGGGCGCGGACTCGGGCGCCGGGGGCGGTGCCTCGCGCGCGCCGGGAGCGGTGCGCCGCGCGGCCCTCGGGCCCGTGGGCCTGGTCGTCGCGGGCGGCCTCTCCGTACAGATCGGCTCGGCCTTCGCCGTACTGCTCATGCCGCACGCCGGCGCGTTCGGCGTGGTCACGCTGCGGCTGGTGGCGGCGGCCGTCGTCCTGCTCGTCGTCTGCCGCCCGAAGGTGCGCGGTTACGGCCGCGCCGACTGGGGCACGGTCCTCGCCTTCGGCCTCGTCATGGCCGCGATGAACACGCTGCTGTACCAGTCGACGGCCCGCATCCCGCTGGGCGCCGCGGTCACCCTCGAAGTGCTCGGCCCGCTCGCCCTCTCGGTGATCGTCTCGCGCCGCTGGGTCAACGTGGTGTGGGCGGGCCTGGCCCTGGGCGGCGTCGCGCTGCTCGGGAGCGGCGGCTTCGACCGGCTGGACCCACTCGGGGCGGCGTGCGCCCTGGGGGCGGGTGCGTGCTGGGCCGCGTACATCGTGTTCAGCGCCCGTACGGGCCGCCGCTTCCCGAAGGCCGACGGGCTGGCGCTCGGCATGGCGTTCGCGGCGGTGCTGAGCCTGCCGATGGGGATCGCGGAGGCGGGCACGGCGCTGCTGGAGCCCCGGACCGTCGCGCTCGGCGTCGCGGTCGCGCTGCTGTCCTCCGTCCTTCCGTACACGCTCGAAATGATCGCCCTGCGCCGCATGCCCGCGCCGACCTTCGCGATCCTGATGAGCCTGGAGCCCGCGATCGCGGCGGGCGCGGGCTTCTTCGTGCTGCACCAGGCGCTGTCGCTGACGGACGCGGCGGCGATAGCGCTGGTGATCGGGGCGAGCGTGGGGGCGGTGCGGACGCAGGTGGGCGGGGGCGGGGCGAAGTAGCCCCGGGGGTGCGGGAGTCGATCGCGCGCCTTGGCGGTCGATCGACTCCCGCGCCCCGGGGCGTTCACCGCCCCTCGGTGCCCCGGGAGCCGGCCACCTGGTCGCGGTACGCCTGGAAGGACTGCCAGCCGTTCGGCCCCTGCGGCGTGATCAGCGCTCCCGCCGAGCAGTCCAGCACCTTGCAGCCGAGGACGGCGGCGAGCCGGAAGACGGGTTCGAGGACGTCGTCGCCCGAGCCGCGTATGTGGAGCATGATCGACTCCACCGGGTCCACCTGGCCGATGCTCAGCTCGATGGACCAGGTCGGCCCGTAGAGCACGCCCCAGGCCGGGTCCGAGAGGTCGGCGGGCACCGCCCGGCGCACGGCCGCCAGGACGTCGTCGAGTCGCCCGAGCGGGGGCGGGACGCAGTCGTCGGGCACGTCCGCGACGGAGTCGACTCCGTCGGGCAGGTGGAGAAGCAGGACGTCCCAGCTCATGAGGTCTCCAGAGGGGTGGCGGTCGTGGGGCGGCGCCCGGCCCCCGGGCCGGGCACGGGCTCTCAGCTCGGTTCGGGCCGCCCGCCCGCCGCCTCGCCCGCGAGGGCGCCGCGGAGCCTGCCGATGCTCGCGTGCCAGGGTCCGTCGGCGGACTCCTCCCAGAGCTCCAGCATCTCGGACGGCTCGGTCGTGACGCGGTCGAGCGCCCGCAGGGCGAGGGTGCGCAGGCCGGCGAGGTCGGCGAGGGCGGGAACGGTCCCGTCGGGGCCGTACGCGGAGTCGACCGGATCGCCGCCGGGGCACTGCGCGGCGATCAGCGCCGCCGCGGCGACGGCCTGGGCGGCGAAGTCCGAGTCGAGGTAGTCGGCGGTGTCGACCGTGACGACGAGCGCGTCCCGTATGAGGCCCTCGCGCGCCTCGGGCAGCGCGTCGTCGAGGGAGCCGCACCAGTCGGCCGCGGTGTCGTTGTCGAAGGGGCCGACGTCCCAAGTACCCATGTGTATCTCCTGATCGCGAAGGTGTGGGTGCATCGTGACAGGGGGCACTGACAACGGGGTGCGGTGCTCACCGGCTCCACGCGCTGTGACCGGTCGAGACGCCTGCCACCGGGCTCAGGCCTTCGTCCCCCCGTCACGGTCGCGCGCGATCTCCGTACCGCCTCGTCCCCATGCCTCCAGCAGTTCCCGCTCGCGCCCGCTGCTGAGGCCGGCCCGGCGGGGCCGGTCCAGACCCTGCGCCCGCTCCCAGCGCAGGGTGTCCGCGAGCATCTCCACTCGGGGCCGATGCCGTAGGCCGGCCGCGCCGGCCGCGGACCCGTTGCGGGCACTGAAGCCGGTCCAGTCCGGGTCGGCCATCCACATCGCGAGCGACTCCGGGCCCATGAACTGGCCCACCTCCTGCCCGCGCAGCCAGTCGGCGTCGGCCTCCACCACCGGCCCGGTGTGCCCGCCGATCTCCCTCGACAGCGCGACCCATTCGTCGAAGGGCACGATCGGGCCGACCGCGTCGTACGTTCCGGTCGTCCCCTTCTGCGCACAGTCGAGCAGCCACGCCGCGAGGTCCCGCGCGTCGACCGCCTGCGTCGTGATGCCGGGCGCGGCGGGCACCAGCAGCGGCGCCAGCGGCTCGCGCGCCGCGCGGCCGACCCAGTACCCGGTGCGGCCGCTGTGGTCACCGGGACCGCCGATCAGTCCGGCCCGCGCGATGAGGAGCCGGCCGCCGACCGCGGCCACCGCGGCCTCCTCGCAGGCCACCTTGGCCTCCCCGTACTCTTCGCGGTCGACCTCGTCCCGCCCGGTCGCCGGGAGCAGTTCCGCCGACTCGTCCGCGCCCGGCTGCGCATGCGTGGCATACGCGCTGATCGAGGACACGTACGACCAATGGGCCGCCCGCTCGCCGAAAGCCGCCAGTGCCTCGCGGACGAATGCCGGCTGCCACGACACCTCGACCACAGCGTCCCAGTCGCGGCCCGCCAGGCTTTCGTACGCAGACGGGTCGCGCCTGTCCGCGACGACCGCTGTAGCGCCCTCGGCCACTTCGCCGCTCTCACCGCGGGCCAGGCAGGTCACCCGATGTCCGCGTTCCAGTGCCTGCCGCGATATCTCGCGGCCCACCCATGCTGTTCCGCCCAATACCAAGATCTCCATCGGCTCACCCAAACACGGACGGTGATTCTGCGAGCCCCTGGTTCGCCGCGGGCGTAGCGATCCGCGACGAGCCGCCGGAGTCGGCCACGAATCCGGTGACAGGCGTCTCGCCCGGTCACCGGCGCCATGGCAGCCAGTCAGTCAGTCAGGTCGGAGTCAGGAGTCGGGGGGGCGACCGAACCACCTTGAGGGGAAGAGGAATTGGGATTCTCCTGCTCTGTCGCCCGTGAACGCGGGGCCCACATAATGAGGCTCTTGATGCCGGGTGGGGGAGGGCGCGGATGTCGTCGGAGCACAGTGCCGCAGTGGTCCCGGCCGCGTTGCGCGTCGCGGCTCAGGAGTACGGGCTGGGACGCCGCGAGGGGCTCGTGCGCAACGATCCGAAGCGCTTCCCGTGGGCCGCCGTACTGCCGATCGGCCTGCTGGGGGTGCTCCTCGGGTGGCTGGCCCTGTCGTTCGCGATCGAGGACCAGCGGGAGCAGGGCGCCTGGTACTACTCGCTTCCGCTGATCGTGCTCGCGGCGCTGCCGCTGGGGTTCGTCGGGTACTTCCTGTTCATCTGGCTGCTCCGCCCCCCGCCGCCCCAGACCTGGGTGGCCCGGCACGAGCACGGCGTCGTCTGGCAGGTCGGCGGCGGGGAACCGTGGGCGTACACCTGGGACGAGATCGCCTCGGTCACCCGGCAGGGCACCAAGGTGAGCAACGGGATCACCAGCGCCACCATGCACCAGCTGACCGTGTGGTCGCAGGACGGCGCCGAGATCGTGCTGGGGGACGAGTACGGCGGGCTGGCGGCGTTCGCCGAGGGCCTCGACGAGGCGTTCAGCCGCGTGCGGGTGCCGCAGGACGCCGAGCGGCTGGAGGCCGGTGCGCGGGTCGAGTTCGGGCTGGTCCGCATCAGCACCTCCGGCATCGAGCTGGGTGACAACCGCATCGCCTGGCGGGAGGTGGAACGGGTCGACGTGAAGCAGGGCCGGGTGGAGGTGCGCCGCCGGGGCGAGCGGAAGCCGTGGCTGACGCTTCCGGCGCCGGGCTTCCCCAACCTGCTGGTGTTCGTGACGCTCGCGGACGCGTTGCGGCGGCGGGGCGCGGACGGGGGCTGAGGGGCGCGTCCGGGGGCGGTGTTCCCCGGCTCAGGCCGCGTACCCGAGGACGAGGGCGCCGACGACGGGGGCGGCGTAGACCACGGGGAAGGGGACGTGGGAGTACGCGCGGGCGCGGATGACGGTGATCACGGCGCCGGTGAAGTAGAGGACGAGCCCGATGCCGGCGAGTACGCCGATGAACGGTACGGCGAGCCCGACGAGGAGCCCGAGGGACCCGGCGGCCTTGGCCAGGCCGAGGAAGGTCCACCAGGTGCGGGGGACGGAGTACTGGGTGAGGGCTTCGACGACCCACGCGGCACCGGAGAGGACCGCGTAGCCGGAGTACCCGGCCATCAGGGCGGCGACGACGGTGACGACGGTGTGGGCGGTGCTCATGACGGCCTCCGGGGCGGGTCGGTTCGGCTGCGGTACGGCTTCGGTTCGGCGAGGCGTCCCGTGCGGGCGCTTCTGGTGGTCTGACCCGGGGGGAGGAAGGTGTGTGACAGGCGCGCGGAAATTTCTTTCGGCGGGTAGACGGGGAGCGCCCGGCTGAGCCGCGAACGCCGCCGGACTACCCGGACGCCCCGGACGATCCGGATGACTCAGTCCGGCGTTTCAGTCCGGCGTTTCCTCGCCGCGCGGATCCAGCACCGCGCGGTGCGCTTCGCACGCGTGCACCGCGCGGGGCGGCCCCGAGGCCGAGTCCACGTACGCCACCACCCGCACGTCCCGCAGCCCCCCGCACCGCACGCAGCACGGCGACTCGGTCACCGCTCCACCCCCACCGCGCGCCGCGCCCGTTCCAGCAGCCGGACCACGTCCCGCGCCGCACACGCCGCGCCGATCCTGCGGGGCGGGACGGCCCAGTAGATGCCGCACGAGGTCCAGGCCGGGTGGGGCACGTACAGCCAGGTCCCTTCGCCCACGCACTCCGCGTCGGTACGGGTCCATGCCGCTTTCGTGCCGACGGGCACGAGCGCGTGGTACCAGCGGTACCCGTTGCTGAGCACGGGCCCGCCGCTCAGCAACTCCTCCAGTGCCAGGGCGATTTCGCGGTCGTCCTCGCTCCCGGCGACGGCCCGCACCAGCCGGATGGGAATCCGGACGGCGTCGAAGTGCACGCCGAGCGGCAGGAACGCGACCCCGCCGAGGCTCGCGGACCAGTCCTCGTACGCGGTGTCCGGCGCGGGCGCGGTCGAAGCCAACCAGGCCGCGACCGCGGCGACGGGGTCGGTCGGTACGGGCCTGGTCGCTCCGGACCGGGTAGGTCCGGACCCGTCCGGTTCGGGTCCCGTCGCTCCGGACCCGTTCGGGTCGGTCTTGGTCATGGGTGTGCTCCGCTCTCCGGTCTCGGCAGCGGCCTGCCTTCTGCCTGCCGACGACCGTAGGAGCGGGGCACGCCCGGTGAGGGCACAGATCGTGTCCCCTGCCCGGCCCCGGCCCCGGCCCTGGGCCCTGCCCGCTCCTTACGCGGCGAGGAGCCCGATCCGCCCCGCCAGTTCGGTGGCGCGCCGACGCCGGGGCGCCGATTTCGACTCGGTCCCCTCCAGCACGATGCTCCTCGCGTAGCCGTTGTACTTGATCGTCTCGGGGGCCACCGCGTACGCCCTCTCCAGCGTCGCCAGCGCCGCGTCGCGCTGCCCGTCGAGCCGGTATCCGCGCGCCTCCTCGACGTGGTGCCTGGCCCGCCTGGGCCGGGAAGGGATCGCCGTCGCGTCCGCGCGCGTCGCCTGCCGTACGGACTCCGGTCCCGCGTGCAGCTCGACCGCGATGGTCACCGCGTGCGCGCCCATGACGGCGCGCGAGAAGCTGCTGACCGGGTGGTAGTAGTCGGCGGGCAGCCGCTCGGCCATCGCCCGCGCCGCGTCCCAGTGTCGCCACGCGGTCCCGTGCTCGCCGCGCCGCGCGGCCGTGTACCCCGCTTCGAACGTCAACGCCCCCGCGACAGCCAGCACTTCGTGCGAAGCGTCGGGCAGCAGCGGCGCCAGATACCGCAGCGCGTCCATCGTCACCGCGTCCGCCGCGTCGAAGTGCGCGGGCCCCGTGTCGCGGTGCGCCTGCGCGAGCAGCCACGCCGATACGCCGATCGTGTGCGGGTCCCCGGACTGCTGCGCGGTCAGCATGCCGCGCTCGGCCACCCGCCACAACAGCGAGGCGTCCGGCTGGTACGCGATGAAGAACTGCGCCAGCGAGTAGACCTCCGAAGTGACCGCCTGCGCCTCCCGCCACGCCACCGGATCCTGCGCCTGCTGTACGGCGAGCGTGGCGTCACGGATCAGGTCGGGCAGCAAACCGCCGACGACGTCACGGTGGTTGGGGGCCTCGTGCCGCGCCTTCCACGCCTTCGCGAGGCGCGCCCGCAGGTGCGCGATCGACGGGGCCTCGCGGTCCGCGCCCAGCGGCAGCGCGTCGACCGCGGCACGGACCGCGCCGAGGCGGGGGTGGCCGGGGCCGACGAAGAGGTCCACCCGCATGTCGGGCCGACCTGTCAGATCCGCGAGGTTTCCCACGCGCAGCGCCTCGGCGATGCGGAGCACCATGTCGATCCCGGGCGGCTGGAGTTGACCGTTCTCGATCCGCTTGACCCAGGACGGCGACATGCCCAGCAGGCCGGAGAGCACGGTACGGCTCATGCCCCGGCGTTCGCGGAGGATCTGCATCCGTTGGCCGAAGCACAACGGGTCGGCGTACGGGTCCGGGGTGGCTTCGGTAGACATGAGACCTGCCCTTCTCTGCCTCGCTCTGCGGCGCGTCACTGGCAGGGTAGGCCGCAGATCCTCTTCCTCGTGAGGCCGTAAGGGGACTTATCGCCTCGCTGCTGGCGACGGATGCCAGTGCGCGAGCCGTTGAACTGGGCGATCGATCGCGAGAGTTCGATTGACCTCCTCCTGCTGGTGCCCGGCCGGAGAATCGGCCGGGCGCCAGCGCGTGGTCAGCCCCCTAACCTGTGCACCGGCTACCCCATCGCACACGCCATTCACTGGACACGCCCTAGGGTGGTGCTCGGTTGGAGGAGAGAGGGAGGGAGCCGCGGTCGAGGGCGGACTCGTCCACCTTCAGCGCGCCGGAGGCGTCCCCGCACTTGCGGGGCTGGTCCGGTCTCGGGCATCTCGGCGAGCACGCAGAAGGCGGCGTCCCCGCCTGCGCGGGGCCGGTCCCATGCCTCGGGGTTCGCCGAGAGGCCCCGCGGCGGACATGAGTGAAGCGGCGCGACGCCGTACGCCCGTTGTCGTGGGTCACAGGAGGCTGCCCACGACACGGGTGGTGCGCCGACCAGCGGTGTAACGCCCGGCTTGGCGGTCGACCGTACGGTCGGGGCCGCGCGTGCCCGGTCACCGGGGCCGCACCCCTCCCGCCCCGTCCCTCCCTCCCCCTCCCGCGCCCCGCCCGAAAAACTGAAGCAAGCATGCTTGATTGTTTTCTTGGGGGCTGCCATGCTCCCGGGCACAGACGTGTTGTCGTACCCCAGAGGGAGCGCACCGTGTCCGAACTCGCCGACCTGCTCGATGACTTGCGGGACGAGAGTGATCAACTAGATTTGATCTTGGGTGAGTTGGAAGCGGAGCGCTGGAGCACGGGCACCCCCGCCGACGGGTGGACCGTCGCCTACCAGATCGCCCACCTCGCCTGGACCGACGAAGCCGCGCTCCTCGCCGTGACCGACCCCGAGCGGTTCAACGGCGACCTGCTCGCCGTGGTCGCCGCCGCCCCCGACCCGTACGCCCTCGTGGACGACGGCGCCGCCGAGGGCGCCGCGCTCCCGCCCGGTCGGCTCCTCGACCGGTGGCGCACCGGCCGCACCGCCCTCGCCCGCGCCCTCGCGGACGCCCCCGCCGGACACCGTTTCCCCTGGTTCGGGCCGCCCATGAGCGTCGGGGCCATGGCCACCGCGCGCATCATGGAGACCTGGGCCCACGGCCAGGACGTCGTCGACGCGCTCGGCGTGCGGCGCCCGCCCTCCCCGCGCCTGCGCCACGTCGCCTGGATCGGCGCCCGCGCGCGGGGATTCGCCTATGCGGCGCACGGGTTGACCGCCCCCGGCGAAGAGTTCCGGCTGGAGCTGACCCTTCCCGAAGGCGCCGGGACCTGGACCTACGGCCCCCCGGACGCCGCGCAGCGCGTCACCGGGCCCCTCCTCGACTTCTGTCTCCTCGCCGTGCAGCGCGCCCACCGCGACGATCTCTCCCTCCGGGCCGAAGGGTCCGACGCGGACCAGTGGCTCGACATCGTGCAGGCCTTCGCGGGGCCCGCGGGACCCGGCCGCGCGCCCCGGCCGCAGTCGCCCCGGGCCCAGTCGCCCCGGCCGAAGGGGGCGTGAGGGCGTGACCCGGGTGACGGCACCCCTGCGCATCGGCAACGCCTCCGGCTTCTACGGCGACCGCTCAAGCGCCATGCGGGAAATGCTGACCGGCGGCGAACTCGACGTCCTCACCGGCGACTACCTCGCCGAGCTGACCATGCTCATCCTCGGCCGCGACCGCATGAAGGACCCCGGCCTCGGCTACGCCAAGACCTTCCTCCGCCAGCTGGAGGAATGCCTGGCCCTCGCCCACGAGCGGGGCGTGCGGATCGTCGCCAACGCCGGTGGGCTCAATCCCGCCGGACTGGCCGCGAAGGTACGGGAGTTGGCGGCGCGCGTCGGCGTCCCCGTGACCGTCGCGCACGTCGAGGGCGACGCCCTGCCGCTGCCCGATGGCGCGCTCACCGCGAACGCGTACCTCGGCGGCCTGGGCATCACCGAGTGCCTGCGCTCGGGCGCGGACGTCGTCGTGACCGGCCGCGTCACCGACGCCGCGCTCGTGTCGGGCCCGGCCGCCTGGCACTTCGGGTGGCGCCCCGACGCGTACGACCGCCTCGCCGGGGCCGTCGTCGCCGGGCACGTCCTGGAGTGCGGCACGCAGGCCACCGGCGGCAACTATTCCTTCTTCACCGAGCACGACGTGCGCCGCCCCGGCTTCCCGCTCGCCGAGGTGTACGAGGACGGGTCGTCGGTCGTCACCAAGCACCCCGGTACGGGCGGGGCCGTCGACGTCGGCACGGTGACCGCGCAGCTGCTGTACGAGACGGCGGGCGCGCGGTACCTCGGGCCCGACGTGACCGCGCGGCTGGACACCGTACGGCTGACGCCCGACGGGCCCGACCGGGTGCGGATCTCCGGGGTGACCGGCGAGGCGCCGCCCGGCACGCTCAAGGCCGGGGTGACGCGGCTCGGCGGGTTCCGCAACGAGGTCGTCTTCGTGCTGACCGGGCTCGACGTCGACGCCAAGGCGGAGCTGGTGCGGGCGCAGGTCGAGGAGGCGTTCGGGGCACGGCGGCCGAAGAGCGTGCGCTGGGAGCTGGCCCGTACGGACCGGGCCGACGCGGCGACCGAGGAGACCGCGAGCGCGCTGCTGCGGCTGGTGGTGCGCGATCCGGACGCGGATGCGGTGGGGCGGGTGGTGAGCGGCGCGGCGATCGAGCTGGCGCTCGGCAGCTACCCCGGTTTCCACGTCACGGCCCCGCCGGGGAAGGCGGCGCCGTACGGGGTGTTCGAGGCGCGGAGCGTGCCCGCGGGGGACGTGGCGCACGTGGCGGTGCTGGGGGACGGGGAGCGGGTGGCGATCTCGCCGCTCGGGGGCGCGGCGCCCGCCGGGCCCGTACCCGACCCCGCGCCGCCTGTGCCCGACCCCGCGCTGCCTGCGCCCCTTCCCGGCGGCGGGCCCCTGCGGAGGGTTCCCCTCGGGACGTTCGCGGGCGCGCGCAGCGGGGACAAGGGCGGGGACGCGAACGTCGGGGTCTGGGCGCGCTCCGACGCGGGCTGGCGCTGGCTCGCCCACGAGCTGACCGTGGCGCGGTTCCGTGAACTCCTCCCGGAGTGCGGGGACTTGCGGGTCGTGCGGCACGTCCTGCCGAATCTTCGGGCGCTGAACTTCGTGGTCGAAGGGTTGCTGGGCGAGGGCGTCGCCTCGCAGGCGCGGTTCGATCCGCAGGCGAAGGGAGTGGGGGAGTGGCTGCGGGGGCGGTACGTGGAGGTGCCGGAGGCGGTGTCGTGAGGGGCTCCCTGTCGGGAGCGGTGTCCCGGGGCGGCTCCCCGGGAGCGGTGTCCCGGGGCGGCTCCTCGGGAGCGGTGTCCCGGTACGGCTCCTCGGGGGCGTGCCCCTTGTGGATCCCCGTTGCCCGGGGCGGGCGTCTTCCGCCTGCGGCGGGCAGCCCCCACCCCGCCCCTTCCCGAAAACCTGCCGGTGGCGAGACCGCTGCCGCGGGGTGGGTGTGCGCGGCAGCTGCCCCACCCGCGCGCAGTTTCCCGCGCCCCTGACGGGGCCCGTTCACACCGGGGCCGTACGCGCCCCCGGGCAACCAGCCCGTGACCGGATCACCCCGCAACACCCCGCCCCGCCCACCCAAGGAGCCCCGTGCCCGCCCTCCCCACCGCCCTCGACCCCGCCGCCCCCGAGTACACCGCCCACCGCACCGCCATGCTCGCCAAGCTCGACGAACTCGGCGCCGCCCACGCCCAAGCCCTCGCCGGCGGCGGCGAGAAGTACGTCGCCCGCCACCACCACCGGGGCAAGCTCCTCGCCCGCGAGCGCATCGAGCTGCTCCTCGACCCCGACACCCCGTTCCTGGAACTCTCGCCGCTCGCGGCGTGGGGCTCGGACTACCCCACCGGCGCCTCGATGGTCACCGGCATCGGCACCGTCAGCGGCGTCGAATGCCTCATCACCGCCAACGACCCCACCGTCAGGGGCGGCGCCTCCAACCCCTGGACCCTCAAGAAGGCCTTCAGGGCGCACGAGATCGGGCACGCCAACCGCCTCCCCTCCATCCACCTCGTGGAGTCCGGCGGGGCCGACCTCCCCTCCCAGAAGGAAATCTTCATTCCGGGCGGCGCACTCTTCAAACACCTCACCCAGTCGTCCGCCGCCGGCATCCCCACCATCGCCGTCGTCTTCGGCAACTCCACCGCGGGAGGCGCGTACGTCCCCGGCCTCTGCGACCACGTGATCATGGTCAAGGAGCGCGCGAAGGTCTTCCTCGGCGGGCCGCCCCTGGTCAAGATGGCGACCGGCGAGGTCAGCGAGGACGAAGAGCTCGGCGGAGCCGAGATGCACGCCCGCACCTCCGGCCTCGCCGACCACCTCGCCGCCGACGAGCACGACGCGATCCGCCAGGCCCGCCGCACCGTCGCCCGTCTCAACTGGCGCAAGGCGCACGGCGATCCGGCCCCGGCGCCGCCACCCCTCCACGACCCCGAAGAGCTGCTGGGCATCGTCCCGAGCGACCTCAAGACGCCCTTCGACCCCCGCGAGGTCATCGCCCGCGTCGTCGACGCCTCCGACTTCGACGAGTTCAAGCCGCTGTACGGGCCCAGCCTCGTCACCGGCTGGGCGAGCCTGCACGGCTACCCCGTCGGCATCCTCGCCAACGCCCAGGGCGTCCTGTTCTCCGCCGAGTCGCAGAAGGCCGCACAGTTCATCCAGCTCGCCAACCAGCGGGACGTCCCGCTCCTCTTCCTGCACAACACCACCGGCTACATGGTCGGCAAGGAGTACGAGCAGGGCGGCATCATCAAGCACGGCGCGATGATGATCAACGCGGTCTCCAACTCCCGCGTCCCGCACCTCTCCGTCCTCATGGGCGCGAGCTACGGCGCCGGGCACTACGGCATGTGCGGCCGCGCCTACGACCCCCGCTTCCTCTTCGCCTGGCCATCGGCGAAGTCCGCCGTGATGGGCCCGCAGCAGCTCGCGGGCGTGCTCTCGATCGTCGCCCGCGCCTCGGCCCAGACCAAGGGGCAGCCGTACGACGACGACGCGGACGCCGCGCTGCGCGCCATGGTGGAGCAGCAGATCGAGGCGGAGTCCCTGCCGATGTTCCTCTCGGGGCGGCTGTACGACGACGGGGTCATCGACCCCCGCGACACCCGCACCGTCCTCGGGATCTGCCTCTCCGCGATCCACACCGCCCCCGTCGAAGGCGCCCGCGGCGGCTTCGGAATCTTCCGGATGTGAGACACGTGACCGTCCACCACCTCCCCGGCGACCCCGGCACCGCCCACGCCCCCGTCACCACCCTCCTCGTCGCCAACCGGGGCGAGATCGCCGCCCGCATCTTCCGCACCTGCCGGACCCTCGGCATCGCCACCGTCGCCGTGCACTCCGACCCCGACGCGGAGGCCCTGCACGTCCGCGAGGCCGACGCGGCCGTACGGCTCCCGGGCGCCACGTCCGCCGAGACCTACCTGCGCGGGGACCTCGTCGTGAAGGCCGCCGTCGCGGCGGGCGCGGACGCCGTCCACCCGGGGTACGGCTTCCTCTCCGAGAGCGCCGACTTCGCCCGGCAGGTCGCCGACGCCGGGCTGACCTGGATCGGCCCGCCGCCCGCCGCGATCGAGGCGATGGCCTCCAAGACCCGCGCCAAGGAGCTGATGGCCGCGGCCGGAGTGCCCCTGCTCGCCCCGCTCGACCCGGCCGCCGTCACCTCGGGCGACCTGCCCGTCATCGTGAAGGCGGCGGCGGGCGGCGGTGGGCGCGGCATGCGCGTCGTACGCGAACTCGATCTGCTCCAGGAGGAGTTGACGGCGGCCCGCGCGGAAGCGAGGGCCGCGTTCGGGGACGGCGAGGTGTTCGTCGAGCCGTACGTGGAGCGCGGGCGCCACGTCGAGGTGCAGGTCCTCGCCGACGCCCACGGCACCACCTGGGCGCTCGGCACCCGCGACTGCTCCCTCCAGCGCCGCCACCAGAAGGTGATCGAGGAGGCCCCGGCGCCGGGCCTGGACGACGCGCTGCGCGAGTCCCTGCACACCGCGGCCGTGCGCGCCGCCGAAGCGGTCGGCTACCGGGGCGCGGGCACCGTGGAGTTCCTGGTCGCCGAGGGCGGCGACCGGGCGTACTTCCTGGAGATGAACACCCGACTCCAGGTCGAACACCCCGTCACCGAAGCGGTGTTCGGCATCGACCTGGTCGCCGAGCAGATCCGCGTCGCCGAGGGCGCGGCCCTGGACCCGCGGCCGCCGCGCCCCCGCGGGCACGCCGTCGAGGCCCGGCTGTACGCCGAGGACCCGGCCGCGGGCTGGCAGCCCCAGACCGGCCCGCTGCACCTCCTCGACGTCCCCGTGGGCCTGCGGCTGGACACCGGCTACGAGGGCGGCGACGCGATCGGCGTCCACTACGACCCGATGATCGCCAAGGTCGTCGCGCACGCCCCGACCCGCGCCGAGGCCCTGCGCAGACTCGCGCACGGCCTGGAGCGCGCCCGGATCCACGGCCCCGTCACCAACCGCGACCTGCTCGTGCGCTCCCTGCGCCACCCCGGCTTCACCGACCCGGCGGCCCTGGAGACCGGCTTCTACGACCGTCACGTCGAGGCGCTCACCGCTCCCGCACAGGACGCCGAGCGCCACGCCGCCGTGGCCGCCGCGCTCGCCGAAGCGGCCCGCCGCTCCGGCAGGTTCGGCGGGGCCTGGCGCAACCTCCCCTCGCAGGACCAGGTCGCGCGCTACCGGGGCCGCCAGAGCCGTCAGGAGTACGAGGTCCGCTACCGCACCACCCGCGAGGGCCACCGCGCCGACGTCCCCTGCGCCCGCGTCGTCACCGTCACCCCGCACCGCGTCACCCTCGAACTCGGCGGCACCGCACGCCACTTCGACATCACCCGGTACGGCTCCGACGTCCACGTGGACACCGCCACCGGCGCGTACGCCCTCACCGCCCTGCCCCGCTTCCCCGAACCCCGGGACGCCACCGTCCCCGGCTCGCTGCTCGCGCCCATGCCCGGCACCGTCGTCCGCGTCGCGGACGGCCTCGCCGTGGGCGCGCGGGTCGTCCAGGGGCAGCCCCTGGTCTGGCTGGAGGCCATGAAGATGGAGCACCGCGTCACCGCTCCCGCCTCCGGCACGCTCACCGCGCTCCACGTCGCCCCCGGCCACCAGGTCGAGGTCGGCGCCCTGCTCGCCGTCGTCACCGAGACAACCGACAGCACCACGGACGCCACGGAGGAAACGCCGTCATGAGTGTCATCGAAAGCCAGGAGAACAAGGACCTGCGCGCCGCCGTCGCCGCGCTCGGCGCCCGGCACGGCCGGGGCTTCGACCGCGCCGCCCTGTGGTCCGAGGCCGCCAAGCTCGGCTACCTCGGCGTGAACCTCCCCGAGGAGTACGGCGGCGGGGGCGGCGGACTCGCCGAACTCTCCATCGTCCTCGAAGAGCTGGGCGCGGCGGGCTGCCCGCTGCTGATGATGGTCGTGTCGCCCGCGATCTGCGGCACGGTCATCGCCCGCTTCGGCACCGACGCGCAGAAGCGCGCCTGGCTGCCCGGCCTCGCCGACGGCAGCCGCACCATGGCCTTCGGCATCACCGAGCCCGACGCGGGCTCCAACAGCCACCGCATCACCACCACCGCGCGCCGCGCCGAAGACGGCGGCTTCCTCCTCACCGGCCGCAAGGTCTTCATCTCCGGCGTGGACATCGCGGACGCCACGCTGATCGTCGGCCGCATGGAGGACGCGCGGACCGGTCGGCTCAAGCCCTGCCTGTTCATCGTCCCGCGCGACGCGCCCGGCTTCCAGCGCACCCGGATCGACATGGAACTCAACGCCGCCGAGAAGCAGTTCGAGCTGGTCCTGGACGACGTCCGGCTGCCCGCCGACGCCCTCGTCGGCGACGAGGACGCGGGCCTCCTGCAACTCTTCGCCGGGCTCAACCCCGAGCGCGTCATGACGGCCGCCTTCGCGATCGGCATGGGCCGCTACGCGATCGACCGGGCCGTCGACTACGCCAGGACGCGCCAGGTCTGGAAGGACGTCCCGATCGGCGGCCACCAGGCCATTGCCCACCCGCTCGCCCAGTCCCACATCGAGCTGGAGCTGGCCCGCCTCGCCATGCAGAAGGCGGCGGCCCTCTACGACGCGGGCGACGACGTCGGCGCGGGCGAGGCCGCCAACATGGCGAAGTACGCGGCGGCCGAGGCCTGCGTCAAGGCCGTCGACCAGGCCGTGCACACCCTCGGCGGCAACGGCCTCACCCGCGAGTACGGCCTCGCGCAGCTGATCACCGGCGCCCGGGTCGCCCGCATCGCGCCCGTCAGCCGGGAAATGATCCTCAACTACGTTTCCCACCAGTCCCTGGGTCTCCCCAAGTCGTACTGACACCAGCGATTCTGTCCTTCCGACCACCGCCCAAGGGGAGCGATCGCCATGGTGTTCCGCAGTGAGTACGCAGCAGTTGAGCCCGTAGAACTCCCCATCCACGACGCCGTGCTGGGCGGTGCGTCGGCGCGCGGCGACGCGCCCGCGCTGATCGACGGCGTCAGCGGCGCCACGATCGACTACGCCCGGCTCGACGCCTCCCACCGGCGCTTCGCCGCCGCGCTCGCCGACGCGGGCGTGCGCAAGGGCGACGTACTGGCCCTGCACAGCCCCAACACCATCGCCTATCCGGTGGTCTTCTACGGGGCCACGCGCGCCGGGGCCTCGGTCACCACCGTCCATCCGCTCGCCACGGCCGAAGAGTTCGCCAAGCAGCTGCGCGACTCCTCGGCCCGCTGGATCGTGACGGTCTCCCCGCTGCTGCAAGTGGCCCGCAGAGCCGCGGAGCTGACGGGGCAGATCGAGGAGATCTTCGTCTGCGACCAGGCGGAAGGACACCGCTCGGTGCGGGACATGACGGGCTCCGAGGCCCCCGAGCCGGTCGTGGACATCGACCCGTGCGAGGACGTCGCCGCCCTCCCGTACTCCTCCGGGACCACCGGCGTCCCCAAGGGCGTGATGCTCACGCACCGCTCCATCGCCACCAACCTCTCCCAGCTCGTGCCGGTGATGCCGATGGGCCCCGGCGACCGGATCCTCGCGGTCCTCCCGTTCTTCCACATCTACGGCCTCACCGCCCTGATGAACGCCCCGCTCAGCAGGGGCGCCTCGGTGGTCGTGCTGCCGCGCTTCGACCTCGACCAGTTCCTGAAGGCGATCGAGACCCACCGCATCAACGGCCTGTACGTGGCCCCGCCGATCGTCCTCGCCCTCGCCAAGCACCCCACGGTCGCCCGGTACGACCTCTCCTCGCTGGAGTACATCGTCTGCTCCGCCGCCCCGCTCGACTCCGCGCTCGCGGACGCCTGTTCGCGGCGGCTCGGGCTGCCGCCGGTCCGCCAGGCGTACGGCATGACCGAGCTGTCGCCCGCCACCCACGTCGTTCCGCTGGACGCGCAGGACCCGCCGCCCGGATCCGTCGGCAAGCTCCTGCCCGGCACCGAGATGCGGCTCGCCCCGCTCGACGCGGACGCCGGGAAGGAAGTGGCGCCCGGCGAGCCCGGCGAGATCTGCATCAGGGGCCCGCAGGTCATGAAGGGCTACCTCGGCCGCCCCGACGAGACCGCCGCGATGATCGACGCGGCGGGCTGGCTGCACACCGGCGACGTCGGCCGGGTCGACGAGGACGGCTGGCTGTTCGTCGTCGACCGCGTCAAGGAACTCATCAAGTACAAGGGCTACCAGGTCGCCCCCGCCGAACTCGAAGCCCTGCTGCTGACCCACGAGGGCATCGCCGACGCCGCCGTCATCGGGGTGTGCGACGCCGAGGGCACCGAACTGCCCGTCGCGTACGTGGTCCGCCAGCCCTCCGCGTCCGACCTCACCGAGGAAGAGATCGTGGCGTTCGTCGCCGACCGGGTCGCCCCGTACAAGAAGATTCGTCGGGTCACCTTCATCGACGCCGTCCCCCGGGCGGCGTCGGGCAAGATCCTGCGCCGTGAACTGAGGGAGCGAGCGACCGCATGACCCATGTCCTGACCGCGCACCACCGGGGCGTCACCACACTGACCCTCGACTCGCCCGCCAACCGCAACGCGCTCTCGGCCGGCCTCGTCGCCGAACTGGCCGACGCGCTGGAGCGGTGCGCCGGGGCGCCCGACGTACGGGCGGTGGTGCTGACCCACACCGGGTCGACGTTCAGCGCGGGCGCCGACCTGAAGGCGCCGCCGAGCCCCTACACCTTCGTGGCGCTGCTGCGCCGCATCGTCGAGCTGCCCAAACCGGTCGTGGCGCGGGTGACGGGGCACGTACGGGCGGGCGGCCTCGGGCTGCTCGGCGCGTGCGACCTCGCGGTGGCGTCGAAGGACTCGGACTTCGCCTTCACGGAGGTGCGCATCGGGGTGGCGCCCGCCGTCATCTCGCTGCCCCTGCTGCCCCGCCTCGCCCCGCGCGCGGCCGCCCGCCACTACCTGACGGGCGAGGTGTTCGGGGCGGCGGACGCGAGGGAGCTGGGGCTGCTGACGGAGGCGGCGGCGGACGTGGACGGGGCCGTCGAGGCGCTGCTCGGCGCGTTCCGGCGGGCGTCCCCGCAGGGGCTCGCGGAGACGAAGCGGCTGCTGACCGGGTCGGTCCTGGCCGCCTTCGACCGCGACGCGGAGGAGCTGGTGCAGCGCTCCGCCTCGCTCTTCGCGTCCGCCGAGGCCCGCGAAGGAATGGCCGCGTTCGTCGAACGGCGGGACCCCGCATGGGTGTTGTGACCCCGCCCAAGCAGGACCGCAGCCGCGCCACCCGGCAGCGGCTGCTCCAGGCCGCCGTGGACTGCCTGGCCGAACACGGCTGGGCGGGCTCCACCGTCTCCGTCGTGGCGGAGCGCGCGGGCGTCTCGCGGGGCGCGGCCCAGCACCACTTCCCGACCAGGGAGGACCTGTTCACGGCGGCCGTGGAGTACGTGGCGGAAGAGCGCTCGACCGCGCTGCGCGCCGTGGCGGCCGAGGACCGGAGGGCGGTGGTCGCGGCCCTGGTGGACCTGTACACGGGCCCGCTGTTCCGCGCGGCGCTCCAGCTGTGGGTCGCGGCGTCCAACGAGCCCCAACTCAGCCCGCGCGTGGCGGAACTGGAGAGCCGGGTGGGCCGCGAGACCCACCGGATCGCGGTGGAACTCCTGGGCGCGGACGAGTCCGTGCCCGGCGTGCGGGAGACCGTGCAGGGCCTGCTGGACATGGCGCGCGGCCTCGGCCTCGCGAACGTCCTCACCGACGACGGGGCGCGGCGGGGGAGGGTGGTGGCCCAGTGGGCGCGGCTGGTGGAGGACGCACTGTCGGTGTCCTGAAGTGGCCGTAAATCAACCTCGGTTGACCGCTTTTCGGCCGCCCGTGCCGTGAAATCCCGCCTCCGGCGGGGAAGCCTGAGGGCATGGACGCAGAGGCAGGCACAGCGGCAGACGCAGCGGCAGACGCGGGTACGGGCTGGGAGTTCACCGACGACCGGGGCCACCTGATCGTGGCCCCGCGCCCGCCCGGGAGCGTGGTCGCCTACATCCAGGCGGCGGCCGCGCTCTGGGACCACGGCATCCGCCCCACCGGGATCTTCGGCTCCGCCCACGACGGCGACGCGGCGGATCCGGCCAAGGCGGGCACGCTCCCGCTGGGCGAGGTCCCCTGGCTGGGCGCCGGCCCCGCGCTGGACGCGCAGACCCTGCTGGCGCCCGAGCCCGCGCCCGAGCTCGTGGTGGCCGTCAGCTACGGCGGCGGCCAGGTGTACGGCCTGGACCCGGGCACGGCGAAGAGCCTGGAGGAGCAGGTGCCGCTGGCGGTCCTAGAGGTGGGGGGCCGCTCGCTCGACGCGGTCAGGGGGCGCTTCGCGGAGCTGGCGGGGACGCTGGGCGCGGCGGGGTCCGCCGTGGCGGCGGGGGCCCTGGAGGCGTCCAGGGACCGCCTGCGGGCGGCGGCGGCCGGTTCCGCCCACCGGGTGCTCGCGCTGTCCCCCGCCGGTCCTGACGAGGTCCACGTGGCGCGCCCGGGGATGTGGCCGGACCTGGCGGCGCTCCTCGAACTGGGCGTACCGCTGGTGGAGCCGCCCGCGGGGCCCGGCGCGAACTGGTTCACGACGGACTGGGCGACCGCGGGGGCGCTGGGGGCGACGCTGCTCCTGGTGGACGCGCGGGGGAACGCGTCGGAGCTGCCGGGGGGCGTGGGCGCCGTGGCGGCCCCCTGGAACCCGGAGCTCGCCCCGAGCGCGCGGGCCCACGAGGAATGGTTCACCCGAGTGACCCAGGCCCTTCGGGCGCGGTAGGGGGTACGGGTCCCGCGCCCCGTCAGGGGCGCGGGGAACTGCGCGGGAGTGGGGCACACGCGCAACGTGCCCACCCACCCCGAGCGGGCTCGCCACCTCCGCCGCACCCGCCCCCGGCAGGGTTTCGGGAAGGGGCGGGGTGGGGGAGAGCGCCGCAGGCGGCGGCCCACCCCGGGCAGCGGGACTCCACCCGGGGACCCCAGGACCCCCAGAGACCCCAGGGACCGCCCCGGGACCCCACCCGGGCGCCCGCCCTACCCCACGTACCCCGGGATCTCGCGGGGGTCCCGGGCCGGAGGCCCCACGTACCGCGCGGACGGCCGCACCAACCGCCCCGTCCGCTTCTGCTCAAGGATGTGCGCCGACCACCCCGCCGTCCGCGCACACGAGAACATCGACGTGAACATGTGCGCCGGCACCTCCGCGAAGTCCAGCACGATCGCCGCCCAGAACTCCACGTTCGTGGCGAGCACCCGATCGGGCCGCCGCGCGTGCAGCTCAGCCAGCGCCGCCTTCTCCAGCGCCTCCGCGACCTCGAAGCGCGGCGCCCCCAGCTCCCGGGCGGTCCGCCGCAGGACCCGCGCGCGGGGGTCCTCGGCCCGGTACACCCGGTGCCCGAAGCCCATCAGCCGCTCGCCCTTGTCCAGCGCCTGCTTCACGTACGCCGTCGCGTCCCCGCTCCGCTCGATCTCCTCGATCATGCCGAGGACCCGGGACGGCGCCCCGCCGTGCAGCGGCCCGGACATCGCGCCGACCGCGCCGGACAGCGCCGCGGCGACGTCCGCGCCGGTGGACGCGATGACCCGCGCGGTGAACGTCGACGCGTTCATGCCGTGCTCGGCGGCCGACGTCCAGTACGCGTCGACGGCCTTCACGTGCCGCGGGTCGGGCTCCCCGCGCCAGCGGATCATGAACCGCTCGACGACGGACTCGGCCTTGTCGATCTCCTTCTGGGGCACCATCGGCAGCCCCTGCCCGCGCGCCGACTGGGCGACGTAGGACAGGGCCATCACGGCGGCCCGCGCGAGGTCGTCGCGGGCCTGCTCGGCATCGATGTCGAGCAGCGGCCGCAGCCCCCACACGGGCGCGAGCATCGCCAGCGCGGACTGCACGTCGACGCGGATGTCCCCGGAGTGCACGGGGATCGGGAAGGGCTCGGCGGGCGGCAGGCCGGGGTTGAACGCCCCGTCGACCAGCAGGCCCCACACGTTGCCGAACGACACGCGACCGACCAGGTCCTCGATGTCGACCCCCCGGTAGCGGAGGGCGCCGCCCTCCTTGTCGGGTTCGGCGATCTCCGTTTCGAACGCGACGACTCCTTCGAGTCCGGGTACGAAGGAGGGGTCGAAGTCGGACATCAGGCGGCTCCTCTGCTGAGCGACACGGAGTGTCGAGTCGATGGGTCCCGATGGTGATGCCCCGTGTGGTCTGTGGTCATCCAACCAACCGGGCCATCAGATCCTGGCGGGTCCGTGGGGTGCGGCGGAAGCGTGACATCCGGCACACGGCCTCTTTTGAGCGAGAATAAGGTGGCACGCAGTGCCGCGCGAGTGCGGTGGGAGCGCGGTCACGGCGGTCTGGTGGCGGCCGCGGGGGCGGGCTGCGGCAGACTGCCCCTGTGCCCGACATGAACCCAGACCCCGCTGTCGTTCCCGCACCCGACCCCGCCGCGGCCGACCCCGCGTCCATGCGCGAGCAGTACCGCACCGCCGAACTGGCCGAGTCCTCGCTCGCGCCCGACCCCGTGCGACAGTTCGCGCTCTGGTTCGAGGAGGCCGCCGCCTCCGGCCTCCAGGAGCCGAACGCCATGGTGGTCTCCACCGCGACCCCGGACGGCCGCCCCTCCTCCCGTACGGTCCTGCTCAAGCGGTACGACGAGCGGGGCTTCGTCTTCTTCACCAACTACGGCTCCCGCAAGGGCCGCGAACTGCACGCCAACCCGTACGTCTCCCTGCTCTTCCCGTGGCACGCGATGGCCCGTCAGGTCATCGTGACCGGCGAGGCGTTCAAGGTCGGCCGGGACGAGACGGCCGCGTACTTCAGGGTGCGGCCGCACGGCTCGCAGCTCGGCGCGTGGGCCAGCGAGCAGTCGACCGTGGTCGGCTCGCGCCAGGAACTGCTGCGCCGGTACGAGGAGTTGGAGGCCCGCTACCCGGAGGGCGAGCAGGTGCCCGTGCCGCCGCAGTGGGGCGGCTTCCGGGTCGTGCCCGACGCGGTGGAGTTCTGGCAGGGCCACGAGAACCGGCTGCACGACCGGCTGAAGTACGTCCGCAAGGGCGAGGGCGCGCAGACCTGGCAGGTCGAGCGGCTCTGCCCGTAACCCCCGGGCCCGCGGGGCGGATCGGGCCGGGCACGCAGAAACCCGCGGGCTCTGGTTCCCCTTTCGTGAGGGCCCTCACGAGGGGGAGCCGGCCGGATGTGCCGGCGAGCCCGCGGGTCGGTGACTGCTGGGAATTTCGGCCGACGGTTCGTCGGCTGCACACAGAGTGCGACGACGGGCCGTCAGCCCGCGGTCACCTCACGCATCCGAAACGAAATCACTTTCCGGATCACCTCCTTTCGTGTGTACGGCACACCCTAGGAATCCGCGCGGCGCTCCACAACCGAATTTCCGACGGGCAACGATTTGGTCGAACCAGGTGTGTGCTGCGTCACGTTCGAGTTGAATGATCCGACGCGTGTATCCGTCCTGCCAGGGGGGTCCAGGATGAGTGCTTCCAGCAGCAGCGGGGCGACCAGTGCGCTGGGCCCCGACGAGCCCGAGCGGGCGGGCGCCGAGCTGCTCGCCGCACTGCTGGACGGGATGGACGCGGCGCTGTGCGCGTTCGACGCGGGCGGGGTGGTCACGCACTGGAACCGCGAGGCGGAGCGGATCCTGGGCTGGAGCGCCGAAGAGGCCGTCGGGCGGCGGGGGTTGGCGGACTGGGCGGTGCGCTCGGCCGACGCCGAGGACGTCGAGGCGCGGCTGCTGGCCGCGATGGAGGCGCAGGGGCGCCAGGTGCACGAGTTCGCGCTGCTGACCAAGGACGGCGGGCGGGTGCTCGTCCGGATGCAGTCGGCGGGCGTGCGGGGCGCGGACGGCAAGCCCGCCGGGGTGTACTGCGCGTTCAGCGAGGTGCACGCGCAGATCGACCTGGAGCGGTCGATCGCGCTGAGCGAGGCGCTGTTCGAGGACGCGGCGTGGGGCGTGGTCCTCGTCGACGTCGACCTGCGGCCCACGGTCGTCAACGCGCACGCGGCGCGGATCTTCGGGGCGGGGCGCAGCACGCTGCTCGGCCGCCCGCTGGGCGAGACGGTCGTGCAGGGCGTCGAAGAGCTGGAGGGCGCGCTGCACCACGTACTGGCCGAGGGGGCGCCGCCCGCGACGGCCGAGCAGTGGGTGACGCTGCGGACGGCCGAGGGCGAGCGGCGGCGCTGCTGGCGCAGCGGCTTCCTGCGGCTCGCCTCGCCGCTCGCGGAGGAGCCGGTGCCGCTCGGGGTGGGCTGGCTCTTCCGGGACGTCACGGAGGCGAAGAGGGCCGAACAGGACGCGGACAGGCTGCGGTTCAGGGCGAACCAGCTGCACCGCGCGGAGCGCGCGGCGGCGGACTGCGTGGACGCGATGGAGGCGGCGACGACGCATCTGGACTTCGCGCTCGCGGGCTTCGCCGACCACGCGCTGATCGACATCTGCGCGGAGCCGTCCGGCGCGGGGGCGGAGGAGCGGCTGGTGCGGCTCGCCCAGACGCCGTCCGGGGAACCGGGCCCCTGCCTCCCCTCGGGCACGGGCGGCGCGCGGCTGCCGGTGCGGTACGGGGACGGGCACCCGGCCCTCCAGGCACTGGCCCGCACGGGCTCGGTGCGGTCCAGCGCGGGGGCGGACGGGTGGGCGGGCGAACGCCAGTGGCCCGAGGGCGCGGCGCACGCGCTGTGCGCGGTGCTGCGGAGCAGGGGGCGGACGCTGGGAGTGGTGACGTTCCTGCGGAGCGGGACGCGAACGGCGTTCGAACGGACGGACACGATGTACGCGGAGGGCGTCGCGGCCCGGGTAGCGGCCTGCCTGGACCTCGCGGGGGCGTGAGCGGAGGGCGTACGGGGCCCGGGGGCCGTTCCGCACAGGCGCGCCCCTTCAGGGGCGCGGGGAACTGCGCGAGGGTGGGGCACACGCGCAACGTGCCCACCCACCCCCGAGCGGGCTCGCCACCCCGGGCACCCGCCCCCCCCGGGGCACCCGGGCCCGCCGCCTACCCCCTACCGCCTACCGCCGGTAGAAGATCCGCTCCCCGTACTCCGTCATCACGCGCCCGTTCCACTCGTGCCCGCCGTCCACGTTCCCCGACCGCAGCATCGGCGGCTCCACGCCCCGCGCCACCAGCGCCTCCGCCGCCGCCGCGACCATCGCCTGCATCAGCGCGCTGGTGACGACCGTCGACGCCGGGGCGAACGGCGCCTCGATGCCCTCCGCCGTCAGCTCCGCGTCCCCGACCGCGATCTTGCTGTCGAGGACGACGTCGCAGTGGTCCTTGAGGAAGGTCCCCGACACGTGCCGGGACTTCGTCTCGGCGGCGTACGCCACCGACGTGACCCCGATCACCTTCAGCCCCAGCGCCCGCGCGTTCATCGCCATCTCCACGGGCAGCGCGTTCCGCCCGGAGAGGGAGATGATCACGAGTACGTCCCCGGCCTTCACGGGCGAGGAGTCGAGCACCGCCCCCGCCAGGCCGTCCACGCGCTCCAGCGCGGAGCCCAGCGTCGCGGGCATCACGTCGACCCCGACGACGCCCGGCACGGCCAGCAGGTTCATCAGGGCCAGGCCGCCCGCGCGGTACACGACGTCCTGTGCGGCCAGCGAGGAGTGCCCCGCGCCGAAGGCGAAGAGGCGTCCCCCGTCGGCGACCGTGGCGGCGATGGCCTCGCCCGCGGCGGCGACGTTCCCCGACTCCTCGTCCCGTACACGCCGCAGCAACTCGATCGCCGCGTCGAAGAACTGCCCGGACAGCTTGCTCTCGGTCATCCCGGAGGGCTCCTTCCCGTCGTGTCGCGGATCACGGTGCGGTCTGTACCTTTGCCCTGTCAACACGGCCGGGCACGGTTGTCGGTGGTATGCGTCAGAATTGGTGCAGGGCCAGCGCACGCACGATTTCCATCGAGGGGCACGTATGTCCGGACTGATCGACACCACCGAGATGTATCTCCGCACCATCCTTGAGCTCGAAGAGGAAGGTGTCGTCCCCATGCGCGCCCGTATCGCCGAGCGGCTGGACCAGAGCGGTCCCACGGTCAGCCAGACCGTCGCGCGCATGGAGCGGGACGGCCTCGTGCAGGTCGCGGGGGACAGGCACCTGGAGCTGACCGACGAGGGCCGCCGCCTGGCGACCCGCGTGATGCGCAAGCACCGCCTCGCCGAGTGCCTGCTCGTCGACGTGATCGGCCTGGAGTGGGAGCAGGTCCACGCCGAGGCCTGCCGCTGGGAGCACGTGATGAGCGAGGCCGTCGAGCGCCGCGTCCTGGAGCTGCTGCGGCACCCGACGGAGTCGCCGTACGGCAACCCGATCCCGGGCCTGGAGGAGCTGGGCGAGAAGGCCGAGGCCGATCCGTTCCTGGACGACAGCATGGTCAGCCTGGCCGAGCTGGACGCGGGCCCGGACGGGAAGAACGTGGTGGTGCGCCGCATCGGCGAGCCCATCCAGACCGACGCCCAGCTGATGTACACGCTGCGCCGCGCGGGCGTGCAGCCCGGTTCCGTGGTGTCCGTGACGGAGTCCCCCGGCGGGGTGCTCGTCGGCAGCGGCGGCGAGGCCGCCGAGCTGGACGCGGAGATCGCGTCCCACGTTTTTGTCGCGAAGCGCTGAGTTTTCCCGCGGTGTGCGGCCCCCGCGGCCGCACACCGACGATTTCCGGCCGGAACGGCAGCGGCCGCACGGATCGCGTGCGAGGCTGTCGCCGAGGCATATGACGTAGCGCGTCGCGGCCGTGGAGGGAGCGAGGATGCGCCTGTCGTACCGGCACGTGCTCCGGCGCCCGCCCGCCGTGAGCGGTTCCCCCGGACGCCGTTCCCCCGAACAGCAGGAGGGCCCCGGCGCCGCGCGGCGCCGGGGCCTGTCCTCCCCCTTGCTGACCTGGAGCCCCGAGCTCTCAAGGTCATCCCCTCGGACCGGTTTCCCCGAGCGGTCCGCCTCCCGAAAGAAGATCTCCCCTCGGCGGCGAGCGCCAATCCTTGAGCGTGGTCACTCGAACGAGGGGTGTTGGGCGCGGGAACGGGGTCATCGAATAAGAGTTCGATAGTGTGGCGGGGCTGACCGTTCGGGAGAACGAAGGGATCAGAAGGGGGTGCCAGGACACATGGTGCGGCGCATCGACGTGACCGGAACCGGCGGCGTACGCCTCGCCGCCTGGGAGTTCGCGGACCCGCCCAAGGGGCGCCCCGACCCCGAGCGCGCCCCGGGGGTGTTACTGCTCCACGGCCTGATGGGCCGCGCGGCGCACTGGGCCCCGACCGCCCGCTGGCTCTCCGAGCGGCACCGCGCGATCGCCCTCGACCAGCGCGGCCACGGCCGCAGCGAGAAGCCGCCCGAAGGCCCTTACGGCCGCGAGGCGTACGTCGCCGACGCGATCGCCGCCATCGAGCAGCTCGACCTCGCGCCCGTCACCCTCGTCGGCCACTCCATGGGCGCGCTCACCGCCTGGCAGCTCGCCGCCCGCCGCCCGGACCTGGTCCGCTCCCTCGTCATCTGCGACATGCGCGCGTCCGCCCTCGGGGTGGCCTCCCAGCGGGAGTGGGAGGACTGGTTCAAGTCCTGGCCCGTCCCCTTCGCGACCCTCGCCGACGTCCGCAGGTGGTTCGGCGAGGACGACCCCTGGGTGGAGCGCCCCTCCCCGTCGCGCGGCGCGTTCTTCGCGGAGGTCATGGTCGAGCGCGCGGACGGCTGGCGCCCGCTGTTCTCCCGGCGGCAGATGCTGACGGCGCGCGAGACGTGGGTGTACGACGCGCACTGGGACGACCTCGCGCAGGTCCGGTGCCCCGCGCTGGTCCTCCGGGGCCTGGACGGGGACCTCGGGCGGGCGGAGGCCCAGGAAATGGTCCGCGTGCTGCCCAGGGGGCGGTACGCGGAGGTGGCGGACGCGGGGCACCTCGCGCACCTCGACCAGCCGGAGAGCTGGCGGGCGGCGGTGGAGCCCTTCCTGGAGGAAACCTCCAGGACCCGGGCCTGACGGTTTCCTCGTGCAGCTTCCTCGTGCCGTTTCCTCGTGCCGGGTGGGTACGCGCGGCAGCCGCCCCGCTCCCGCGCGCCTCCCCGCGCCCCTGACGGGGCCCGATCGCACCGGGGCCGTACGGGCTACCCCTTGCTGACCGCCGCCAGGATCTCCGGCCCCCGCCCCGCGACCTGCGGCGCGGCCAGCCGTACCCCGCCCCACGCCACCCCCGCCCCGTACAGCGCGCCCACCGGCAACAGCAGCCACAGCAGATCCGTCGCCCCCGACACGTGCAGCCAGATCGTCAGGGCCAGCACCGGCGCGCACAGCAGCCCCGCCGCCACCATCCCCCCGACGATCGACATCCAGGCGAGCCCCGCCTGCCCGGGGGCGACGTTCTTGTACGCGCTGTCCTGCGGGATTGAGTACGGGAACCGCGCCGACGTCACCGCCCCCGTCGCCAGCATCGCGCCCAGCAGCGCGAACGAGAGCCCCAGCGCCTCGGGCAGCGCCGCCCAGTCCCCGATCAGCCCGGCGGTCAGCGCCGTGACCAGCACGCTGTACGGCACGGTCAGCACCAGCAGCGCGTACGCCCGCGCCCGCAGCTCCTCGTACGCGTCCCGCGTCCCCGCGATCGTCTGCGCGACCATCCAGAACGCCGAGGTGTCCTGGCCGAACTGGTTGTACATCATCGTGCCGAGCATCCCCGCGGCGAAGCACGCCAGATAGATCGACCCGGTGCCCTGCAACGCGTTGAAGACCGGCACGATCAAGCCGATCGCCAGCGAAGTCGCCCACGCCATCTTGGTCTTGGGATCCCGCCACACGTACCGCAGCGACCGCAGCATCACCGCCCCCGTACGCCCCTCGGGCAACAGCGAGGCCAGCGCGGCCCGGCCGCCGACGGCCCCTTCGCGCGCCCCGGAGGGATCCGCCGCCCCCACCGTGGAGCCGTCCGGCTCCGTCATCAGCCGCACCAGGCTGTGCCGCCAGAACCCAAGCAGCGCCACCAGCGCCAGCACCGAGAGTCCCAGCTGCGCCGCGACCTCCCCGTACGCGCCCCGCCCCGCCGCGTCCACCGCGCCGATAGCCGAGGCGGGCGGCACCCACCGCAGCACGTCGCCCGCCGGGTCCAGCGCCGCGACCCCGCCGGCCTGCCCGAGCCGCTGCACCCCGAAGTTCACCACCTGCGCGCCCACCGCGATCAGCAGCCCGCTCAGCACCGCCAGGTCCCGGCCCCTGCGCGAGGTCAGCAGCCGGATGTTCGCCGTGGCCACCGCCCGCGCCAGCGCCACGCACACCAGCAGCGCCAGCGGCACCGCCACCACCGCGAGCACCGCCCCCGCCGCACCCCGCGCCACCGCGATCACCGAACCGAGCAGCAGACAGAGCGAGAACAGCGGCCCGATCCCGACCAGCGACGCCGCGAGCAGCGCCCCCACCAGCGGCCGGGGCCGCAACGGCAGCATCACCAGCCTGCCCGGGTCCAGCGTCTCGTCCCCGCCGGGGAAGAACAGCGGCATCACCGCCCACCCCAGCGCCAGGATCCCGGTCAGCAGCACGGTCACCGTCGCCGCGTGCGCGTCGCCCCGCAGCAGGACGAGTCCGACGAGCTGCCCCGCCGCGACCAGCACCGCGAAGACGGCGGACGCCACGTAGGCCGCGGTGCGCCCGGACGACTGCCGCAGCCCGTTCCTGAGCAGCGACAGCTTGAGCCGTACGAAGAGAGGGACCAGCGCCGCGGTGTTCACCGGGCACCAACCCCGTCCCCGGCCCCGCTTTCGCCTTCGCCCCCGTTCCCCTTCCCCTTCCAGGCCCCCGTACCGCCGCCGCCCAGCCAGTCGAGCGACTGCCCCGACCCGCGCCCGTTCGCGCCGACCAGTTCGAGGAACGCGTCCTGGAGGGTCGCCGCGGACCCCCGTACCTCCGCGAGCGTGCCCTGCGCGCGGATCCGGCCCGCCGTCATCACCGCGACCCAGTCGCACAGCGACTCCACCAGCTCCATCACGTGGCTGGAGAAGACGACGGTGGCGCCCGAGGAGGTGTACCGCTCCAGGACGCCCCGGATCGTCTGCGCCGACACCGGGTCCACGCCCTCGAACGGCTCGTCCAGGAACAGGACTTGGGGATTGTGCAGCAGCGCCGCCGCGAGCCCGATCTTCTTCCGCATGCCGGTCGAGTAGTCCACGACCAGCTTGTGCTGGGCGCCCGCCAGGTCCAGTACGTCCAGGAGCTGGGTCGCCCTGCTGTCCACCTCGGCGCCCGGCAGCCCGCGCAACCGCCCTGTGTAGCCGAGGAGTTCGCGCCCGGACAGCCGCTCGAAGAGCCGCAGCCCCTCCGGCAGCACCCCGATCCTGGACTTCGCCTCGACCGGATCGCGCCACACGTCGTGCCCGGTGACCTCCACCCGGCCCCGGTCCGGTCTGAGCAGCCCGGTCACCATGGACAGCGTCGTGGTCTTGCCCGCCCCGTTCGGCCCGACCAGGCCGATGAACCTGCCCGCGGGGAGCGTCAGATCGACGCCCGCGACGGCCACCTGCTCCCCGAAGCGCTTCCACAGCCCCTCGACGCGAACGGCGGGCGGAGCGACCTCCGCTCCGCCCGCCGCCGCACCGCTCTCGACCTGACCCGGCATGTCCCACTGCCTCTCGGTGTCCCCGCACAGGCCCGTTCGGCGAGGGTGGGGACACCTTAGAGCGTGGGCCCGAGCCCCGGCCCTGTCACGCCCGGCCCGGCCCCGTCGCTCCCGGCCCTGTCGTGCCCGGCACCGTCACGCCCGGCGCGCCCGCTCCGCCGCCGCCTCGCGCCCGCACGCGTACGCCAGCGGGCTGATCAGCTCCTCCGCGTCCGGCAGCCAGCGGTTCGCCGGGGTCGGACGGCGGGCCCACTGGACCGCGCCGTGCCCGCCGACGCGGGTCGGGGGCGCCGCCACGTAGTCGCCCTCGCCGCGCGCCACCAGGTCGATCGCGGTCGGCGCCCAGCCCAGCTTGCGCACGAGGTCGGGGACCTTCACCGCGCCGCCCGGCAGGACGAAGAACAGCATCCTGCGGTCCGGGGTGCAGGTGACGGGGCCGAGCGTCAGCTCCATCCGCTCCATGCGGGCCAGCGCCAGGAAGCCGGCCGTCTCGGGCACGTCGATCGCGTCGAAGGTGCGGCCCGTCGGCAGCAGGATCGAGGCCCTGGGCTGCTTCTGCCACATGCGCCTGGCCACCGTCGCGCTGCCCGTCGCCTGGGTCGCCCAGTCGGGCTTGACGGCGTGCGCCCCCGGCACGGCACAGGCGGGGTCGCCGCACGAGCAGTGCTCGGTGCCGTCGGTCGCCTCCAGCCACGTCCCGGGGAACACGTCCCAGTGCCGCTCTTCCGCGTATCGCACGGCGCTGTCCAGCAACTGCTCGTTGCGCTGCTGGGGGATCTGGACGGCTTCCGTGCCTGAGATGGTCTCTTCCACGAACAACTCAACTACCGCCACCACCTCGGGTTACGGGCGCACGCCGCCCGGTCGCGGTGCATCGATCCTGCATCCGGGGCGCACGGGTGCATGGGCGGGGGCGCGCGTGGGGACGGGGAGCGGTGGCCGGGTAGCCACGAGTCGAGAACCGCTTTCATTCTCGTCGGGCTCCCCCCAAGGGGCCCGATCCGTTGCAGAACGACCGAAGTTGCGCACTTCTGTGTTACTTCGCATTTCTCGCATATCTGCCGGGCAGTGATCGAGGGTAGCGATCACTGCGGTCTCAGGGGGAAACATGGCAGCCAGGCCACTCGTAGCCCGCCAGCCGAACGAACGGTTGCAGGCCCTCATCCAGGAGGCCGGGTGCTCCAACGCCGGTCTCGCCAGGCGGGTCAACATGGTCGGCGCGGAGCGCGGCCTCGATCTGCGCTACGACAAGACGTCCGTCGCCCGCTGGCTGCGCGGCCAGCAGCCGCGCGGCAGGGCGCCCGGCATCATCGCCGAGGCGCTGGGGCGCAAGCTGGGCCGCACGGTCACGATCGACGAGATCGGCATGGCCAACGGCAAGAACCTCGCGTCGGGCGTCGGCCTCCAGTTCTCGCCGACCGTGCTCGGCGCGATCGAGCAGGTCTGCGAGTTGTGGCGCAGCGACGTGGGGCGCCGCGACTTCCTCTCCGGGTCGACCGTCGCCGCGTCCGCGCTCGTCGAGCCGAGCCGCGACTGGCTGATCACGGCGGCTGACACGCAGGTCGCGCGCGCGGCCGGGTCGCGGGTCGGCGTCTCGGACGTGGAGGCGGTACGGGCGATGACGCACGCGCTCGTCGAGCTCGACCACCGCTTCGGCAGCGGGCACGTCAGGCCCGTGGTGGTGCACTACTTGAACAGCGTCGTCTCGGGGCTGCTCTCCGGGTCCTACCGGGAGGCGGTCGGCCGGGACCTCTTCGCGGCGGTCGCGCGGCTCACGGAACTCGCGGGGTACATGGCCGTCGACACCGGGCAGCCGGGGCTCGCCCAGCGCTACTACATCCAGGCGCTGCGCCTGGCCCAGGCGGCGGGGGACCGGGGGTACGGCGGGTACGTACTGGCCGCGTCCATGAGCCACCTCGCGGCGCAGCTCGGCAATCCGCGCGAGATCGCGCAGTTGGCGCGGGCCGCGCAGGAGGGCGCGCGGGGGCGGGTCACGCCGCGCGTCGAGGCGATGTTCTTCGCGGCGGAGGCGCGGGGGCACGCGCTGCTCGGGGACGCGCGGACCTGCCAGACGGTCGCCGGGCGGGCGCTGACCGCGCTGGACGCGGCGACGCCGTCGTCGGCGGAGGAGACGGGCGACGATCCCGTGTGGATCCGGCACTTCGACCACGCGTACCTCGCGGACGAGCTGGCGCACTGCCACCGGGACCTCGGGCAGGCGGAGGCGGCGGCGCGGACGGCGGAGGAGTCCTTGGAGGGGCACCCCGAGTCGCGGGCGCGGCGCCGCGCGATCGGGCTCATCCTGCTGGCGACCGCGCAGGTGCAGCAGCGGGAGGTGGAGCTGGCGTGCCACACCGGGACGCTGGCGGTGGAACTGCTGACGACCGTGCGGTCGAGCCGGGGGGCGGAGTACCTGGAGGACTTCCAGGCGAGGCTGGAGCCGTACCGGGAGGAGCCCGCGGTACGGGAGTTCGGAGCACGCCTCGAAACACAGGCGGCGTAGGAAGGGCCCGGGGGCGCGGGCTTCCTGGGGGCGGGGCGGGGGCTTGCCCGCCGCGGGCGAAACGGTGCCCCGGGACGCGTCGCGTCACCCCGCGTCCCCTTAAACAGCGTTTCCCCTGCGGTAACTGTTACTGCGCCTGACTCCGTGGCACGTCCCCAGACTCACCCGGTAGCGTGAACCGACCATTTCGTAGGTTCACGCGTAGGAGTCCTGGTGACGCAGAGCGGACAGGGTGACGAGCAGCGGCTGCCGGCCGCGCGGCCCGCGCACGAGGGTGTCGTGCTGCCCGCAGAGGCCGACGCCCCCGGCAACGGACCGGCCGGTCCAGCGGGCGGCCAGCCGTGGGGGCAGCCCTGGGGGCCAGGACACCGGACGCAGGCCCAGCCCCTGCCCCCGGCGCAGCCGCTGCCCCCCGAGCAGCCCGCGCCCACCGCCCAGTTCCCGCCGCAGGGACCGGGCCAGGGTCAGGGCCATGGGCAGGGTCAGGGCCATGGGCAGGGTCAGGGCCATGGGCAGGGTCAGGGGCAGGGTCAGGGGCAGGGCTACGGGCAGTACTCCGCCCAGCCCCCGTACCCCGCTGCCCAGGCCCACGCGCCGTACCCGGGTCAGCCGCCGTACCCGGCCCAGCAGCCCCCGTACCCGGCGCAGGCCCAACCCCCGTACTCCGACTCCGGTGCGCAGTCGACACCCGGTCAGGAGCCGTTCCCCGCGCAGCCGTTCCAGGGGCAGCCGTTCCAAGGGCAGGGTGCCGCCCCCGCACAGCCGTTCCCCGGTCAAGGGGGCGCCTCCGCGCTGCCGTTGCCGCCCGAGGCCGTGTCCGGCGGGGGCGACGCGGATGCCACCCAGTACATCCCGCACGTCCCCGCAGAGACGCCCGCCGAGTCCACCACCTTCCTCGGCACCGCCTCCCTCCAGCAGGCTTCCGCCCCGGCCCCGGCTCCCGCCCAGGCCCCTGCTCCCGCCCCCGGGGGCAGTGACGACGCCACGCAGTACATTCCGCCCGTCCCCGGCGGCTCCCCCTACGGCATCCGGCCCGGCGCCCCCGGCGACCGGCAGCCGCCCGCCGAGTTCGACAGCCTCTTCCGGGACGACAGCGGCACGGGCAACGCCCCTGCCCCCGCCCCGGGCCGCCGCGCCGCCCACGGCCACCACTCCGTCACCGGCGTGGGCCCCGGCGCCCCCGCCCCGGGGCACGGCGCTCCCGGGTACGGCGCCCCCGTCCCCGGCGCTCCCGGCCAAGGGCACGGCCCCGGCGCCCCCGTCCCCGGCGGCATCCCCGACTCCACCCAGCAGATGCCCCGCTTCGTCAACGCCCCCCAGCGCGACGCGGAAGAGCCCCGTAGCCCCCGCAAGCGGCCCTCGCACGTGCCGCTCATCGCGGCCGTCGTCGTCGGGTGCGCCGTCCTCGGTCTCGGCGTCGGCGCCGTCATGAACAGCGGCGACGACGACGAGCCCGCCAAGGACGACGACAAGCAGGTCGTCGCCGACGGCCGGGAACCCGCCGCCAAGCCCACCGACCGGGCCGCCGCCGACCCCGCGAAGCCGCAGGCCGAGGCGCTCGACAAGCTGCTCGCCGACAGCGGCAACAGCCGCGGCGCGGTGATCCGTTCCGTCGAGGCCATCAAGTCCTGCGGCGACCTGGACAAGGCGGCCGCCGACCTGACCGACGCGGCCCGGCAGCGCAGGGACCTGGTGACCCGCCTCCAGGGGCTGACCGTCGACAAGGTGCCGCAGCACGCGCAGCTGTCCGCCGCGCTCACCAAGGCGTGGAACGCCTCGGCGTCCGCCGACGACCACTACGCGGCCTGGGCGAAGCAGGCCAAGAGCAAGAAGGTCTGCCGCCACGGCAAGGCCCGCGGCACCGACCGGGCGGCCGAGGGCAACCGCGCCAGCGGCGAGGCGACCGGGGCCAAGCAGGAGGCGTCCCGGCTGTGGAACGCCGTCGCGGGCAAGTACGGGCTCAGCAACCGGCAGCCCAGCCAGCTGTGACCGGGAGGCCGGAGCCCTGTTGTCGGGCCCGGCCGCAAGGGCCCGGCCACCGGTCCCGGCCACCGGTCCCGGCCACCGAGCCCGGCCGAAGGGGCCCGGCCGCAAGGGCCGGGCCGGGGGCGGAGGTCCTCAGGGCGTGGCGTCGGTCAGTGCCTTCGTCACGTCCATGAACCCCCCGCCCTTGCGCTCCGCGATGAGCTGGCCGTTCCGTACGACCTGCGGGACCACCTGGCGGTTGACCAGCCGCGGGTACTCCGTCGACGGCAGCATCGCGTGGAAGTCCCAGCGCAGGGTGGGGGTGAGCCCGCCCGTGGTCACCTGGGCGCCGCGGTCGAGGACCCGGGAGATCTGCCGGGCGCCGACCTCGTCCGAGTCGGCGCCCTCCACGGCGGCCTTGAGCACGGAGTACGCGATCCAGGTGGTCTGCACGCCCGTGTCCGCCGCGTCGATGCGGTTGTCGCTGAACGCGTACTTCCTGATCACCTCGCGCATCGGCGCCCAGCGCGGATCGCCGGAGTCCGGGTACCAGCCGGTGACGGACGCGCCCTCCAGGGGGCTGTCCTTGCCGCCCGTACGGTCGATCAGCGGCTGGCCGACGCTGCCGAGCACCGAGGAGATCCGGATCTCCCGCTCCTTGGGCTCGGCCTCCCGCAGGCGCCGGAAGGAGTCGAAGAACGTCTCCGTGCGGTCGCCGAGCACCGCGCTCACACAGCCCTTGCCCGCCAGCGCGCGGCGCGCCGACTCCTCGTACTCCGCGGCGGACTCCGGTGCCTTGACGTCGGTGACGTCGGCCTTCGGGCTGCCGCCCTCCGCGAGACCCGAGGCGAGGATCAGCGGGTAGAAGTCGCCCTCGGCGCTGTCGGGGCGCACCATCGAGATCTTCTCGCAGGCGCCCGCGAGCTGCCGCCCGCTGCCCGCGATCAGCGCGGGCTGGCCGCCGTTGACGGGGTACGACAGGTAGCTGGAGAACTCCGAGTCGGCGACGCCGTACCCGCCGATGTACGGGATTCCCGCGGACTCCAGCGGTCCCATGAAGGAGTGGGCGTCGCGGCTGTACGAGCCGACGACCGCGGCCACGCCCTTCTTGACGGCCTTGCGGGCACAGGACTCGGCGGTGTTCATGGCGTCGTCCGGCTCGTCGCAGGTGATGACGCGCAGTTCGTGGCCGTCGATGCCGCCCCGGTCGTTGATCCAGCGGGCGTAGGCCTTGGCCATGGCCGGCATGCCGGCCTTGTGGACGGTGGTGGTGTTCTGCGGTGCCCAGGTCATCACGGTGATGGGCGCTCTGCCGCCGTCACCCGTGAGGCTCGACACCGTGCCACAGCCGCCGGTGCCGATGAGGGCGAGCACGGTGGTCGCGGTGGCGGCCGCCGCGAGGGCGGTGGCGCGGTGTCGGTGTCGTCGTCCGGTGACGGTCCCTGTCACGGTCATGGACCCAGACGCTTCCGGACCCCGGTCAACTCTGCGGTGAGCGGTGCGCAACAGAGGGTGACGGCGAGGTGAATTGCGGGGGGCGGTACGGCCAAGCGGAAAGGGAACGTACGATCGACGACCGTGCAGCAAGGTTCCCCGAACTCTTCCCGTCGCGGCCGTCGCTCCTCCACCATGGGCGGCATGCCGCTCAATGACATGCCGTGGTGGCGCTGGCGCAGCAACGTGCGCTCGGCGCTGCACATGCTCTCCGACCCGACGTTCCACCAGGAGTACTGGCTGCCGGGGGTGGAAGGGTACGGAGACGTGACCGACGCCGTCTACCGGCTGGTCGAGGACACCTGGCTGGACAACTGGTCGGCGGAGAAGTACGTCGGGACGATCTTCCGGGACTCCGGCGAGGCCGCGCTGGTGGACGTCGCCGTGCTGCGGGTGCTGCGGATCATGCACCAGGTCGGCGCGGACGCCCCGGTGACCGCGTACCTGGAGCACCACGGCTGGCCGGAGGCGGTACGGGCGGCGCGCGACGCGCACGTACGGCTCGCGGAGGCGGACGGGGACGACCCGGACGCGGTGCCGCGCTCGCTGGACGTGCTGCGGATACTGACCCGCTCGGCGTGAGCCCCGGCGCGCGGGCGCGCCGGTCCGGGTGACGGACGCGTTCGGGGCGCGGCGCGGCGTTGTGGCACGCTACGGGAATGACCGACCAGTACGTCCTCACCATCTCCTGCCCGGACAAGCAGGGCATCGTGCACGCCGTGTCGAGCTACCTGTTCATCACGGGTTGCAACATCGAGGACAGTCAGCAGTTCGGGGACCGCGACACCGGCCTCTTCTTCATGCGCGTCCACTTCTCGGCCGAGCAGCCCGTGACGGTGGAGAAGCTGCGCGCGAGCTTCGCGGCGGTCGGGGACGCGTTCTCGATGGACTGGGAGATCCACCGCGCGGACGAGCGCATGCGGATCGTGCTCATGGTGTCGAAGTTCGGCCACTGCCTGAACGACCTGCTGTTCCGCTCGCGGATCGGCGCGCTGCCGGTCGAGATCGCGGCGGTCGTCTCCAACCACACGGACTTCCGGGAGCTCGTGGAGTCGTACGGCGTCCCCTTCCGGCACGTCCCGGTGACCCGCGACACCAAGGCGGCCGCCGAGGGCGAGCTGCTGGAGCTGGTGCGGGCCGAGAGCGTGGACCTCGTGGTGCTCGCCCGGTACATGCAGGTGCTCTCCGACGACCTGTGCAAGGCGCTGAGCGGGCGGATCATCAACATCCACCACTCCTTCCTGCCGAGCTTCAAGGGCGCGAAGCCCTACCACCAGGCGCACGCGCGCGGCGTGAAGCTGATCGGGGCGACGGCGCACTACGTGACGGCGGACCTCGACGAGGGGCCGATCATCGAGCAGGAGGTCGAGCGGGTCGGGCACGAGGTGACGCCGGAGCAGCTGGTGGCGATCGGGCGGGACGTGGAGTGCCAGGCGCTGGCGCGGGCGGTGAAGTGGCACGCGGAGCACCGGGTGCTGATGAACGGCCACCGCACGGTGGTCTTCGCGTAGCGCCCCCGCCCCGCACGGCCCCGCACCGCCCCGCCCTGACCCTGGCGGGGCGTCCCTCCCCGCCGCCTACAGCCTGCTCAGGCTCGCCGCCGCGAACAGGACGTCCCTGATCGCCTCGCGGTCGCCGATCTGTCCCGCCGCGGCCTCCTCCGGTGATACGTGCCCCGCCACGAGCTGGCAGAACTCCACCCCGTCGAGCGCCACCTCCGCCACCGCCAGCTCGGGGGAGCCGATCGCCGCCGGCGAGTCCAGGGCGATGTACCAGTGCCCGCCGCCCGTGCCCTCCACGTCGAGGTGGAGCGACCGGCCGGGCGTCCCCGCCGCCGCCAGCCGGTGCGGCGGCCCCGCGCGCCCCGACCTGCGCCGCTCCGCGAGCACGGCGGGCAGCAGCCGGGCCGCGAGGTCGATCATGTCGTTGAGGTGCGCGCCCGACGGCGGGTCGTACGGATAGTCCACGGCCCGCGCGATGTCCCCCGCGTGCACCCAGCACTCGAAGGCCCGGTCGACCAGCGAGTCCTGGAGCGGCAGCGCGAAGTCGCCGTACGACACGGACAGCTCGGCGACGCCGCGCCCCGCGAAGGAGACCGTGCGGACCAGCGCGTGGCTCTGCTCCCGCCACGGGTCGCGGACGTCCCGCGTCGGCGGATGGCCGCCGTGCGCGGTGCGCCAGTACGCCTCCGTGCGCGCGGTCGGCGAGTACGGGCCGTCCGGTCCCAGCGGGTCGTCCATGCCGAGCGCGGCCGAGACCAGTCCGTCCACCGCCATCAGGTGCCCGATCACCGAGGCGACCGTGGTGCGCCGGTGCACCTGCCGGTCGTCCTCGAACCACTTGAGGCGCACCGGCGCGTGCCACTCCCCGTCCCCGATGTCGCGCAGCAGCGCGTCGAGCCTGGCGGTCTCGGCGTCGTACGGCGTGGCCCAGCCGGGCACCGGGACGCGGGCCGGGCGGCGGCCCAGACAGGATTCGAGCACCCGGGAGCGGAGCAGCGGGTCGAGGTCCAGGCTCTGCTCGGCGTGCAGCAGCCCGACCGCGTCGCGCAGCCGCAGCGCCTCGTCGGCGCAGGGCGCGCAGTCGGTGAGGTGCTCCTCGACCGCGGCGGTCTCGTCGGCGGAGCAGGCGGCCAGGGCCCACGCGCCGAGCAGGGACTTCAGGATGTCGTGGTCGTACGCACCGGCGTGCGCGCCGTCGCCGGCGGCAGTGCCGGCGCCGGTGGCAGTGCCGGCATCGGTGCCGGTTTCGGTGCCGGTCTTCGCGCCCGTACCTTCGTGATCGGCTTCGTCGTTCACAGGGCCTGTCCGTATCCGGGGGACGGTCCGTCCAGCGGGCGGTTGTTGGCGGTGGCCAGGAGCTGGAGCCCCAGCCGTAGTCTGCGCCGCGCCTCGGCCTCCGTCACCCCCAGGTCGGCGGCGGTCTGGCGGTAGTCCCTGCGCTGGAAGTACGCGAGCTCCAGCGCGGCCCGCAGCGGGGCGGGCATGGACGTCACGATGTAGTCGGCGCGGGCGGCTATCGCGGCCCTGCGGACCTGCTGCTCCAACTCCTCCGACGTGCCCTCGCCGCCGTCGGCGAGCGCCGCGGCCCCGGTCTGGCGCAGCCGGTGCACGGCCTGCCTGTTGGTGATCCGCGCCACCCACGAGCGGAGGTTGCCCTGCTTGGGGTCGTACGCGTCGGGGTTCTCCCATATGTACCCGAACACCTCCCGCGTCACCTGGTCCGCCGCGGAGTCGTCGTCGAGCACGCGGTGCGCGAGGCTGTGCACGAGCGAGGCGAACCTGTCGTACAGCTCCCCGAGCGCGGCCGCCTCGCCGCGCGCCAGCCGCTGCTGGATGCGGCGGTCCCAGCGCGGTGCCGTGTCCTTCGCCATAGAACCCCCCATCTCCCCTCACTTCTCCTCGAATGTAGTCGGGGGCGCCGACAAAGCACTTCTCTTTGCGTCAAGAGAGCCCTTGTCACGAGCGAAGATGATAGGGACGCGGGCCGGAAATGATCGGTCGGGGTGGTGTGCGGGACATTCCGTTGGGTGTTGCACAGGTTGCCGGTGTTTCATGGACGGATGCCGGGGCAGCCGCGAGGAGGAAGGAGGTCCGGTCGCGTGTCACTGATGGTGGACGGGAGCGAGCACGGCCCGTGGACGGTGCTGTGCATCTCCGGTGAGCTGGACCTGGTGAGTTCTCCCGCGGTCCGGCAGCATGTGCACGACGCGGTGGCCGCGGGCCGCCGCGACCTCGTGCTCGACCTTTCCGACGTGCTGTTCTGCGATTCGAGCGGGGTCGGGGTGCTGATCGCGGCGCGTCGGCTGATGCGGTCCTGCCAGGGGCGGCTGCGGCTGATCCTGCCCGCGCAGGGGGCGGTCGACGGCTCGCACGTGAACCGGGTGCTGGCGGCGCTCGGGGTGCGGCGGCTGTTCGACGTGTACGTCGACGTGGAGTCCGCGACGGGCGGGGCGGGCGAGCCGCTGTCCGCGTGAGCGGTGTCCGCGTGGGCGGTGGCGCGGGCGGTGTTCTGGCGGCGCGTCGGCGGCGCGCTGACGGGCGCGCACATACCGTACGGGGCACCTGTCCAGGGCTCTTGTGCGCATTGAGGGTGTCTCAAGGGCCCGCGCGTCGTACCCTCCCGGCATGGACAGCGCAGAGTACGAGCGCAAGATCGCTCACCGCTTCGCCGCATTCGACCAGGACGGCAACGGGTACATCGACCGCGCCGACTTCAGCTCGGCGGCCGCGCGGCTGCTGACGGAGTTCTCCACGGCCGCCAGATCGGAGCGGGGCCAGGCGCTCTACTCGGGCGCCGAGGCCTTCTGGCAGGGCATGGCCGGGATCGCCGACGTCGACGGGGACCAGCGGGTGACCCGGAGCGAGTTCGTGGGCGGGGCGGTGAAGCGGCTGCGGGACAACCCCGAGAGGTTCGCGGAGATCGCGCGGCCGTTCCTGCGGGCGGCGCTCGCGGTCGCCGACGAGGACGGGGACGGGGTGACGGAGACCACCGCGGTGGAGCGCGCGCTCCAGGCGCTGGGGGCGGATCCGCACGTGTCGGTGTTCGTGGCGGAGGCGTTGGACGAGGGGCGGGAGGGGCGGGTGTCGGAGGACGCGGTGGTCGCGGCGTTCGCCCGCTACTTCACTGTCGTGGAGCCGGGGTAGGTCGCGCGTCCTGAGGGGTCCCGTTGCCTCGGGGTGCCGTTTTTTGCGCAGTTCCCCGCGCCCCTGGGTGGATGGGGTGATCCGGTCACGGGGATGGTGTGCCCGGGGGGTCGGGGGCGCTCCAGGGTGCACTCCTCGGATCACGAGCCGGAACCGTTTGCAGTCCTGGATAGCCCGGGTCTTGGCTCGTGCTCCTGCGGGGAGCACCCTTCCGACCCCCACCCCGGGGTACCCATACGATCCCGGTGTGAACGGGCCCCGTCAGGGGCGCGGGGAACTGCGCGAGGGTGGGGCACACGCGCAACATGCCCACCCGGCCACCGGCAGGTTTTCGGGAAGGGGCGGGGAGGGGCCCTGCCCGCCGCAGGCGAAAGACGGCACACCCCGGGGGCCCGCTACTCCGGTGCGAAGCGCTCTCGCAGTCGGTACTTCAGGACCTTGCGGAGCGTCTCGTTGCGGGGGAGTTCCGGCAGGACCTCCAGGCGTTCCGGCAGCTTGTGGCGGGCCAGGCCCGCCGCGCGCAGGTGCGTGACGACCTCCGGCAGCGTCAAGGGGGCCTCCGCCTCCACCACCGCGCACACCAGCTCGCCGCGCTCCGCGTCGGGGAGGCCGATGACCGCCGCGTCGCGCACCGCGGGGTGGGTGTGCAGCAGGTCCTCGATCTCCTTCGCGGAGACGTTCTCGCCCTTGCGGATGATGATGTCCTTCAGGCGCCCCGTCAGCACCAGGTGTCCGCTCTCCCGCAGGTGCCCCACGTCCCCCGTGCGCAGGAAGCCGTCCGCGTCGAAGGCCTCCGCGGTCTGGGCCGGGTCCAGGTAGCCGGTGCACACCGTCTCGCCGCGCAGCCGCACCTCGCCGTCCACGCCGGGGGGCAGCGCCGTGCCGTGCTCGTCGGTGACGCGGATCTCCATGCCGGCCGGGGGGCGCCCCTCCGTGTGGGCCAGGTGCTCCGCGGTGTCCTCGGGGTCGCCCATCGTGATCATGGGGACCTCCGTCATGCCGTACCCGTGCGTGAGCGCGCACCCCAGTTCGCGCACCACCACGTGGTACACCTCGGGCGGCTTCGGCGCGCCGCCGCCCGCGAGCAGCCGCAGCGAGGGGAGCACCGGGCGGCCCGCGGGCTCCGCGCGCTGCGCCGCCAGGAACATCGAGTAGAAGGCGGTCGAGCCGCCCGCCACCGTCACCCCGTGCCTGCGGTACTCCGTCAGCGCGTCCGGCATCGCGAAGTGCTCGAACATCACCGCGGGGAGGCCGTACAGCAGCAGCATGACCGTGTAGTCGGGGCCCGCGATGTGTGCGTACGGGAAGGCCATCGAGCCCACGTCGGAGGGCCGCAGCCGCAGCGCGTGCGCCAGGCAGGCGCCGCCCGAGATCAGCGAACGGTCCGTGTGCAGCACGCCCTTGGGGTCCGAGGTCGTGCCCGACGTCCAGTAGATCCAGCGCACCGCCGTGCCGTCGGCGGGCGGTGCGGGGAGCGTCGCGGGGTCGCCCTCGGGGAGGTCGCCGTACGCGTCGAAGACGCCCCGCGCGCCCAACTCCCCTGCCATGGCGGTGTGGTCGAAGCCGCGCCACACGCCGGGCACCGCGAAGAACTCCGCCTTGGACTCGCGCAGCGCGAAGCCGACCTCGCGCTCCCGGTAGAAGGGGATGACCGGGGACTGCACCGCGCCCAGGCGGGCCAGGGCGAAGGAGAGCAGCGCGGTCTCGATGCGCGTCGGGAGCTGCCAGGCGACGACCGTGCCGGGCCGCACGCCCATGCCGTACAGCCCGGCGGCGACCCGTTCGGCCCGCTCCCGCAGCCCGCCGAAGGTCAGTGTCCTGTCGCCCTGGAGGAGGACCGGCGCGTCGGGGGTGAGCGCGGCGCGGCGTTCGACGAGCGACCAGAGGGTGGGGGAGGCGCCCAGTTCGTACGGGGTGGGGTCGACGGTCTCGGGCACGGCGTACCTCCGGTCGTCCGGCGGGATCTGATGGTGTGTCAGTTCGCGCGGGAAGCGTACGGCGCACCGCCTTGTCGGTCCAGGGGTGCGGGGCTAGCCTGATCTGACGATCCATCAGATAAGTCGCCGGACACATCGTGCGCCCCGGAGGGGACCCATGACGGAACTGCCTCGGATCATCAGCGTCGACGACCACGTGATCGAGCCCGCCCACCTCTTCGAGACCTGGCTGCCCGCCAAGTACCGCGAGCGCGGCCCCAAGCCGCTGACCGCCGGGATCGGCGAACTGGCCTACGTGGGCGGCAAGTACCGGATCACCATGGACCCCGAAGGGCCGCCGGCCGACTGGTGGATCTATGAGGACCTGAAGTTCCCGTACAAGCGCAACATCGCCGCCGTGGGCTTCGACCGCGACGACATGACCCTGGAGGGCATCACCCGCGCCGAGATGCGCCCCGGCTGCTGGGACCCCAAGGAACGCCTCAAGGACATGGACCTCAACCACGTCGAGGGCTCCCTCTGCTTCCCGACCTTCCCCCGCTTCTGCGGCCAGACCTTCGCCGAGGCGCACGACAAGGAGGTCGCCCTCGCGTGCGTGCGCGCCTACAACGACTGGATGGTCGAGGAGTGGTGCGGCGACAGCGGCGGGCGGCTCATCCCGCTCTGCCTCATCCCCCTGTGGGACGTCGGCCTCGCGGTCGCCGAGATCCGGCGCAACGCCGCGCGCGGCGTGAAGGCCGTCACCTTCTCCGAGATCCCCACCCACCTGGGCCTGCCCTCCATCCACTCCGGCCACTGGGACCCCTTCTTCGCGGTCTGCCAGGAGACCGGCACGGTCGTCAACATGCACATCGGCTCCAGCTCCCAGATGCCCGCCGCGTCCCCCGACGCCCCGCCCGCCGTGCAGGCCGCGCTCTCCTTCAACAACGCGATGGCCTCGATGACCGACTTCCTCTTCAGCGGGGTGCTGGTGAAGTTCCCGACACTCAAACTCGCGTACAGCGAGGGGCAGATGGGGTGGATCCCGTACGCCCTGGAGCGCGCCGACGACGTCTGGGCGGAGCACCGCGCCTGGGGCGGGGTGCGCGACCTGATCCCCGAGCCGCCCTCCACGTACTACTACCGGCAGATCTTCTGCTGCTTCTTCCGCGACAAGCACGGCGTCGCCTCGCTCGACGTCGTCGGCCGCGACAACGCCACCTTCGAGACCGACTACCCGCACGTCGACTCGACCTTCCCGCACACCAAGGAGGTCGCGCTCGACCACGTGAAGGGCCTCGACGACGAGACGGTCTACAAGCTGATGCGCGGCAACGCCATCCGCATGCTCGACCTGGGCATCGTCTGATGGACCTGGCGCACACGGAGGAAGAGGAGGACTTCCGGGCCCGGCTGCGGGAGTGGCTCGCCGCCGCCCTGCCCAAGCTGCCGCCCCGCCCCGACTCCCTCGACTGGCCCGCCCGCCGCGCCTACGACACCGGCTGGCAGCGCATGCTGTACGACGCCGGATACGGCTCCGTGCACTGGGAGGCCGCCCCGGCCGTGCGGCTGGTCTTCCTGGAGGAGACCGAGCTGGCGGGCGCGCCCTACGTCGGCGCCAACTTCGTCGGACTGCTGCACGCCGGGCCCACGATCGCCGCCGAGGGCACGCCCGAGCAGCGGGCGCGCTGGCTCGACCCGGTGCTGCGCGGCGACGAGGTGTGGTGCCAGGGCTTCAGCGAGCCGGACGCCGGATCCGACCTCGCCTCCCTGCGGACCAGGGCCGTGCGGGACGGCGACCACTACGTCGTGACCGGCTCCAAGATCTGGACCTCGCACGCGGAGGTCGCCGACTGGTGCGAGCTGCTCGTGCGCACCGACCCGGCGGCCCCCAAACACCGGGGCATCAGCTGGCTCGCGCTGCCCATGGACGCGCCGGGCGTCACCGTACGGCCGCTGCGCACGCTCGCCGGGTCGGCGGAGTTCGCCGAGGTGTTCCTGGACGAGGTGCGGGTGCCGGTCGCCAACCGGGTGGGCGCGGAGAACGACGGCTGGCGGGTCACGCTGGTGACGCTCTCCTACGAGCGCGGCACCGCGTTCGTAGGAGAGGTCGTCGCCTGCCGCCGGGTGCTGGGCGAACTGGCCGCGCGGGCGCGGGCCGACGGCCGCTGGGACGACGCGGCGCTGCGGCGCCGACTGGGCCGTCTGGGCGCGGAGTTCGGCGCGCTGTGGCGGCTCATCCAGTGGAACGTGAGCGAGGCGGCGCGGGCCGGGGGGCCGCCCGGCGTCGGCGCGTCCGTCTTCAAGCTGCGGTACTCGCACGCGCGCCAGGAGCTGTACGACGCGGCGGCCGACGTGCTGGGCGCGGGCGCGCTCGACCTGGGCGAGGCGTGGACCGGGGAGCGGCTCTCCGCCCTCTCGTACACCATCGCCGCAGGCACCTCGCAGATCCAGCGGAGCATCGTCGCCGAGCGCGTGCTCGGCCTGCCGAAGGGGCGGTGAGGGCGGCCGTGGACTTCCAACTGAGCGACGAGCAGAAGGCGTTGCGGGCGGGGATACGGGAGCTGCTGGCGCGGCGGTTCGTGCTGCGGGACGCGCTGCGCCGCGCCGAGGCGGGTGGCGGGCTCGACGCGGGCGCGTGGCGGGCGCTGGGGGACGCCGGGTTCTTCGCGCTGCGGCTGCCCGAGGCGGACGGCGGGCTCGGGCTCGGGCTGCCGGAGGCCGTGCTGCTCTTCGAGGAGGCGGGCGCCGCGCTCCTGCCGGGGCCGCTGGTGGCGACCTTCCTCGCGGCCGGACGGGTGCCGGGCGCCGCCGAAGGGCGGACCGTGGTCACCCGGGCCGACCCCGCGTCGGGGCTCGTGGAGTGGCTGGAAGCAGCGGATGCGATCGAGGGAATCGAGGGGACCGGGGAGCCGGAGGGGCGCGCGGGGCGCGCGGTGCCGCTGCGGTCGGTCGACCCGCTGACCCCGCTGCACCGGGCGGCGGCAGCGGCGCGGGCCGGGGCGGAGGCCGCCGCCGACACGGCGGACGGCGTCCTGCTCACCGCCGCTCTCCAGCTCGGCAGCGCGTCGGCGACCTGCGCCATGGCCGCTCAACACGCCCGGGAGCGCGAGCAGTTCGGACGGCCCGTCGGCGCCTTCCAGGCCGTCCAGCACCTCTGCGCCGACCTGCTGGTACGTACTGAAGTGGCCCGCGCGGCGGTCTACGCGGCGGCCGTCACCGGGGACCCCGTCGAGGCGGCGGGGGCCAAGCTGCTCGCCGACGACGCGGCCGTCCGGGGAGCCAGGGACTGCCTCCAGGTGTACGGGGGGATGGGCTTCACCTGGGAGGCGGACGTGCACCTCCACCTCAAGCGCGCCTGGGTGCGGGCCGAGCAGTGGCAGCGCGCTTCTGAGGCGGAGGAGACGCTGGCGGCGGCGCTGTAGCCGAGGGACGGATGTGATCTGTGTTCGGGTGGCACGTAACCCTGAGCGATTACCTCGCGCCGATATCGGGTTGTGTCCTTCGCGGGACTCGTCACGGGCCGAAGTCGGGGTTCCGCTCGGGTACGCTCCGTCGGGTGCGAGTGGTACTGAGACCGGGATGCGGCGGAGTGGCCTGCGGGGCGACTCCGAGCCCGGAATCGCGCGCCGTTCGCGCCGCACGGAGGCGCTTCGCGCGTCGTCGTTCGACTCCCCGCAGCGTGCGTCGCGCAGTATGGGCCATGCGTACTCCTTCGCGCTGGAATATGCCCGAAGCGCTTGTTGCGGTGACTGTACGTCAACCATGCTGTCTCGCAAGGGGATCACGGTCTGTTGTCCCTACGCGACGCGAGGCGATGTGTCCGCCGGTTCGGATGGTGTGAGCGGTGCAGGTGCTTCAGGTTCAGTTGGAGGTCGGGGCGGACCCCGCGGAGGTGGGACGCGCCCGTAGATGGGCCCGCTCCCGGCTCGTGGGCTCGGGGATAAAGGACGACGAGCCGATCGCCGAGACGCTGATCCTGCTGATCTCGGAGCTGGTCACCAACGCCGTCGTGCACACCGGCTGCCCGGCCGTGCTGCGGATGCTCTTCGGCGACACCGTACGGGTCGAGGTCGCCGACTCCAGCAACCGCCCGCCGCGGCCCCGGCACGCCGAGGGCGACGACACCAACGGACGCGGCCTGGAACTGGTCGACGGCCTCGCCGACCGCTGGGGCTGGCAGCCCGAGGGCGCGGGCAAGTCCATCTGGTGCGAGGTGGACAGGGGCGGTGCGGGAGCGGGCGCGGGGGGCGCGTACGGCGCGTCCTGCGAGCCGTCGCGCGACCCCGTCCGCGAGCCGTCGTGCGCCGTCACGCAACGGCTGTAGGGCGGATCCCTCCGACGCGGTGTTGACGGGCCGTGCCGTGCCCGTGGCACGTACGGGCGCGCCGCCGCCCGGGGTTCCGCCGCGCGGACGCGGGCGGTGCGCGGGAGGTCAGAGGACCGCGACCGGGGCGACCGGAGTGCCCGTGGCGCCCACGAAGGGCTCGGGCGTGGCCGACAGCAGGAAGCTGTGGCGCCCCTCTTCCGCACAGGCTGTGGACAACTCTTCGAGGTTCCAGTTCTGCCCCTGGAGCATGCCCATCTCCACCAGGTCGAGCGCGTGCACCGGCAGCCACAGGTCCTCGACCTCGGGCGGGAAGATCTCGAAGGTGAGCGTGTCGTTGGCGACCGCCGCGACGTCGCGGGCGTGGAACCACTCGGGCGTGCGCAGCGACAGGCCGGGCGAGGGGTACGCGTAGCCGTGCTTGTCGCCCGCGAGCAGCGTCCGGACCTGACCCGTCCGCACGAGCACGACGTCGCCGGGGCCGACCCGCAGCCCCGCGTGCTCCTCCGCCTCCGCCAGGTCCTCCGGGGTCACCGCGTGGTCGCCCGGCAGCCGCTCCAGGCCCTTGGCGCGGGCCACGTCCAGGAGCACGCCGCGCGCGACGAGGGAGCGGACCTTCTCGATGCCGCAGAAGCGCGCGCCCGCGTGGGCCGTGATGGTCCCGGCGGGGCGGCCGTTGTAGATCCGCCCCGAGTGCGAGGCGTGCGTGAGCGCGTCCCAGTGGGTGGCCGCCTGGAGCCCCATGGTCACGGTGTCGTCGCTGGTGGCGACCGTGCCGGGGCCGAAGAGCTCCTGGTTGATCTGGACCATCGTGTGCAGCGGGTTGATCCGGCCCGGGATCACGCCCGTCTGCGGCCCGTCCTGGTGCAGCGGGAGCGCGAGGGGGACGCGGCGGCCGGTGCGGACCGTCGCGGCGGCGGCGCGGACGGTGGCGCCGGTGATCAGGTTGAGGGTGCCGAGTTCGTCGTCGGGGCCCCAACGGCCCCAGTTGTTCACGCGCTTGGCGATGTCGTGGAACTCCGGCGGCAGCGGCATGGGGTGCCTTTCGCGGACTGTCGGGGGGTTGTGTCGGGGTGGCTGGCTGCCCATAAAATCTAACGGTCCGTCAGAAACCGCGGGAAGGGGCCGGGCATGGGGAACTTCTTGGCAGGCAAGGTCGTCGCCGTGACGGGAGCGGGGCGCGGCATCGGGCGCGCGGTCGCCCTCGCATCGGCCGCGGCGGGGGCGAAGGTCGTCGTCAACGACTACGGCGTCTCCGTGGCGGGCGGCGAGCCCGGCGGCGAGGTCGCGGCGGAGGTCGTCGAGGAGATCGGGGCGGCGGGCGGGAGCGCGGTCGCCGTCGCGGACGACATCTCGACGATGGCGGGCGGGCAGCGCGTGGTGGACACGGCGCTGCGGGAGTTCGGGCGGATCGACGGGGTGGTGTGCGTCGCGGGGATCCTGCGGGAGCGGATGCTCTTCAACATGTCCGAGGAGGAGTGGGACCCGGTGATCGCCACCCACCTGAAGGGTACCTTCACCGTCTTCCGGGCGGCGTCGGCCGTGATGCGCAAGCAGGGCGCGGGGACGCTGATCGGGTTCACCAGCGGCAACCACCAGGGGTCCGTGTCGCAGGCCAACTACTCGGCGGCCAAGGGCGGGATCATCTCGCTGGTGCGCAGCGCGGCGCTCGGGCTGCACAAGTACGGCGTCACCGCGAACGCGGTCGCGCCCGTCGCGCGCACCCGGATGTCCGCGAACGTCCCCGTGGAGCTCACGGAGATCGGCGAGCCGGAGGACGTCGCGGCGCTCGTCGTCTACCTGCTCTCCGAGCGGGCCAAGGAGGCGGGGGTGACCGGGCAGGTCTACACGGTCGCCGGCCCGAAGATCGCGGTCTGGGCGCAGCCCAGGGAGCTCCGGGCGGGGTACGCGGAGGGGGGCGCGTGGACGCCGGAGCGGATCGCGGAGTTCCTGCCGGGGGCGGTGGGGGTGGATCCCATGCCGCTGCTGGGGGCGGTGGGGGAGATGGCTCGGGCCGCCGGGGAGGGGCGGCGGCCCAATGGGTAGACGGGGGCGGCGGGCCCGCGGACGGGGGCGGCGGGCCCGCCCGCGCCGGTCGGAACGCGCGGCACCCGCCCCGCTCCCGCGCAGTTCCCCGCGCCCCTGACGGGGCGCACGCACTCCTGCCAGGAGGACACCGTGGACTTTCGTTTCCCGCCGGAGGACCTCGACTTCCGGCGCACCGCCGCCGCGTGGCTCGACGCGCACCTGCCCACCCGCCTCCCCCCGCGCGAGTGGGAGCGCGAACTCGGCGGGGGCGGGTGGGTGGGCATCGGCTGGCCCCGCCCCGCCCACCGCCCCGACTACGGCAACCGCACCGCCACCCTCACCCAACAGGTCGCCTGGGCCGAGGAGTACGCCCGCTCCGGCGCCCCCGCCCGCGCCGGGCACATCGGCGAGAACCTCCTCGCCCCCACCCTCGTCGCGTACGGCACCCGCGAGCAGTGCGACAGGTTCCTCCCCCCGATCGCCCGGGGCGAGGAGCTCTGGTGCCAGGGGTACAGCGAGCCCGGCGCGGGCTCGGACCTCGCGGGCGTCAGGACCGTCGCCGAGCGGGACGGGCGCGGGCACCGCGTCACGGGGCAGAAGGTGTGGACCTCGCTCGCGGCCGACGCAGACCGCTGCTTCGTCCTCGCCAGGACCGAGCCCGGCTCGCGCCGCCACCGGGGGCTCTCGCTGCTGCTGGTGCCGATGGACCAGCCGGGCCGCGTCGAGGTGCGGCCGATCCGGCAGATGTCGGGCGACAGCGAGTTCAACGAGGTCTTCTTCGACGGGGCGCACGCGGACGAGGTCGTCGGGCGGGAGGGCGAGGGCTGGCGGGTCGCGATGGGACTCCTCGATCTGGAGCGCGGAGTCTCCACGCTCGCCCAACAAGTGGGCTTCGAGGTCGAGTTGGCGGACGTCGTGCGCGGGCTCGGCGCGCCCCGCGACCCCGTGCTCCGCGAACGCCTCGTACGCCAGTGGTGCGAGCTGCGCGTCATGCGGTGGAACGCCCTGCGCACCCTCGGCAGCGGCGAGCCCGGCGCCGCCAGCGTCGCCAAGCTGCTGTGGGGCCGCTGGCACCAGCGCCTGGGCGAGCTGGCCGTGGAGGTACGCGGCGCCGCCGCCACCGTGGGACCGGCCCCCTGGCAGGGCGGCGACGCGTACCGGATCGACGACGCACAGCGGCTGTTCCTCTTCTCGCGGGCCGACACCGTCTACGGCGGCTCCGACGAGATCCAGCGCGACATCATCGCCGAGCGGGTGCTCGGCCTACCCAGGGAGGCACGATGAAGGGCGTCGTGTTCGACGGCAAGCGGGCCGAGGTAGTGGACGACCTGGAGGTGCGCGGTCCCGGACCCGGCGAGGTGCTGGTGGGCATCCGGGCCGCGGGCCTGTGCCACAGCGACCTCGCGGTCGTGGCGGGCGTCATCCCCTTCCCCGTGCCCGTGGTGCTCGGCCACGAGGGCGCGGGCGTCGTCGAGGCCGTCGGGGACGGGGTCGGGCACGTCGCTCCCGGCGACCACGTCGCGCTCGCCACCATCGCCAACTGCGGCACCTGCCCCGACTGCGGCCGGGGCCGCCCCACCATGTGCCGCAAGGCGATCGGCAGGCCGGACCGGCCCTTCACCCGGTCCCTCGGCCCCGTCCAGCACCAGTTCGCGGCCACCTCCGCCTTCGCCGAGCGGACCGTCGTCAAGGCCGTGCAGGCCGTGAAGATCCCCGAGAGCGTGCCCTTCCCCTCCGCCGCGCTCATCGGCTGCGGCGTCCTCACCGGCGTCGGCGCCGTGCGCAACCGCGCCCGCGTCGGCCTCGGCGAGAGCGTCGTCGTCATCGGCACGGGCGGCGTCGGGCTCAACGTCCTCCAGGGCGCCAGGCTCGCCGGGGCGTCCCCGATCGTCGCCGTGGACGTCAACCCGGCCAAGGAGGCGCTCGCCAGGAGCTTCGGCGCCACGCACTTCACGACCGGTACCGAGCACGTGCGCGACGTGCTGCCCACCGGCGCCGACCACGTCTTCGAGTGCGTCGGCCGCACCGCCCTCGTGCGCGCCGCGATCGACCTCCTCGACCGGCACGGCCAGGCCGTCCTGCTCGGCATGTCCGCCGCCGACGCGGAAGCGGCCTTCGTGCCCGCCTCGCTCTTCCTCGACAAGTCCGTGCTCGGCTGCCGCTACGGCTCGTCCCGGCCCCAGCGGGACGTGGAGCTGTACACCCGGCTGTACGGGCAGGGGCGCCTGATGCTCGACGAGCTGGTCTCGCGGACGTACGGCATCGACGACTTCGACCGGGCCGTCGACGACCTGGAGAACGGGCGGGTCGCGCGGGGCGTGTTCGTGTTCTGAAGCCCCCGGGGCCCGTCGTCGACCGGTTGGAGCGGGGCCTGTCGTTAACCGGTTGAGAGGGGGGCCGGGGGCCGGGATACGGTCGCCCCCATGGCGTACCGCGAGATCATCACACGACCCGTGATCGGCTGGGGAGCGGTCGCCGTCGGCGCCCGGATGCCCGTCGCCATGGCCCCGCTCGCCCTGGTCTTCCTGGTCCGCGAGCGGCCCGGCGGCTACACGCTCGGCGCGGTGCTCGCCGCCGTCTACGTCCTCGGCGAGATCATCGGCGCCCCGCTCCTGGGGACCAGGCTGCGGCCCGAGCGGGCCAGGCCGCACCTCGCGGCCGGGCTCGCCGTCGGCGCCGCCGGATTCCTCGGCGTCGGCCTCGCGCACGGCGCCCACCCCGTCGTGCTCGGCGTCTTCGCCTTCGCCGCGGGCGCGGGACCCTCCGCCGCGCCCGGCGGGCTGCGCGCGATGCTCACGGACCTGGTCCCCGAGCGGGCCGCAGCGCAGGCGATGAGCCTGGAGTCCGTCCTCACCTTCGGCATCTGGGCGGTCGCGCCCGCCCTCACCGCGGGGCTCGCGCTGGGCGCGGCCCCGTACCTGCCGCTGCTCCTCGCGGGCCTGCTGATGGCCGCGGCCACCGCCGGGCTCTGGGGGCTGCCGCAGGGCTGGCGCGCGGACGAGTCCGACCGGGGCGACGACTCGATGGGCCGGATCCTGGCGCGCGCCTGGCCGGTGTACGTGACCGGCGCGGCGAGCCTGTCGCTGCTCGCGCTCGCCGAGCTGATCCTGCCCGCGCTCCTGGAGCAGCGGGACATCGGCATCGGCTGGTCGGGCCCGCTGCTCGCCGGGTTCTCGGTCGGCTCGGCGGCGGGCGCGTTCGTGTACGGACTGCGGAGCTGGCCGGGCCGCGTCCACGTCCAGAGCCTGGTCCTGATGCTGACGGTGTCGGGCTGCGTCGCCGTCGTCGCCGTCCTGCCGTGGGCCGCGGCGATCGCGGCCGGGCTCGTGGTGGCGGGCGTCGTCCAGGCGGGCACGATGCTCACCCGCAACCTCACGCTGCGCGCGACGCTGCCGCCGAGCGCCCTGGCGGCGGGCTACTCGGTGATGTACGCGGCGGTGGGCGCCGGATACGCGGCGAGCGGGACCCTGGCAGGTGCGCTGCTGAAGGTGGTCGCGCCGTCGACCGCGATCCTCGCGGGGGTCGGGCTGACGCTGGTGCTCACGGTGGTCGGCGCGGTGGGCGAGCGGCGGATCGTCCGGCCCGCGGCGGCCGCGCCCGTCCCGGGCCCGGCGGTCAGGGTCCCCTGCGAGGACGGGGCGGCGTAGCGGCCCGTGCGGGCCGCCGCACCCGTCCCGGGCACGGGCCTCGGTCGAGGCCTCGGTCGAGGCCTCAGTCGAGGCAGAACTCGTTGCCCTCGACGTCCCGCATGTTGATGCACGACTCGTTGACGCCGTCGGCGAGCAGCACCAGGTCCTCCACCGCGCCGAGCGCGACCAGCCGCGCGGACTCGGCCCTGAGCACGGCCAGCCGCTCCTCGCCGACGAGCCCGGCCCCGGCCCGCACGTCGATGTGGACCCGGTTCTTGGCGACCTTCCCCTCGGGAACGCGCTGGAAGTACAGGCGCGGCCCCGCCCCGGTCGGATCGCCGCACGCGAACCACGCGTCCCGCTCGTCGGCGGGCAGGGTGAGGTTGTACGCGTCCCAGCTGTCGAACCCTTCGGGCGGGGAGACCGGGTCGTACCCCAGCACCTCGCACCAGAACCGGGCGACGCGCTCGGGCGAGGCGCAGTCGAAGGTGATCTGGACCTGCTTGATCGTCGGCATTCGGCGCACCCTAGCCGATGTCGGCGGACCCGCACGGAGAATTTTCCCGCAGGGCCGGAGAACCGGCGTGCGGCGTGCGGAACGTGCGGCGGTAGGTGGTGGGGGAGACGCCGAGCGCCGCCTGCAGGTGCTGCCGCAGCGACGTCGCCGTGCCGAAGCCGCTGTCGCGCGCGACGCGGTCCACCGACAGGTCGGAGGACTCCAGGAGCTGCCGCGCCCGCTCCACGCGCTGCTGGGTGAGCCACTGGCCCGGGGTCATGCCCACCTCCTCGCGGAAGCGGCGCGTGAACGTCCGTACCGACATCGACTCCTGCTCCGCCAAGTCCCTCAGTTGCAGGGGCTGTTCGAGGCGCGCCAGTGCCCACGCGCGGGCCGACGTCGTCGTGGCGAGCTGCGGTTCGGGGACGGGGCGCAGGATGAACTGCGCCTGACCGCCGTCCCGGTGGGGCGGCACGACGGTGCGCCGCGCGACCTCGTTGGCGATCGCCGTCCCGTGGTCGCGGCGCACGATGTGCAGGCACAGGTCGAGCCCCGCGGCGACCCCGGCCGACGTCAGCACGGAGCCGTCGTCGATGAACAGCACGTCCGGGTCGACCCGTACCGAGGGGAAGAGCCGCTGGAAGTGGTCGGCCGACGCCCAGTGCGTGGTCGCCGGGCGGCCGTCGAGGAAGCCGGCCGCGGCCAGCACGTAGCCGCCCGTGCAGATGGAGACCAGCCGCGTCCCGGGCCGCACGTGCGCGAACGCGGCGGCCAGTTCGTCGGTCAGCCGCCCCTCCTCGTACACGGGACCCAGCTCGTACGACGCCGGGACGACGACGGTGTCCGCGTCCGCCAGCGCCTCGGGGCCGTGCGGGACGTCGATGGAGAAGTCCGCGTCGGTGCGCACGGGCCCCGGAGGGCGTACGGAACACGTGACGATCTCGTACAGCGGCCGGCCGTCCACGGGGTCCTTGGCGCGGCCGAAGACGCGGTGCGGGATGCCCAGCTCGAAGGGGAGGATGCCGTCCAGCGCGAGGACGACGACGCGGTGCGGGCGGTGTGCGGACATGGCTCCATCGTACGAGCGGCCGTGGCCAGATCTCTGCGGTGCATGTCACTTCGGCCACTCGTGGGCCCCGGCCGCCGCCCCCGAAGCTGTGTGACGTGACCCAGACAAGCAACGCCCGCAAGGCGCCCGGCGCCCCCGAACCAGGTACGCCCGAATTCGATGCGCCCGAATCAGGAGCGCCCGAGCCCGGTGCGCCCGCGCCCCGCCGCCCCGGCCGCGTCCACCGCGCCTGGTTCGTCGCGGCGGTCACCTTCGTCACGATCATCGGCGCCGCGGCCTTCCGCTCGCTGCCCGGCATCCTCATCGACCCGCTGCACGACGAGTTCGACTGGTCGCGCGGCACGATCGGGCTCGCCGTCTCGGTCAACCTCGCGCTGTACGGGATCACCGCGCCGTTCGCCGCCGCGCTCATGGACCGCTTCGGCATCCGCCGGGTCGTCGCCGTCGCGCTGGCGGTCATCGCGGCGGGCTCGGGGCTCACCGTCTTCATGACCGCGGCCTGGCAGCTGATCCTGTACTGGGGCCTGCTCGTCGGCCTCGGCAGCGGCTCCATGGCCCTCGCCTTCGCGGCGACGGTCACCAACCGCTGGTTCACCGAGCGGCGCGGGCTGGTCACCGGCATCCTCACCGCCGCGTCCGCCTCCGGCCAGCTGATCTTCCTGCCGCTGCTGTCGTGGCTCGTGGAGCACCACGGCTGGCGCCCCGCCGCCGTGACGGTCGCGCTGGCGGCGCTCGCCGTCGTCCCGTTCGTCTGGCTGCTGCTGCGCGACCACCCGGCGGACGTGGGGCTCGCGCCGTACGGCTCCGACGAGTTCGTCCCCAAGCCGCCGCCCGCCAGGGGCGCCGCGCGGCGCGCGGTCACGGTGCTCCTCTCGGCGGCGCGGACCGGCCCCTTCTGGCTGCTCGCCGGGACGTTCGCGATCTGCGGCGCGTCCACGAACGGGCTGATCCAGACGCACTTCGTGCCCGCGTCCCACGACCACGGCATGCCCGTCACGGCCGCGGCCGGACTCCTCGCCGTCATCGGCGTCTTCGACGTGATCGGCACGATCGCGTCGGGCTGGTTCACCGACCGCTTCGAGGCGCGGCGCCTCCTCGCGGTGTACTACGCGCTGCGCGGCGTCTCGCTGCTCTTCCTGCCGATGCTGCTCGCGCCGTCCGTCCACCCGCCGATGGTCTTCTTCATCGTCTTCTACGGCCTGGACTGGGTCGCCACCGTCCCGCCGACGATCGCGCTCTGCCGCGAGCACTACGGCGAGGACTCGGCGATCGTCTTCGGCTGGGTCCTGGCCTCGCACCAGGTGGGTGCGGCGGTCGTCGCGTACGCGGGCGGAGTGGCCAGGGACGTGTTCGGCTCGTACGACGTGGTCTGGTACGCCTCGGGCGGGCTGTGCGCGGCGGCGGCGCTGATGGCGCTGGTGATCAGGAAGCGGGGCGGGGCCGGCGGGTCCGGCGGAGCCGGCGGTTCGCGGGGGGAGGTCGCGGCGGCCTGAGCGGAACCCCGGGTCGCGTGCGCCCCTCTTCCCGGCAGGGGGTGCGCGCATGCGGAGGAACGTACGGCTGACGGGTGTGGCCGCGGCGTCGGCGGTGACGATGGCGGGGGCGCTGCTGCTGGGTGCCTGCGGCACGGACGGGACGCGGTCGGCGGGTCCGGTGCCGCCGGGGGCGGTGTCGGCGCTGGGCGGGGAGGAGTGCGGAGGCGGGGGCGGCGGTCCGGGGGACCGGACGTCGGACGATCAGGGGGCGGGGCCGGATCGGACGTCGGACGATCAGGGGGCGGGGCCCGACCTCACGTCGGACGATCAGGGGGAACAGCCGGATCTGACGTCCGACGATCAGGATGCGTTGCCGGACGAAACGTCTGACGATCAGGGGGCGTTGCCCGACGAGACCTCTGACGACCAAGGTGCGTTGCCGGACGGGACCTCTGACGATCAGGGGGTCCTGCCCGACGAAACCTCTGACGACCAGGGCGAGTCGCCCGATGCGACCTCCGACGACCAGGGCGGCCCTTGCGCCGCCGCTCCGACCGCCGGGCCCGAGCGGTGGTTCCCGATGCGCGGTGCCTTCCTCGACTTCCTCGCGTCGAACGCCACCGGTGACGACGACGCGATCGCGTCGCACGTCACCGAGGTCCGGGTGCGGAAGGCGGGGGGCCGGGGCTTCGCGGAGGTACGGGTCACGTACGGCGCCGACGAGGCCGTGGAGGCGCGGCGCGTGGCGCGGGCGTTCGCGCAGTGGCGGCACACGGGGTACGGGGACGCGGGGCGCGTGCGGGTGCTGGGGCCCGGATGGGCGGGGGTCGAGCGGGACTGGTAGGGGCCTCGGGGCCGCGCGCGACAAATCGGTGGCGGGTGCCACCGGGCGGGGGCTAGGGTCCCGATCATGTACTCAGGAATCCACAACCGGCATTCTCTGCGCATCCGTTCGGCGTCCCTGACTCGGTGCTGACCCGAGCGTTCGTCGGCACCCGGTCATCCGCGAACCGTTCGCCTTTCGCCTCAGGATGACGAGGGATTTCCCATGAGCACCACCCACCGCCCCACTTTCGTTTTCGTTCCCGGCGGGTCGAGCAACGCCCGCGCCTGGGGGCCGTTGCAGAACGAGCTGGCACTGCACGGCCACCGGTCGTACGCCGTCGACCTGCCCGGTCACGGCGACGGCGCCGACCACCCGGCCGCCTACTACCGGCAGCCGCAGGACCTGGCGGCGCTGGCCGCCGCCCCCTCCCCGATGCGGGGCGTCACCTTGCGGGACAACGTGCGCCACGTGGTGGACGTCCTGCGCGGGCTCGCCCCTTCGGGGCCCCTGGTCCTGGTGGGCAACAGCTTCGGCGGCCTGACCGTCACCGCGGTCGCCAACGCCGTGCCCGAACTCCTCGACCGCGTCGTCTACCTCTCCGCCGCCTGCCTCGGCGACCCGTCGATGGTCACCGACGCGTGGGACGTCGTCGACGACAACCTGCTGGACGCCGCGGCGGCGCGCATCGCCGTGCCGATCCCGGACGCCCAAGGCGTCGTACGGCTCAACTGGCGTGCGGCGCACGCCGATCCCGGGCTCTTCGCCCAGCTCAAGGAGGCCGTGATGGCGGACGGCACCGACCACCAGTTCCGGATGCTGCTGGACTCCATGGACCCGGACGAGAACCACGCGGTCCTGGAAGAGGGGGCGGTGGCCAGGGCCGAGTCGTGGGGGAGGGTCCCGCACACCTTCGTGCGCCTCTCCGAAGACCGGAGCATGCCCCCTGCCGTGCAGGACTACATGATCCGCACGGCGGACGCGCTGACGCCCCACAACCCGTTCGACGTCCACACGCTGGCCGCCTCGCACGTGGGCTACTTCAGCCGTCCGCGTCCCTTCGCGGAACTCCTGACGTCCCTGGCGCCCCGCTAGGCGCGGCGTCGAGGTCCGGCTCCGTCGTGCGCCCGCACGGCGGAGCCCCCGGGGCGGCGCGGCTCGGCAGCGGGCGCCGCCGCCTCACCGGGCGAGCCGGCCGAACCGTCCCCGGTGGAACAGCAGCGGCTCCCCGCCCTCCCCCTCCGTACTGCCGAGCGCCTCCACCCGCCCCACCACGATCAGGTGGTCCCCGCCCGTGTGCACCGCGTGCACCCGGCAGTCCACCCACGCGGGGACCCCGTCCAGCAGCGGGGCGCCGGTGACGGGCGCTTCCCCGTACCCCACCCCCGCGAACTTGTCCGCGCCGCTCACCGCGAACCCCCGGCACAGCCCGCCCTGTTCCGCGCCCAGCACGTTCACGCAGAAGAACCCCGCGCGGGCGATCCGCGGCCACGTCGTGGACCCGCGGCCGACCATGAAGACGACGAGCGGCGGATCGAGGGAGAGCGAGGCGAAGGACTGGCACGCGAACCCCGTGGGCCCGTCCTCGTCGCGCGTCGTGACGACGGTGACCCCGCTCGCGAAGTGCCCGAGCACGGCCCGGAATTCGGCCGGGTCGACCCGTACCCGATCCCGTGCCCGCTCGTCGTCCCCCACGGCCCGCAGCCGTCGGCGTGGCCGCGGGTCGTAGGGCTCCGAGGGCTCGGCCGTCGTGGCCGCGCCCACCGACCGGAGGTATCGGACGGCGGTGGCCGCCATCCCCGCATGTCCCATCACACCGCCCATTGAAGCTGACGGACCGTCAGATGGGAAGGGGGGCGGAGGCCGGGAAGGGCCGGGGCGTACTGTCCTCGGCATGGGGCGGGACACGGGGTGGGACGATGGGTTGCAGGGCATACAGGGGCTACCGGTGTACCCCGGACCGAGGGGCTATCCACCGGGCCCGAAGTCGCGCACCTTCAACGAGGTGGCGCTGGCGACGAGCGTGACCTCGGCCGCGCAACTGGTCACCTTCGGGACGGCGTACCAGGTCGTCTCGGCGGCCCGGGACGACTACGACATCGGGTACGCGGGCGAAATCCTGTTCGCCGGTCTGTGCAGTGTGTTCGTCTTCGCGCCTTTCATCCTGACCGCTCTGGGCGTCGTCCACTCGCTCCTGCTCACGCTGCCCGCGAAGTGGGCCGGGGAGCGGCTGGCGACGCGCTCGCCGTTCAAGGGCTCCAAGGGCTCCAAGGGCTCCGAGGTCTCCAAGGGCTTCGGGGGCTTTGGCGGAGTGCCGCTGCTCTGCTCGGTCGGGGTCTCACTGGCGCTGGGCGCCGCGTACGCGACCGCGATCGGCTGGGCCGACTGGTGGTGGGTCGCGCTCAGCGGCGTGCTCCCGCTGCTCGGCGCCGCGTACGCGGAGCGCCGCGAGATGTCCGTGGCGGACACGTGGGGCTTCGGCGCGATCCTCGCCTTCACCGGGGTCGCGCTGACGCTCGGCTGCGCGCTGGGCGCCGCGAAGACCGGGCACTACAGCGCGTACGAGCCGCCGAAACTGTCCAGGACGCAGTACGTCGGGGTGTGGCGCGGCGAGGACGGCACCGAACTGCGGCTCGACGCGGACGGCGGGGCCGCGTTCAGGAACCTCCCCCACGACGGCCGGGACGAGGACGCCCCCGCCTGCGACGGCGACGGCACCTGGAGCTTCTCGCCCGACACCGGGCGCAGCCGGGACGGGGCGGCCGTGCGGGGCCCCGGATGCCGGGAGCGGATCTGGCAGATCACAGGGACGGCCGACCGCCCCGGACTCTTCCTCCGCGTCGGCAACTCCGAGGACGACGGCGTACTGGTCCTCCACAAGGAGACCGGGGAGGCGAAGGGGACCGGGGAGGCCGGGGGGAAGGGTTAGCGCCCCCGGTACGTCGGCGTGCGCCGCTCCACGAAGCCCGCCACGCCCTCCCGCGCGTCCGCCGTCGTCATGTTGACCTCCTGCGCCGCCGCCTCCGCCGCGAACGCCGCCGACCTGTCGCCGTCCAGTGAAGAGTTCACCAGATGCTTGGTGAGCGCGAGCGCCCGCGTCGGCCCCCGGGCCAGCCGCTCGGCCCACTCGCGGGCCGTCTTCTCCAGCTCTTCCGCCGCCACGACCCGGTTGACCAGCCCGAGCCGCTCCGCGTCCGCCGCCGGGAGCGCGTCGCCGAAGAACATCAGCTCCTTGGCGCGCTGCGGCCCGATCAGGCGCGGCAGCAGATAGGCGCCGCCCCCGTCGGGCACCAGCCCCCTGCGCACGAACACCTCGATGAACCGAGCGCCCTCGGCCGCGATCACCAGGTCGCAGGCGAACGCGAGGTGCGCGCCGAGCCCGGCGGCCGTGCCGTTCACTGCGGCGATCACCGGCTTCTCGCAGTCCATGACGGCCGCGACGAAGCGCTGCGCGCCGCGCCTGATGGTCCGCGCCACGTCGCCCGCGACGCGCTCGCGCCCGGTGTCGGGGCCGCCGCGCAGATCGGCGCCCGCGCAGAAGCCCCTGCCGGTCGCGGTGACGACGACCGCGCGCACGTCGGGGTCGGCGGAGGCGTCGGCGAGCAGCCCGATGACGCGCTCGCGCTGGTCCCAGGTGAGGGCGTTCATGGCGGCGGGCCGGTTGAGGGTGATCCAGGAGACGCCGTTCTCGACGCGGTGCAGTACGTCGGAGTCGGGGGCAGGGGCGGCGCCCGACGTGCCCGCCTCCCCGACGGCCGCGCCCTCCCCACCCTTCCCGCCTTCCCCGCTCTTCCCGCCTTCCCCGCTCGCCACGCGGCCGCTCACCGGCACACCGCCAGCGCGTCCAGTGCCACCGCGCCCTGCCCCCGGGGCAGCACCATCAGCGGGTTGATGTCCAACTCCGCCAGCTCGTCGCCCAGTTCGAGCGCCATCCGCTCCACCCGCAGCACGACCTCCACGAGTGCGTCCACGTCCACCGGCGGTCCGCCGCGCACGCCGTCGAGCAGGGCGCGGCCCCGCAGCTCCTCCAGCATCGCCCGCGCGTCCCGCTCCCCGAAGGGCGGTACGCGGACCGCCGCGTCGCCCAGCACCTCCACCAGGACCCCGCCCAGGCCGACCGTGACCGTCGGGCCGAAGAGTTCGTCGTGCGTGACGCCGACGACCATCTCCACGCCGCGCTCCACCATCTGGCACACCAGGATGCCGTCCAGGTCGATCTCCTCGTACCGCGCGATGTCCATCAACTCGCGGTAGGTGTCGCGCACTTGGCTGGCCGATGTCAGGCCGACCCGGACCAGGCCCAGCTCGGTCTTGTGCGCGATGTGCGCGCCGGACGCCTTCATCACCACCGGGTAGCCGACCAGCCCGGCCGCCCGGACGGCCGCCGCCGCGCTGGTCACCAGCTGCTCGCGCGGCACCCGTATCCCGTACGCCCGCAGGAGCTGCTTCGCGGAGTGCTCGCTCAGCTGCCTGCCGGGCCGCATCAGGGCCTGGGCCTTGCGGAAGGACGGGGAGGGGGTGCGCGGGGCCTCGTCGAAGGGGGAGCGGTAGCCGCTGGTGAAGCGCCGGTGGCCGAGGTGGGCGCGCACGGCCGTGACGCAGTTGGCGAAGGTGCGGAAGGTGGCGACGCGCGAGGAGCCGAGGAGGGTGGTGCGGTACGCCTCCTCCGTGCCGACCGGCGAGCCCCACACCACGCACACGAGCTTGTCGGTCCGCTCGGCCGCGTCCACCAGGTCCCGCGCGAGCCTGTCGCTCATCGGCGGGAAGGGCCCGGTGATGGGGCAGATCAGGACGCCGATCGAGGGGTCGGCGAGGAGCGCGTCGATGATCCTGCGGCCCCGGTGGTCGCCGACGGGATGGCCGCCGCAGTCCACGGGGTTGGCGACGTTCAGGTAGTCGGGTATCCACTGGTGCAGCTCGTCCTGCTTGGCCGCGGAGAGGGTCGGCAGGTCGAGTCCGGCGGCGGTGGCGAGGTCGGCGAAGTGGGCGCCGGTGCCGCCGGAGATGGAGTAGACGGCGACCCCGTCGGCGCCGCCGCCCGCAGGCTTCCTGGCGCGTGCCAACAGGGTCGCGGTGTCCTGGAGTTGGTCGAGCCCGTCGACCCGGATCACCCCGAACTGCCGCATCGCCGCGTCCACCACCTGGTCGGCGCCGGTCAGCTTGCCGGTGTGCGAGGCGGCGGTGCGGGCACCGGTCTCGGTGCGGCCGACCTTCACGGCGACGACGGGCACGCCGCGGCGGGCGGCGCGGTCGGCGGCCAGCAGGAAGGCGCGGCCGTCCTTCAGCCCTTCCACGTAGCAGGCGACCGCGCCGACCTCGGGCCTCTCGGCGAAGTACGAGATGAAGTCGGCCGTCTCCAGGTCGGCCTCGTTGCCCGTGGGAGCCCAGTGGGAGAGCCGTACGCCCAGCTCCTGGAGGGCGTAGACGGGGCGCCCCTGGTGCCCGGACTGGGTGATCAGGGCGATGGCGGGGCCTTCGAGGTCCTCGCGCAGCGGTTCGAAGGCGTTGAGGTTGGTGTTGGGCCCGAGCAGCCGCAGGCCGTCCGCGCGGGCGACGGCGGCGGCCAGGTCGGCCTGGGCGCGGGCGCCCTCCTCGCCGGTCTCGGCGTATCCGGAGGCGAAGGCGACCGCGAACTTGACCTTGGCGTCGGCGAGTTCGTCGACGAGCGGCAGCGGGTCGCGGACCAGCAGCACGGCGAGGTCGACCGTGCCGGTCAGCTCCCCGACGGCGCGCGCGCAGGGCAGCCCGAAGACCGTCTCGCGGGTGGGGTGCACGGGGTGCAGCCGGGCCCCGACGCGCTCGGCCCAGGCGACGAGCTGGCGGGTGATGCCGGTGTTGGGGCGGCCTTCGGTGTCGGACGCGCCGATGACGGCGACGGACTCGGGCCGGAAGAACCGGTCGAGGTCGGGGACGGGTGCGTACAGCGGGCGGCCGCTGACGTCCAGGTCGCCCTCGGCCGCCGCCAGGCCGTGGACCGCGCCCGGCGGTTGCTCGCCGCAGGCCACGACCCGGGCGCGGAGGTCGGTGGTGAACGTGCCGTGAGTCGATCCAAGCATCGCCGATCCCACTCCTGGTCGTCGCTCCAACGGGTACCTGACGTGATGTCAGATTACTGAACTGACTACCCGTCAGGAACACTCGTGCAGGCAAAGACCGGCAGGCGTGCAGGGTCCCTACCCGCCGGTCGGCCTCCCAAGGGGGCGATTACCGGACCTAGTCGGGGGCGGGCGGGACGATTCTCTGGCCGGGAGTCGCCTGGCGGCGGGCGCGGGTATCCCGCGAGGGCGGGTCCACCCGGGGTGCCGTTTTTGCGCAGTTCCCCGCGCCCCTGACGGGGCCCGTTCACACCGAGGGCGCTCCGGCTCCCCGGGGTGGGGGTCGGAAGGGTGCTCCCCGCAGGAGCACGAGCCAAGAGCGGGGCTATCCAGGACTGAAGACGGCCACGGCTCGTGATCCGAGGAGTGCACCCTGGAGCGCCCCCGGCCCCTTGGGCAATCAACCCGTGACCGGATCACCCCATCCACCCAGGGGCGCGGGGAACTGCGCAAAAAAACGGCCCCCCGGACCCGGGCCACTACGAGAGCGCCCGCGCCACCCGCGGCGCGTCCCGCGCGATCTCCCGCAGCATCCCGCTGATCGGGTTCGTGAACCCCACGAAGTGCAGCCCCGGCACCTTGGCCGCGCCCCGCGCCCGCGCCCGCGCCCGCGCCCCCGTCCTCACCCCCGCCCCCGCCCCCGCGCGCACCGCGCGCCCCGCGCCCCGCACCACGGGCAGTCCCCGCGCGTCGAGCACCCCGAGGTGTCCCACCAGCGCTTCGAGCCCCCGTTCGTACCCGGTCGCCGCGATCACCGCGTCGGGCGCGATCCGGGACCCGTCCGCGAGCACCACCTCGCCGCCCTCGAATGAGTCGACCGCCGCGACCGGCTCGACCTTCCCCTTCCGCACCGCGTCGACCAGCCCGACGTCCTGCACCGGGATCGCCCCCTCCCGCGCCCGGGAGTACAGGCCGTGCGAAGGCCGCGGCAGCCCGTACTCCGAAAGGTCCGGCACCGACACGCGGCTCACCACGTTCCCCGCCCGGTCCACCAGGCCGACCGGCAGCCGCCGCACGAGGATGCCGGTGCGTTGCGCGGGCCAGCCCGCGGTGGAGCGGCGCAGGATGTACGGGGGCGTGCGCACCGCGAGCCGCACCCGCGCCGCACCCCCTTCCGCGAGGTCCGCCGCGATCTCCGCGCCGGTGTTGCCGACGCCGACGACGAGGACGTCCCGGCTGGCGTACGGGCGGGGGTTGCGGTACGCCGACGCGTGCGTCAACTCCCCGGTGTACTCCTCGCGTCCGGCCCAGTCGGGGACTTTCGGCGTGTGGTTGTACCCGGTGGCGACGACCACCGCCCGACCGGTCAGCTCCCGTCCCCCGCTGGCCCGGAGCAGCCAGTCGCCGGAGCCCGCTCCCGCCCCCGCCCCCGCCCCTGCCCCCGCCTCCGGGCCAGGCGCGGGCTCGATGCGGGAGACCTCGACCCCGGTGACGACGTCGAGCGAGTGGTGCTCGACGTACTTCTCCAGGTACCGGACGACGTCGTCGCGCGCCACCCAGCGCCCGAAGCGGCGCGGCATCGGCAGGCCGGGCAGCGCGGAGAGCCGCCGCGTGGTGTGCAGCCGCAGCCGGTCGTAGTGGCCCCGCCAGGACGCGGCGACGTCCCCCGACTTCTCCAGCACGACGACCCGGACGCCCCGCGCGCGCAGCGCGGCCGCGGTCGCGAGTCCGGCGGGCCCGCCGCCGACGACGTAGACGGGGCGTCCGTCGGTGCGGTCCAGGCGGTCCAACTCAGCGGTCATGAGCCGTGAGCGTAACCGCGTGACTACTTGATGGGTATCGGACAAGGAGGGATCCGGTTGCGAATTGATCACGCACAGCCACCGTACGGCCACCGCACAGCCATCACACGGCCGCCGAGCGCCGGTCGCGCCCCGGCTCTTGCGCGGCGCGCCCCCGTCCGCTGAACTGACGTACCGTCAGATTCATTGAGGGAGATTGAGGGAGAGCGGGACCCGACCATGCAGACGATCTGGCTCGCCGGCGCCGAATGGGGCGCCGTACTCCGCATCGGACTCGGCCTGTGGTGGCTGGAGAGTTGGCGGCACAAGGACAGGAAGGGCTGGTTCGAGCGCGGCACCGGCATCGCCTGGGCCGCGGACGTCGCGGCCAAACACCGCTGGGAGCTGGTGCGCAGCGGCTTCGACACGGTCGTCCGGCCCCGCCCGAAGACGATGGCGTACGTCGTCGTGTACGCGGAACTCGCCCTGGGACTCGGCCTGGTGGCCGGCCTCCTCACCCCCGTCGCCCTCGTCGGCGGGCTGCTCCTCAACCTCCTCTACCTCGTCCTGATGATCCACGACTGGGCCGAGCAGGGGCAGAACGCGATGATGGCGCTGATCTCGCTGGTCGCGCTCTTCACGATGTCCTGGCAGACCTGGTCGCTGGACGACGCGCTGGGACTCTTCACGTGAGCGGGGAGCAGGGGAAGAGTCGGGGGCGGGGGAGCGCGGCGGTCCCGGACGTCGACGCCTTCACCCGTACGTACTGGGAGGCCGCCGCCGGGGGCGAGCTGCTGATCCGCCGCTGCCGCGCCTGCGGACGGGCCCACCACTACCCCCGGGAGTTCTGCCCGCGCTGCTGGAGCGAGGAGGTGGAGTGGGAGCGGGCGAGCGGGCGCGCGGTGCTCTACACCTGGTCGGTGGTGCACAGGAACGACCTGCCGCCGTTCGGCGGGCGCGTCCCGTACGTCGCCGCGGTGGTCGACCTGGCGGAGGGGCCGCGCATGATGACGGAGGTGGTGGGGGTCGCGGAGGAAGAGTTGGAGATCGGCATGGAGCTACGGGTGGAGTTCCGGGCGGAGGAGGGCATGACGGTCCCGGTCTTCACCAAAACCGCCGAGGGCTAGGCCTGGGGCCTGCCGGGCCCCGTGCTCACGGCCAGAGCAACTCCTGTGTCCAGGCGTCGCCTTCGCGCCGGTAGCGCAGGCGTACGTGGCGGCGGTGGGCGTCGCCCTGGAAGAACTCCACCTCGACGGGGTCCAGTACGTACACCGTCCAGCTCTCCGCGCGCGCGTCGGGCTCCGCCTGGGCGCGGGCCCAGGCGGCGGCGGAGGCCTTCGCCAACTCCTCCTCGCTGCCCAGCGCCTCGCTCTGCCGCCCCACCAGCGCGGAGGCCAGCGCGCCCGTGGAGCGGGCGTGCAGGTCCGCGTACGCCTCCTGGGGCGTACCCGCCGCGACCGCGCCGCGCAGCCGGACCTGGCGTCCGCGCGCGGCCCAGTAGAAGTGCAGCGCGGCGTGCGGGGCGGCGGCCAGCTGGCGGCCCTTCGCGCTGCCCGCGTGCGAGGCAAAGTGCCAGCCGCGTTCGTCGGCGTCGTGCAGCATCAGGGTGCGCGCGTCGGGCCGCCCCTCGGCGTCCACCGTCGCGAGCGTCATGGTGTGCGGCTCGGCCTGCCCGGCAGCGGCGGCGTCCAGGAACCACTCCTTGAAGAGGGGGAGGGGCGTCGGTGGTGCGGTGGCGGGGGTGAGGGAGGGGAGGGGGACGTCCCAGACGCGGAGGGCGTGCAGTACGGAGTGGAAGTCATCGGCCATGCGCCGATTGTCGCGCGGGGCACGCGGCGCGGGGTGCGGGGCGCGGGGCTCGGGGCACGCGGCGCGGGGGCGCGTCCCGGCCCCGTGGCGGTCGGCGTCAGGCCGCGTCCTCGGGGCCGGGCAGCGGCCCCTGGCCCGGCTGGGCGCGGAGCCCGTCGAGGACGATCGCCAGATAGCGTCGCCACGTCCCGGACGGCTGCTCCCCGGGCAGCGACAGGACCGCGTCGATCATCGCGGCGATCGGCGCGATGTCGTCCTCGGTGACACCGGCGCGCAGCGTGCCCTCGGCGTGGGCGCGCGCCACGAGGTGCGCGCAGTGCGCTGCGATCTCCTGCCGTGCGCGCAGGGGGCCGATGCCCTCGACGGCGCCCTGGCGCATCAGTTCGCGCAGCCCGCGGTTGTCCGCGGCGCGCGCCAGGGCCCTTTCGAGGAACTCGGCCAAGGCGCCGAAGGCGTCGCCCTCGCCCCGGGGCCCCCGGGCCTCCCTGGCCATCGCCGCGATCTCGTCGAGCTCTTCGCCGAAGACGGCCTCGGCGAGCGCCTGCTTGTCGGGGTACTTCCGGTAGACGGTGCCGACCCCCAGGCCCGCGTGGTGCGCGACGTCGTTGAGGGTGGCCCGCAGGCCCCGTGCGGCGAAGACCTCGCGCCCGGCCCGGAGGATCCGCCGGCGGTTGAGTTCCGCGTCCCGCCGCAGCGGTCGCCCGCCTGCCGCGGCGGCTTCCCCGGCCTCCGACTGACTGCCCATGAACGACTCCTCGCGGCGACCCGAACGAACCGGATAGGTGATATCCGCTTCCATGGTACGGTCCCAGAAAAGCGGATACGCCTTATCCGCATAGCGATTCGGGGGTACCGGGCCGCACGGCTGCCGTCCGGGCCCGAGAGGGAGGGGATCCAGGGATGCGGACCGTGGTCATCACCGGGGGCACGGACGGACTCGGCAAGGGGCTCGCCCTGCACTACCTGCGGCAGGGGGCGCGCGTGATCGTCGTCGGCAGCACTCCCGCCAAGGGGGAGGCGCTCCTGGCGGAGGCGGCGGCCGTCCCGAGCGACGGCCACGTCACCTTCTTACGGGCGGACCTGACGTCGGTCGCGGCGACCGGGGGAGTCGTCGCCGGGATAAAGGGCGCCTGCTCATCGGTCGACAAACTCGTCCTGTGCGCCCAGCGGTACCGCCTCTTCGGCCCCCGCGCGGTCACGGACGAGGGGCTGGAACACAGCTTCGCGCTCTCCTATCTGAGCCGGTTCCTCCTGAGCCACGGTCTGCGCGACGTGCTGGAGGCCGCGCGGCGACCCGTCATCATGAACGTCGGGACTCCCGGCGTCCCCCTGGGCCGGATCCACTGGGACGATCCGCAACTCGCGCGGCGCTACGGCGGCACCAAGGCCACCTTGCAGTCCTTCCGCGCCAACGACCTGCTGGGCGTCGCCTTCCCCGCCGTACACGCCGACACCCGGATCCGCTACGTCGGCTACAACCCCGGCGTCGTGGCGACCGGCATGCCGGACCACCTCCCGCAGCCGCTGCGCACGCTCACCAAGGCGTCCTTCGCCGTGCTCGCCACCTCCGTGGCCAAGGCCGTCGCCCCGATGGCCCGGCTGCTGGACGCACCGCCTGCCGAACGGTTCACCGCGCATCGCGGCAAGCGCGAACTTCCGCTCAAGGGAAAGCCGTTCGACCCGGACGCCGCGATGCGGCTGCACCGTCTCACCGAAGACCTGTTGCGCGACCTGCCCGTACGGCGCACGTGACCGGGGAAGGCGGGGGGCCGATGCGCGGGGCGGGAGCGAGGCGCCCGGGAGCGCGGAGCCCACTCCGACGCGCCCGGCCCCGTACCTCCGCCCCCGGACCCGTACCCCTGCCTCCGGTCCCGTACCTCCGCCCCCGTACCCCGCTATCCCCTCCCCAGCACCACCGTCCCCGACGAGCAGAACCAGCCGCCCGTCCCCGACGCCACCCCCACCTCGGGGAGTCCGCCGCCCGACCCGCGCACCTGCCGGGCCCCCGCCTCGCCCCGTAGCTGCCGCACCGCTTCCACCAGGAGGAACAGGCCCCGCATCCCCGGGTGGCACGCGGAGAGGCCGCCGCCGTCCGTGTTCACCGGCAGCTCGCCGTCCCGCAGCAGGCGGCCCTTCTCCACGAACGCCCCGCCCTCCCCCTTCGCGCAGAAGCCGAGGTCCTCCAGCGTCACCAGCGTCATGTACGTGAACGCGTCGTAGACCTCCGCGAAGTCGACGTCACCCGGCCGCACCCCCGCGCGCTCGAAGGCGAGGCGGCCGCTCACGGCGGCGGGGGAGACCGTGAAGTCGTCCCACTCGGACATCGTGGCGTGCGAGACGTGCTCGCCGGTGCCGAGGATCCACACCGGCGCCTTCGCCGTGTCGGGCACGCGGTCCTCCGCGACGAGCAGCACCGCGCAGCCCCCGTCGCTGCGGACGCAGCAGTGCAGCTTGGTGAACGGGTCGGCGACGACCGGGCCGCCCAGCACGTCGTCGACCGTGATCGGATCCCGGAACATCGCATCCGGGTTCGCCCCCGCGTTCGCCCGTGCCTGCACCGCCACCTGCGCCAACTGCTCGATCGTCGTGCCGTATTGGTGCATGTGGCGGCGCGCGGCCATCGCGTACTTCGCGATGAGGGTGTGGCCGTACGGCACCTCGAACTGGAGCGGTCCGTGCGCGCCGAACGAGAGGTTCGAGGTGCGGCGACCGGCCTTGACGTCGGCGCGCGCGGTGGAGCCGTACACGAGGAGCACCGCGTTCGCGTGCCCGGCCGCGATGGCGTCGGCGGCGTGCGCGGCCATCACTTCCCAGGTGGCGCCGCCGACGGAGGTGGAATCGACCCAGGTGGGGCGCAGCCCCAGGTACTCGGCGACCTCCACGGGCGCGAGCGTGCCGAGCCCCGCCGACGCGAACCCGTCGACGGCGCTCCGGTCGAGCCCGGCGTCCGCGAGGGCCCGGCGCGCGGCCTGGGCGTGCAGTTGGTAGGGGGTGGCGTCGTCCACGCGACCGGTGTCGGAGAGGGCTATGCCTGCGACGGCGACTCTGCGGCGGGGTGAGGACATAGATCTGACGGTACATCAGATACGGTCGACAGGGGTCGTGTGCACGGTGGTTCGCGTACGCCGGGGCTCTGGGCATCTCGCCCGCTCCCACCTAATATGACGCCCCGTCAGATCCCGGCCGCGCCGGATCCCAGCTCCGACAGATCCCGGCTCCACCAGATCTCAGCTCCGCCAGGCCTCAGGGAAGGAACGCCCATGGACGCCGCCTTCACCGTCGAACAGGACGAGATCCGCCGCACGCTGCGCGAGCTCCTCGCGAAGCGCTGCGGGCCCGACGACGTCAGGGCGGCCGTCGCGACCGGCCCAGGCCACGACGCCGCGCTGTGGCGGGAGTTGGCGCGCGACCTCGGGCTGCCGGGGCTCGCGGTTCCGGAGGCGTACGGCGGCGTCGGCTGCACCGCCACCGAGCTGGCCCTCGCCTGCGAGGAGACCGGGCGCGCCCTCCTGCCCTCCCCGCTCCTCGCCACCGCCTGCCTCGTCGCGCCCCTGGTCCTCGCCCTGGGCACCGAGCCGCAGCGCACCTCCCTGCTGCCGCGCATCGCGGCCGGCACCCTCACCGCCGCCCTCGCCGTCCCCGGCGCGTCCCTCGCCACCGCCCTCGGGCTGACCGGCGACAACGCCCGCGGCGACTGGGCGGGCGGCGGGCGCGCCGGGGGCGTGCAGGCACGGCGGCAGGGCGACGCGTGGACGCTGTACGGGGAGGTGGACCAGGTACTCGACGGGCACTGCGCTGACCTGCTGCTCGTCGCCGCCCACGCCGGAGGCTTCCCCCGGAGCCGTACGCTGCTCTTCCTCGTCCGGGCGGACGCCACCGGCCTCACCCGCACCCGTCTCACCGCCCTCGACGCGACCCGCCCCCAGGCCCGCGTCGAACTCCGCGACGTGGCGGCGCGGTTGCTGGGCGCGGAGGACACCCCGGAAGCGGTCCCGGAGGAGGCCCCGAAGGCGGTCCGGGGCGCCGCCCCTGAGGCCACCGCCCCTGAGTCCGCTGCCCCCGCCCCCGTCCTCGCCGCCCTCGCAGCCGTCGGCCGCACCGCCTCCGCCGCCCTCGCCGCCGAGGCCGTCGGTGCCGCCTCGCACGCGCTCGACGGGACCGTCGCGTACGTCAAGGAGCGCGAGCAGTTCGGGCGGCCGATCGGCTCCTTCCAGGCGGTCAAGCACCGCCTCGCCGACCTGTACGTACGCGTCCAGGCGGCCCGCTCCGCCGCGTACTACGCCGCCTGGGACCCGACGGAAGGGCCCCTCGCGCTCGCCACCGCCGTCGAGGCGCTGCGCGTCACCACGGGCGAGGCGATCCAGTTGCACGGCGGCATCGGCTTCACCTGGGAGCACGAGGCGCACCTCTACTTCAAACGGGCCGCGTCCGACGAGCTGCTCTTCGGCCCTGCCCACCGCATCCGCGAGCGCGCCGCCGACCTCGCGGGCCTGTTCCACGAGGCGGCCGTCCGATGCCCAGGGGCCGTCTGATGCCCCGGGGCCTGCGCCTCGTGCAGAAGGTCTCATCGACCCGGCTGTTCGCGCGGACCGCGCCGCACTTCGTGCCCGCACTCGACCGCGCCGTGCACCGCCTCACGCGCGGCCGGGTGCTGCCGAGCGCCCGGATGCTGCCCGGCGTCGTGCTCACCGCGCGCGGCGCCCGCAGCGGGCTGCCCCGGGCGACCCCGCTGGCCTGCATGCCGCAGGAGGGGCCCGACGGGACGGCCGGCACCTGGATCCTGATCGGCTCCAACTTCGGCCGTCCGGGTCATCCCGCCTGGACGGGCAACCTGCTCAAGCATCCCGACGCGGAGATCAGTTGGCGGGGCCGCGACGTCCCGGTCCGCGCGCGGCTGCTGGCGGGGGAGGAGCGGGCGGCGGCGTGGCGGGCGGTGCTGGCGTTCTGGCCGCCGTACGCGACGTACCAGTCGAGGATCGAGCGCGAGATCAGGCTGTTCCGCCTGGAGCGGAGGGACCCGCCGGCCCCGTAGCCCCGCCTGCCCCGGCTCCGCCCTCCACGGCCCCGCCCGGCGCCTCCCTCCCCTGCCCCGCCCTGCCCAGCCCTCCCCGGCTCCGGACAGCAGAGCGCCGACGGGGGTACCGCGGTCGCGGTACCCCCGTCGGCGTGACAGGAGCGCCCGTAGCTGCTGCGCCGACTACTTCGTCGGCTTCTTGCCCGTGATGCCCAGGTGGACCAGGAGCGCCAGGTTCGGCTTGAGCTCGGCCTGCTTGACGCCCCAGGTCTGGAACCCCTTCTGGTGGGAGGCCACCGCCGCGAGCATCGCGACCAGGGAGCCCGCCATGGCGGCCGGGCTGACGTCCTTGTCGACCTTGCCCTTGGCCTGGAGTTCCTTCACCGCGTCCGTAAGGGAGTTGGTGACGGAGTTCAGGATCTTCATGCGGATCTTGTAGAACCGCTTGTCGCCCTCGGCCGCGCCGAGGTCGACGACCCGCAGGATCGCGTCGTTCCGGCGCCAGAAGTCGAGGAAGCCGTCGACGAGTTCTTCGGCGGTCTGCCATCCGGCCTTGCCGACCCAGGAGCGCCCGGCGACCAGTTCGGTCAACCCTGCGCCTTCCTTGGCCATTTCCTCGGCGATTTCGAGAACGGCGCCCTCGACGTCCGGGAAGTACTGGTAGAACGTCGCAGGCGAAGTCCCGGCCTTCCGGGCCACGTCGATGACTTTCACGTCCCGGTACGGGGACGAGCTGAGCATCTCGCTGAGGCAGTCGAGCAGCTTCTGCCGCGTCGCCTGCCCGCGCCGACCGGCCACGCGGCCGTCGACGGTGCGTACTTGTCCTGTCATGCCGTCAGCTTACCGAGGGGTGATCGGAGCGCGATTCGGCCGACTGCAAATGGGGACATGCGCATGCGCTACGGGGCATCAAAGGCATCAGCCGCATCAAAGCCAACGGCTGCCATCACCTGTCATCACCCCCCAATGCGGCCCATCGCATACGGCAATGGGCATCGGGCCTATTCATTCCATCCGGCGCATCCGTGATATCCATCGGGCCGGTGAATTCCGGTTCTCCCCGTGCGGCGGGTCCGCTGTGGAAGAAGCGGCCGGACGGCCGGTCTTATCAACAGCCTGTGGACAACTTCGGTGGACAACCGCACGGCGCGGCGGTCAAATGTTCTATTTGTTCCGCTGCGGGGAACGCGCGACGCCGTTAGCTTGATGACATGGCCCCACAAACGGAACATTCGGAACTCCCGGTGTTCACCGAATCCACCCCCTGCTGGGTGGACGTCACGCTGCCCGACCTCGCGGCGGGCAAGCGCTTCTACGGGGAGCTGTTCGGGTGGTCCTTCGCCGACGAGGTGAACGAACCGCACGCCAGGTTCGCGGACGCCCTCAGCGGCGGCAGGCGGGTCGCCGCCCTCGCCGCCAAGCGCGACGGGCGCATGCCCACGGCCTGGGGCGTCTACTTCGCCACCTCCGACGCCGGGGCCGCCGCCGCCCGGGTCCAGGAGGCGGGCGGCCAGGTCGTCACCGCCCCGCTGCCGGTCGGCGGCGCCGGGGTGATGGCCCAGTGCGCCGACCCGGGCGGCGCGGTCTTCGGGCTGTGGCAGGCCGGGGAGCGCACCGGCTTCGAGAAGTGGCGCGAGCCCGGCTCCTTCTGCTGGGCCGAGGTGTACGTACGGGACAAGGCGAGCGCCGACCCCTTCTACGAGGAGGTCTTCGGCTTCCAGGGCACCGACCTGCCGCCCGACGAGCTGGGCGTGGGCGTCGACTTCCGCATGTGGTCCCCGGCCGGGACCGACCCCGGGCCCGACAGTGCGGTCGGCGGGCGCAGCGTCTTCGACGACGCCTTCCCGCTGGAGATGCCGGGGCACTTCCTGGTCTACTTCGCCGTCGACGACTGCGACGCGGCCGTGGCGAGTGCCGTGCGCCTCGGCGGCCGGGTCACCACGCCCCCCTTCGACATTCCGTACGGCAGGGCGGCCGTGCTCCACGACGACCAGGGTGCCTCTTTCGCCGTACTGGCCGAACCGCGATCCTGAACGGGTGACCGATACGGGATGAGACACCCCATTCCGTACCCGGGTTCGCAACCGCCGCCCCGGACAGGAAGAATCGGGGGTGCGCACCGCCGGGTGGTGCCCAGCGGTGAGACGCGGCACGGGGCCGTCTCGGAGCACGGTCCTTACGGGGAGGCAGGTAGCAGGCGATGGAGCAGCTGACGCAGCATGATCCGAGGCGCATCGGCCCGTTCGAGGTGCTGGGGCGGCTCGGCGCCGGTGGCATGGGCCTGGTCTACCTCGCGCGCTCCGCGTCCGGGCGCAGAGTGGCCATCAAGACGGTGCGGACCGAGCTCGCCGAGGACCAGTTGTTCCGCCACCGCTTCTCCCGCGAGGTCGAGGCGGCGCGGGCGGTCTCCGGCTTCTACACGGCGGCCGTCGTGGACGCCGACGCCAAGGCGGCCGTGCCCTGGCTGGCCACCGCCTACGTCCCGGCGCCCTCGCTCGAAGAAATAATCAACGAGTGCGGGCCGCTGCCCGCCCAGGCCGTGCGCTGGCTCGCCGCGGGCATCGCCGAGGCCCTGCAGTCCATCCACGGGGCGGGCCTGGTCCACCGCGACCTCAAGCCGTCCAACGTCCTCGTCGTCGAGGACGGGCCGCGCGTCATCGACTTCGGCATCGCGTCCGGCGTCTCCAACACCCGGCTGACCATGACCAACGTCGCCGTCGGCACGCCCGCGTACATGTCGCCCGAGCAGGCCCGCGACTCCCGCAGCGTCACCGGCGCCAGCGACGTCTTCTCGCTGGGCTCCACGCTCGTCTTCGCGGCCACCGGCCACGCCCCGTACCACGGCGCCAACCCGGTCGAGACGGTCTTCATGCTGCTGCGCGAGGGCCCCGACCTGGCGGGCCTGACCGACGAGCTGCGCCCGCTCATCGAGTCCTGCATGCAGATGGACGCGACGCGCAGGCCCACGCCCGAGGACCTCCAGGCGCAGCTCGCGCCGCACCTCTTCGCGGCGGGCGGCGACGACACGGGCACCGTGGCGGCGTGGCTGCCGCACCGGGCCACCGCGATGATCGAGGAGCGGCGCGGCGGCGGACGCACCCGGGCGCCCGAGCAGGGGCGCGGCGGCGCGTCGGGGCAGTCCAGGTCGCAGCGCAGGCCGACCGACCCGCGTCCGGGCCAGGGCCCCGGTCACGGCCAGGGCCCCGGTCAGGGCGGGGCGGTTCCGCCGCCTCCGCCGCAGGCCCCGCCCGTGCGGCCGTCCCACGCCCCGTCCCACGCCCCGGGGCGCGCCCCCGCCCACGCGTCGGTCCACGCCCCGTCCCACGCACCCGCGGGCGGCCCGGTGCGGCTGCCGGGCGCGCAGGTTCCGATCGGTCCCGGCCCCCGGGTCGCGGACGGGCAGGCGCGCGGCCGGGTGGGCTCGGAGCCCGCGCCCGCTTCGGGCTGGGTGCGTCCGCCGGGCGGCGGCCCCGCGGGCGGCGACCCGGCCCCCGTACCGCAGCCGACGCGGGCCCCCGGCGCCGCCGGTGCCGCCGGGGCCCAGGCGCCGTCGTCACCCGACCGGTGGCGGCCGTGGCGGTTCCGCATGTCGAACGACGTGTGGGGGACCCCGGTCGTCGAGGGCGACCTGCTGTACGTCACGTCCTTCGAGGTCCACGCGCTGGACGTGGCGAGCGGCCGGCGCCAGTTCAAGACGCGGGACGTCGCCTGGGCCATGGCGGTCTCCGGCGGCCGCATCCACGCCTCCGACGGCCCCTCGCTGTACGCGCTGGACGCCACGACCGGCGCCGAGCGCTGGCGCCTCCAGACGGACGCCTGGGTGTACGCGCTCAAGGTCGACCGGGGCACGGTCGTCACCGGGACGCGCGGCGGCGGCGTACAGGCGTGGGAGGCCGCGAACGGCGAGAAGCTGTGGGAGGCCACCGGCGCCCAGACCGACTTCGAGACGCCCGAGGCGGGGCCCGTCATCCACGACGGCACCGTCTACCTGTGGCGCGACGCCCGCCTGTGGGCCCTCGACGCGCGCACGGGCGCGGACCGCTGGTCGTACCCGATCGGCGACGCGGCGTCCTGCGGCGGCGTGCCGGTCCGGGTCACCCCGGCGGAGGACGGCTACGTGTACGTGGCGGCCGGCACCCGCGTCCTCGCGATCGACATCGGGTCGGGCCACGTCCGCTGGCACTTCGAGGCGCCCGCGGTCTTCCTCTGCCCCCCGACGTTCGTCCCCGGCCCCGCGGTGACCGGCGGCGGCGTGTACATCGCCGACTACCTCGGCACGGTGTACGCGCTGGACGCGGCCAACGGCAAGGACCGCTGGCGCATCGCGACGGAGTCCCGGCAGTCGGTGGAGCCGGTGCTGGTGGCCGGGGGCCATGTGTACGTGGGCAGCGGCAGCGCGCTCTACACGCTGGACGCGGTCTCGGCCACCCCCAAGTGGCGCTTCGCCGCGGGCGGCGAGGTGGTCGGGGCGCCGGTGGTGGCGGACGGCCGGGTGCACTTCGGCTCCGCGGACCACGTGCTGTACACGCTGGACGCGGTGGGCGGGCAGCTGCGCTGGAAGCTCTCCACGGGCGGCGAGATCACGGGCTCGCCCGTGGCTAAGGGGGGCGTGGTGTACGCGTGCAGCAAGGACCGGTGCGTGTACGCGCTGGACGCGGTGAAGGGTACGGGTACGGGGCGGTAGCGGGCGGGGCCCGCGGGGCGGGGTGCTCTTGGGGTCCCGTTGCCCGGGGGTGCCGTTTTTTGCGCGGCACGGGGTGCGGGGGCCTCTGGGGGTCCCGTTGCCCGGGGGCGGCGTTTTTTGCGCGGCACGGGGTGCCCGGTCCTCTTGGGCCCCGTTGCCTCGGGGTGCCGTTTTTGCGCCCACGCGGCGGAGCCGCACATCGATACAGCCCCGCGCCCCTAGGGGGATGGGGTGATCCGGTCACGGGTTGGTTGCCCGAGGGGCCGGGGGCGCTCCAGGGTGCACTCCTCGGATCACGAGCCGTGGCCGTTTCCAGTCCTGGATAGCCCCGGTCTTGGCTCGTGCTCCTGCGGGGAGCACCCCTCCGACCCCCACCCCGGGGGAACGGAGAGGTGCCCGCAGGACACGGCCCTCGCGGAGGCCTACGTCAGCACTGTTCGGAGACGCCGCCCGTCTCGTTGCCGTTGAGCAGGCCGCCCCAGATCCACTCCTCCGGGCCGAGCTTGACCCACTTGTTGTGGGAGACGCCGTTGGCGCTGACCCAGCCGCCTTCCTTCCAGCAGAGGCCGGTCGAGGTGAATCCCGCGGCCACGGGGTAGTTGATGTCGTGGTCCGTGGACGGCCCGTATCTGACGTTCCCGTTGATCCAGGTCGTCACTATGGAGCTCTGGACGCCCGTGCTGCCGGGCTGCGGTGCGGCGGTGGCGGGGGCCGTCATGGCGGTGGCCACGAGCACCCCCGCCCCGATCGCCGTGACCAGTCCGGTCGTGGTCCGCTGATGCCTGATGCGCATGAGTTCCCTCCGAACGAGGCTCCGGGCCGTACCGGTCGGGCACGGCCCGACGGTATCCATGCTCACTGCAACCACTTCCGACACCTCCGCCCCCCCTGAATTTCCGCATCACTTGCGCCGCCTGGTATCTTGCATCGCATGGAACCAGGTGATTCGACCAAGCAGGCCCGCGCAGCCGCCCAGCTGCGCAAGGGCGTGCTGGAGTACTGCGTACTCGCCCTGATGAGGGACAGGCCCCGCTACGGCGTCGAGCTGCTCCACGCGCTGGAGGAATCCGGGGCGCTGGCCACCAGTCAGGGCACCGTCTACCCGCTGCTCTCCCGGCTCCGCCGCGAGGACCTGGTCACCACCACCTGGCAGGAGTCCACCTCGGGACCGCCCCGCCGCTACTACGCGCTCACCGACAGCGGCCGGGCCGCACTGGACGAGTTCACCCGCGTCTGGCCGGGATTCCGCGATGCCGTCGACGCCTTCCTGACCACCCCCCACCCCATCCCCGGAGCCCGCTCATGAAGACCACCGCCGACCCCGTACGCGACTACCTCGCCGCCGTCGAGCGCGAGGCCTCCGCGCTCCCCGCCGACCGCCGCCAGGAGCTCCTGGCGGACCTCGCCGAGCACATCGAGGTGACCCGCGCGGAGCGCCCCGAAGCGGCGCTCGGCGAGGTGCTCGCGGAGCTGGGGGATCCCCGTACGATCGCGGCGACCGCGCTCGCCGAGGCGGGCGGGGCGGCTCCCGCACGGCGGGGGAAGGTGCACCCGGCGGTGCCGCTGCTGCTGCTCACGGTGCCGTTCGCCCTCCTGGCGGCGCTCAACCACTTCGTCGTCGGGGACTTCTCCGGGCTGGAGATCATCGGCGTTCTGGCCCGCATCACCGGGGCGGTGCTCCTGTGCACCTCGGTGTACTGGACCGTCGTGCAGAAGGTCGTCGGCGCGGTGTTCACCGCGGTGCTGCCCATGGTGGGCGCGTACGTCTGGAACGAGACCACGGTGGCGCCCGCGGGCGAGCTCCCGACGCTCTGGGCGAACCTGATCGCGTTCACGGTGATCCTCGCCGCGACGGGCTGGCTCTGGCGGGTCCGCCGCCGCGCATAGCCCGCGAGGGCCGTGTCCTCCGGGCGCCCCGGCTCCCCGGGGTGGGGGTCGGAAGGGTGCTCCCCGCAGGAGCACGAGCCAAGACCGGGGCTATCCAGGACTGGAAACGGCCACGGCTCGTGATCCGAGGAGTGCACCCTGGAGCGCCCCCGACCCCTCGGGCACCCAACCCGTGACCGGGTCACCCCATCCCCCTAGGGGCGCGGGGAACTGCGCAAAAAACGCCGCCCCCGTGCAACGGGAACCCAAAGAGCGCGCTGCCCCCGGGCAGGACGGCACCCCCGAGGCAACGGGGCCCGAGGGCGCGACGCCCACCGCTACCGCCACCCGTCCAACGTGGGCACCCCCGTGGGCGCCGACACCTCATCCGACGGGTCCACCCGTCCACGCCCCGCCATCACCACCGCCCCCAGCAGCACCGCCACGCCCCCACCCACCGCCCCCGCGACCCCGGCCCCCAGGCCCGAGCCGTCGCCGCTCACCACCAAGCTGCCCTCGGCCATCCCCACCCGGACCATCCACAGCACGGCGAACCCGACGCACGCCACCCCCGCGAGCGCCACCACCCACCGCCGTCGCAGCAGCAGTCCCACCACCGTCAGCAGCGCCACGAAGGCGAACGGCAGGAAGAGCGATCCAGGCAGGGACCCCGGCAGTGAACCGGCCCGGCTCCCTACGTCGCCGCCGAACAGGCCCTCGATCCGGTAGGTCCGTCCGAGGCGGCCGTCGTACCAGGCACGGAAGGGGCTCAGGACGGCGGCCGCCGCTCCACAGAGAGCGAGGAGCCCGCCGAGGACGTTGCGGATCATCCCGGCACCTCCTGGTTCGGCTCTCGATCATGACGCTACGCCCGGTGCGCAGCACCCGCCACCAGGGCCGGACCGCCCCTACGAACCCCGCCACCAGGGCCGGACCGCCGCTACGAACCCCGCCGCCGCCCCGCGAACAGCTCCGCCTGCCGTTCCGCCGACGCGTTGCCCAACGCGATCAGCAGCGGCGCCTGCGCCACCGCGTGCGCCCGCGCGGCCTCCCGCGCCGACCACACCGCCCGCACCGTCCCCTGCACCGCCTCCGTCGGGTGCGACGCCACGATCCGCGCCGCCCGGACCGCCGCCTCCTCCGCGCCCCCCGGCGCGGTCAGCTCCGAGACCAGGCCGATCTCGTACGCGCGCCGCGCCCCGAGCCTCTCCGCCGTGCCCATCAGGGCCATCCGGGCGATTTCCCCCAGCGGCATCCGCTGGGCCATCGAGATCGCCTCGTACGCGCTGACCATGCCGTACGTCGTGTGCGGGTCGAAGAACGACGACGTCTCCGACGCCACCACGAACTCGCTCTCGCCGATCAGGTAGAACGCCCCGCCGCACGCCATGCCCTCGACCGCCGCGACCACCGGCTTCCACAGGTCGTTCGCCTTCGGGCCGATCGTCAGGAGCGGATCGTCGACGCTGTACGGGGACGAGGGCTGCGGCACCTCCGCCGTACGGTCGATCCCCGTGCAGAACGCCTTGCCCCCGGCCCCGGTCAGCACCACCGCCCGTACCGCGTCGTCGTACCTCAACTCCTGCCACACGCGGGTCAGTTCACCGGCCATCGCCAGGTCGATCGCGTTGTGCCTCGCCGGGCGGTCCAGGGTCACGACTGCGACCCCGGTCTTCTCCTCGACGGCCAGCCGCACCCCGCTCACGGCCGCTCCAGCAGCCAGCACGGCAGGAACAGCCCGTCCCCCGCCTCCCGGAAAGCCACCCGCACCGCGGCCCCGATCCGCAGCCGCGCCGGGTCGACCGAGTTCAGTGCCGCGCCCGGCGCCGCGACGACGTTGCCGACGAGCCGGACGCGCGGCGCGTCCACCGGCTCGACGAGCACCGCGTTGTACGGGGCCTGCGCGGCGTACGCGGGCAGCAGCGGCGGATGCGGCAGCACGTACGACCAGATCCGGCCCCGCCCGCTCAGGCGGCACCATTGGCTGTCGAACGACTGGCAGTGCGGGCAGCACGGGCGCGGCGGGAAGCGCGGCTCGGCGCAGGAGCCGCACGTCTGGACGCGCAGTTCGCCGCGCGCCGCGTACTCCCAGAACGGGGCGCCGTCGTCGTCCACGACGGGCAGCAGAAGGGCATCCATACCGGTCAACTCCTCAGCAGCAGCGCGGAAGTGGGCACCCCTTCGCCCGCCGTCACCAGGCACGTCGCCGCGCCAGGGACCTGGGCGGTGCTGCTGCCGCGCAGCTGCTTCACGCCCTCGGTGATGAGGTTGAAGCCGTGGACGTACGCCTCGCTGAGGCCGCCGCCCCCGGTGTTGAGCGGCAGCCGCCCGCCGCTCTCCAGCGCGCCGCCCTCGGTGAAGGCCGCGCCCTCGCCCCTGGCGCAGAAGCCGTACCCTTCGAGGGAGAGCGGGATCAGCGGGGTGAACGCGTCGTAGATCTGCGCGACGTCCACGTCGTCGGGGCCGAAGTCGGCCTGTTTCCACAGCTGTCGGGCCGCCGTCCACGCGGGGCCCGTCAGCGGGTCGTCGTTCCAGTAGTTGACCATCCCGTGGTGTTGGGCGGGCAGGCCCTGGGCGACGGAGTGGACGTACACCGGCGCGCGGCGGCAGTCGCGGGCGCGTTCGGCGGAGACCACCACGCACGCCAACGCCCCGTCCGTTTCGAGGCAGTTGTCGAAGAGGCAGAGCGGTTCGCTGATCCACCGGGAGGTCATGTACATCTCGCGGGTCAGCGGGCGCTCGTACATGATCGCGGCGGGGTTCTGGTTGGCGCGGTTGCGGCAGGCGAGGGCGACGTTGAAGAGGTGGTCGCGGGTCGCGCCGTACTCGTGCATGTAGCGCCTGGCCAGCATGCCGATCTCGTCGGCGGGGCGCAGCAGCCCGAAGGGGCGGGTCCACTGGGCGGGCGTGGGGAGCTGGACGGCGGTGTTCTTCCAGGGGCGCGGGCCGCTGCCGCGCTTGCGCGAGCGCCAGGCGACGCCGACCGAGGCCTGTCCGGTGGCGATCGCGGCGGCGAGGTGGGCGACGGTGGCGCACGAACCGCCGCCGCCGTAGCCGACCTTGGAGAAGAAGGTGACGTCGCCCGCGCCGATCGCCTTGGCGACCTCGACCTCGTCGGTCTCCTCCATGGTGTACGAGGCGAAGGCGTCGACCTCGCCCGCCGCGATCCCCGCGTCGTCGAGCGCGGCGGTGATCGCGCGGCAGGCCAGCGCCTTCTCGGATTCCGGGAGTCGTTTGGCGAAGGCGGTCTGGCCTATCCCGACTATCGCCGTCGCGTCCTTCAGCGTGCCCACCGGCGGCACCTCCGCGCTCGTCGTGACTGCTGACAGCCGCGAAGGCTACAGCTAATCTGACGGATAGTCAGCTACCGCGTGCGGGAGGGAAAGCGATGGCCGAAGACACCTCAGCTCCCGGGGACGCGCTTCCCCTGGACGCGCTTCCCTGGGACACGGTCCCGGAGTTGGTCCGCTGGTCCGCCGCGCGCCACGGCGACCGGGAGGCGGTCGTCGAGGGCCGGACCCGCGTCTCGTACGCGGAGCTGGGCGAGCGCGTCGAGCGCGCCGCCGCCGCGTGCGTCGCCTCCGGAGTCGAGCCGGGCGACCGGGTCGCGGTCTGGGCGCCCAACACCCTGGACTGGATCGTCTGCGCGCTCGGCGCGGTGGGCGCGGGCGCGGTCCTCGTCCCGCTCAACACCCGCTTCAAGGGCGCCGAGGCCGCCGACATCCTGGCCCGCTCCCGCGCCAGGCTGCTCTTCGTCACCGGCACCTTCCTCGGCACCTCCTACGTCGCCTCGCTGCGCCGCGCGGCCGTCCCCCTGCCGCACCTGGAACGGGTCGTGGTGCTCTCCGACTCGGCCCCCGACGAGTACCTGACCCGGAAGGACTTCCTGGCGTCCGGGGAAGGGGTGTCGGCCGCCGAGGTGCGGGCCAGGGCGGCGGAGGTCACCGCCTCCTCGCCCTCCGACATCGTCTACACCTCGGGCACCACGGGCGCCCCCAAGGGCGTGGTCGTCACGCACGCCCAGACCCTGCGCGGCTACGCGATCTGGTCGGAGCTGGCGGGCCTGCGCGAGGGCGACCGCTATCTGATCGTGAACCCGTTCTTCCACACCTTCGGCTACAAGGCGGGCATCATCGCCTGCCTGATGCGCGGCGCGACGATGATCCCGCAGCCCGTCTTCGACGTGGACGCGGTCCTGGCGAACATCGCGGCCGAGCGCGTCTCCGTGCTGCCGGGACCGCCCACCCTCCACCAGTCGCTCCTTGACCACCCGGCCCGCGCCGCGCACGACCTGAGCGCGCTGCGCCTGGTGGTGACCGGCGCCGCGGTGGTTCCGCTGCGGCTGGTCGAGCGGCTGCGCGGCGAGCTGGGGGTGGGCACGGTCCTCACCGCGTACGGCCTCTCCGAGGCGAGCGGCATCGTCACGATGTGCCGCAGGGGCGACGACCCGGAGGTGATCGCCGCGACCTCGGGCCGCGCGATCCCGGGCACGGAGGTGCGGGTCCTGGCCGGCGCGGGGGAGGGGCCGGCGGCTCCCGGCGAACCGGGCGAGATCCTGGTGCGCGGGTTCAACGTGATGAGCGGCTACTTCGAGGACGCGGCCCAGACCGCGCGGGTCATCGGCGCGGACGGCTGGCTGCGCACCGGGGACGTCGGCGTCCTCGACGCGGCGGGCAACCTGCGCGTCACGGACCGGATCAAGGACATGTTCATCGTGGGCGGCTTCAACGCCTACCCGGCGGAGATCGAGCGGCTGCTCGGCCTGCACCCGGGCATCGCGGACGCGGCGGTGATCGGCGTCCCGGACGCGCGGCTCGGCGAGGTCGGCAGGGCGTACGTGGTGCGGCGGCCGGACGCGGAGGCGCTGACGGCGGACGACGTGATCGCCTGGGCGCGGCGGGAGATGGCGAACTTCAAGGTGCCCAGGGAAGTGGAGTTCGTCGCCGAGCTGCCGCGCAACGCGAGCGGAAAGGTCGTGAAGGGTGCGCTGAGGGCACGGTGTTGAGCGGCGGGAGGTACGCCTAGGCTGGCCCCTGACCTGCCGGTCCTTGTCCGGTCCGCAGGACCCGAAGCCGCCGCCGACCCCGAGGACGTCGCCCCATGAAGCACGCCCGCCCCGCTCCCGCCGCCCCGCGCCCGACCGTGAGCGTGTGCCGCGACTGCTGCTGCGGCACGTACAAGGTGCCGGGCGTCGACCACGCCGCGCAGCTCGCGGGCCTGAAGTCGGCGCTCGCGGAGGTCGCGACGGTGCGGCGGACGGACTGCCTGGACGCGTGCGAACGCGCCAACGTGATCGTGGTCCAGCCCTCGCCCGAGGGCCGCAGGGCGGGCGGGCGCCCGGTCTGGCTGGGGCTGGTGAACGACCCGGACGCGGCGGACGACATAGCCGACTGGGTCCGTGCGGGCGGTCCCGGGCTGGCGGACCCGCCGGGGATCCTGGAGCTGTACGAGTTCACGCCGACGCGCCGGATGCGCCAGGAACTGGGCAACTAGCCCGGTAGGCCCAGGCAGGCCCAGGCAGGTCCCGGTGGGTTCGGGCAGGCCCCCGTACGCACGAGTGGGCCGCGCGGGCCCCGACCCGCGCGGCCTCCGCATCCCCCGATGCGGGCCCTCGTGATTCCCTCGTGGTCCGCGTCCCCCGACACGGGCCACGATGACCCGCGTCCCCCGACACGGATCCCGTGCTCACCCGACGACCCGCGTCCCCCGACACGGGCCCCGGTCCCCCGTTCCTCCCTCCCCCGATTCCCCCGTTGTTCCCCCGTGGTTCCCCCGTTCCCGCGCGCCCCGTCTCCCCCGTGCGCGCGGCCCCCGTACGTTTCCCCCGTGGTCCGCACCCCCCCGATGCGGGCCCCGTTCCCCCGTGCTTCCCCCGTCGTTCCCCCGTGCCCGCGTCCCCCGACACGGGCCCCCGTCGGCCCTTGCCCGCTAGGGGCGGTGGCCGTCCGCGGGCGGTCCCGCCTGCACGCCGGTGCCGCCGGTGACCGCCGAGTCCCGCGGAGGGGCGGGCTGGTGGCTGTCGGCCGCTGCCGACTGCGTCATGGCCACGGCCACGGCGACCGCACCGGCCAGTACCAGCGCGACTAACGTCTTCTTCTTACGGGTCATGCGGAACTCCAGGAATGAGCGAGGCGTGCGGGGAGTTCGACGGCTCGTGGCGGCCGCGACGGCTTCCCCTCCGCGCCGCCGCGGCCGCACCCCCGTCGAGGTGTGGGTGGGTGTGGCGGTCAGTCGTTCGGCGGGCTGGGCCGGTGGCTGTCGTCCTGGACGGTGACGTCCGTGGGCGCGATGGGCCGGTGGCTGTCCTTGGGCGCGATGGGCCGGTGGCTGTCCTGCGGGACGATCGGCCGGTGGCTGTCCTGCGGAACGATGGGACGGTGGCTGTCCGCCTGGACGACGATGTCCGCCGGCGGGCTGGGCCGGTGGCTGTCGCCCTGGACGACCGCCTCGTCCTTCCCCGTGATCTCGCTCATGTTCTTGCTCCCCTGGATAACAGTGTTGGGACGTGAGTGCCCGGTCGACAACTCCCCCGAGGGTCGTCGACCGGGCACTGCGGGACGCTCACCCTAAGGGGCTGCCTCCTGCGGTGAACCGTCTGCCCCCCGACGCGACGGTTCGATGTGAAGGAGGCTGCCATGTCTGCATAAACGAATGCTGAACGCGCTCGTTAGAGCCCTGCGGCGCGCCTTGTAGCGCCGTTTCGGGCGGTACGGAGCCCTCCGCTCGGGCAGCCCCGATTCCCCCCGGGGACACCGGGGGACCGGCTCGCGTTCGCCGAGGGGTCAGTTCGCGGACACCGGCGACAGCAGCGACCGTACCTCGGCGGCCTCGGTGGCGCCGGACGCCTCGTGGATCGAGAGCGCCTCGCGCCAGCAGGCCCGCGAACGGTCGAGCTGTCCCAGGCTGTCGAGCGCCCTGCCGAGGACGGTCAGCACCTTCGCCCGCATCCAATCACCGCCGATGCAGCCCAGCGCCAGGGCCTGCTCGGCGTGTTGCGCGGCGCGTGCGGGCGCGTGGGCCGCGAGGTGCGTCTGGGCGATCCTGAAGTGGGTCGTGCCCTGCCACAGCCGCTGCCGGTTCTCGCCGAACCCGCGCAGCGCCTGGTCCAGCCTGGCCAGCGCCTCCGGGTGCCGGCCCGCGTGCGTGAGGGCGATGCCCAGCGCGAAGCGGCCGTTGGCCAGCCGCAGCGCGAGCCCCATCTCGTCGTAGATCGCGATGCCCTGCTCGGCCAGCTCGACGGCCTCCTCGGGGTGCCGGGTCGACACGAGCATCCGCGACAGGTTGCACAGCACGCTGGCCTCGCCGGGACGGTTGCCGTCCTTGCGGAACTCCGCGAGGGCCGAGCGCAGGTGCGGCCCGCTCTCGGCGTGCTGGTCGCGGCAGCCCGCCACGATGCCCCGCTCGTTGGGGGCGTTGCCCGAGATCCACGGGTCGCCCGCGGACAGGGCCAGGTCGATCGCGGCGTCCGCCTCCTGCTCGGCGAGCAGGAACCGGCCCGTGCGGCAGTGGACCTGCGCCAGCGTGGTGCGCGCCCGGCCCTCCACCAGTACGTCGCCCTGGGCCGCCGCCGCGTCTCTCGCCGACACGGCCGCCCGCTCGTACCGCAGCGAGCTGGCCCCCGACTCGGCGAGGTCCTTCGCGGCCAGCAGCAGGTCCATGGCCCGGCGCAGCGTCGTCCTGCCGAGCGACTGCTGGACGCACGCCAGCAGCGGCTCCGCCTCCGCGTGCAGCCAGGACAGCGCCTCAGCGCCGGAGACGAAGTCGATCCCCGGGTACTCGGTGGCCGCCAGGTGCGCCACCGTCCGGTCCCCCGGCCGCTCGATCGCGTACACGCCCGCCGCGGTCGCCAGGTAGAAGTCCAGCAGCCGCGACAGCGCCCGCTCGCGCTCCTCGGGCGGCTGCTCGTCGCGCTCGGCGCAGGAACGCGCGTAGAGGCGTACGAGGTCGTGGAAGCGGTAGCGGCCCGGTGCGGCGGACTCCAGCAGGGACGTGTCGACCAGGGCCTCCAGCAGGTCCTCGGTCTCCTGCGTGGCCCGGTCGAGCACGGCCGCCGCGGCCCACAGCGAGATGTCGGGACCGTCGGCCAGGCCCAGCAGCCGGAACGCGCGCGCCTGCTCGGCCTCCAACTGGCCGTAGCCCAGCTCGAAGGTGGCCTTGACGGCGAGGTCGCCCGCCTGGAGCTCGTCCAGCCTGCGCCGCTCGTCCGCGAGCTTCGCGGCGAGCACCGAGACCGTCCAGGTGCGCCGCGCCGCGAGCCTGGAGGCCGCGATGCGGATCGCGAGCGGCAGGAAGCCGCAGGCCGCGACGACGTCGAGCGCCGCCTCCCGCTCCGCGGCGACCCGCTCGGCGCCCACGATCTTCGTGAAGAGCTGGAGCGCCTCCTCGGGCGACATCACGTCCAGGTCGACCAGGTGCGCGCCCGCCAGGTCCACCATCCGCACCCGGCTGGTGACCAGCGCCGCGCAGCCCGCGGTGCCCGGCAGCAGCGGACGGACCTGCGCCGCGTCGTGCGCGTTGTCCAGCAGGACCAGCACGCGCCGCCCGTCGAGCAGCGAGCGGTACAGCGCGGCCCGCTCCTCCAGGGTGTCCGGGATCGCGGGGTCCGAGGTGCCCAGCGCCCGCAGGAACGCGCCGAGCACCGTCTCCGGCTCGGCGGCCCGGGAGCCGGCGCCCTGGAGGTCGACGTACAGCTGTCCGTCGGGGAAGTGCTTGCGCGCCTCGTGCGCCACGTGCACCGCCAGCGTCGTCTTGCCGACGCCGCCGATGCCCGCGAGCGCGGAGATCGTCATCACGGAGCCCTCGGCGGTGGCCAGACGCGCGCCCAGGTCGCGCACGAAGGAGACGCGGCCCGTGAAGTCGGGGACCGTCGCAGGGAGCTGCGCGGGGCGGACGAGGTGCTGGGACGGGCCTGCGCCGTCGACCGGGTGGGCCAGTTCCTCGTCGGCCTGGAGGATCCGCTGCTGGAGCTGGGCCAGTTCGGGGCGCGGGTCGACGCCCAGCTCGTCGGCGAGCAGCCGCCGGGTGTCGGCGTACACCGCGAGCGCCTCGGCCTGCCGTCCGCTGCGGTACAGCGCGACCATCAGCAGTTCGCGCAGCCGCTCGCGCAGCGGGTGCGCGGCGGTCAGCGCGGTCAGCTCGGAGACGGCCTCGGCGTGGTGGCCCGCCTCCAGGTCCATGTCGAGCCGCGTCTCCTGGAGCTGGAGCCGCCACTCGGAGAGCCGGGCGCGCTGGGTCTCGGCGTACGGACCGGGCACGCCCGCCAGGGGCTCGCCGTCCCACAGCGCGAGGGACTGGTTGGCCAGGTCGCGGGCGAGCGTGCGGTCGCCGGACGCCCGCGCCTTCTCGGACTCGGTGGCCAGGTCCTGCGCGGTGTTGAGGTCGAGCGAGCCGGGCTCGACGCGGATCGCGTACCCGCCGGATTCGGTGACCAGGACGCCCGCGCCGAGCGTTTTGCGCAGCCGTGAGGCATAGGTGCGGATGGCGGCGAGTGCCTGGGAAGGCGGCTCGTCGCCCCAGATCGCGTCGATCAGCTCGGACGCGGTGGCGGTGCGGCCCTCGCGCAGCAGGAGCGCGGCGAGCAGGGCGCGCTGCTGCGGGGAGCCGGTGGACAGCGGGGTGCCGTCGCCGGCGTCGTCGGCCGGGTCCGTGCGGCGGGCGCGGACCGGTCCGAGCACGCCGAAGCGCAGGTCGGGGGCGGGTTCGAGGCGTCCGGCCGGGGGCGGGCCCGGGGGCGCCTGCGGCTCACAGGGCACGTCGGGGCCCGCGTCGGCGGCACTGCTCGCCGCCTCGGCCGGAGTGCGCTGCTCCGGTACGCGTGGCCCGTGATCACGGTCCATACCTGCCCCCTGCCCCGTACCGCTGGTTAGCCCTGGCCAGTCTGCCTTGTCCTGGGGCGTGCGTCAGCAAGGGGTGTCTAGATGCACAGCTCTTCTCCACGGAACCTGCCAACCACTAGCTGACGGACCGTCAGATCGGCGGTACCGTGACGGCATGGAGACCTTCCCCAAGATCATCTCGGTGGACGACCACACGGTGGAGCCCCCGCACGTCTGGCAGGACCGGCTCCCGTCCAAGTACAAGGACAGCGGTCCGCGCATTGTCAGGGCGCCGCTCAAGGAAATGACCTTTATGGGCGGAAAGTTCGCGCCCGTGATGGGGGAACCGGGGGACGAGGGGCCGGTGGGGGACTGGTGGGTCTACGAGGACCTGCACCGCCCGCTGACCCGCCTGGACACCGCCGTGGGCTACGCCCGCGACGAGATACGGCTGGAAGTCATCACGTACGAGCAGATGCGTCCCGGCTCGTACTCCGTCCCGGACCGCCTCGCCGACATGGATGTGAACCACGTCCAGTCCGCTCTCTGCTTCCCCACCTTTCCTCGATTCTGCGGACAGACCTTCACCGAGGCGAAGGACAGGGAACTGGGCCTCCTGGCGGTGCGCGCCTACAACGACTGGATGGTCGAGGAGTGGTGCGGGCCCGAGGCGCGGGGAAGGCTGGTACCGCTCACGCTGGTCCCGCTCTGGGACGCGGAACTCGCGGCGGCGGAGGTACGGCGCAACGCGGCGCGGGGCGTGCGCGCGGTGGCGTTCTCCGAGATCCCCCCGCATCTCGGACTGCCCTCAGTCCACACGGACGACTGGGACCCCTTCCTCGCGGCCTGCGCCGAGACCGGCACGGTGATCGCGATGCACATCGGCTCCTCCAGCAGGATGCCCTCCACGTCGGCCGACGCCCCGCCGGCCGTCGGCTCCACCATCACCTTCGCCAACTGCTGCTTCTCCATGGTCGACTGGCTGATGAGCGGCAAGTTCGAGCGCTTCCCCGGCCTGCGGATCATGTACGCGGAGGGCCAGATCGGCTGGATCCCGTACATCCTGGAGCGCGCGGACGTGGTCTGGGAGGAGAACCGCGCGTGGGGCGGCGTCGCGGACAAGGTCACCCGGCCCCCGTCGGAACTCTTCGCGGAACACGTCTACGGCTGCTTCTTCGACGACGCGTTCGGCCTGCGCAACCTCGACGCGATCGGCGCGGGGAACGTCCTGTACGAAACGGACTATCCGCACTCCGACTCGACTTGGCCGAAATCGCGCGAGGTCGGCGAGGCGCAGATGGGACATCTCGCCCCGGAGGTGGTGGAGCGGATCGTGCGCGGCAACGCGATCGAACTCCTGGGCCTGACGGAGGACGGCCTCTGGGCGCCCTGCTAGGGGCGCGGGGCCGTCGTCGACGCGCGGCGCCCCGGAACGGCGTACCGCCCTGCGCCTACGCCACGGGCGCGACCGCGTCGGCCAGCTCGTCGAAGGTGCGTATGAGCACCGCGCGCCGCTCCTCCTTGTAGTCCGGCGTGGGCTCCAGGTCGTCGATCGTGTCCTCCCAGACGGTCAGGAACTTCTCCTTCCACGCCTTGACCGTGTCCGGGCTCAGCAGGCTGTCGTAGGTGTGCCCCGCCCGTACGAGGACGGTCAGCAGCTCCAGCTGGCACGGCACGGCCACGCCCCAGTACTCGTCGGGCTCCAGCTCGACCGGGTCGCCGTCCATCACCTCGGCGACCTCCGAGACGATCCGGTCCAAGAAGGACGCCAGGTAGTCCCAGGCGGCGTCGCTCTCGAAGTTCCCACTGCCCCACGTACCCACGAATTCTCCTCCGCACGGTGGTGCCCGCTCTCGATGTGACCATCGAAGCAGGCACCACTGACAGCGCGGTGTCAGCCGCCGTTCCAGGAGTGCTTGATCTGGGTCGGGTCGCAGGCCCACTGCACGATGTTCGCGCCGTTGCCGGCGCTTCCGGCGTGCGACGTGAGGCAGAGCTTGCTGCCGTCGCTCACGATCTGGGCGCCGCCGGCGGCGGAGGCGCGCAGGGTCCAGTCCTGGTACGGGCTGCCGTTGCAGGTCCACTGGGTGATCTGGGCGCCGTTGGAGTCGCTCGCGCCCTCGACGGTCAGGCAGAGCCTGCTGGAGAAGTTGCGGATGGTCCTGCCGTCCCAGTACCAGTTCTGCGGGCTCTTGCCGTTGCAGTCCCACTGGGTGGCGTTGATGCCGGGCTTGATGAGCGCCCCGTAGGGGGCCAGGCACTTGTCGCTGCCGATGTTCTTGAAGCGGACGGCGGTGACGGGCGTGACGGTGGGCGCGACGCTGAAGACCAGCCGGTTGCGGACCTCGAAGTACCGCTCGCTGATGCCCCAGACGCGCTTCTCGGCCGGGTCGTAGGCGAGGTTCTGCGTCATGTCGGGCACGGCCGTCAGGACGCTGGGGGCGCCGCCGGGCGCGGCCTTGTGGATGCAGGCGTTCTCACGGGGGATGGGCGTGCCGTCGGCCTTGTAACGGATCTCGCCGCCGTTGTCGAAGCTGGCGGGACACTTCCCGGAGATGAACAGGCTCCCCTCGGCGAGCAGGGCGCCCTGCATGCTGTGGACGGGGGAGCGCCAGACGGCCGTGGCGGTGGTCGCGGCGCCGCTCTTGAGGTCGGGCCACTGGACGATGCGCCCGCCGGAGGCGTTCGGCACGTACTCGCTGGAGACGAGGGACCGGCCGTCGCCCGAGTAGCTGAGCGAGGTGACGCAGGTGCCGCTCGCGGTGCCGGGCACGTCCTTCGCGCCCTCACCGGCGAGGCAGGCCTCCGACGCCTGGTTCGAGCTGATGTACGTCTCGCTGATCGGCAGGATGTAGTTGTGGAACTTCGCGGAGGCGTTGCCGCCGACGATGCCCACCCGCTCGTCCTGCGTGTTGACCCGCATCAGGTTCCTGGCGTCGAACTCGAAGACGTACCTGCCGCTGCCCAGGAGCAGCCGGTCGCCCTTCCAGACGATGCTGTCCGCGTGGGAGGCCAGCGCGCTGAACCCGGTGGTGCCGCCGGGCGTGACCAGCAGGACGTGGTTGAAGCGGGGGGCGGCGGCGGAGCGGTCCACGAAGGTGAGGCGGGCGAACTTGTTGTCGCCCGAGTGCCAGGAGGCGACCTGCCAGGAGGGGCGGTCGACGCGCGGCGAGAGGCCCTGGGGCGTCCAGCCGACGGGGCCGCCGGTGGCGTCGTCCTCGTTGTTCCAGCAGTAGCCCGAGGCGTCGGCGCCGGGGTGGAAGGCGGCGGGGTAGCAGGTCCCGGCCTTGCCCTGGTGGCCGGTGCCCGCGAGGGTGCCGAGGGGGTCGGGGAGCGGCGTGATGCCGGGGGAGGCCTTGATCGCGGCGATGGCGTCGGCGTACTCGCCCGCTTTGTTCAGGGGTTTGATCTGGAAGCGGCCGGGGGCGTCGGTCGAAACGCGCACCAGCTCGTCGCCGGGGGCGGCGTGCGCGGTCCCGGCGCCCGGACCCGCGAGGAGGGCGCCGGGGGCCGTGAGGAGGGCGGCGGGCAGGAGGAGGCCGAGGGCGGCCGTCTTCAGCGCGCGCAGGGGGCGGAGCGCGCCGAGGGGGCGCGTGGTGCCGGGGGCGCGTGCGGGGCGTGGTCGTCCGGGAGTTCCCATGATCTTCACCCTAGGCGCGGCCCGCGGCCCGGTCACGGGGGTGTCACGGGGGTGGCCCGCAGGGGCGGCTACGCGCGGTCCAGTGGCGTCACGAGGCAGAAGGGGTGGCCGACGGGGTCGGCGTACACCCGGTACCCGATCGGCTTGTCCGACCCGTCGAGCAGGGTCGCGCCCAGCGCGAGCACCTGCGCCTCGGCCACGTCGAGATCGGCGACCAGCACGTCGACGTGCGCCTGCGGGGGACGCGCGGGGTCGGGCCAGCGGGGCGGCCGGAAGTCGGAGACCTTCTGGAACGCCACGACGGGGGAGTCCGCGGTGGCACCGAGCACGACGAAGTCCGGGTCGTCGTCCGACCGGCGGAGCGACAGCAGCTCCTCGTAGAAGCCCGCCAGCGCGGACGGGTCGGGGCAGTCGATGACGATGGCACACAGCTTTCCGATCATTCCGCCGACTATGCGGCGTGCCCCCGAAATTCGCCACGTCGACGTAACCGTGCGGGTGCGCGGGGGAGACGCCCCCCGGTGGGGGATTGCCCCGCTGCCCCCGCGCCCCCACCATCGCCCCATGACCCTCACCCCCGCCGACGCGGACAAGCTGCTCGCCGACAACTTCGCTCCCTGGGTGCTCGCCCTCGGGCTCCGTACCGAGGAGGTCGGGGAGCAGCGCGCGGTTCTCCGCCTCCCCTGGTCCGACGCGCTCGCCCGGGAGGGCGGCGCGTTGTCCGGGCAGGCGCTCATGGCCGCCGCCGACACCGCGACGGTCGTCGCCGTCTCCGCCGCGCGCGGCGGGTTCGTGCCGATGACGACGGTCCAGCAGTCGACGACGTTCGAGCGCGCGGTGGTCGGTGCGGACGTGCTCGTGGAGGCCCGGATCACCAAGCTCGGCAAGCGCATGGCGTTCGCCGACATCACCATGACCGCCGAGGGCGCGGAGGGAGCAGCCGCACGGGCCTCCACCGTGTACGCGCTGCTGGGGTGAGGCCGCCCGGAGCGGCCGCACCTCGTGGGGGCCGGGGGCCGGGCGCCGATCGTCGAGGCGGGCGCGGCCCCGGCCGCATGGCGTTCGTAGTCCTCACCATGACCGCCGGGGGAGCGGAGGGAACCGCCGCGCGGCCTCCACCGTCCCAGCACCGCTGGGTTGACGGGCGGGGACCCGTAGGTGGGGCCAGAAAGTACGGCAGACGCGGCCGAATCGCATGATTCTCTGCCCTTAAATCAGGTAAAACCAGGGTGAGTTGAAAGCTAATCTCCAGAGGGTCTGATCAATTCCCGCATGGCGGGACGACCCGGGGGGTGAAGAGTGGCTGGGGCCAACCCGAAGCTCATAGGTAGATCGATCATTGCCTTCGCACTCGCGACAACGTTATCGACGATCGCGGGCAGCGCCCAGGCGGAGACGCCTGGGACGGACGTCTGCATGCTCGAAGACGGTGATCTGGCCGTTGACGATCTGCCGGACGGCTCGTCCGTGATCAAGTGCGACGCGGTGGGGCGCGTCGTGACGTACGACGGAACCGGTGTCACGGTGCCCGAGCCGGGTACGACGGTGAGCGTCCACGCGCTGAGCGCCGACGGCACGACGCACGGGTTCACACTGGAGGTCGCCGTCGACGGCACCGTTTCCTACGACCTTGCCGATGGCGCTGCGGATGCCTCCGTCGCCGGTTCGGACGTGCCGGACGCGTTGTCGACCCCGGTCCGGACGCCGGGCGACCTGTCGCAGGAATCGGAGACCGTCGACGCGGACGCGTCCGACACCAGCGCGGGGCCCGAGGTGCCGGCCGTGGAAGCCGCAGGCTCCCCCGCCGCGTGCAGCGACAGCGCCTACAAGACTGACGACCTCAAGGAGTACGGCACTTACAACTGGTACCTCGGCGACGGTGGACTACCCGGAGGGCTGTCCCAGACCGCTGCCAAGTGGGCTTTCTGGGACGCCATCGACAACATCACCGAGAGCTATGACGACTGCGGCCTCGGCGACGCGGTCGACGCCAAGTCGAACTACTTGGGCATCGGCAGCTTCGAGGCGGACATCAACACCAGAGGCCAGTGCACCGCGCGGGACGGGGTGAGCACCTGGGACGCGGGAGACATCAAGGACACTGCTGTGGCCACGACCTGCACGTGGAGCTGGCCCATGCTCGGCGTCAAGAACGACCTGCGGGAAGCGGACGTCCGCTTCAACACGCATGACTTCGACTTCACGAACACGGTGACCAGCGGCTGCTCGGGCAAGTACGACATCCGCTCTGTCGGTACGCATGAGGCCGGGCACGTCTTCGGGATGGGGCACGTCGGGGCAGGGCACGGGAACCTCACCATGTACACGAACTCAATCATGTGCTCGACGAAAGCCAGGACCTTGGGCAAGGGAGACGTCCTCGGTCTTCGGAGCGTCTACTGAGGAGGGCTTGATGGGCCGGGCTGAACGATCCGCGGCGCTGGTGGTGGCCGCGATGGTGGCGGCCGTCGGGTGTACGGCGGACGGCAACAGCGGCGCAGGGGGCGAGAGTTCCTGTGTCTTCGAAGTCCATTACCAGGGCAGGGCGTACCGGGACGTCGCGAACGTGGAGTTCACGGTCGGGGCGAAGCTGGGTGATGCCACCAAGCCGCCCTGCGACGACACCGGTGGCAGGGGTGACGACGGGGAAGCGGAAACGGAGACCGCCTACGCGGTGAAGGGTCTCGCTCCCGAGGTCGCCCTCGCGGTAGGGACCGCTCCCGACGATGTCGTCTTCGTCGCGCTCCACGCCGGGAAGGGGAAGGGCGTCCCTCCAGAGGTACAGAAACTGATTGACAGTCAGAAATGAAAATGCCCCGGCACCGGGAGGGGCGGGCGGTAGCCGGTCCCTCCCGGTGCCGGGGAGCTTCGGTGGACCGCCTGGCGCATGGCCTTCGCCGACATTGCCGTGTTTGCCGAGGAGGGGCTGAATGGTTCGGGCAGGGGGGATCGGTGTCGCGCTCCCGAGGTAGGCCATCGCCGTCGGGGCCACGCCCGGCGAGGCCGAGTTCGTCGCGGCCTGCCCCGCCCCCGCCCTTGTCCGACGGGCCGTCAGGCTGGAGTATGTGACGGTCCATCAGATCGACGTCGGGCGGGGTGGTTCGGGTGGTCTCGTACGGGATGCAGCTTCCGATACAGGCGCTGAGCGCCCTCTTCGCCGAGCCCTGGGAGGCCGCCGCAGGGCCCGGTGACCTGCTCGACGTCGCCCGCACCGCCGACCGCTGCGGCTTCGACTACATCGCCTGCTGCGAGCACGTCGCCGTGCCGCGCCGCCTCGCCGACACCATGTCGACCGTCTGGTACGACCCCGTCGCCACGCTCTCCTTCCTCGCCGCCGCCACCGAGCGCGTACGGCTCCTCAGCCACGTCGCGGTCGTCGGGCTGCGGCACCCGCTGCTCACCGCCAAGCAGTACGCGACCCTCGACCACCTCTCCGGCGGGCGGCTGGTCCTCGGGGTCGGGGCCGGGCACGTGCGGGAGGAGTTCGAGGCGCTGGGCGTGGACTTCGAGCGGCGCGGGGCGGTGCTCGACGAGACCGTGGACGCGTTGCGGGCCGCGCTCGGTGCGGACGAATTCCCGGAGCACGACGGGGAGTTGTTCTCCTTCGGCGGGCTCGGGCAACGGCCGCGGCCCGCCCAGGCGCGGGTGCCGCTGTGGGTCGGCGGGTCCTCGCCCGCCGCCGTGCGCAGGGCCGCGCTGCGCGGGGACGGGTGGCTGCCCCAGGGTGACCCGAGGGACCGGCTCCCCGGGCAGATCGCGCGCGTGAGGGCGCTGCGCGAGGAGGCGGGCATCGAAGCGCCGATCGCCATCGGGGCGATCGCCGAGCCGCTGTACGTCGGCGACCCGGCGTGGAGTGTCGGGCGGCGCACCCTCACCGGCAAGCCGGAGGCGGTCGCCGAGTCGCTGCGGGCGTACGGCGAGATGGGCGTGGACCGGATCCAGGTGCGGTTCCGCAGCCGGAGCCGTAGAGAACTCACCGATCAGATGGCGGAGTTCGCCGCGAGCGTGGCGCCGCATCTGGGATAGGAGACCGCCGTGGGCGAGGCAGTGGGCAAGGCCGGGGGCAAGCTGGACGGGCGCGTCGTGATCGTGACGGGCGCGGCGCGCGGGCAGGGCGAGCAGGAGGCGCGGCTCTTCGCCGCGGAGGGCGCGCGGGTGCTCCTCGCGGACGTGCTGGACGAGCCGGGCGGGCGCGTCGCCGGGGAACTGGCGGACCAGTACGGGCCCGGGGCCGTGCGGTACGTCCACCTGGACGTGACCCGCGAGGACGACTGGGCCGCCGGGGTCGCCGCCGCGAAGGACGCCTTCGGGAAGGTCGACGGGCTGGTCAACAACGCGGGCATCCTGCGGTTCAACGAGCTGGTGAACACCCCGCTGGAGGAGTTCCAGCAGGTCATCCAGGTCAACCAGATCGGCGCCTTCCTCGGCATCAAGGCCGTGGCCGGCGAGATCGAGGCGGCGGGCGGCGGCACGATCGTCAACACCGCCTCGTACACCGGGCTCACCGGCATGGCGTACGTCGGCGCCTACGCCGCGACCAAGCACGCGGTCGTCGGCCTGACGCGGGTCGCCGCGCTGGAGCTGGCGGGCAAGGGGATCCGGGTCAACGCGGTGTGCCCCGGTGCGGTGGACACGCCCATGACCAACCCGGCGGCGCTGGTCCCCGGCACGGACCCGGACGAGGCGCGCGCGTCGGTGGACGGGCTGTACGAGAAGCTCGTCCCGCTCGGCCGGATCGGCAGGCCCGAGGAGGTCGCGCGCCTCGCGCTCTTCCTGACCGGCGAGGACTCCTCGTACATCACGGGGCAGCCGTTCGTCATCGACGGCGGCTGGCTGGCGGGCGTCACCCCGCTCTGAGCTGACGGTCCATCAGGTATTGACGCCCGATGGGCTCGGTGGAACAGTCGGGACATCGAATCTGACGGTCCGTCAGGGATGGATAGGGTGGTGAACCCCCTTGGAATTCGGGATATTTGTGCAGGGGTACGTCGGCAAGCGCGCCGAGGCCGACCCCGAGGCCGAGCACAAGGCGCTGATCGAGGAGACCGAGTACGTCATCCAGGCGGACCAGTCGAACTTCAAGTACGCCTGGGCCTCCGAGCACCACTTCCTGGAGGAGTACTCGCACCTCTCGGCGAACGACGTCTACCTCGGCTACCTCGCGCACGCCACGGAGCGCATCCACCTCGGGTCCGGGATCTTCAACCCGCTCGCCCCGGTCAACCACCCGGTGAAGGTCGCGGAGAAGGTCGCCATGCTCGACCACCTCTCGCGCGGCCGCTTCGAGTTCGGCTCGGGCCGCGGGGCCGGATCGCACGAGATCCTGGGGTTCATGCCGGGCATCACCGACATGAACCACACCAAGGAGATCTGGGAGGAGACGATCGCCGAGTTCCCCAAGATGTGGCTCCAGGAGGAGTACCAGGGGTTCCAGGGCAAGCACTGGTCGCTGCCGCCGCGCAAGGTGCTGCCCAAGCCGTACGGGAAGTCCCACCCGGCGATGTGGTACGCGGCCGGTTCCCCGTCCTCGTACGCCATGGCGGGCAGCAAGGGGCTCGGCGTCCTGGGGTTCAGCGTCCAGAAGGTCTCCGACATGGAGTGGGTCGTCGACTCCTACAAGACGGCGGTCGAGGAGGCGCGGGCGGTCGGGGACTTCGTCAACGACAACGTGATGGTCACGTCGACGGCGATCTGCGCGGAGACGCACGAGAAGGCGGTCGAGATCGCGGTGGGGGGCGGGCTGAACTACCTGCAGTCCCTGCTGTTCCGGTACCACGACACGTTTCCCCGGCCGGAGGGGATTCCGGAGTGGCCCGAGCTGCTGCCCGAGTACTCGGCGGAGATCATCGAGCTCCTCATCGCGGAGGAGCTGATGATCTGCGGGGATCCGGGCGAGGTGCTCCAGCAGTGCAAGCGGTGGGAGCAGGCGGGGGCGGACCAGCTTTCGTTCGGGTTGCCGATCGGGGTCTCCTACGAGGACACGATGCGGACGATCCGGCTGATCGGGGAGCACGTGATTCCGCAGATCGACACGGACCCGGTGCACCGGACGACCCGCTTCCGCGAGGCGGCGTAACGAGGGTCCCGTCGCGCCCGCTCCGGACGGGTTCGCCCGGCGTGTGCCGTGCCCCACTCTCGCGCGGTTCCCGGGCGACGGGACCCACAAGACCGCCTCCGAAGGGAGCCGCACCATGTTCGATCACCTCTACCGCAACGCCACCCTCGTGGACGGCACCGGCGCCCCCGCCCGTCCCGCCGACGTCGCGCTCCGCGGCGGGCGCGTCGTGGCCGTCGCCCCGCCGGGCGGCATCACCGGGGACGCCCGTACCGCCGAGGACGCCACCGGCCTCGTCCTCGCCCCCGGCTTCGTCGACCCCCACACCCACTACGACGCCCAGCTCTTCTGGGACCCCTACGCCACCCCCTCCCTCAACCACGGCGTCACCACCGTCGCCGCGGGCAACTGCGGCTTCACGCTCGCCCCGCTCCACCCCGACCGTCCGGGCGACGCCGACTACACGCGCCGCATGATGTCCAAGGTCGAGGGCATGTCCCTCGTCGCGCTCGAAGAGGGCGCGCCCTGGAACTGGCACACCTTCGGCGAGTACCTGGACGCACTCGACGGCCGCACGGCCGTCAACGCGGGCTTCATGGTGGGCCATTGCGCACTGCGCAGACACGTCATGGGCGCGGACGCGACCAGTGGCGAGCCGCCCACCGACATCCAACTCCGGGACATGGTGCGGCTGTTGCACGACGCCATGGCCGCCGGTGCCTGGGGCCTGTCCACCACCCGGTCCACCACCCACTCCGACGGCGACGGCGCCCCCGTCGCCTCCCGCCACGCCGAGCCCGGCGAACTCCTCGCCCTGTGCCGCGCCGTGGGCGAGCACGAGGGCACCCAGCTGGAGGCCATCGTCGCGGGCTGCCTCGACCGGTTCGACGAGGACGAGATCGACCTCCTCGTCGAGATGAGCGCCGCCGCCGGACGCCCCCTCAACTGGAACGTCCTCACCGTCGACGCCGCCGTCCCCGACCGGGTCCCGCGCCAGCTCCTCCCCGGCGAGCGCGCCCGTGCGGCCGGCGGCCGCGTCGTCGCGCTGACCATGCCGATCCTCACCCCCATGAACATGTCCCTGGGGACGTTCTGCGCGCTCAACCTCATCCCCGGCTGGGGCGAGGTCCTGGCCCTGCCCGTCCCCGAGCGCATCGCGCGCCTGCGCGACGCGGACACCCGCGCCGAGCTGCTGCGGCGCGCCCACTCCGAGGAGGCGGGCGTCTTCCGGCGGCTCACGGACTTCGCGCGGTACGTCGTCGGGGACACGTACTCCGAGGCCAACGAAGGCCTCTCGGGCCGCGTCGTGCGCGACGTCGCCGCCGAGCGCGGCCTGGACCCGTTCCACTGCCTCGTCGAGATCTGCGCCGCCGACGGACTCCGTACGGTGCTCTGGCCGATGCCCACCGACAACGACCCCGCGTCCTGGGCGCTGCGCGCCGAGACCTGGCGGCACGAGGACGTGCTGCTCGGCGGCTCGGACGCCGGGGCCCATCTGGACCGGATGTGCGGGGCCCCGTACACCACCCGCTTCATCGGCGACTGCCTGCGCGGGCGGCGGCTCGCCACCCTGGAGGAGGCCGTGAAGATGCTCACCGACGACCCCGCCCGGCTCTTCGGGCTGGTCGACCGGGGCCGGGTGGCCGAGGGGTACCACGCCGACCTGGTCCTCTTCGACCCCGGGCGCATCGACGCGGGCCCGGCGACCCTCGTCCACGACCTGCCGGGCGACAGCCCGCGCCTGGACTCCAAGGCGGTCGGGATCGTGTCGGTACGGGTCAACGGCGTCGAGGTCGTCCGCGACGACCGCGTCACCGGGGCCGTACCGGGGAAGGTGCTGCGCTCGGGCACCGACACGAGGACGGTGAGCACCAAGTGAGCGGGCGCCAAGCGGGCGGGGAGCAGCGGCTGTTCATCGGCGGCGAGTGGGTCGAGCCCGCCCGCGGGCACTACGAGGTCGTCAACCCCGCCACCGGGGAGACCGTGGGCCTCGCCCCCGAGGCGAGCCGCGACCAGGTGCACGAGGCCGCCGCCGCGGCCCGCGCCGCCTTCGACGGCTGGTCGCGCACCGCCCCCGAGGAGCGCGCCGCGGTCCTGGACCGGGCGGCCAGCCTGATGCGCCGCGACTTCGAGGTCAACGCCGCGCTCGCCCGCGCCGAGACCGGCGCGACCACCGCCACCGCGCGCGGCATGCAGGTCGCGGTGGGCGTCGCGCGCTTCGAGCGGTACGCGAAGGGCGCGCTGGAGCCGGTCGAGACCGCGCTGGTGCCGCAGGTCAACGAGGCGGGGCCGCTCGGCCCCGCCGCGGCGCTCGGGGCGCTGGTGGTCCGGCAGCCCGTGGGGGTCGTCTCCTGCATCACCTCGTACAACAACCCCTGGGCGAACCCGGCGGGCAAGGTCGCGCCCGCGCTCGCCATGGGCAACACGGTCGTCGTGAAGCCCGCCCCGCAGGACCCGCTCTCCGTCTACCGGATGGCCGGTGCGCTGGCGGAGGCGGGCGTGCCGCCGGGCGTGGTGAACGTCGTGACGGGCACGGCGGCGGCCGTGGGGGAGGCCGCCGTGGACTGCGCGGACGTCGACATGGTCTCCTTCACCGGCTCCACCGCCGTCGGCCGCCGCATAGGCGAGGTGTGCGGGCGCACGATGAAGCGCCAGCTGCTGGAACTGGGCGGGAAGGGCGCGGCGCTGGTCTTCGACGACGCGGACCTCGGCTCGGCGGTGCGCGGCATCGGCACGACCTTCGCGTTCTACAGCGGGCAGATCTGTACGGCCCCGACGCGGGTGATCGCCCAGCGCGGGATCTACGAGCGGCTGGTCGAGCAGCTGACGGGCTACCTCGCCTTCATGAAGGTCGGCGACCCGGCCGCGCCCGGCACGGTCGTGGGCCCGGTGATCTCGGCCGCGCACCGCGACCGGGTGGAGTCGTACGTCGAGCTGGGCCGCAAGGAGGGCGCGCGGGTCGTCGCGGGCGGCGGGCGGCCCTCGGGCCCTCCGTACGAGAAGGGGTTCTACGTCGCCCCGACGCTGCTCGCGGACTGCACGAACGACATGCGGGTGGTGCGCGAGGAGATCTTCGGTCCCGTGGTGGCGGTGGTGCCCTTCGACGACGAGGAGGAGGGGATCGCGCTCGCCAACGACTCCGACTACGGGCTGATCGACTACGTGTGGTCGGGCGACGCGGCCCGCGCGTTCCGGGTCGCGCGGCGGCTGCGGGCGGGCGGGGTCGGGGTGAACACGGTGGGCCGGAACATGGAGGCCCCGTTCGGCGGGTTCAAGCAGAGCGGGGTGGGGAGGGACGTGGGGTCGTACGCGCTGCATGCGTACAGCGAGGTGCAGTCGGTGGTCTGGACGACGTGAGGAGAACCGGGGCGGGAAACTTTGAAACGGGGCAAAACGGGCCGGGGTGCGGTTTCCGTATCGCGGAGAAGGGCTCTCGAACCGAATGATTGAACGCCGTACGGGCCACCTGGCTTCGCTATGCCTGCCCGCACCCCCCTACCCCCGGTAAATCCAAGGCGGGCAAGGCGGATTCATGTACTCCGGATGTGGAAAGCGCAGGCGTTAACGTCCCGTTCATGACTCAGACGGAAGCGCGGCCCCAGGCCGGAGCCACGGTAACGGGACGCCCCGAAGGGGGCGGCGTACGCACTAAGGGCCTCGGCGGGAACTCCGTCGGGCTGGTCGGCAGCGCCGTCATCGGCATCTCCACCGTCGCCCCCGTCTACTGTCTGACCTCGACGCTGGGCTCCACCGCCGGCGAGGTCGGGATCCAGATGCCCGCGGTGTTCCTGGCGGGCTTCCTCCCGATGCTCCTGGTCGCCTTCGCGTACCGCGAGCTGAACCGCTCCATGCCGGACTGCGGCACCTCCTTCACCTGGACCGTGAAGGCGTTCGGGCCGCGCGTCGGCTGGATGTGCGGCTGGGGCCTGGTGATCGCCACGATCATCGTCCTGTCCAACCTCGCGGGCGTCGCGACCTCGTACTTCTGGCTGCTCGCCGGGGAGATCACCGGCAAGGCGTCCGTCGCCGACCTCGACGGCAACAAGGCCGTCCACATCGTCACCTGCCTCGCCCTGATCGCCGCGGCGACCGCGATCAGCTACCGGGGCATGACGGCGACCAAGGGCGTGCAGTACGCCCTGGTGGGCCTCCAGCTCGTCGTCCTCGTGCTCTTCGTCGCGATGGCCTTCGCCAAGGCGGGCTCGGGCGGCGCCGACTTCGCGGGCTCCCTCGACTTCTCCTGGTCCTGGCTGAACCCCTTCGCCGTCCAGTCCTTCGCCGCCTTCACGGCCGGACTCTCCCTCTCGATCTTCATGTACTGGGGCTGGGACGCCTGCCTGACCGCCAACGAGGAGACGACCGGCAGCGAGAGGACCCCGGGCCGGGCCGCGCTCATCGCGATGGTGGTGCTGGTCGGCTCGTACCTCGCGACCGGCGTCGCCGCGCAGATGGCCGTCGGCTCCGGCGAGAGCGGGCTGGGCCTCGCGAACCCCGAGACCTCCGACAACGTCTTCGCCGCGCTCGCGGGTCCCGTCATGGGCCCCGGGCTCGGCATCCTGCTCTTCGTCGCGGTCCTCGCGTCGGCCGCGGCCAGCCTCCAGACGACGTTCATCCCGGTCGCCCGCACGGTGCTCGCGATGTCCGCCTACGAGGCGCTGCCCGCCTCGTACGCCCGCGTCCACCCGCGCTTCAAGACGCCGGGCCGCGCGACGGTCACGGCGGGCGTGGCGACGGGCGTGTTCTACACCGTGATGACGCTGGTCAGCGAGCACGTCCTGGTCGACACGATCTACGCGCTCGGCCTCATGATCTGCTTCTACTACGCGATCACGGCGTTCGCCTGCGCCTGGTACTTCCGCGGGGAGCTGCGCCGCTCGGTGCGGGACCTGGTCTTCAAGGGCCTGTTCCCGGTGGTGGGCGGCCTGCTCCTGGCGGCCGTCTTCGGCAAGACCCTGTACGACATGTGGGACCCGGCGTACGGCAGCGGCTCGGAGGTCTTCGGCGTCGGCTCGGTCTTCGTGATCGGGGTGGGGCTGCTGGGGCTCGGCCTGGTCATCATGGTGGCGATGCAGCGCCGGAGCCCGGCGTTCTTCCGCGGCGAGGTCCTGAAGAAGGACACGCCTTCACTGGTGGTGGACTGAGGGGCGCCCTCCTGAAGGGGCGCCCTCCTGAAGGGGCGCCCCCGCCCCGTCCAACGCTCAGTCGCGCGGCGACAGCTCCGCCATCGCGCCCCAGCCCTGCTGGTCCGGGATCTCCACGTTGATGATCTCGGGGGTCGTGGCGATCGCGCCCGCCATCGCCTCCAGGCCCGCCGCGAAGTGCGCGGACCGCACGTGCGCCGCGCCCGCGTCGGAGTCGGCGAAGGCCTCCAGGAGGACGTACTGGTTCGGGTCGTCGGCCGAGCGCGACCAGTCGAAGAAGAGGTTGCCGGGCTCCGCGCGGGTGGCGCGGGTGAAGTCGTCGACGAGCGTCAGCCAGTTCTCGGCGTGCTCGGGGCGGGCGGTGAACCGTACGGCGATGAAGATCATGCGATCCAGGGTGCGGGAAGGGGGACCGGCGGGCCAGACGGGGACCGGACGATTCCGGCAGGGCCGGAAAACGGCTCCGGCGGGGCGTGGGCAGGGCTCCGGCGGGGCGTGCGGCCCCCGGGAGCGCTACGCCCCCGCCAGGCCCAGGAGCGCCGCGCGCAGCGCGCCGTGCCGCGCCCGGAACTCCCGCGTCGGGAGCGCGACCGACAGCGCGTGGCCCTCCGGCAGCGGTACCGCCAGACAGGTGTACGCCGGGTCCGCCTCGCCCATCGAGACCGCCACGCCGCCCCCGCGCACCCGTACCGCCTCCGCCTCGAAGCGCTCCGCGCTCGTGATCGTCCGGTCCGTGAAGCGGGCCATCCCGTGGTCGGCCAGGTAGCGGGCCCGTTCGCGGCGGGGGAGCGAGGCCAGCAGGACCTTGCCGTGCGCGGTGGCGTGCGCCCGGGTCTCGGGGCCCGGCGTGAAGGGGTCCGTGGTGTCGGTGACCGGCGCGGTCGAGTCGATCACGGCGATCCGCCCGCCCCGGTACGTCGAGAAGTACGCCTCCGCCCCGGTCGCCCGCCGCGCCGCGAGCAGCAGCCCCGCCACGTCGGGCGCGCCGCCGAGCTGCCGCCGGAACGCGCGGTGCAGGGCGGGGGCGCGGTGCCCGAGCACGTACCCGCCCGGGGCCCGTACGACGTGCCCGCGCTCGGTCAGCGGGCCCAGCAGGTGGTACGCCGTCGACAGCGACACCCCCGCGCGCCGCGCCAGCTCCTTCGCCCCCACGGGCCCGTCCGCCTCCGCGACGAGGTCGAGGAGCGCCAGGGCGCGGTCGACCGACCGGGGGCCGGGGGTCATGGGGCGGGTCCTTCCTGAAGAGGCGGGACCTACGAGCGTACGTCCCCTGCCGCCCAGGGACCTGGGCGCCAGGGGACCTGGGGACCTGGGGACCTGGGGGCAGCCCCACCGTGCGACGGAGGCCAGCAGGATCGTCCGGGACCCCCGTACCCGGAAATGCTTGCACCTGACAGCGATCCCTTCCTCCCCCTAGGAGTGGCACGTGCGTGAACAGGCATCGAGGCAGAGGTCCCGTCGGGCGCGGCGGCGCGGAGCCCTCGCGGTGGCGGTGGCGGCGGCGGGGGCCGTGGGACTCCTCGCGGCGCCCGCAGCGAGCGCGGCGCCCGCAGCGAGCGCCGCGCCCGCCGCACTCCCCGCCCCCGCCTCCACCCCCGCCGCCGCGTACGACCCCGTCCAGCGCGGACTCGACTCCCTCGTGCGCCACTACGGCGTCCCCGCGGCCCTCGCCGGCGTCCGGAGCCGCGACGGAGCGACCCGCGACCGCACCTCGGGCGTCGGCGACCTCGCGACCGGCTCCGCCGTCCCCGTCGACGGGCAGGTGCGCGTCGGCAGCAACACCAAGGCGTTCACCGCCGTCGTCGTGCTCCAGCTCGTCGACGAGGGCAGGCTCGGCCTGGACGACCCGGTCGAGGACCACCTCCCCGGCCTCCTGCGCGGCGACGGCATCGACGGGAACGACATCACCGTCCGCCAGCTCCTCCAGCAGACCAGCGGACTGCCCAACTACACCGAGTACGAGGACCTGCGGCCCCGCCCCTACGACCCCCGCGAACTCGTCGCGCTCGCCCTGCGGCACAAGGCGGAGTTCGAGCCCGGCAAGAGCTGGAAGTACAGCAACACCAACTACGTGGTGGCCGGGCTCCTCGTCGAGGCGGTCACGCACCGCCCCTTCGCCGACGAGCTGGAGCGGCGCGTCGTCGAGAAGGCCGGGCTGCGCCACACCTACTTCCCCGCCTCCGGCGAGGCGGGGATCCGGGGGCCCCACCCGCACGGCTACTACCCGCTGGAGCCCGGCGCCCCGCTGAGCGACGTGACGGAGATCGACCCGTCGTGGGCCTGGGCCGCCGGGCAGCTGGTCTCCACCAACTCCGACCTCAACCGGTTCTTCGGCACGCTGATGTCGGGCGGCCTCGTCTCGAAGGGCGCGCTGGCCGAGATGCGCAGGACCGTGAAGGCCGAGTACTTCGGGCCCGGCGCCCGCTACGGCCTCGGCCTCGTCAGCAGGCCGCTGTCGTGCGGCGGGCGCTACTGGGGGCACGGCGGCAGCTTCCCCGGGTACGAGACCCGGGGCGGCGCGACCCCCGACGGACGTCGGGCGGCGAACGTCGCGGTGACCACGCAGCCCGCGGACAAGGGGTACCTGAAGCGGATGGAGGCGGTCGTGGACGCGGCGCTCTGCCACCGCTGAACCAGCTGGAACCCGCTGTACGGGCCCCTCAGGAACGCGACGCCACGTAGCAGACCGCGCTCGGCCCGCGACGCGCGTCGTCCGAGCCCCGCGCGCCGTCCCACTGCGTCCAGTACCCGTCCCCCTCCGAGGTCCAGGCGCGCGGCGCCCGCCCGTGGGCGTCCGCGCAGGCCGCGTTCGCCGCGCTCATCGAGTTCTCCCCGGACAGTTCGACACGGTCGAACATCCGCCCGTCGTGCTTCCCTCCGCACGGGACCTCGACGACCGCGTGGTTGGTGCGCAGCCCGGTGTCGAAGTCGACGCACCTGCCGGGCTTCACGTCCTGCGTCCGCACCACGGACTTCTCGGATGCGAGCACCCGCTCGCCCTCGGCGGGCGGCGCGGGCGGCGAAGCGCTGTGCCCGGAGAGCACCAGTTCCGCGCGCACCGACGTCAGTTGCCTCAGCGGCCCCTTCGTCGGGCGGACCGCCGACAGCTCCACCGTCGCGCCGGTGATCCGCCCCCGTGCGTCGACGGTCAGGGAGAGCGGCGCGGGGGGCCGGGAGGCGTCCGGGATCCAGACGGGTGCCAACTCCTCGTGCAGGTCCGAGGGGATGAGGCGCCCGGCGTTGTCGACCGCGACCTCGGCCGTATAGCGCCGCCCGCCGCCCGGCGCGGGGGACTGCCGGGTGATCCGGGCGCCGCTCACCACTTCGAGGAGGGTGCCGCCGATCGCCGCCTCGGTGCCGTGCAGTTCGGTGACGGGGCCGCTCTGCTCCCAGGCGCCGCCGATGCCTCCGGCCTTGAACTCCAGCCAGTAGCCGGCCCGGCCCGCGCGCACCTTGACGTGCTGCGCGTCGGCCTCGATCCGCATCGACGGCGCGGGCCTGGAATCCGTCGGGGTGCTGCCCAGGAAGGTGTCCTTCGCGTCTTCGCCGAACCCGTCCGCGACGCGCCACGCGCGCGTGGCCGTGCCCCGCTCCTCGGTGAAGTCCAGGCGCCCGGCCGTCGTCAGGACGGCGTCGCCCTTCTTCGACCCGAAGGTCACCTTCTGCTCGAAGACCGCGTTGCCGCTCTGCTTGGTCTGTTCGAGCGCGGCGAGCGGCTGGAGGTCGAGCGGCTTGGAGAAGACGGGGTGCGCGGCGGCGGACTTCGCCTTCCCGTCGGCGGGTTCGTCGCCGTCCGTGCAGGCGGTGAGCAGGAGCAGCGGTACGACGGCGAGGGCGGCGGTGAGGGAGGTGCGGGATCTTGGCATGCCGGGTACGACCCGGTGCCGCGCCCCGGGGTTGCGCCGTGCACCGGCCATGCCTGCCGCACGTGTCCGGATTCCGCTCCGCCCCGGGCGCGGCGCCCGCCCCGCCGCCCGATGGGGCCTAGCCGCCCAGGAAGATCGGGTTCGTCAGCGCCACCAGGGCCCCCGGCAGCCCCGGCACCGTCGGCGGGCGGCGCACCTCCGCGCGGACGTACGCCGCGTACTGCGGCGTGGTGGTCCACTCCGCCACCCCGCCCCGCCCGGTGTGCAGCGTCCCCTGGTCGGTGACCAGGTGCAGCGTGCAGTCCGCCGGGGCCCCCGTCACCTCCAGCCGCACCGCCACCGGCGCGTCCCGTTCCACCCGCAGCCGCTCCCCGATGCCGGCCTGCCGCGCGCGGCCCCCGGTGGCGGTGAAGGCGACCGTGACCGCCGACGACTCCGTGATGTACGAGTGCCCCGCCCTGATCCCCGCGAGGATCGCCTCGCGCGTCAGGTCGTCCGCGAGGACGACCGTCTGCGGCATGCCCACCAGCTGCGGCTCCCGGTGCGCGTCGCTGTTGCCCATCGCGGGCGTCCAACCCCGGCCGCTGGTCAGCGTGTTGTCCCAGGAGGCGAGGGCGATCTCGTCCTCGGGGGAGTACGGCCCGTTCCACACCTCCACCGCGTCCGCCTCGCCGAAGCCGAACTTCCAGTTGCAGCCGATGCAGGTGGCGTGCGGATGCGCCGGGACGACGAGGCCGCCCGCGCGGCGGATCTCCCGCGCGTAGTGCCCGAAGCGGTTGTCCCGCGCCCGGTAGCGCCAGTCGACGAACGTGCCGGGGTCGGTCGAGACCGCGACGACGTGGCCGTTGCGCGTGGTGACCTCTTCGCCGGTGAGGATCAGCAGGTCGTCGCCCCACAGCCCGTCCCACGCGCTGTGCCCCGCATGGGTGTTGTGCTCGGAGGAGTTGATGAAGTCCAGGCCGGCCGCGCGCGCCGCCGCCGCGATCTCGGCGGGGGTGCGGCGCCCGTCGGAGTGCACCGAGTGCAGGTGGCAGTCGCCCCGGTACCAGTCGCGGCCCCGGCCCTTCGCCCGGTCCGGCGGGTAGACCGGGCGCGGCGTCTTTCCGGGCGCGCCGAAGCGCAGCGTGACGGTGACGGTGTACGGCAGTCCGGTCGGCGCGGTCGTGTACGGGCCGAGGACCACGTGCCACAGGCCCGCGCGCACCGGCCCCGCGACGTACCCGGGCGTCGCCGCGTCCGCGCGGACGAAGAACTCCGTGCGGGCCCCGCCCGACCAGCCCCGGAAGCCCCGGCCGCCCAGTTCGGTGCCGCGCTCGTCGAAGATGCCGATGTCCAGCGCGTTGGACTGGGTGCCGGGCGGCACCTGCGGCTTCTCGTACGCGTACGAGACGTGGATCTCCCGCACCCCGCGCGGCACCTCGACCGGCAGGTAGACGTAGTCGGGCGAGCCCGGCGGCAGCGTGCCGCGCACGGTCCGCACCCGGTCGGCGCCGGTCCCGGAGCCGGAGTCGGACTCCGCCGCCTCCGCGAAGCTCACGGTCCCCAGGGTGAGGGCGCCCGCCGCCCCCGTCACGATCAGTCCGCGTCTACCCATCATGTGTCGGCTCCCAGCCGTGCGCGAGTGAGTGCGAGTGAGTGCGTGTGATGTGCGTCGACTCTCGTATTGAGCCGTTAACTCCCGTGCAAGGGAAGGGAAACGGCGTGGGTGCGTTGACCGGACGGTCCCCGCGCGGCCACCCTCGACGGCATGCGCATCTCCGTCACCGCCTTCCTCACCGACCGCACCGTCACCCCCGTCGGCCTCGCCCGCGAGCTGGAGCGGCGCGGCTTCGCCGGGCTCTACCTGCCCGAGCACACCCACATTCCCGTCGAGCGCCGCACGCCCTACCCGGCGGGCGGCGAGCTGCCCGAGGAGTACGGCCGCACCCTGGATCCGTTCGTCGCGCTCGGCCAGGCGTCGGCCGTCACCGAGCGGCTGACGCTGGGCACCGGCATCACGCTCGTCGCCCAGCACGACCCGATCGACCTGGCGAAGCAGGCGGCCACCCTCGACCACCTCAGCGGCGGCCGCCTCACGCTCGGCGTCGGCTTCGGCTGGAACCGGGAGGAGGCCGCGGACCACGGCGTGGACTGGGCCTCGCGGCGCGAACTGGTCCGTGACCGGATGGGCCTGATGAAGGCCCTGTGGGCGGCCGAACCGACCGCCCACAAGGGCGAGTTCGCGTCCGTGCGCGCCTCGTTCGCGTACCCCAAGCCGGTCGGCGACGGGCCGCGCGTCCTCGTCGGGGGCGCGGCGGGCCCCAAGCTGTTCGCGCACGTCGCCGCGTACGCCGACGGCTGGCTGCCGATCGGCGGGCGCGGCCTCGCCGATGCGCTGCCGCGACTGCGCGCGGCGTGGGCGGACGCGGGCCGCGACCCCGGGAGGCTCCAGGTCGTGCCGTACGCCGTGGTGCCGAGCCCCGGCAAGATCGAGCACTACGCGGGGCTCGGCATCGAGGAGGTGGTCCTACAGCTTCCGTCCAGCGGGGAGGCCGAGGTGCTGCGGGTGCTGGACGACTACGCCCAGTACCTCTGAACCACACGGACGGGTCGTGCCGGCGGCACTTCCCCACGGGACGTGCCGCCGTCCCGTGAGCGTCCAGTATCCGCGTGCGGACGCAGCGTCACCAGACGGGTGCGGGGCGCCGGTCGGGACCCGGCCGAAAATCCCGTGCCGGACGGCCCGTTGACGGCCCGTTGACGGCCCGTTGACGGCCCGTCGGCGGGGCGGGGCGGGCGCGCGGCGGGGAGGCGATTGGCCGGAATGCCACCCCCCGCGACCTGCGCGGGAGCAGCCGGAACCGCTTCGGCGGCCCGCCGTATGCTCAAGGGATGACGACGAGCGCGCAGACCGGACCCACCGCCAACTCGATGCGCCGTGCCCTCAAACGCGCCCGTGACGGCGTCGCGCTCGACGTGGCCGAGGCCGCCGTCCTGCTCCAGGCGCGCGGCGCCGACCTGGACGACCTGACCGCGTCCGCCGCCCGGGTGCGCGACGCGGGCCTCGAAGCCGCCGGTCGGCCCGGTGTCATCACGTACTCCAAGAGCGTCTTCATACCGCTCACCCGGCTGTGCCGGGACAAGTGCCACTACTGCACCTTCGTGACCGTCCCCGGCAAGCTGCGGCGCGCCGGGCACGGGATGTTCATGTCGCCCGACGAGGTCCTGGACGTCGCCCGCAAGGGCGCCGAGCTGGGCTGCAAGGAAGCCCTCATCACCCTCGGCGACAAGCCCGAGGACCGCTGGCCCGAGGCCCGCGAGTGGCTGGACGCGCACGGCTACGACGACACCATCGCGTACGTACGGGCCATGTCGATCCGCATCCTGGAGGAGACGGGCCTGCTCCCGCACCTCAACCCGGGCGTCCTGTCCTGGACCGACTTCCAGCGCCTGAAGCCCGTCGCGCCCTCCATGGGCATGATGCTGGAGACGACCGCCGAGCGGCTGTGGTCCGAGCCCGGCGGCCCGCACCACGGCTCCCCCGACAAGGAACCGGCCGTGCGGCTGCGGGTCCTGGAGGACGCGGGCCGCTCGTCGGTGCCCTTCACCTCGGGGCTGCTCATCGGGATCGGCGAGACGTACGAGGAGCGCGCGGACTCCCTGTTCGCGCTGCGCCGCGTGGCGCGGTCCTACCACGGCGTCCAGGAACTGATCATCCAGAACTTCCGCGCCAAGCCGGACACGGCGATGCGCGGCATGCCCGACGCGGACCTCGACGACCTGGTCGCCACGGTCGCCGTCGCCCGCCACATCATGGGCCCGGCCGGCAACATCCAGGCGCCGCCGAACCTGGTCGCCGGCGAGTACGCGCGCCTCATCGGCGCGGGCATCGACGACTGGGGCGGGGTGTCCCCGGTGACGATCGACCACGTCAACCCCGAGCGGCCCTGGCCGCAGATCGAGAACCTGGCGGCGCGGTCCGCCGACGCCGGGTTCGAGCTGCGCGAACGGCTCTGCGTCTACCCGGAGTTCGTCCAGCGCGGCGAGCCCTGGCTCGACCCGCGCCTGCTGCCGCACGTGCGCGCCCTGGCCGACCCGGCGACCGGCCTCGCCGTGCCCGACGCGCCCGTCGTGGGCCGCCCCTGGCAGGAGCCCGACGAGGGCTTCACCGCCACGGGCCGCGTCGACCTGCACGCCACCATCGACACGACGGGCCGCACCGGCGACCGCCGCGAGGACTTCGACGCGGTGTACGGCGACTGGGAGGCGCTGCGCGAGGCGGCGGCGCCCGGCATGGTGCCCTCCCGCATCGAAGGCGACGTGCGCGAGGCGCTGGGGCAGGCCGCCGACGACCCGACGAAGCTCACCGACGCGCAGGCGCTCGCGCTGTTCCACGCGGACGGGCCCGCGCTGGACGCGCTGACCCGGATCGCCGACCAGCTGCGCCGCGACGTCGTCGGCGACGACGTCACGTACGTCGTCACGCGCAACATCAACTTCACCAACGTCTGCTACACCGGCTGCCGCTTCTGCGCGTTCGCGCAGCGGCGCACGGACGCCGACGCGTACACCCTCTCGCTCGACCAGGTCGCGGACCGGGCGGCGCAGGCCTGGGACGTCGGCGCGGTCGAGGTCTGCATGCAGGGCGGCATCCACCCCGACCTGCCGGGCACGGCGTACTTCGACATCGCGAAGGCCGTGAAGGAGCGGGTGCCCGGCATCCACGTGCACGCCTTCTCGCCGATGGAGGTCGTCAACGGCGCGACGCGCACCGGGCTCTCGTTCCGGGAGTGGCTGATCGCCGCGAAGGAGGCCGGGCTCGGGTCGATTCCCGGCACGGCGGCGGAGATCCTCGACGACGAGGTGCGCTGGATCCTCACGAAGGGCAAGCTCCCGGCGGCGGAGTGGATCGAGGTGATCAGGACGGCGCACGAGGTGGGCCTGCGGTCCTCGTCCACGATGATGTACGGCCACGTGGACCAGCCCAGGCACTGGCTCGGCCACCTGCGCACGCTGGCCCGCATCCAGCAGGAGACCGGCGGCTTCACGGAGTTCGTGACGCTGCCGTTCATCCACACCAACGCACCGGTGTACCTGGCGGGCATCGCCAGGCCCGGCCCCACCGACCGCGACAACCGGGCGGTCACCGCGATGGCCCGCCTCCTCCTCCACCCGCACATCACCAACATCCAGACGAGCTGGGTGAAGCTCGGCGCGGAGGGCGCCGCCGAGATGCTGCGGTCGGGGGCGAACGACCTCGGCGGGACCCTGATGGAGGAGACCATCTCCCGGATGGCCGGGTCGGGTTACGGCTCGTACCGCTCGGTGCGGGACCTGGTGGCGATCGCGGAGGCGGCGGGGCGGCCCGCGCGGCCCCGGACGACGCTGTACGGAGAGGTGCCCGAGGAGCGGGTGGCGGCGGCGGAGGCCTCGGACGGCCACCTGCCGCGGTTGCTGCCGCTGGCGGAGTAGGGGGCGCGGGCCCCGCGGGGGCGCGGGGAACCGCGCGGGCGAGCCACCACCGGGCCGTGGGCGACCACCCGCCCCCGAGCGGGCTCGCCACCCCGCCCCGCAGGGCCCCCGGAGGGTTTCGGGAAGGGGCGGGGCGGGGGGACGCCCGCCGCAGGCGAACCCCCGCCACCCCCGGAACCGCCCCGCGCGGCGGCGGCCGATGCCAGACTGGCCCCCATGGGTGCATCCGGGGGGCGGCCGACCATGCAGGACCTTCTCCAGCGCCGCAAGCGCGCGGCCTTCATCGGCAGGGACGCCGAACGCGCCCTCTTCCGGGCCAACTTCGACCTCCCGCCCGAGGACGACCGGCACCGCTTCGTCTTCCACGTGCGCGGCACCGCGGGCGTGGGCAAGACCTCCCTCGTCCACCAGTGGGAGCAGACCGCCCGCGACCGCGCCGCCCTCACCGCGTACGTGGACGACACGGTCGCCAGCGCCCCCGAGGCGATGGCCGCGATCAGCGCGGCCTTCGCGCAGCAGGGCGTGGTCCTGAAGAACCTCGACCGGCAGCTCGCCACCTACCGCCAGCGCCGCCACGAGGCGGAGTCCGCCCTGGCGGCGCCCGCGCCCCAGGACGAACCCCAGGAGGCGCCCGCGGGCCCGGGACCCGCCCCCTCGCCCGGCGCGACGCTCCTGGCCCGGCTGCTCCTCGCGGGCGGCGGCGCCCTCCCCGGCGCCGGCCCCTTCGTGGGCGCCCTCGACCCCGTACAGCTCGCCGCGCAGGCGGACCAGCTGCGGCGCGTGCTCAGTTCGAGGTTCCGCAACCAGGAGGACGTGCAGCTGGTCCTGGACCCGGTGCGCGCGCTGACGCCCGTGTTCGTCGCCGAGCTGGAGAGGGCCTGCGCCGCCGCCCCCTGGATCGCGCTCTTCTTCGACACGTACGAGCGCACCGCCCCGTTCCTCGACCCCTGGCTGCTCTCCCTCTACACCGCCAGGGACCACGGCGGCCTGCCGCTCAACGCGGTCGTCACGCTCGCCGGGCAGTCCAGGCTCGACGCGGCCCGCTGGGGCGACTGGGCGGAGCTCGTCACGGACCTGCCGCTGGGCGAGTTCACCGAGGACGAGGCGCGCGCCCTCCTCGCCGCCAGGGGCGTGCGCGACGAGCCCGTCGTGCAGGACGTGCTCCGGCTCTCCGGCCGCCTCCCGGTGCTCGTCTCCACGCTCGCGGAGAACCCGGGCGACCCGCACGCGCCCAGCGCCACCGCCGTCGACCGGTTCCTCAAGCGGGTCCCCGAGCCCGCCCACCGCGCCGCCGCCCTGGCCTGCGCACTGCCCCGCCGCCTGGACGCGGACGTCTTCGACGTGGCGTCCCCCGAGAACCCGGGGCTCTACGACTGGCTGTGCGCGCTGCCGTTCGTGTCGGTGCGCGGCGGCCGCGCGCAGTACCACGCCGTCGTGCGCGGCCCCATGCTGCACCTGTCCCGCACCCGCTCGCCCCGCGGCTGGCGCGCCGCCCACACCCGCCTCGCGGCGGCGTACGAGGAGTGGGGCGCCGCGGACGACGCGACGTACCACCGGCTGTGCGCCGACCCGGCCGGCGCGCTCCCGGACGCGCTGCGCGCGGGCGTCGCCGCCTGCGACGGGGGCACGGCCCGCGCCCGCCGCTGGGCCAGGACCCTCGCCGAGGCGGGCGACGACGCCGACGACGCCGCGCTGCGCCGCTGGGGCGCGCAGTGCCTGACGGCGCTGGGCGAGGAGGAGGGCGACGGGCTCGTACGGGTCCTGGGGCTGCTGCTCGCCCGGGGCCGCCTGGCCGACGCGGACCGGGTGCGGGCGCTGCTCGTGCGCTCCCGCAGGCACCGCGCCGCCAAGCGCCACCGGGACTCGGCGGCCGACTGCGAGCGGGCGCTCGAACTGGACCCGGAGAGCTGGGAGGCGTACGTGGCGCGGGGGGTCGCGCGCCGGTACGCGACGGAGTACGAAGGCGCCCTCGCGGACCTGGCGCGCGCGGAGGAGCTGAGCGGGGGCCGGCAGGCTTCGGTGGCGGGCGAGCTGGGGGAGACGTACCGGCTCGCGGGACGGCTTGAGGAGGCGCTGGCCGCGCTCGACCGGGCGCACGCGCTCGACCCGTCCGAAGCGGTGGTGCTGGGCAGCAGGGCGACGACGAAGGCCGCGCTCGGCCGGACGGACGAGGCGCTGGCGGACGCGGACCTGGCGCTGGAGATCGACCCCGAGTACCGCTTCGGGCTCTACCACAGGGCCCGCATCCTGCGCGGCTCCGGCGACTTCGAGGGCGCGCTGCGGGACGTGCGGAGCGCGCTCGAACGGGACCCGGACGACGCGTGGTTCGTGAGCGAGCTGGGGGAGACGTACCGCTTCGCCGGGCGGTACGAGGAGGCGGTCGCCGCGTACGACCGGGCGATTGCCCTGGACCCCGAGTACGCCTGGGCGTACGGCAGCCGCGCGATGGCCCGGCACGCGCTGGGGCGCACGGACGAGGCGCTGGCGGACCTGGACAGGGCGCTGGAGCTGCGGCCCGGGTACCGGTGGGCGGCGCTGCGGAAGGCGGAGGTCCTGGAGGAGCGGGGGGACTTCGATGGGGTGCTCGCGGTGTGGGACGCGCTGGTCGCCGCCGACCCCGACGGGGCCTGGCCGCGCATCAGGCGGAGCACGGCCCTCCATCGGCTGGACCGGTTCGAGGAGGCGCTGGCCGACCTGGGGCGGGTGCCCGACGACGACCCCGAGTCCGACCGCGCGCTGTCCCTGACCATGCTCGTGCACACCAGCCTGGGCAGGCTGGAGGAGGCGCTGGCGGTCTGGGACCGGACGGCCGGGACGCGGTCCGGCGCGCGCGACCGGCCGACGCGCTGGCTGCACGCGTACGTGCTCCTGCTGGTCGACCGCCCCGCGGAAGCCCTGGCCGCGCTGCCGGAGGACCCCGACCCGAACACCCTCGCCCTGGCCCTGCGCCGCGCGGGCCGCCTCGCGGAGGCGGAGGCGGTGGAGTGCGGCGCGCTCCAGCGGGCGCTGACCCTGCGCCGCACCGGCAGGGACACCCCCGAGCTGTGGCGGGAGGCGGCGCGCGCCGCCGACGAGGACGAGAGCGACGACCTCCTGACGGCCGCCTGCGCGCTCGCCGACTGGCCGCGCGCCGACGCGCTCGTGGACGACCTGCTGGCGAGCCCCCGCTGGACCGGGCGCAAGGAAGCCGCCCAGTACCTCGCCGAACTCCTCGCCTGCCCCGACCCCGACCGCGAAGCCATCGAACCCCGGCTCCGCAAACTGACGGAAACCCTCAACTGATGTCCCGAAAAAGGCGTTTGGCCCCCTGATCAACAGCACCGCCGTTCGATTAAAGTGCGCACCCGAGCGCATTCCGTACCGCAGTCACGCACCGCAGTTCCGTACCGCACTCCGACCGCCCCGAGGGGGAGGCCCAGCATGAGCACCACCGCTCCCGGCAGCGCAGCCGCCATCTGGGGCCGCACCGAGCAGCAGGACTTCCGCAGCCGGGTCCGCGGCGCCCTCGTCGGCGGCGCCGTCGGCGACGCGCTGGGCGCCCCCGTGGACGGCCTCGCGTACGACGAGATCCGGGCCGCCCACGGCCCCGAAGGGCTGACCGACTACGCACCGGCCCCGCACCGGGGCGCCGTCACCGCCGCCACCCAGCTGACGCTCTTCACGGTCGACGGCCTGATACGCGCCCAGGTCCGCCGCGACACGGGCGCCTGGCACCCGCCGACCGACGTGCACCGCGCGTACCGCCGCTGGGCCGCCACCCAGTCCGACTGGGGGCCCGACGAGCGCCGCGCCGACAACGGCTGGCTCGCCGCGCAGGAGTGGCTGTACGCGCGCCGCGCCCCGGGCCGCGCCTGCCTGAGCGGGCTCGGCGACGAGACGATGGGCACCCTGGAGGAGCCGAAGAACCGGGACGCGGCGGACTCCGCCGCGCTGACCCGCTCCGCGCCGTTCGGGCTGCTGGTCGGCTGGGAGCCCGGGCTCGTGCTGCAACTGGCCGTGGAGTGCGCCGCGCAGACCCACGGCCACCCCACGGCGACGCTGGCCGCGGGCGCGTACGCCGTGCTGGTGCACGGCCTGAGCAGGGGCGACTCCCTGGACGGCACGGTGCAGCGCGCGCTCGGCCTGCTCGGCGCGCGACCGGGCCACCAGCCGGTGACGGACGCGTTGCAGAGCGCGCTGGGGGCGGTGCGCCAGGGCATACCGGGCCCGGCGAGGACGGCCGCGCTCGCCGGGGACGGCCCGTCGGACGCGGCGGGCGACCTGGCGGTCGCGGTCTACTGCGCGCTGGTCGCCGAGGACGTGCGCCACGGGCTGCGCCTGGCCGTCAACCACGACGGCAGGTCCGCCGCGACGGCCGCGCTCACCGGGGCGCTGCTGGGCGCGCAGCACGGCGAGACGGCGCTCCCGCCGGGCTGGGTCGCGGAGCTGGAGGGCCGGTCCACGGTCCTGGAGCTGGCGGACGACTTCGCGATGGAGATGACCCAGGGCCCGGCCCTGCACGGCCCGACGGCCTCGGCCCCGGGCTGGCTGACCCGCTACCCGAGGGGCTGACCCGCACCGGACACGGGCGTCCTCAGCGCATCAGCTCGCCCGCGTTCACCAGCAGCGACTGCCCGGTGATCGCCCGCGCCCCGTCGGACGCCAGGAACGCGGCCGCCTGCGCCACGTCGCCGTCCGTCGCCAGGTCGGGCAGCGCCATCCGGTCCGTGAGCCGGGCCAGCACCTCGGGCTCGGGGACGCCCTCCGCGTCCGCCGTGAACCGTACGTACGCCTGCACCGGCGGCCCCCACATCCAGCCCGGCAGGACGGAGTTGACCCGGATCCGGTACGGGCCCAGCTCGCGCGCCAGCGAGTACATCGCGGAGGTCAGCGCGCCCTTGGACGCCGCGTACGCCGCCTGCCTGACCTGCGTGGGCGCGGCCACCGCCGACTGCGTGCCGATGAACACCACCGAGCCGCCGCGCCGTTTGAGCGCCGGCACGCAGGCCCTGGTCATCCGCAGCGTGCCCAGCAGGTTCACGTCCAGGACCCCCTGCCAGGTCGCGAAGTCGGCGTCCTGAAGGCCCCCGAAGTGGGAGTCCCAGGCCGCGACGTGCACCACCGCGTCGAGCCGCCCGAAGCGCTCCAGCGCCAGCGCGGCCAGCGCCTCGCACTGCGCCTCGTCGGTGATGTCCGTGGCGAGGTGCGCGGTGTGCGCGCCTTCCGGGTCGATCGCGGCGGCGGACTTGGCGAGGTTGTCCGCGGTGCGCGCGCCGAGCACCGCGTTGCCCCCGTCCCGTACGACGGCCGCCGCGACCTGGTGCCCCAGACCCGCGCCCACCCCGGAGACGACGACGGTCCTGTCCGCGAGCAACATCGGCGCCTCCGGCGTCTGGTGGTATTCCTGACGGTCCGTCAGAGTAGGGCGGTCGACCGACTTCCGGAAGGGGAACGCACGCGATGAGCGAGGACACCAGGCCGGACGCGTACGCCGAGCTGGCCGCCGTCGGCCCGTACGGCACCCACCCGGGGCACGCCCTGATCACCATGGTCGAGCCGCACCCGGGCTTCGAGCGGGCCTACAACCGGTGGTACGAGGACGACCACTTCTACGCGGGCGCGATGGCGATGCCCTGGATGCAGGCGGGGCGCCGCTGGGTCGCCACCCGCGACCTGCAACTCCTGCGCGGCCCCGCGAAGTCGGCGGTGGCCGACCCGGTCACGGCCGGCTGCTACCTCTCCACGTACTGGATCACCGAGGGCCGCTACGCCGAGCACATGAAGTGGACGGTGGCCGTCAACAAGCGGCTCAACCGCGACGGCCGGGTCCACCGGGAGCGCACCCACGTCTTCACCGCGTTCCAGGACCACGAGGCGACGGTCTACCGGGACGGCCCCGAGGGCCCGCGGGACCTGCACGCCCTGGACCACCCGTACGCGGGTCTGGTCCTCCAGGTGATCGACGCCGAGGAGGCGGACGGCCGGGCCGCCCTGCTGGAGCGGCTGCGCGACGACTGGCTGCCGGGCCGTCTGGCGGGCTCGCCTGCCGCGCTGGTCACGGTCTTCGGCCCGACCCCGCTGCCGGGCGACCGGATGACCTACGTGAAGCAGGTCGAGGGGGTCGGGACCCGGCTGACGCTGCTGTGGTTCCTGGAGCGGGATCCCAGGGAGTGCTGGGGGGAGCACTTCGCCGATCTGACGGATCCGGCCGCCGGGGCGTCCCCCGGCGGCCGGACCGAGCTGGTCGCGCCGTTCGTTCCCACGCTTCCCGGAACGGACCGCTACGTGGACGAACTGCGCGATCCGAGGTGAGTGGTGTGTGGGGGGTGAGAGCCAGACACGGGCTCTGGGGCCGAGCCCCCTCGGCCGGGACGGCGGACCAGTCGAGAGGGCTCTGCGGGTTGTCGGTTCGCCGGACGGGCAGTCTGCCTAGTGGCCGACCTCGGTGACGAAAGCGTTCCACGCCGCGGGGTCGAAGGAGAGGTTGGGGCCCGAGGGGTCCTTCGAGTCCCGCACCGCGATCTCCCGCACTACGGGAGACTTGACCTCTACACATGCGCCGTTTCCTGCGGAGTACGAGGACTTGGTCCAGGTGTCCAGGGCGCCCTGCTGAATTGCCATATCTGCTCCGGTGTCACGGTAGTTGCCTGTACTGCCGTCACCTGCTTGTCGGCGACGTGATCGACGCTACTCGCCGGGCCGGGTGCGTGAACCAGTCATTCACTCGACTGGATGGCATATTCCATGCGGGTCTTCCGTGCCCGGGTGACAAAGGTGTACCGTGCGCCACCTTCATCAACCAGTGTGTCAAATGCCGGAGTTGAGGCGGTTCGTCATCCGGCGTACTCCTTCGCCACCTCGGAGATGAACTGGCGCGTCTCCTCCACGCTGAGCGCCTGGGCGCGCAGGTGCTCGTACATCACGCTGTACTTCTGTACGTCCGGCGCCTTCTCCAGGTACAGGTCGCTGGTGACGCCCTCGATGTAGACGACGCTCGAATCCGTTGCATCCGGGAATTCCAGGATCGCGTACTGGCCGGTGACGCCCGGGTGCGCGCCGTTCTTGAACGGCATGACCTGCACGGTCACATGGGGCTGCTGGGACACTTCGAGCAGGTACTCCAGCTGCTCGCGCATCAGCTGCCTGCTGCCGACGACCCGGCGCAGCGCCGACTCGTCGAGCACCGCCCACAGCCGCAGCGGCGCGGTCGGGCTGTCCGCGGGCGGCTGGATGCGCTCCTGGCGGCGCATCCGCACCTGGACGCGCTTCTCGATGTCGCCCGTCGAGGTCTCGGGCATCGCGCCGACGATCATCGCTTCCGCGTACGGGCGGGTCTGGAGCAGCCCCGGGATGATCTGCGACTCGTACACCCGCAGCGAGGCCGCGTCGGTCTCGAAGCCGATGTAGACGCTGTACGGGATGTCGCCGAAGGCGTGCCACCAGCCCTGCTGGCGCGAGTCCTTGGCCATCTGCATCAGCGAGTCGACCATGCGGCCGTCCGACACCTCGTAGACCTCGCAGAGGTCGCGGACGTCGCGCTGGCTGATCGACCGGCGGCCGTTCTCAAGGCGGCTGATCTTCGACTGGGAGACGAGGAGCCGGTCGGCGACCTGCTCGGCCGTCATGCCTTTGTCCTCTCGGAGCTTGCGGAGCTCCATGCCCAGTCGGCGTCGCCTGACAGTGGGGTTGACGTTGGACGCCACGGAACGGCACCTCCGGCTGCGTAGCTGGCATAGCTGTGCGTATCTACTGCCGAGCAGACTGCCACCAAATGCCGTGTCCGCGCTGGAGAATGCGCGCATGCGCGCACGGGACAGCCCTGTGGCGGCTGCCCCGTGCGATGGTGCGGCTCCCGGACCGGGTCTTGGGGACGTCGGCGCGGCGGTTGCGGTGCTGGGTGGTACGGGGTGGTGCCGGTCGCTGCGCGTGCCGATCACGGCGCGCGCCGCGCGTGCCGCGGTGCGGTGCCGCTCAGTGCACCGCCGCGCGGGCCATGCTTCCGCGGTGCTGCGGTTGCATCGGCATGGCCGTGGCCGTGGCGGCGGCGCCCTGCCGGGGTCCGCCGCTTCCCTGGCCGACTGCCTGGCTGCGGCGGGGCTGTGCCGCCACGCCGTTCTGAACGTCCATCACGGCGTGCGCCACGAGGCCGTTCATCGGGTCGTGCCTGATCAGATCCCGGAGCCTGGAGCGCGACGAGCGCCCCTCGTTCCCGGGATACAGGTGCTTGCCGAGACCGACCGCGTGGGCCAGGGCGGCGAGCGCGGCGGTCCGCGGGTCCGGTGGGACCCCCGTGCGGATCGCCGAATCCAGCCTGGACCTGATGTCCCGGCTGATCGCCGTGTCCGTCGCCTGGTAGCGAGTCGTCGGCAGCACTCCGCACATCTGGCCCGCCACGGCATGCACCATGCCGCACCGCTCCAGATGCGAGAGGTAAATCTGGCGGAGCCCCAGTCGGGGTCCACCGATCCAGTGGACGGCCCGAACCGGGCTGCCGCGCCTGCGCAGCAGCTCCAGTGCGGAGTCCAAAGTCGGATCTCCGGTCGGCCGTGGCATCACCACGGCGATACGATCCCCGTCTGGGGCTATCCGTCCTGCCAGAGCCAGCTCCACTAGCTGTGCTCCGGCGAGGCCGAGGTCGAGCGACTGCGGCTGCGCTGTGGTACCCGTGGCCGGGTCCAGAGCGAGCAGCAGAAGCTCCTCCGGAAGTGTTCTGCGGCTCCTGCCCATCCATGCCTCCCCGCGTGGATGAATGACAGGGTGACCCCTCTCACATTCATCTGTCGAGAGTGCCTGGGCGCTTCGTACGGGAACCAGTAGGTATGTCGTTCTCGTCTAGCGGGTGGGCCAAGTACTCACAGCAGGACACTGGTACACGGTTCGGACAGGGCGGGGGTGTCCCGCAACGGCATGAGGAGGCATCGGTGGCGGGCCAGTCCCCGGACAAGTCGGAGCAGCGCAGTCCCTCGGGTGAGACCCAGGGTGAACGCGATCCCCGGCTGTCGGTATTCCGTGAGTCGGGCGACGGCCCGGGGGACAGCCCCACGCGGGTGTTCAAAGCGGTCCCGGAGCCGGACCCGGACGCGCAGGGCGCTCCGGACGGCGACGCGCGCCTGAGGGCGGCGGTGGCGGCGTGGGCCGCGACGGCGGAGGAGGGCTCCGACGGGCCCGACGGGCCCGACGGGCCCGACGGGCCCGGTGAACCGGGTGAGCCGGAGGGGTCGGACGCGTCTGGCGAGTCGGATGCGTCCGGTGAGCCCGATGGTTCCGATGCGTCTAACAGGTCTGACAGGTCTGACAGGTCTGACAGGTCTGACAGGTCCGATGAGTCCGGTACGCCGGAGGAGTCGGGTGCATCCGGTAAGTCCGGGGAATCCCGAGTGTCCGGCGGGGCGGAAGGTTCCGCCGGATCCGACGAGGACGAGTCGGGCGCGCCGGAGAAGTCGGATGAATCGGGCGGGTCCGAGGCCGGGGAATCCCCGGCGGCGGGCTCTCTGGAGGCGGGGTCCCCGAAGGCGGAGCCCCTGACTGCGGAGTCCCCGAAGACCGTGGTCCTGACCGGTGGCGCCGGGCAGTCGCGCGCCGCCGAGGAGGAGTCGGTAGTCACCGCCTCGACCGGTGACGACGAGGCGCCCCGCGAGCCGGAGGGCGAGGGCTCCCCGAAGACGATGTTCCTGAACCGCAACGCCCTGGCCGCCGCGCCGGAGGCCGCGGAGACCGAGGGCGACGCGGACGCCGAGGGCGGGACCGCCGGGTCCGTCGCGCCCGCGAAGGGCGACTCCGGGGCCAGCGCCCCCGAGGAGGACGACGCTCCCGAGCCCGAAGGTAAGGTCACGCCCTCCTGGGCCAAGAAGGGCGCCGCCCCCGCCGTCGACCAGCCGACCGCCGTCTTCAAGGCGCTCCCGCCCCCCGCGGACCCCGCTGACCCCGCGGAGAAGCCGCGCGTCGACCACGCGACCACGGCCCTGAAGATCACGCCCCCGAAGGGTGACGAGAAGGACGGGGCCGGGAAGTCCGGCGCCGCCGGCGGGGCCGGGAAGCCCGAGTCCGACGCGGAGCGCACGAGCACCTTCGTACCGCTGCGCTCGGACGACGTGCGCCCGGCCGCGAAGACGGCCGACCCCGCGAAGGCGGCCGCCCCGGCGAAGGCGACCGGCCCCGCGAAGGCGGCCGCCCCGGCCCCGGAGGAGCCCGCCGCCGCGAAGGCCGCGGCCTCCGCTCCCGTACCGCCCGCCCCCGTTCCCTTCCCCGAGGCCGAGCGGACCCGGCAGCAGCCGATGCCGCCCAAGCCCCCGCTCGACCTCCTCGCGGAGCTGACGAACACCCCGGCCCCGCCCCCGACCCCGGTCCGCAGCACGCTCCGCAGGATCAAGATCTGGACGCCCCTCGTCCTGCTCCTGCTCATCGTGTTTGCGATCGTGCAGATCTTCCGCCCGCTCCCCGAGCCGAAGCTCGCGCTCTCCGCCGAGCCGACCTTCGCCTTCAAGGGCAGCGCGCCCGACCTGCCGTGGCCCAAGGAGGGCCAGTCGGCGATCGACGTCGAGGGCGTCGGCCGCATGGGCCAGTCGGGCACGCAGACGCCCGCGCCGATCGCCAGCATGGCGAAGGCCATGACGGCGTACGTGATCCTCAAGGAGCACCCGCTCAAGAAGGGCGAGGGCGGTCCGAAGATCAAGGTCGACGCGCGCGCCGAGGAGGAGTCGAACCGCCCCGACGAGTCGACGGCCCAGGTCAAGGAGGGCCAGGAGTTCACGCAGCGCGAGATGCTCCAGCTCCTGATGATCCCGTCCGGCAACAACGCCGCGCGGCTCCTCGCCCGCTGGGACACCAACTCCAAGGACGAGGCCGAGTTCGTCAAGAAGATGAACGCCGCCGCCAAGGACCTCGGCATGACGAACTCCACGTACACCGACCCGAGCGGGTACGAGCCGACGACCAAGTCCACCGCCGACGACCAGCTGAAGCTGGCCGCCGCCGTGATGCGGGACGAGACCTTCGCCGAGATCGTGAACATGCCCGACGCCACCATCCCGGGCATCGACGGCCGCATCTACAACAACAACAACATCCTGCTCAAGCCGGGCGTGGGCGGCATCAAGACCGGCTCCTCCACGCCCGCGGGCGGCAACCTGCTGTGGTCGGCCGCCACCGTCGTGGACGGCAAGGAGCGCCGCGTCCTGGGCGTCGTCATGGGGCAGAAGGACGCGGTCAAGCTCGCGGACAAGCTCCAGCTCGCCATCGACAACAGCTACAAGCTGATCGTGCCCGCCAAGGACTCGGTGACCTCCGCGACCGTGATCAAGAAGGGCCAGGTCGTCGGGTACGTGGACGACGGGCTCGGCGGCGAGACCCCGGTCGTGGCGACCAAGGACCTGAAGGCCCTGGGCTGGCCCGGTCTGAAGGTCTCGATCGGGATCGACGACGCGGGCAAGAAGGTGCCGGGATCGGCGAAGGCTGGCACGGTGGTAGGACAGCTCACCGTCGGCACGGGCCCCGGGAAGCTGACCGCGCCGGTCGCGCTCCAGTCGGACCTGGCGGCGCCCGGGTACGGAAAGAAGCTCACCCGCATCGGCTGAGCCGCCGGCCGGCCCCAGGGGCCGAGCAGCGGAAGTGGGGGGGAAGCGGCGCCGGTCTCCCGGCACCCCTTCCCCCTACATGTACGTGTTAGCGTCCCCGGGCAACTCAACGGCGCGGGGAAAGCGTCCTTGCAGATGCCAGTGAAACGCAATCGGGGACGGGAGAAGACGGGGAGTGCCGCAGTGACCACCGCGGAGCCGAAGCCCACCCGGGACATGGACGGCGGGGCGCGAATACGCCTGCCGCAGCCGCGCCGCGCCCACGGCCGGGTCCCCGCGGCACCGCCCTCCTCCGCCCCGGCGGCGGAGCGCCTGCGCTGGCTGCTCAGGCACCCCGTGACGATCGCCACGGTCGTCGCCGCGGTCCTGCACGTCGTCTGGTTCTTCTTCCTCGCGAACAGCGGCGGGGACCTGGCCGCGCAGGACGCCTGGGCGGAGTTCGTGGGCCGGCACCCCGGCTCCGCGTACAACCTCGCCTGGTACGGCGGCATGCACCCCGTCTCGTACAGCGTGATCTCGCCGTACCTGATGTCGGTGTTCGGCGTGCGCACCACGATGATGATCGTCGGGACGGTCTCGGCCGGTCTGACCGCGCTGATCCTGACCCGCATCAGGGCCGTCCGCAATCCGCTGGCCTGCTCGCTCGCGGGCGTCTTCGCCTTCTTCTGCAACGCGCTCTCGGGCCGGGTCACCTTCGGCCTCGGCATGATGTTCGCGGTCGGCGCCGCCGCCGCGGTCTTCGCGTGGCCGCACCGCTGGCGCCACAAGCGGTGGGCCAAGGCCGCCGTCGCCGCGCCGCTCGCGGGGCTCGCCACGGCGGGCAGCCCGGTGGCCGGGCTGTACCTGGGGGTCGTCGCGGCGGCCCTGTTCCTGAACAAGCGCCGCCCCGGCGCGTACGCGCTGGGCCTGGCGCCCGTCGCCGTCGTCGCCGCCTCGCACTTCCTGTTCCCCTTCTCGGGGACGCAGCCGATGTCCCTGTGGACGCTGTCGCTGCCCTTCCTGTACGCGGTGCTGGTCTACGTCCTCGTACCGAAGAACTGGCGCACCGTGCGCACCGCCGCCGCCGTCTACGGCATCGGTACCGTCCTGACCTGGATCGTCGACTCGCAGATCGGGTCGAACGTGTCGCGCATGGCGATGCTCTTCGCGGGCATCGCGCTGATCGCGGCGCTGCCGTACGCCGTGCCGAAGTCCCGCAAGTGGTACGCGCTGCTCGTCGCGTTTGCCGGGCTGAACTTCTGGATCGGCTTCAAGGGCGTCGACGACATCATCCGCACGGCTCCCACGGCGTCCTGGACCCGTGAGCTGGCCCCGCTGGTCGACCAGCTGAAGCGGCTCGACGCGGAGAAGGGCCGGGTCGAGGTCGTGCCCGCCAGCAGCCACCGGGAGGCGTCCGCGCTCGCCCCGTACGTGAACCTGGCCCGCGGCTGGAACCGGCAGGCAGACATGGAGCGCAACCCGCTCTTCTACGACGACACCCTCAACTCCGTGAACTACCGGCAGTGGCTCGACCGCTGGGCCGTGCGGTACGTGGTGCTGCCCAAGGGCGACCCCGACTCGTCGGGCGCCGAGCAGGAGGCGGAGCTGGTCAAGGAGGGGCAGCCGTACCTGAAGCAGGTGTGGGGCGACGCGAACTGGCAGCTCTTCGCCGTCCAGGACCCGACGCCGATGGCCGAGCCGCCCGCGACGGTCGACGAGGCGGGCGCGGAGAAGGTCGTCATCCACGTCTCCGAGCCGGGCCGGGTGCTGATACGGGTCCCGTACTCGCCGTGGCTGAGCCTCGTCGACGAGAAGGGCAAGAGCGTCGACCCGCCGGAGGAGACGGAGGAGTCGAAGCGGCGGGACGGCGACGGGCCGAAGACGTTCACGAACCCGAACGGCTGCCTGATCAAGGTGGAGAAGAACTCGGCGGGCGACGAGTGGACGGAGCTCGTGGCGCCGAAGGCGGGCGTGTACCGCCTGGGGGCCCCGTACAAGATGCCGCGGGGCACGGCCTGCCCGGACGAACTCCGCCAGCCGTAGGGACCCTGTCGCCCCGGGCGAGTACGGCGCCCCCGGCGGGTACGGCGCCCCGGGCGCCGTACCCGGCAGGGACGCGCCTAGCCGGTCCGTACCGCCACGAACGCGCAGAGCGCGAGCAGCGCCCGCCGCGCGGGCACGTCGGGCAGCGCCTCCAGCGCGGACCTGGCCAGCCCCAGCCGCTCGTCCCGCAGCTCGCGCGCCCGCTCCATCGCCGAGGACGTCCGCAGCAGCCCCAGGGCCTTCTCCCGCGCCGCGGGGTCCGTGGGCGCGGCCTCCAGCAGCGCCCGCAACTCATCCGCCTCCGCGCGCCCGGAGCCCGCCGGCCCCTCCGCGCTTCCCGAGAGCGCCAGCAGTACGGGCAGGCTCGCCACCCCCACCGCGAGGTCCTTCCCCTGCTCCTTCCCGGACGCCTCCGCGGGCGCCGTGACGTCCAGCAGGTCGTCGGTCATCTGGAAGGCGATGCCCAGCTGGGTCCCGTACTCCTCCAGTGCCCGCCCGGTCTCCTCGGACGCCCCGCCCTGCACGGCGCCCAGCCGCAGCGCGAGGGAGAAGAGGGCGGCGGACTTGTCGGACGCGACCCGTACGTAGTGCGCGAGCCGGTCCTCCCCGGGCGCGGGCCCGATCAGCTCGGCCATCTGCCCGCGTACGAGCCGGTCGGAGCCCGTCGCCTGGAGGGGCACCGCCTCGGGCCCCAGCTCGGCGGAGAGCCGGGTCGCCCTGGCTATCAGCCAGTTGCCGGCCATGACCGCGACGCCGTTGCCCCAGCGGGCGTTGACGCTGGGGACGCCGTGCCGGATGGTCGCGCGGTCCATGACGTCGTCGTGGTAGAGCGAGGCGAGGTGCACCAGCTCGGCGACGACCCCGGCCTCGACGACCCCGTCGCGGGCGCCCTCCGTACCGGGGCCGGCCCGCTCCCCGAACTCCCCACCCAGCAGCGCGAGCAGCGGCCGCATCCGCTTGCCGCCCGATCCGACGAGGTGCCCCACTATTTCGACGAGATACGGATCCCCGGATTCCGCAACGCACGCCAGCAGGCGCGATTCGACCCGCTCCAGATCCCGGAACAGCCGCTCTTCCAGCTCCGGTTCGCGCATTTCGAGCCGGGAGACAATGGAACGTACCCGGATCCCTGCAACCGATGCGGACATCCGCCCCTCCTCATCAACGTGACGGCATTCACCGCCAGTGAATCACCAGGGCTTACCGGGCGGCGAAATCAGGTCCGAATTGGGCGAGGTCATCGGCTCAACCCCCTTGTGCGAACGGTGGATTGGGCGTTCTATTCTCGACAGGGCGGCGCCGGACCCCCACGGGCCGACCAGGCGTTCTCCGCCCTTCTCATCCCCAGGTGCCATGCTCATGACCTCCGTGTACACCGAGGCGAGTAGGCGGGTCTCCACCGTGCGGGGGATACCCCTCGGTCTGCGGGTCGATTTAACGGGTTCTTCGTTGCACGGCCCAAATGAAGCCCCATAGCGTTTCGTTGCCGCCTGAATACCTGACCATCAGACATGCGTCAGGCACGCAACAGGCAGGCAACGGAATACGCATCGAAGGAGCGTCATGTTCGGACGGGTAGGACGGTTCTCCGTCAACCGCCCTTGGCTCACCATCGTCGCCTGGATCCTCGCGGCGGTGGCGCTCTCCGCCTTCGCGCCGAAGCTCCAGTCGAGCACGGACCAGTCGGACTTCCTGCCCTCGCACTACGAATCGGTGCGGGTGTCGAAGATCGAGGAGAGCGCGTTCCCCAAGAAGGAGACCACGGCTGCCATCGTGGTCTACCAGCGGGCGGACGGGGGCAAGCTGACCGCCGCCGACAAGGCGGACGTCCTGAAGGTCACCCAGGGCCTCCAGGCGAAGAAGTACAAGACGTTCGCGAAGGTGGAGACCAACCCGCAGTCGGTCTCCCAGGACGGGCTGCTGGCCCTGGCGAACGTCTACTCCACGGAGAAGGACCCGATGGCGCAGAGCGAGGAGGCGTTCGACGACGTCGACGCCCTGCGCGAAGCGGGCAAGGGCCTGATCAAGGGCACCGACCTGGAGATGGGCGTCACCGGCAACGTCGCGCAGTCGGCGGACGCCACCAAGTCCGCGGGCGACACCGACGCGATGATCATGTCGGCCACGCTGCTCCTGATCATCGTGCTGCTCGGCGCGATCTTCCGCAGCCCGCTGATCGCGCTGCTGCCCGTGGTGATGATCGGCGTGATGTTCGCGGTGGCCAACGGCTTCATCGCGACCGTCAGCGACGCCTTCGGCATGGAGGCCGACTCCAGCGTCACGCCGATCCTGATCGTCGTCCTCTTCGGCGTCGGCACCGACTACATCCTGTTCCTCCTCTTCCGCTACCGGGAGCACCTGCGCCAGGGCATGGAGCCCAAGGAGGCGCTGATCCTGGCGGTCTCCCGGGTCGGTGAGACCATCGCGTCCGCGGCGGGCGCGGTCATCGTGGCCTTCCTCGCGCTGGTCCTGTCCACCATGGGCAGCATGCGCGCCATGGGCCCGTCGCTGGCGATCTCGGTCGCCGTGACGCTGGTCGCCGCGCTGACGCTGGTCCCGGCGGTCTTCTCGTTGCTGGGCACGAAGGCGTTCTGGCCGTCCAAGGCGTGGAAGACCACCCCGAAGAACGCCATGGCCAACAGCGTCGGCCGGATGACCGCGCGCCGCCCTGCCCTGGTCGCCGCCGTCTCCGGCGGCGTGCTGGCGATCCTCGCGGTGGGCGCGCTCGGCTTCAAGGCGGAGTTCGACCAGTCCAGCTCCCTGCCCAAGGACCTGGAGTCCGTACGGGTCATGGACGACGTGCAGAAGAGCTTCTCGGCCGGCCAGGCCGACCCGGCCTTGGTGTACGTCAAGTCGCAGAACGGCGCGGCGCTCGACAAGGCCCAGCTGGCCGCCTTCGAGAAGAAGGTCGCGGGCTTCGAGGGCGTGGGCAGCGTTTCGCCCGCGACGCCGAACGACAAGGGCGACGTCGTCATGTACAGCGTCGTGCTGAAGCACAAGCCCGCGTCCGAGAAGGCGATCGAGCTGGTCGGCGGTGACCTGCGCAGCGAGATCCACGACGCGGCGCCGCAGGGCTCCAAGGCGTACGTCGGCGGCATGACGGCGGTCCTCGCCGACATCGAGACGGCCGTGACCCACGACTACAAGCTGGTGTTCCCGGTCGCGGGCCTCGCCATCATGATCATCCTGGGTCTGCTGCTGCGGAGCATCGTGGCGCCGCTGTACCTGATGGTCGCGGTCGGCCTCGGCTTCACCGCGACGCTCGGCTCCAGCGTCTGGCTCTTCCAGGACATCAAGGGCGAGAGCGGCATGCTCTTCATGCTCCCGGTGATCGTCTACCTCTTCGTGGTGGCCATCGGCACGGACTACAACATCCTGATGGTGGCCCGACTGCGCGAGGAGATCAGGCAGGGCCACGGCCCGCGCGAGGCGGTCCGCCTCGCGGTCTCCCACTCGGCGCCGACGATCAGCGCGGCGGCGATCATCCTGGCGGGTACGTTCGGCGTGCTGATGCTCGCGGACAACTCGATGCTCCAGCAGATGGGCTTCGCGGTGGCGTTCGGCATCCTGCTGACGGCGTTCGTGATGGCGCTGCTGCTGGTCCCGACGGTGACGAGCCTGCTCGGCCCGAAGGTCTGGTGGCCCGGCCACCGCCCCGAGCCCGACGCGGGCACGGTGCCCCGGGCGCACGAGGCCCAGGAGCGCATCCCCAGCAACACCTGACGCCCTCCGGCACGACCGTCCGGCGCCCCGCCCCCTCCCGAGGTGGCGGGGCGCCGGTGCGTGCCCGCCGGTGCGTGCCCGCCGGTTGGTGCGTGCCTACCCGTTGGGGCGCGCCGAGGCGCCGGTTAGGCTCGCGCGCATGGGAGCAGCCACCGCCGCCATGGTCACCGCAGTCGTCGGCGTACTCGGCACGCTCGCCGCGCCGTTGGTCCTGACGTGGGCGACGCGCCGCCAGCGCGCGCAGGAGGTGGCGGCGGAGGACGGGCGCAGGCTGTACGAGGAGCGGCGCGCCGCGTACACCGCGATGAACCGCTCGGCGCGGCACTTCCACACGATGCTGAAGGACGCCCTGCACCGCCTGCGGGACGGCGTCTACGCCGAGGCGGACCGCGCCCAGGTCGAAGAGGCCCGCCGCGACTACCGCGACCGCTACGCAGAGGCCCAGATGATCGTCCCGGAAACGGTCCTGCGGGCGTCGCGCGCGGTCAACAAGGTCCTGGCGGACGTGGACGCGAAGACCAAGCGCATCGACCGGGGCCTGGCGAGGGACGGCGAGAGCGCGGAACAGACCCTCCGCGACCTGAAGGCGGCGGAACCGGAGCTGACGGCGATGCGCCGCATCATGCGCGAGGACCTGGGCGTCTCGGACTGACCCGGGGCGGGGGAGACGAAGAAGAGGGGCCGCCCACGGATCCCCGCGGACGCCCCCTCCTTCCCTGTGCCCCCGGCAGGATTCGAACCTGCGACACCAGCTTTAGGAGAGCTGTGCTCTATCCCCTGAGCTACGGAGGCGGGGCCTCGCGCGGAACGCATCCGCAACAAGGTCCAGGACTGCTGGTGAGTGCAGCCCAGGACAGCGTAGCGGATGGGAGCGGCGGCTCGTGATCGCGGTGGGGTGTTCCGCGGCCGAGCGCATCCGGGGTGGGTACGGGCTGCGGTATTCCAGGATGGGGCGGGGAGGTATCAGGCAGAGAGTGCTTGGTGTTGAAGACGGCGCCTGAGCGGGCTGTATTCCGTTCTCTCTCATGGGCGGCTACGGCTAGGTGTGGACGGGCCTGCCGCGTCGCACCGGCGTCGCCCAGGATGATGGCATTCCCGATGCCTGTCAGGCGGGCAGTGAGCGTTCTGGAGGGTGGTCCGGTGCCGGAAGAGAGATCCGGGGCGCTCCTAGCTGCGGCGGCTGCGACGGTGGGGCTCAACTTGGTGGTAGTGGCAGGCCGTCCGGGGCAGTTGTTTCGCCGTATGGCTGCCGCAGTGCGCGGGGCTACCCGTCTCCCAGGTCGTGCACTCGTCCGTTGCCTCGTGAGACTCTGCCTGCGGTGTGAGCCATTTCTCGGGTGCGATCACTTGGCCTCGGGCCTGCCCTGCGCCTTTCGTTTTGCAGGTGCAGGGCAGACCCGTGCAGCGAATTGGAATATTTATTCCAATTTGTAAACTGACAGGTCCGGCTCAGCCCAAGATGCGTAGCCGAGGATGTTCCTGTGCGTCAGCTTTTCGGTGGAGTCGTCCACTAGTACGCGACGTACTCGAGGTGAATAGCGAATCCGGTATTTAATGCCCTCGATCAAGACGGATCCGAGGTCTGTCGAATCGTCAGGGTTGCGGTCCTCGGGTGTCTCGATTACTTCCCATCCGGCCTTGCGCGCCAAATGAACCCAGACCTCAAACGCCCTTTCGGCGTCTCGATCTCTTCTAATGGCCCCGCCGACGCGTGCAAGGATCTGTACAGGGTCCATGCGATCTTCCAGCATTCTCTTCCCTATGTAGTTCCGAGGTGAAAGGTTGAGATCGGACTAATTCGGCCTATCCGGACGCGCTCCACCAAGCCGCCTTGCCTGAATTATCCCATATATAAGTAAATGTTGATCCCGTGTCTTCGGCCGCACGTCTCATGGCGCCCATGCAGCTCGGGCAAGGCGGCGCGGTTCCGTCGATGACTACGTAGCCATTCAACGGGACTGGTGTGTCCATGAAGAACTCGTCGTCCTTGGAGATCTTCTTGCCATAGCTCGGAACTCCGCCGGCCATGCGGGCGGCCCGGTTTTCGGTGTGGCTAAGGGCCTCGCCTCCCCGAAGTCCCATTGCCTTCTCCGAAGGCCTCTGCGCGCCACTGCGAATGTCGTATTCGTGCAAGACCTTGCCGCGCGAATCATGCACCGTCACGCTCGCAAAGTGTGTTTTTTTGGTGGCGGGGCAGGCGTTAAGAGCATCGAGGTCGACGTTATGAACGAGGACCGGCGTGGTGCCCGCCAGCACATAGTACGTATGGGCCGTGTCGACGCTCAGGTTGTAGACCGCGGCCTGTTGGGTCCAGGCGCGGGCCGCGTCGAGCTGGACCCAGGTGCCGGTGCCGGTCTGGAGCCACTGGCCGGGCCGGAGTTCGCCTGCGGTCAGCCACTTCTTCAGGCTGGGGACCCAGAAGGGGTGCCCGGTCGTCGCGGTGATCTTCTCGGTGGCGTCGCCCTTCTCGCCGTCGGTGTCGACGGTGAGCTCGACCAGGTGCTTCTCGCCCTTGCCGACGATCGTGTCCGTGACCTCCTGGGGGGAGGTCTTCCCGGTCGTGGGGTCCGTCGCCAGGACGACGTCGCCCTCCTCGACCTGCTCGATCGGTTTGCGGCTGCCGTCGGCCATGACCACTTCGGTGCCCGCGACGAAGCTGTTGCCGACGGCCGCGCTCGCCGCCACTGAGCAGGAGACCGCGGTCTCGACCCTGCTGATCGCCGTGTCGACCTTCTCGACCGCGTTGCCGACCTTCGTGGCGACGTTCGCGATGTCGTCCGCGTGCTTGGCGGCCTTCATGCCCATCCGGCCCGCCTTGGCGGAGCGGACCAGCAGGGCGCCCGCGCCGCCCGTGGCGGCGCCCGCCACGGTTGCGAGCGCCCACGCGCAGGACTCCATGTCGCCCTGCGTGACGCACCGCTTCATGTCGTTGAAGCCGGTGGCCTCGCCGATGGCGTTGCCGATGGTCTTGACGCCCTCCCAGGCGGCCGGGGCCAGGTCCACCGCCGCGTCGACGATGTCCTTGACGTCCTCAACGACACTGCCGATCTGCTGGACCGCCGCGTCGCGGAGCCGGTCCGCGGCGGCTCCCAGGTCCTTGACGACGTCACGGGTGGCACTGACCAGCGCCGCGGGCGCGTTGACCGTGGCGCTCACGATGGCCGTACCGATCGCCATCAGGGGCTTCGTCGCGGCGGCGATGTGCGGCATCGGGTTCAGCTTGGCCGCCTTGGCGAGCACCGCCTTGGTGTTCCGGGTGATCGTCTTCTTGATCTCGACGGCCTCCCGCATGGCCTGCTCGGCCTGCTGCTTGGCCCACCGTTTCGCTTCCCCCGACGTGAAGAAGCGTGCGGTGTCCCTGCCGAAGTCGACCAGCTGCTTGGCCCCGGGGGTGTTCCTGTAGAGGGATTTGAGGCCTCCCCAGCTTGTCTTGAGCGCCCAGGAGATGCCGGACGAGGCATAACGAAGGCCCGTCTGGATCCCGCCCCACACGTACTTGGCGCCCTTGGTGATGTAGCCCCAGGTCGCCTTGGCTCCGCCCGCGACCTTGTTCCCGACCCAGACGGCGCCGTCCTTCACGTAGCCGGCGCCCTGACGCGCCTTCTTCGCCCCCCAGCCGAGGGCGCTCGTGCACCAGCCGCAGCCCCAGTTCCCGTCGGGGTCGGTGAAGTCGAGCGGTGCTCCGTTCCCGTAGGTGTAGCGGTTGGCGAGGATGGAGGCGCCGGACGAGTACTGGTAGGTGTCGCGGGAGTCGAAGGCTCCGGTGCCGGGGTCGTACCAGCGGGCGCCCATGTTCACCTGGTCGGTGTCCGGGTCGGTGTAGTCGCCCTGGTAGCCCACGTTGCCCGAGACGCCGGTCGTGCCGCGCTTCTCGCCGAAGGGGGCGAACGCCGCCTTCTCCTCCAGGGAGGACGCCGCGCCGTCCGTCGCCGACATGCTGCCGACGACGTCGCCGTGCTGGTCGGCGATGGTGAGCCGGGCGGGCCCCGATCCCTCGGCCACGGCCAGGAGTTCGTCGCCCGGACCCCTGCCGTAGGTCGCGGAGTTGTCCTTCACCGGGTCGGGCGAGGCGCCCGCGTACGTGAAGTCCGTGCCGTTGCGGGAGAACACCCGGTCCAGCGCGTCGTAGGTGTACTCCGTCCCGCTCTCGCCCGCCTTGGTCATGCGGTCGAACGCGTCGAAGGTGAACTCTTCCTTCAGGCCGGAGCTGGTGCGCGAGGCGAGGGTGCCGCGCTCGGTGTGGTCGTAGGTGTAGTCGCCGTCCGACAGGACGCGGTTGCGCTCGTCGAAGGTCGCGGTCTTGGCGCCGTTCTTGACGCGGTTGCCGCTGTCGTCCCAGGCGTACTCGGTCCTCTCGCCCTCGGCCTCCCACCCCGTGAGGCGGCCCGCCTGGTCGTAGTCGTACGTCTCCTTGCCCGGCTTGGCGGTTCCGGCCGAGGTCTTGGCCGTCAGGTGGTTGTCGATGCTGTAGTCGTAGTCGGTCGACATGACCGCGGCTCCGGTGCCGCTCTTGAGCGTGTCGGTGTCGACGCGGCCCAGTTCGTCGTAGGTCAGCTCCCGGTTCTGTCCCGCCCCGTAGCCGATCTGCTTGATGAGGCCGGCCGCGTCGTAGCCGAAGCTCTGCCGCGTCCGGGTGAGCGGGTCGGTGCTGGACGACAGACGTCCGCTGACGTAGCCGAAGGAGGCCGTCCCGGCCGCGTCGGTGCGGGAGGTGAGCTGGCCGTCGCTGTTGTACTCGTAGGTCGCGTCGCCCGAAGGGCCCGTCGCCTTCAGGAGCAGCCCGCGGTCGTCGTACTCGTAGGAGTTGTCGCCCTTGGGCGTGGACGCCTTGGTCACCCGGCCCAGGACGTCGTACGCGAACTTCTTCTCGGGCGTGGCGGTTTCGGCGCCGGAGCCCGTCGCCCGGGTGACGAGACCGGCCTTGTCGTACTCCTGCTCGGTGACCACGCCGCCGGGTGCGGTCGCCTTCACCTTCCGGCCCGCCTGGTCGTACGCGACGGTCCAGGTGCGGGCCTGCGGCGCGGGGTCGCGCTCGGTGGCAGGCTCGATCACCGACTCGGGCAGGCCCAGGGTGTTGACGGTGTAGTAGGTGGAGTTGCCGCGCCCGTCGGTGTAACGGGTGCGGTTGCCCGCCGCGTCGTAACCGAAGGACGTGGTGATCGACTTGGTGTCGGAGACCGGCTCGGTCTGGGTGGTGAGCCGGCCCAGCGCGTCGTAGGAGTAGGTCGTGGTGCGCTTGAGCGCGTCGGTGGACGAGGTGAGGTTGCCGACCTTGTCGTAGCCGTAGCGGACCTCGCGGAGCAGGTTGTTGGTGCTGTCGAGGCTCTCGTCCCGGACGAGCCGTCCCAGCACGTCGTAGGTCTTGGCGGCCGTCCGCCGCATGCCGTCGGTCTGCCGCACCTGGCGGCCCAGGGAGTCGTACCCCAGCTCCGTGACGACGCCCGCCGGGTCCACCAGCCGCGTCGGCTGGCCCAGCGCGTTGTACCTGACCTGGGAGTAGGCCCCGCCGGGCGCGGTCTGCTTGAGGACGTTGCCCAGGTCGTCGTACTCGCTGCGGCTGGTGAAGGCCGCGGGGACGGGCTTGCGTTCGATCTGGGTGCTGGTGACCATGCGGTCCAGGTCGTCGTACGTCGCCTCGGAACGGCTGCCCGTGGGGCTGACGACCGACAGGAGCTGGCCGGTGCGCGTGTAGGAGTACTTCCACCGGGCCCGCTCGTCCCCGCTGCCGACGGGCACGTCCTTGGCCGTCATGCGGTTCTGGCGGTCGTAGGCGAACGTGGTGACGCGGCCCAGCGGGTCGGTCGTCTCCAGGACGTTGCCGAGCGCGTCGTAGCGGTTGGCGATGCTCGGGGTGACCGACGTGTCCGTCCCCGGTGCCTTGTAGGCGGGGGAGGACGCGGACACGGCCCGGCCGAGCTGGTCGTAGGCGGTGCGGCTGACGTTGCCCAGCGCGTCCTGGGTCTGGGTGACGGCGCCGAAGGTGTCGTAGCCGGTGTAGCTCGAAGGACGCGCGGCGACCGGGGCGGAACCGCTGGTCTCCGTCTGCACGGAGGGCGCGGTGGCGGACAGGGAGCGCCCCAGCTCGTCGTAGGCGTAGTCGGTGACGTTGCCCTCGGGGTCCTTGGCCCACGTGGTCAGGCCGCGCTGGTCGTAGCCGTACTCGGTGGTCTGCGGGGCCGTGCCGTTCTCGACGGTCTGGGACTTGAGGTTGCCGACGGCGTCGTAGACGTAGCTGGTGTTCTTGGACGCCACGGTGACCGGCCAGGGGACGTTGGACGGGTTGCCCGTCTCCCTGGAGGTCAGCACGTTGCCCGCGAGGTCGTAGGTGTACGAGGTGCCGCGGTGCGTTCCGCCCGGGTCCGCGACCGTCGACGCCACGCGGCCCACCGCGTCGTAGGTGTACTTCGTGACGGCCTTGCCGTTGGCCGCCGTCTCCGTCAGGACGTTGCCCGCGCCGTCGTACTCGTTGGACTCCAGGACGATGTCGCGCTTGGTGCCGTCGGGGTCGTGGAAGTCCGTCAGCGTCGTCGACTTGACGAGGTCGTCGCCGAAGTACTTGTAGACCACGGAGCGGCCCATCGAGTCGGTCTGGCGCGCGACCCGGCCGCCCGCGTCGTAGGCGACCGACTGGAGGACGGTGTGGTCGTCGTCCCCGCCGTCGTCGTCCCAGTCGTGCAGACGGCTCTCGGCGAGCATGTTGCGCGCGGTGTAGAGGTAGCTGAAGCGGTTGCCGTTGCCGTCCACCATCGACGTCTTGTTGCCCGCGGCGTCGTAGGCGTACGTCGTCTCGTTGTCCTCGGCGTCCCTGACCTTCTCCGGGCGGCCGTGGTCGTCGAACTCGAAGGTCATCACCCGCGGCTCGTCGCCGCCGAGCAGGTCGCTGACCTCGGTGCGCACCACGTTGCCGTCCGCGTCGTAGGCGGAGGCGGCCTTCTGCTGGTGCTTGCCGAGGGTGATGACGTTGGTCGCCGCGGGATCCGTGGTGGAGGTGAGCCGCGAGAGCTTGTCGTAGGTGTAGGTGGTCGTGAGGCCCGCGGGCTGGGCGTCCGTGACCAGGGTCTGGGTGAGCTTGCGGCCCAGTTCGTCGTACGTGAACCTGGTGACCGCGCCCGAGGGGTCGGTCACGGCCGCCAGGTCGCCGTTCTTGACGTACTGGTAGCGGGTGACCGCGCCGCGCGGGTCGGTGGTCGTCAGCGGAAGGCCCGCGGGCACGTTGCCGCCGCCCACCGCCGCCTGGGTGCCGTCGGTGTAGCTGTGGCGGACGCTGCCGCCGTCGGGCGCGGTCTGCGTGGCGAGCGCGCCGGACGGCGTGTAGGTGTAGCGGGTGCGGTAGCGGTTGTCGGTCGCGCTCGTCGAGCGGCCGTCACGCGATTCGGAGGGCTGGTCGGCACGCAGGTCGAAGTCGTCGGCGCCGACCGGGTAGGTGGTGTACGCCGTCTGGCAGTCGCCCGGGGCACGGCACGTCGTGCGGCTGGTGATGTTGCCCCGGTCGTCGTGGCCCAGGGTGACCGTGTCGCCGTTCTCGCTGTGCACCTCGGTCTGGAAGCCCTGGTTGTCGTACTTGAAGGTCCGGATGGCCACGCCGTCGAGCGGGAACTCGATGAACTCGGGTTCACCGCCTCCCCCGCCGATCGGGGTGGTGCAGAACGTCGGGTCCTGCGGGTCGGGCTTGCTGCACGTCGGAGACGGGGTCGGCGAGGGGGAGGGGGACGGGGACGGCCTGGACGCGCGCGGGCCGATGCCCAGGGGGGCTCCGTAGCGGAGCATGCGCGAGGTCAGTCCGTCGTACTCGTAGAAGTACGGCGAGCCGAGCGGGTCCTGGACCTGAACCGTGCGGCGCAGGTCCTTGTCGTCGCCGAAGACGGCCGGGGCGCCGACCTTCCAGGCGCCGCCGTTGCGGTCGGTGTACTCCTCGACCCGGTCGCGGGAGACGTCGTACCGCACCTCGGACGCGACGTTGCCCGAAGGCAGCGTGGTCTTCGTCAGGACGTCCGAGGCACGCAGCGCCTCGCGGTAGTGGCCGGCGACGGCCGCCGTGCCCAGCGGGTGGTGGTAGACGGCGACGTCGTCGATGGTGCCCGCGAAGGAACGGGCGCCGGTGGACCCCCAGCCGGGCCAGGACGCGGGGGTGGTGGCGTGGGCGGCACCGATCTGGTTGAAGGTGAGGTCGCCCTGCACCACCTGCTTGCCGGTGATCGTCCCCGACAGCTTCCCGTCCAGGTAGAGGCTCTGGGTCGAGCCGGAGACGGAGAGCACGGCGTGGTGCCACCTGCCGTCGTTGACGTTCTTGGTGCCGTCGGTGATCGGGGCGACGGTGCCCGTGGCGAACTGGCCGCGCAGCTTGCCGTCCGTACCCACGTAGAGCAGCGGGACGCCGACTCCGGGAGCGGTGCCCCACGCCTTGTTCTGGTAGCCGATCAGCGGTCCGCCGACTCCGGTGGCGATGGTCTTGAACCACACCTCGACGGCCTGGTCGCGGCTCTTCTTCACGGTGCCCGACGGCAGGCCGACCCGGGACGTGGACCCGTTGAAGACGGCCGCGGTGCCCGGGTCGCCCGTGATCGCGCCCGCCGCTCCCAGCTTCACGTCGACGTACGTGCCGCGGTCCTTGCCGAGGTTGCTCTCGTTGGCACTGGCGGCCGCGGTGCCCTCGTCCTCGCCCAGGCGCCAGTACGACTCGGGGCGGGCGTCCAGGACGGTGGTGCGGTAGTGGCTGCCCTGCTCGTAGGTGTACAGGGTGCAACCGCCGGTCGGATCGCAGACCTTGTCCAGCAGGTCGCCGGTGTAGCCGTACGTCCAGCTCAGCGGTGCCCCGTCCACCGGGTTCGTCGACACCTTCGTGACGTGGGCACCGGTCCAGGTGAACGTCAGCGAGCGGCCGGTGCGGGAGTTCACCGCGGTGGAGAGCCTGCCGCCCGTGTAGGTGTGGTTGACCGACCCGTTGAAGGGATCGGTGACCTTCACCAGCAGGCCGGTGTTGCTGAAGTCGTACGTCGTCCCGGCCTTGTCCTGGAGCTTGTACGTGCCGCTCGGCGTGGCCAGGGTCAGCTTGGCGAAACGGCCGGACGGGGGCGCGAAGGTGCCGTCGGCGTTCTTGCCGAACCGCACGTCCTGCCCGTCCGGGTAGCGGATGACGACGTTGCCCGTCCCGTCGTCGTCCGGGGTCAACCGCATGTCGTACCGCGTCGACCAGCCCGCGCCGAACGCCAGGTCACGGCGCGGATCCAGGCTGTTGTAGGTGCGCACCAGCGTCATGTCGGGCCCGACGCCGGTCACGGACGAGTCGATCGCCGACGTGGTGAAGTTGCCGATGTTCGGGTCGAACTCCTGCCCGCCGGACTGCGCGAGACGGGAGGTGATCTCGGGCTGCGGCACCGAGGTGAGCAGGGCGACCCGCGCGGTCGGCACCTCGGTGGACGCGTCCTTGACGAACCCGCGCCACAGATACGTCTTGCCCCACTTCAGCCGCCCGGCGGGAACGGGGTGGGCCGAAGTCGTCTGGTAGGCGGAGGTGGTGCAGGCCGTCGGCTTGTCCGCCTCGTCCGCCTCGCAGATCTCGAACTTGTACTGGAGCTTCGACCCGGCGGGGGCGTCGATGTCGACGCCGGCGGCCCACAGCTGCGGAGTGAGGGTCTGCGCCTGGTAGCCGTTGGGCGGGAACTGCTCCTTGACCACCGGCGCGATGTCGTACACCTGGATGGTCAGCCGGCCCGGCGGCACCTGCTCGTCGGTGAAGACCTTGCCGCCGGTGCGGACCATGGTGAAGTCGAGCAGGTAGCCGCCCGGCGGCAGCGCCTTGATCGTCGCGTCCACGGTCGCCTTCGCGCCGTGCGCGACGCTGCCGGGCAGGGCGCCGGCGCGCTGCTGGGAGACGAGCTTGCCCTTGGAGTTGTAGAGCCGGTACGCCAGGTAGTAGGTGGCCGGGGTCCAGGTTTCGGCGCCCCGGTTGGTGACGACGACCTTGACCCTGCCGTTCTGGTTCTGCAGAACGGGCGGATCCGGCACGGGCTTGGGGAAGGCGTAGGCCGCGTCGTACGGGGAGTGCGTGACGTACAGCTTCGGCGGGTTGGCCGTCGAGTGGCCGGTGAACTTCTTGTACGCGAGGGGGTCGGTGGCCGAGGCGCGCACGGACAGGCCGTGGTTGGCCCTGGTGCCGCTCACCCAGCCCTGCACGAGGTCGCGGCCGGCCTTGCCGAGGTCGAGCAGTTCGGCCGCGGGAGGGCACCCGGACTGCGTCTGGCCCAGTCCGACGTATCCGTAGGAGAAGGACTTGGACACCATGGCCGGGCCCACCGAAGGCCCCGGGTAGGACGTGCCCGTCCCCGCCGTCCACGCCTCGGTCACGGGGTGCACCGAGACGGAACGCGGCTTGCAGGTGCCGGAGTCGTAGTTGACCAGCTGCAACTGCGCACCGAAGACCTTGTGGTGCTTCAGCTCCTCGTCGAGACCGGGGAAGCCGAGGTAGGCGGCGCTGGCGCCGTTCGGCCCCTTGCCGATCTCCAGCTCGCTGGAGCCGACGACCGAGCCGCCGCCGCGGACGCTCATCGAAGTGGAGGCGTTGGTGGCGTCGACGGAGGGGTCGACCCGGACGGGGAAGGCGCGGGCGGGGTCGCGCAGCCACGCGGCGTCGACGGAGACGCGCAGCGCCTGTCCGCCGTCGGCCCCGACCAGCTCGTAGCGCACGGCCTGCGAGACCGTCTTGTTCGCGTCCTCCATGTACCCGGCCGGGACGACCGCCTTCGTGCGGCCCCCGGCGTCGAGGAGCAGGATCGCGCCGTTCTCCTGACGGGCCGTCAGGCCCGACAGCCTCAGCGGGAACAGGAAGTCGGTGGGCGCCGCGGCCGAGCGCAGGACCAGGGTCTCCTTGACGCCCCCGGCCTGGGAGTCCAGCCACAGGTCGGTCTCCGGCAGCACGTCCGGGTAGCTGACCCGGCTGCCGTCGGCGGTGCCCGCGCTGGGGGCGGCGCCGTCCAGCGCGTACCCGAAGGTCTCGCCCGTGGGGAAGGCGAGCGCGGCCAGCTCCGCGCTGTCGGCGCGTCGGGCGATGCGCACGCCGACCGCGTCGGCCGCGTTCGTCCAGCTCCCGTCCCGCTCGACGAGGCTGGTGTCGATGGGCTGCCAGTCGCCCTTGCGGTCCCGGTAGTTGATGGAGGTGGTGGCCAGCTCGGTCGTGCGCGTGCCGTCCTCGTTGGCGTACGTGCGGCTGCGCTCGTCCCGCTCGGCGGTCAGCTCGCGGCTGGTCCTCCGGTCGAACCCGGTCGTCTCCGGCGCGGGCGCGGCGGCCACGGCGACGGTGTTGACGCGCGGTGTCGGCCGGGCCGCTGCGGGCGTGGTCAGGGGGTACTTGGACCGCAGGGATTCGGGCAGCTCGGTGTTGCGCGGCCCGTCGACCAGGTGGTCGCGTCCCTCGGCGCTGCCCCACCGCTGCCCGGGGCCCTTCGCCCCGGGCAGCGGGTCCGGGTACAGCGGGAATCCCACGTCGGCCACGGCGAGCGAGACCGTCGCCATCAGCATCGCGAGAACGAGGCCGATCGCGCGGCCCCACTTACTGCGGCGCAACCTGGTCATCAGGAAATTGCGCGCGAGCCGCCGATACGAAGGCACAGTCCCCCCACAGGACAAGAACAGAAAATTCCAAGCTTCCGTATGGGAACCCACTGCTCGACGCTTGTACAGGCCACCCAGGGGACTGTTATGCCCTCGTTATCGCACCTCGCTTCCCCTAGGGAAAGTCGCCCGCAATGTCAAAACGTTATCTTTGGTGGACGTGCCTGGCGGGTTGCGTTGCGGAGTTCATTTTTCAACCCTCCTTCAATAAGTGGCTGTCGGCGGGTTTCCACCTCGTGTCTGCCGCCGACTGGTGCGCTGCACCTTTTGGAGAAGTCGGCCTGTTGTGTGATACATCGATGGGGATTGGCGTCAGCGTCGCCAGTCGATCCTGTGCTTGCATTTCCATTCCCTGGGGGCTCGTCTTGTCCAAATCCGTTTCCCGTTCGCGCCGCCGCGCCACGGCGCTGATGACCGCAGTGGCTGCCGCGCTGCCGCTTCTCGCGGTCACCCACGGCACCGCGCAGGCCGCTGATTCCGCGCAGTGCGCGACCAACGGCCGTACCTACATCACGAATTCGGCCGGAGATCTGTATCAGTACACGATGCCGACGCCGCTGACCGGTGCCACATTGATCTCGGCCACCAAGATCGACAGCGGTTGGGGCGGCTACGGAAAGGTCATAGCGGGCCCCGGCGGTCAGTTCTACGGCTTCAAGAGCGACGGCACTTACTACGCCCACCGCACGTCCGGCGGTGTTTGGGACGTGAAGCCCACGCGCATCAACACGCCGCTCACCCTGGCGAATTTGGGCAACAAGAACCTGGCCACCGTGGACCGCAACGGCTGGCTCTGGATCGTCGACAAGCTGGGTCAGCTCTACGCCTACAAGTACGACGAGACCCAGGGCCTGCTCTCGCTGCGCGTCCTCGACGCGGACTGGGACCGCTACAACCTGATCACCGCGGGCGACGGGGGAGTCCTGTACGCGCGCGCCGCGGACGGTCGGCTCTACCGTTCCCGCTTCGACGTGACGAGCCAGCGGTGGATCGAGCGGCACAAGCTGGTGGGCGCGGGCTGGGAGGGCTTCAAGTCGATCAGCGGGGGCGGCGGCGACACCCTGCTCGGGGTGAAGGCCGACAAGGGCGACGCCTTCTACTACCGCTACGACGAGAACACCGAGAAGTGGGTCGTGCTGGCCAAGCAGGTGGTGGCCGCGGGCTGGGACGCCTACACCAACGTCATGTCCGCGCCCGACACCTGCCGACTGCTCTCCAACGTCACGCCCGCCAAGCCCGCCCTCGCGAAGGAGCAGTACAGCCGTACGGCGGCCATGCAGTCCGCGAGCGGCCACCTGGAGTTCGCGTACGCGGACAACATCGGGCGCCTGAGGCACGGACGCTCCGACCCCTCCGACCCTTCCCTCGTCCAGTGGCAGGACATGCAGGTGAACGAGGCCTTCACCGGGCAGCCCCAACTGGGCTCCCAGGAGAACGGCCGAGTCACCCTCACCGGGCACACCATCGCGGGCAACGTCCTTGAGGGGAACCGCAAGAAGGACGCCCCCGCGGACTGGGAAACCTGGCGTGAACTGGGTGGCTACATGCCGCACCGCGCCACTCTCGGCACCACCCCGTCCAAGCTGCTCGTGCAGTTCGCCCTGGACGGTGAGGGCAAGCCCTGGTACCGGGCCCAGGCAACCGCGAACGGTCCCTACAAGGGCTGGATACAGCTGGCGGGTTCGGGCTTCGACGGCCCGGTGACCACCGCGACCGTCCGCGACGGCATCCAGCTCTTCGCCAAGGACGCCACCGGGAAGCTGTTCACCGCCCTGTTCAAGCAGGACGGCACCCTCACCCGCTGGTCCGGCCTGGGCGGCCCGGCGATCAAGGGCACCCCCGCCGTCGTCACCTACCCCGGCTTCGTCCTCCGCGTCGTCGCCACCGACTCCGCGGGCAACGTCGTCACCACCGCGCAGAGCGTCGAGGGGATGGCGTACGGAGCGTGGAGCACCGTCCCCGGGGTGACCGCGCAGGGTGCGCCCGCCGCGCTGATCGCCCCGCAGTCCGGCCTCACCGAAATCATGGTGCGCGGCACCGACGGATTCATCTACAACACCGGCGAAACCCTCCAGGGCAGCGGCACGTGGCGCACCTGGCGCAGCCGCTCGGAGGAAGTCTCCGCCACGGATCCCACGGTGCTCTCCTACTCCAACGCGGACGGAATGACGTGGGGAGCCGTATTCCGCACCGCTGACAACCGGAACATCCTGCTCAGGGCGGAGTACGGCACCTTCAGTGCTCAGCGCGGCGCACTGGCCGAGACCCCGGAGTTCGCCCACCAGAAGCTGACCGCCGCCCCCGAGGCGCCGTAGCCCTCCGGGCAGGGGGGGCGGGCGCCCACCCCGCCCCCTCTCCGGAGATACCGGCTGCGACCGAACGCGCGGCCCGTCTCGGCAGTTTGCGTGCAGCACGCTGGAGACCCCCATTGCCCTGTACGGGCTCGGTAATGAAACTCGATGAGAACGGGAGAGGCGCATGATCGCCAACCGGAAGATGAGGCTGATCGCGGCGGCGTCGGTACTGGCAGTCGCCGGAATCAGCGGCTGCGGACCGGAAGGCGAAGGAAAGAGCGCCTCCGGCAAGGCGGCTGAGAGCGCCGCCCCCACTGAAAGGCCGGAGAAGCCCTCCCCGCCCGCCGAGCCGTTCGCCGGGCTGAGTGCAGAACAGATCGCCGAGCGCGCCTTTCAGGCCACCAAGAACCTCTCCTCGCTCAGAGCCTCGGGCTCGGGTCTGATGGAGGGCAAGAAGATGACGTTCGACTTCGCGTTCAACAACAAGGGCGCGTGCACCGGCAAACTCACCCAGGCCGGCATGGGCCAGGCGGAGGTCCGGATCAGCTCCACCAAGCGGACCTACATAAAGGGCGACGAGCAGTTCTACCGCAGCACTATGGGCAAGGAAGCGAATCCCGAGGAACTCGATCTCCTCCTGACGATGTTCAAGGGGCGTTGGATGAAGGTCGAGAAGAAGGACGCCCAGGAGCTGGGTTCCCTCTGCGACATGGAGGACCTGTTCGACGAGATGGATGTCGACAGGACCAAGGGGCTGGTCAAGGGTGCGCCCGCGCAGGTCGGTGGGAAGCGGGCCGTCACGCTCGTTCGCAAGAGCGGTGCGAAGAGCATCACCTACTACGTCGCTGCCGAAGGCAAGCCGTACTTCCTGCAAGTCACCAAGAAGGCGAGCAGCGAAGGCCCCGACCACTTCGTGTTCGGTGAGTTCGATCGGCCGGTCGTCGTTCCCGATCCGCCCGCCGACAACGTCCTCGACACGAGCGAGTTCACCGACGCGGGCTGAACCAGGGGCCCTTGGCCGTCGGGCCGGGTTCGGCGCGCGGTCACCGTCCGGCCTCGTGAGGTGTCGGGGCAGGCGGATTCCGGCCGATGCGTTCCCGGTGGTTCCACGCGTTCCCGGAGAACGTACAGTCCTCAATGAGCTCCGTGAGTCTCGAACGCCTCTCCGGTAGTCGTTCGTCCCGTCGTGCCCCGAGGGGCGTCAGGTGCCATCCGCGCGAACCGCGCACCCGACGCCCCTCGCGGCCGGTCTCCACACCACCGCAAGTCATCCCACAGGAGAAGTTCCTTCCATGCGCATATCCGGCCCCGGTGCCACCCCCGTCGACCGTCGCAGGCTGTTCAAACTGACCGGGGCCATGGCGGCCGGTCTCGCCGTGGCCGGTCACGGGGCCGCTTCCGCCGCCGCTCGTACCTCGCCGGCGAACGAGGTGTTCGTCGGCGCTACGGGACCGTCCCTGCCCACGATCCCCGTCACCCCGCTCCCCGACCCGCTGCTGGAGGGCACGGCCTCCGCACCGGCGGCCGCCCCGCACATCCCGTACGCGAGCCCGGCCGCGCCGAGCGCCGCCGCGGCGAAGGCGCCCCGGGTGCCCGAGAAGCTGCCGTTCGCGTTCAAGCGCAACGGCTACACCTGCAAGGACGTCCCCGACGCCATGCGGCCCTGGCGCGACCGGCTGGCGCCCTACGTCGACAAGGCGGCGCACGACGCGCAGGGCGTGCGCATGTACAAGCTCGACGGCAAGCTGTACGAACACCCCGTGGGCCAGGCGCAGTTCGGCCTGGAGAACCTCGCCACGTACCGCGTGGGCGGTGACGCGTTCTACTTGCAGCGGGCGAAGGCGCAGGCCGACCGGCTGGTGGCCAAGCGCATCGAGAAGGACGGGGCCTGGTACTTCCCCTACCCCTTCAACTGGAAGAGCCCCTCGCACGGCCTGAACTACAAGGCCCCCTGGTACTCGGGCATGGCGCAGGGCGAGGCCCTGAGCCTCTTCTCCCAGCTGGCCCTGCTCGACGTGCTGCCCGAGGCCGAGCGCGCGGCGTGGAAGCTGGCCGCCGACGGCACGTTCGCCTCGCTGCTGCGCGTGGCGACGGTCAAGCCGTGGGTCATCAACAAGGACGCCGCGGGCTTCCTGTGGATACAGGAGTACCCGCAGGAGCCGGTGCCCAAGTCGGACTACACCTTCAACGGCTACATGTTCGCCGCGCTGGGCCTGTGGGACTACCACCGCCTCACCGCGAACAAGCTCGCCGAGCAGCTCTTCGACGGTGCGCTGACCACCCTGAACCAGTACTTCAGCGGGCTGCGCAACAAGAACTGGTACTCCTTCTACTGCCAGGTGCACCGGGCCCCGACGGACCACTACCACGTGATCCACATCGACCTGCTGCGTCAGCTGCACTGGCTGTCGGGGAACATACGGTTCGCCTACCTGTCCGAAGTGCTGATGGACGACTACCCCTACCCGGGTCTCGGGAAGGTCGGCACCGTCCAGCTGGCCGCCGGGCGCCACGTCTTCTACGACTTCGACGACAACGGGGCGGTGAGGTCCTCCAAGACCGTCCAGCTCAACAGCCCGTCCACCGCCCCCACCGCGAGGCGCGTGCGGATCAAGGGGCGGGGCATCCACTACCTGGTCTCGGCCGGCCGCCTCAAGGGCCTGTACGTCGCCGAGTCCTACCCCAGGTGCTACCTGGCGGGCGAGTGGTTCCGCGCCGAGTACCTCCCCCAGCGCAAGGCCACCTTCCCGGCCGGGGTCTCGATCACCCTCCACAAGATCAAGGACACCGGCAAGGTCACCGCGAGCAAGACCGTCAGGTTCGCCAAGCCGTCGGTCGCGTCCTTCGACCGCAGGTCGGTCGTGAACGGCCGCACCATGATCCGCATCTCCGCGGGCAGCCTGACCGACTACTGGGCCCCCGTCCCGCAGGTCGCCACCGACCGCGCCTGAGGCACGGACCGCGCCTGGGGTACGGGCCGCGCCTGAGGCGCCGACCGCGCCTGGAGTACGGGCCGGGGGTCCCGCACGCACGCCGTGCGGGGCCCCCGGCCCGCAGCGCCGGACCCGAGGGGCGCTTGACCGGAGTCTCCGGGCGGTCCTAGCTTCGGGCGGTGGCCGATCTCGAAGCGCTGAGCAGACTGCTGACCTCGCCCGGTGCCCCCTTCGCCGTGCGGCGGGGCGACGACGGGCGGCTGGAGTACGCCGACGGGCCGCGCACCCTGCGGGAGTTCGCCGAGACCACCTGGGCGTACGGCGAGCGGCCGTTCCTGATCGCGGCGGGCCGCACCCTGTCGTACGGGGAGTTCTTCGCCGCCGCCTGCGCGCTCGCCCGGCGTTTCACCGAGGTGTACGGGCTGCGCCCCGGGGACCGGGTCGTCGTCGCGATGCGCAACCACCCCGAGTGGCAGATCGGCTTCTGGGCCGCGCAGTTGGCCGGGCTCGTCGCCGTGCCGCTCAACGCCTGGTGGACCGAGGCCGAGTTCGCGCACGCGCTCGACGACTGCGCGCCGCGCGTCCTGTTCGTCGACGGGGAGCGGCTGCCGCGCGTCGCGGCGTGGGCCGCGCGGGCGGGCGCGCACGTGCTCGTCGCCCGTCACGACGGGGACGCGGTGCCCGCGCGCACCGAGCGGTACGAGGACCTGCCCGCCCCCGACCCCGCCGCGGGCCCGCCCGACGTGGACGTCCTGCCGTCCCACGACGCCACCATCCTCTACACCTCGGGCACCACGGGACGCCCCAAGGGCGCCGTCGCCACCCACCACGCGCACGCCGCCGCCCTCGCCAACCCCCGCTACTTCGCGGCCCTTTCGGCGCTCGGGCGCGGCCGGATCCCCGGCCAGGGGCCCGCGCCCGTCTCGCTGCTCACCTTCCCCTTCTTCCACGTCGCCGCCTTCACCGGCTTCTACGCGACGATGGCGGTGGGCGGAACGCTCGTCCTGCTGCGCAAGTGGGACCCGGACGAGGCGCTGCGCGCGATGCGGGCGCACGCGGTCACCCACTACGCGGGCGTGCCCACCACCGCGCTCCAGCTCCTCGACGCGGCCGAGCGCTCTGGCGACCCACTGGAGACGCTCGCCCTGTTCAACACCGGGGGCGCGGCGGCCCCGCCCGATCTGGTCGGCAGGCTCACCGCGCGGCACGGCGAGCGCATCGAGCCGCGCAACGGCTACGGACTGACCGAGACCCTGGGCGGGGTGACCGCCAACTTCGGCGCCGAGTACCGCGCGCACCCGGGCAGCGTGGGTCGCCCCTCGCCCGCCACGGAGGTGCGGATCGCCGGGGCGGACGGGCGGGCGGTGCCGGACGGCGAGGTGGGGGAGCTGTGGCTGCGCGGGCAGTCGCTGGTGCGCGGCTACTGGCGCGACGGGGCGGCCACGGCCGAGGCGTTCACGGCCGACGGGTGGTTCAGGACCGGGGACCTCGCGGTGCTCGACGAAGGCCGGGTCTCGGTGGTCGACCGGATCAAGGACATGGTCGTCAGGGGCGGCGAGAACGTGTACTGCGTCGAGGTGGAGGCGGTCCTGCACGCCCATCCGGACGTGCTCGACGCGGCGGTGCTGGGCGTGCCGCACCCGGAGCTGGGCGAGGAGGTCGCGGCGGTGGTGCGGCTGCGGCCCGGCGCGCGGACCGGGGACCCGGAGCTGCGGGCGCACGTCGCGGAGCGGCTCGCGGCCTTCAAGGTGCCGGCGCGGATCCACGTACGGGACGCGGAGCTTCCCAGGAATCCGACCGGGAAACTCCTCAAGCGGACGCTCAGGGACGAGCTGGCGGGCTAGCCGCAGGGCCGGTCGCGGGGCCGGCCGCGGGGTTTCACGACCGCGTCACCCGCACCCGGTGCGTCCCGTCCGGCGCGTCGGCCAGCACCGCGATCCGCACCCCGTTCGCCCGGTCCACGAAGGTGTCGCCCGGCTGGTAGGGCGCGTCCGACAGTTCGGCGTTCACGTTGGGCCGCCTGGTGCACCCGCCGCTCTCGCGCTCGCTGTCGGAGACGGTCACCGGGCCCTGGCCCGTGTCGACGTCCGACTCGACGCGGTAGATCAGCACGCCGGGGCGGCAGACCGCCTCGTCGTTGCCGCCCCTGGTGCGCACCTCGACCGCGTACCCGGACTCGCCGTCCAGCGGGACGAACGCCAGCTTGGCGCCGCCGCGCCCGGCCAGCGGGGTCAGCCGGTGCTCGCTGGTGCCGGGCGCGGACGCGCAGCTGATCTGGTCCGAGTCGAGCCAGCCCAGCTTCCACTTGTGCCAGCCGAGCAGGTCGTTGTTGGCCCCCCAGTCCTCGGACATGATGTCCCAGTGCCCGACGGAGCCGCCGCCCTCCATCGTGTAGAGGTCGGGCAGCCCGAAGACGTGGCCGTTCTCGTGCGGCAGGACGCGGTAGCCGGTCTCGCGGTACGTCCCCGAGCCGTCGTCCTGGCGGCTGTAGACGAACGAGGTGTTGGTGAGCGGCACGCCGTCGGCGTGCGGGGCGTCGGTGTTCCCCGAGAAGGTCACGGACAGCACGGTGTCCAGCGCCGAGGGCCCGGCGTTCGGCGTGATCAGCACGTTGAGCAGGTCGTACGCGGAGAAGTCCACCCGCCGGTCGGCGGCGGCCACGATGTCCTCGACGAGGCCGCGGTAGCCGGGCTCGTAGGGCGCGCCGCGGTCGAGTCCGTACTCCGTGAAGGCCTTCGGCATCCGCAGCCACTTCCGCAGCGGGGCGTAGGGGCGGTAGTCCATGCGCCCGTACGAGCTGGTCCTGAACCACTGCGAGGTCTGCGGGAAGAACTCGCCGAACCGTTCCATCGCCGTGCCCTCGCCCGGCGCGTCGGGGAAGTCGACCATCAGGTTGAGCGCGCGGACCCGGCCCGTGGAGGGGGCGTAGCCGGGCGGGGTCGGCAGGCCCTCCGACATCTGGATGCCCGTGGTGGCCGCGATCCGGCAGGGCGCGAGGGCCCGCTCGCCCTCGGGGGCGGCCTGGGCGGGGCCGGCCGTCGGCTGCGGGGGGAGCGGGACGGCCGAGCTCGCGGTCAGGGCGACGGCGAGGGCGCAGCCCGCGACGAGACCGCTGCGTATCCGGTGGTGGCGGGGCCGCTGCCGCATGTCGCGCGCCTTCCGGTCGAAGTGCCACCGCAGGTCAGCGGTGTTCGCGTACGGGCTCTCAGCCTGTGTCGGGTGCGGCGGGGGCGCGCGCTGGGTGGCCCGATCGTGGCGCCGCGCAGGCGTGTGACTCAGGTCACGTCGAACGGCGGAAATAACCGGGGAGCCGTTCCCCGTTTGGACCTGTGTCTCCGCGAAACGGGGACGGACTCCCCGCTTACCGGGAGTTCCCGCACACGTACGAGGAGTGCCGCAGTGAAGGCCGTACCGACCGCCTCCACCGGGGCGAAGAGCCCCGTGGGGACCCCGGCCGCGCAGGACGCGGGCCCGCGTCGCGTACCGCGACCCCGGGCCGACGCCCTGCGCAACCGGGAGCGGATCGTCACGGCCGCGCGCGAGATGTTCGTGGAGTTCGGGCCCTTCGCCCCGCTCGACGACGTCGCGCGCCGGGCGGGCGTCGGCAACGCCACGCTCTACCGGCACTTCCCCGACCGCGACGCCCTCGTCCACGGCGTCGTGCTCGCCGTGATGTCCAGCGTCAACGACCAGGCGGAGCGCGCCGCGGCCGAGGAGGCCGACACCTTCGACGCGCTCGTCCGCTTCGCCCACGCGGCGGCCGGCGAACGCATCGGCGCCCTGTGCCCGATGCTCAGCAGCGGCTTCGACGGCCACCACCCCGAGCTGGTCGCCGAGCGCGCCCGCCTTGAGGTGTCGGTCCAGGGGCTGGTGACCCGGGCCCAGGAGGCGGGACGGCTGCGCACCGACGTCGCCGTCGGCGACCTGATGGTCGCGCTCTCCCAGCTCACCCGCCCGCTGCCCGGCGTCGGCTGCCTGGACATCGACCAGTTCGTCCACCGCCACCTGGCGATCTTCCTGGACGGGCTCCAAGCGCCCGCACGCTCCGCGCTGCCCGGCAAGGCGGCCACCTTGGAGGACCTGCGCAGCGACCCCTGAGCGACGCCCGCCCCCACTTCACTTCCCGCTCTTCCACATCCTTCGCGATCCTTCGCACCACAAGGTGGCTCCACGCATGTCTGAAACAGATCCCAGGCGCTGGAAAGCGCTGATATTCATCGCGCTCGCCCAGCTGATGGTCGTCCTCGACTCGACCATCGTGAACATCGCGCTGCCCTCCGCCCAGCAGGACCTGGGCATCTCGGACGGCAACCGCCAGTGGGTCATCACGGCCTACGCCCTGGCCTTCGGCGGCCTGCTGCTCTTCGGCGGCCGCATCGCCGACCTGTGGGGCCGCAAGCGCGCCTTCGTGGTCGGCCTGGTCGGCTTCGCCGCGGCCTCCGCGCTCGGCGGCGCGGCGACCGGCGAGGCGGCCATGCTCGGCGCCCGCGCGCTCCAGGGCGCGTTCGGCGCGCTGCTCGCGCCCGCCGCGCTCTCGCTGCTCGCCGTGATGTTCACCGACGCCAAGGAGCGCGCCAAGGCGTTCGGCATCTACGGCGCCATCGCGGGCGGCGGCGCGGCCGTCGGCCTGATCCTCGGCGGCTTCCTCACCGAGTACCTGAACTGGCGCTGGACGTTCTTCGTCAACATCCCGTTCGCCGTGATCGCCGCCGCGGGCGCGTACTTCGTGATCCGCGAGCCCGAGGGCGGCCGCAACCGCTCGCCGCTCGACATCCCCGGCGTCCTGCTCTCCACCCTGGGCCTCGCCGCCCTGGTGTACGGCTTCACCCGCGCCGAGTCCCACGGCTGGACCGACGGCTCCACGCTCGGCCTGTTCGCCGCGACCGTCGTCCTGCTCGGCGCGTTCGTGCTGGTCGAGGCGAAGGTCAAGCACCCGCTGCTGCCGCTGCGCGTGCTGACCGAGCGCAACCGCGCGGGCGTCTACCTCTCGCTGGGCCTCGCGATCATCGCGATGTTCGGCCTGTTCCTCTTCCTGACCTACTACCTCCAGGTCGTGAAGGGCTACTCGCCGGTCAAGACGGGCTTCGCGTTCCTGCCGATGGTCGTCGGCATGATCATCGGCTCGACGCAGATCGGCACCCGGCTGATGACCCGCGTCCCGGCGCGGATGCTGATGGGCCCCGGCTTCCTGACGGCCGCCGTCGGCATGCTGCTGCTGACCCAGCTGGAGGTCGGCTCCTCGTACGCCGGTCTGATCCTCCCGGCCCAGCTGCTGCTCGGCCTCGGCATGGGCACGTCGTTCATGCCGGCCATGTCCCTGTCGACGCACGGCGTCGAGCCCAGGGACGCGGGCGTGGCCTCCGCGATGGTGAACACCTCGCAGCAGGTGGGCGGCGCGATCGGCACCGCCCTGCTGAACACGATCGCGGCGTCCGCCACCACGGCGTACATCGAGTCGCACAAGGCGACCGCCACCGACCCGAAGACGCTCACGTTCGAGTCGATGGTGAGCGGCTACTCCGCGGCCATCTGGTGGGCCGTCGGCATCCTGGTGGCCGCCGCCGCGATCGCGGCGACGTTCATCAACGCGGGCAAGCCCGACCTCCACGAGAAGGGCGGCGACGGCGCCGAGGACGAGCTGAAGGTCCCGGTGATCGCGCACTGAGCCCCGTACCCGTACGAGGCCGTTCCTGCCCTGGTTCCGCTCAGCGGAGCCAGGGCAGGTCCGCGTCCGGGTGGCTCTTCTCCGGCTGGAGGGCCTCGGCGACGATGTGCATGATCTCGCCGAGCTGCCGGGTCTGCTCGGGGGTGAGCCGGTCGAAGATCGCCTGGCGCACGGCGGAGACGTGGCCGGGCGCCGAGCGGCTGAGCATCTCGAAGCCCGCGTCCGTGAGCACCGCGTTCTGCCCGCGCTTGTCGGACGGGCAGTCCTCGCGGCGCACCCAGCCGTTCTTCTCCAGCCGCGCGATGGCGTGCGAGAGCCGGGACCGGGTGATCTTGGCGTCCTTGGCCAGCTCCGTCATCCGTCTGCGGCGGCGCGGGGACTGGGAGAGCTGGACGAGCAGTCCGTAGTAGATGTGCGGCATGCGCGCGTCGCGCTGGAGCTGGCGGTCGAGGTGGTCCTCGACGAGTGTGGTGGCATGGCGGTAGGCGCGCCAGACGCACTGTTCTTCGTCGGTCAGCCAGCGCGGCCCGGCGCCCGGATCCGTGTCCGGATCCGTCCCGGGTCCTTCGTGCGCCCTGCCGCCGCCCTCGGTAGGTGCCGTATTCATGTAACCCACTCTACGGGTTGTTCTTGAAAGTTGAACTAGCTACGATCTGTTGAAGTAAAGCTTGAAGTTTCAAGAAGGCCGGACGGCCTTCAGGAAGGTCGTGGTCGCCATGGCCCGCATGCCCGCGCTCTACCTCTCCCACGGTGCTCCGCCCCTGGCCGACGACGCCCTCTGGCCCGGCCAGCTCGCCGCGTGGTCCGCCGAGCTGCCCCGCCCCACCGCGATCCTGATGGTCTCGGCGCACTGGGAGGAGGCCCCGCTCGCGCTCTCCGCGACCGAGGACGGAGTGCCGCTCGTCTACGACTTCTGGGGCTTCCCCGAGCACTACTACCAGGTCAGGTACGACGCCCCGGCGGCTCCCGGCCTCGCCGAATCCGTCCGCAAGCTGCTGCGCGCCGCCGGGCGCCCGGTCCAGGACGTGCCCGACCGGGGCCTGGACCACGGCGCGTACGTACCGCTGGTGGAGATGTTCCCCGGCGCCGACGTCCCCGTCCTCCAGGTGTCGCTGCCCACGCTCGACCCGCAGGAGCTGATGGAGATCGGCCGGAGGCTGGCGCCGCTGCGCGACGAGGGCGTGCTGATCGTCGGCAGCGGCTTCTTCACCCACAACCTGGCGGCGCTGCGGTCGGCCGGGGTGCCCGGCTGGTCGACGGAGTTCGACGCGTGGGGGCGCGAGGCGCTGGAGCGCGTCGACGTGGACGCGCTCCTGGACTTCGAGCACCGCGCCCCCGCGGGCCGTCTCGCCCACCCCCGCACCGAACACTTCGCGCCGTTGTTCGTGACGCTGGGCGCGGCGGACGCGGCGGGGGAGCTGGGGACGGCGAAGTCGGTCATCGACGGGTTCTGGATGGGTCTCGCGAAGAGGTCGGTGCAGTTCGGCTAGGCCGCGCGCCGTGGACGCCGGTCGCCCCGACGGCAGCCTCGCCGGTCGCCCCGACGCCCGGCCCGCTAGAGCGCGGGCTCGTTCAGCTCGATCGACCGGACCGCCGCCGCCAGCGCGACGTCCCCGCCGACGTCGAGCGCGGTGTCCGTGAACTTGATCGTGTGGTCGTCGCCGTGCAGCGCCGCCCGCTCGAAGACCTCCTCGGGCGTGAGCGGGGTGCGGGCGTACGGGGCGGCCTCGGCGGGCGCGTACGCGGCCGTGACCGCCGCGCTCGCCGCCCAGGCCGCCGCCAGGCTCGGCGCCCACAGTTCGCGGGGGAGCGCGGGCAGGGCGCGCAGCACGGCGTTGGGCGCCGTCGCGGCGTGCACCAGCATGACCGGCTCGCCGTGGCCGTGGGTGGCGTAGCGGTGGGTCGCGGCGGTGACCAGCTCGGTCAGCAGGGCGCGCGCGGCGTCCGGGTCGGGGGCGGTGCCCCACGCGGGAAAGGCGGAGAGCTGCGCGAGGCGGTGCACGATGCCCCGGGACTGGTCGGGCACGCGGGGCACGGCGTCCAGCGCGGCGCGGGCGCTCGGGGCGGCGTCCAGCGCGGTGAGCGGGGGGAGGGGCTGGTGGCGTGCGGCCCAGTAGCCCAGGCCGTGGGCCAGCTCGGTGACGCGGGGCGCGGTCGCGGCGCCCTCCAGGAGCGTCCGCACGGCGTGGCCGACGCGGATCACGGGGTGGGTGGCGCCCGCGGCGATGCCGGGCAGCAGGCGCGGCCACCACTCGGCGAGCACCTCGCGCCAGGGCCGCTCGGCTGTCTCGCGCTCGAAGTACCGGGTCCAGTCGCCGATGCGGGTCGGGTCTCCCAGGGCCTCGCGCCAGGTCGCGGCGGTGATGCGGGCGCTGGTGCCGGGCATGTCCTCCAGCTTGGCCCGGTAGTGGTCGAGCCACCGGTGGACGACCGGCGCCTGCCCGTTCCGCACCAGTGCCTCGACGGCCATGGGCGCGTGGTTGCTGAGCCAGCCCTGGCGTTCGGGCCCGGCCGCGTGCAGCCGCTGGAGCGCCTCGTCGAGGGTGCCGGAGGTGTCGGGGATACGGGTGGAGGTCTCGCCCTTGGTGTCCATGGGCCGACGGTAGGGCGGCGGGGGAAGGCTCGGTAACGGTCTGCGGCCCTAGACCGGCCCCCGGCCTCTGCCCTAGTCCTTCGGGCGGACCGGCCCGGTGATGTCCTCGGTGACGGCGAAGCCCTTGAGGGGGCCGTCGGGGACGGTGACCCCGGTGCCGTACGGGACGCGGTGCTCGCCCACCCAGTCGCCCTTCTTGGGGTTGGGCCCGGTCAGGACGGTGACCGTACCGCCCTCGTCGTGGCTGTCGACCAGCACGTACACGGGGATGCCCGCGCGGGCGTACTCGCGGCGCTTGCGGGCGCGGTCGCGCTGGCGGTCGCGGTGGCCGGGGGAGACGACTTCGACGACGAGGGCGACGGCGGAGGCGTTGAACCCCAGGCCGTCCTCGTCGAGGTGCGGCTCGTCGTCCTCGGGGGCGACGATGATGTCCGGGATCCAGACCTTGCGGTCGTGCACCACGTTGAAGTCCTGGTAGGCCGCGTACTCGCTCTCGGCGAGGAACGCGTCCAGGGCTCGACGCAGACGGTTGTGGATCCTGCCGTGGTTGGCGCGGCCGGTGGGTGACACCTCGATGGCTCCCTCGATGATCTCGGCGCGGAAGCCCTCAGGGAGTTCCATGGCCTTCCACGCCTGCCAGAGAACCTCGTCCAGGTCGGGAACGTCGGGAACGTGACGAACGGGGGACTCCGGCACGGTGGCCTCGATCTCGGGTGCCTCGTGGGCGAGAGCGGTCATGGTGCAGCACCTCCTCCTTCAGTGTGGGCGTGTGCGTCCTAACGGCACAAGCGACATCGGGAAGGTAAGGGGCGTACGACCGCCTGCGCGGGGGAACGGGTGATCGCTTCACCCGGACCGGTGAGGGGGCAACGTTTCGGCGCCGCCCCCTCGCGGTGCTCAGAGCTTCTTCTCGTACCAGGCCACGTCCCAGTACGCGCCGAACTTCCGGCCCACCTCGCCGTGCGTGCCCGTGTGGGCGAAGCCGAAGCGTTCGTGGAGGCGGACCGAGGCCTCGTTGGGGACCGTGATGCCCGCGTACGCGCGGTGGACGTCCTCGTCGGCCAGGGCCTCGAAGAGCGCCTTGTACAGGAGCGTGCCGACGCCCCGGCCGCCCGCGTCGGGGGCGCAGTAGACGCTGACCTCCACGGAGGTGGCGTACGCGGCCTTGGGGCGGAACGGGCTGCTCGTCGCGTACCCCAGAAGCCGGTCATTCTGGACATCGCGAGCAACCAGGAGGCGGTGGGGGCCGTCTTCAGGGTGGGAGAGCAGCCAAGGGCGGCGCTCGTCGGGAGTGATCGGCTCCGTGTCGAATGTGATCGCCGTCTCACGGATGTAGTGGTTGTAAAGCTCCGTGAGGGCCGTCAGATCGGCCTCCGTACCCGGCCTGACCTGCACTTCCATCTGTGACATCGGAATCCGTCCTCCTCGTGTGGCGGCACAGGGTACTGCATGATCGCAAAATTCAATGGGCGGCATGGGAATTCTGTCCGGATTCCAGTCGTTGTTTCCATCGGATGCAGGGCACCCGAGAGGGTGTCGCGACCTACTCAGCAAGGGAGCACGCATGGCAACCCGTGCCGTCGCCCGCCGTCAGTCCGCCACCGAGGGGACCAGCCGGGCAAGCAGCGCTCGCGTCGTGGGCGGGGAGATCGCCGACCGCGACCTGGTCGGCATGTATCTCGACGAGATCGCGCGCACGCCCCTGCTCGACGCCGCCAAGGAGGTCGAGCTCTCGCAGACCATCGAGGCGGGTGTGTACGCCCGGCAGATACTCGACGGCGAGATCGCGGACAGCGATGCGGGCGGCGCCTCGCGCGAGGAGCTCCAGGCCCTGGCCGACGAGGGCGAGCGCGCCAAGGACGTCTTCATCCGTTCCAACCTCCGCCTCGTCGTCGCCGTCGCCCGGCGCTACCCGAGGGCGGGGCTGCCGCTCCTGGACCTGATCCAGGAGGGAAACGCCGGTCTCGTACGGGCGGTTGAGAAGTTCGACTACGCGAAGGGCTTCAAGTTCTCGACGTACGCGACGTGGTGGATCCGCCAGGCCATCACCCGGTCGATAGCCGACCAGTCGCGCACGATCCGCCTCCCCGTCCACCTCGTCGAGGAACTCGGCCGGATCCGGCGCGTGCAGCGGGAGTTCAACCGCGAGCACGGCCGCGACCCGGAGCACGCGGAGATCGCCGCGGAGCTGGGCGCGAAGCCCGAGCGCGTCAGCGACGTGCTCGACTGGGCGCGCGACCCGGTCTCGCTGAACATGTCGGTGGACGACGAGGGCGAGACCCAGTTCGGCGACCTCCTCGAAGACACCTCGGCGGTGTCGCCCGAGCAGTCCGTGCTGACGCTGCTGCGCAGCGAGGAGCTGGACGGGCTCATCGGCAAGCTCGACAACAGGACCGCGTCGATCATCAAGATGCGGTACGGGATCGAGGACGGCCGGGAGCGGACGCTCACGGAGGTCGGCAAGGAGCACGGGCTGACGCGGGAGCGGATCCGGCAGATCGAGAAGCACGCGCTGCTGGAGCTGAAGAAGATGGCGCACGACACGGGCTTCGACGCGGTGGCGTAACGCCGCGCGGCGGGCCCCCGCGCCCCGAGAACGGCCCCGGTACCCCTCCCCCCCCCGGTACCGGGGCTTCCCCCTGCGCGAAGGAGGGCCCCCTGCCCCCGCGGCGGCCAGCGCCCCGCCCCGCGCCCCTTCCGGCGCGCTCCTACTTCGCCGCCGCCCGTGCGAGGCGCCCGCTCAGCCCCCGTACGTACTCCCGCAGCTCCGCCGGCCCCCGGACGGTGAACTCGCAGTCCACCAGCGCCAGCCGCACCGCCAGCCACTCCACCGAATCGCTCGACGTCGCCCGCAGCCGGCAGCCCCCCGACTCCAGCGCCTCGGGCACCCCCAGCGTCCCCGGCAGCCGCGCCGCCACGAACTCCGCCGGCGCGTCGAACACCACGTCCACCTCGTGCTCCGGCCGCCCCGACCGCGCCAGCGACGCGCCCAGCAGCTGCGCCGCGTCCTGCGTCGGCAGCTCGCGCGGCGCGAACCGCGCCCCCGTGGCGAACGGCTCGCTCACCCGGTCCACCCGGAACGTCCGCCAGTCCGCCCGGTCCAGGTCGTACGCCACCAGGTACCAGCGGTACCCCGTCGACACCAGCCGGTACGGCTCCACCTGCCGCTTCGACGGCGTCCCGTCCCCCGCGCGGTACGCGAACCGCAGCCGCTCCCGCCCCGTCACCGCCCCCGCCATCACCGTCAGGGTGCGCGGGTCGACGGACGCGCCGTCGCCCCTGGTCAGCGGCAGCGTCGCGTGCTGGAGCGTGGAGACGCGGTGCCGCAGCCGGGCCGGCAGCACCTGCTCCAGCTTGGCCAGGGCCCGTACGGACGCCTCGTCCACGCCCTCGATGGCGTGCCCCGCGCCAGCCCGCAGGCCGACCGCGATCGCCACGGCCTCCTCGTCGTCGAGGAGCAGCGGCGGCATCGCGGCGCCCGCGACCAGCCGGTACCCGCCCACCGCGCCCTTCGACGCCTCCACCGGATAGCCGAGGTCGCGGAGCCGGTCGATGTCGCGGCGGATCGTGCGCGCGCTCACGGACAGCCGCTCGGCCAGCTCGCTGCCGGGCCACTCGCGCGGAGTCTGGAGCAGGGACAGGAGATTCAGCAGCCTTGCCGGGGTATCGGTCATGGACCCAGGGTGACGGTTAATTGGGACACGATCTGACCTAATGGCGGTCTAACTTCTTCCCATGACCTCCTCACCCCTCCCCGCAGAGTCCGTGCGGCCCACGGACCGGCAGGACCGCCGCAGGTGGTTCGCGCTGGCCATCGTGATGACGGCGGCCTTCATGGACCTCGTCGACGTCACGATCGTCAACATCGCGATCCCGAGCATCCAGCAGGACACGGGCGCGACGCTCAGCGCGATCCAGTGGATCACCGCGGGGTACGCGCTCGCCTTCGCGGGCGGGCTGATCACCGGTGGCCGCCTCGGCGACATCTACGGCCGCAAGCGGATCTTCCTGATAGGCATCGCGGGCTTCACCCTCGCCTCCGCGCTCTGCGGCTTCGCCGCCGGTCCGGAGATGCTCGTCGCCTCCCGCGTCCTCCAGGGCGCGATGGCCGCGCTGATGGTGCCGCAGGTGCTGTCGATCGTGCACGCGACGTTCCCCGCGGAGGAGCGCGGCAAGGTCTTCGGGCTCTTCGGCATGGTCGTCGGCCTCGGCGCGGTCTCCGGACCGCTGCTGGGCGCGCTGCTCACCGAGTGGAACATCTTCGGCCTCGAATGGCGCCCGATCTTCCTGATCAACCTGCCCGTCGGCATCGCGGGCCTGATCCTCGGCACGAAGTTCATCCAGGAGTCGAAGGCCCCCAAGGCGCTCAAGCTCGACCTGGTGGGCGTGGTCCTGGTGGTCGCCGCGCTGATGGCGCTGGTCTACCCGCTGACCCGGGGCCGCGAGCTGGACTGGCCGCTGTGGGGCTTCGTCCTGATGGCCGCCAGCCCCGTCCTGTTCGGCGCGCTGGTCGCGTACGAGAGGGCGAAGGCGCGGCGCGACGGGTCGCCGCTGATCGAGCTGTCGCTGTTCAAGGTGAAGAGCTTCGCGGCGGGCATCGCCGTGCAGCTGACCTTCGGTCTCGCGCTCGGCGTCTTCTTCCTGGTCTGGACGCTGTACATGCAGGTCGGACTCGGCTGGAGCGCGCTGAAGGCGGGCGCGACGGGCATCCCGTTCTCCATCGCGGTGTCGTTCGCCGCGGCGATCTCCGTACAGAAGCTGGTGCCGCGCTTCGGCCGCAAGGTGCTTCAGGCGGGTGCCGCGACGATGGTGGCGGGGCTGCTGCTCTACATCGCGCTGGCCTCGCACTACGGCCTGGACATCGCGCCCTGGCAGATGGTCCCGCCGCTGGTCGTGATGGGCCTGGGCATGGGCCTGATCGTCGCGCCGCTGACGGACGCGGTCCTCTCCGAGGTGCCGCGCGAGCACGCCGGATCGGCGTCCGGGCTGATCAACACCGTGCAGCAGATGGGCAACGCGGTGGGGCTCGCGCTGGTGTCGGTGGTCTTCTTCGGCACGATCGACGAGCGGATCGCGCCGACGGAGATCGGGGCGGCGTACGCGAACGCGTTCGAGAACGCGCTGTGGTGGGTCGTGGCGGTGCTCGCGGCGATCTTCCTGCTGATGTTCGCGCTGCCGCGGAAGCCGAGGCAGCACGCGGAGGCCGAGGCGGCGGGCGGGGCGCCCGCGAAGGAGCGGGAGTCGGTGCTCGCGTAGTCCGGCCGGGAGGGTACGCCCGGCGTGTGCTCCACTCTCCCGCGGTTCCCCGCGCCCCTTCGGGGGCGCGGGGGATTCGCCGGTTCGCGGGGGAGCTACGGATTGGGCGCGAGCTCGAAGAGGCGGGGGAGGAGTTCGCGATCCCCGGCCACCCCCATCCGCTCCGCCGGCACCCGGCCCCAGAGGAACAGCAGCAGCTCCGCCGCCCCGCCCGAGACCGTCACGTCGGCCGCCTCCGCCCCGCCCTCGGCGACCCGCACCTCGTCGCCCTCGAAGGACACGGTCCAAGCGCCACCGCCCCCGTCCGTGCGACGGAAGGCGAACCGCTCGCCCCCGCCCCGCGGCGCACTCCCCATCGCGCGCCACCCCGGCACCAGCAGCCCGAAGTGCAGCCCCACCGCCTCAGCGGCCAACTCCGCGTCGATCGGCGCGCGTTCGCCCAGCGCGCCCTGGGCGTCCCAGCGGTGCACGGCCGCCTCGACGGTCTGCACGCGCAGCCAGAACCCAGCCGTGTGGTCCGCCGACCACGACCACACCGGATCGTCGTCCGAGCCGCTCCGCAGCAGCTCCTCCAGCGCGGTGGCCCCGCGCGCGAACCAGTCGGGCAACTGGGGGTGGAGCGGCCCGGTGTGCGGCCCCTTCGCGGGATCGGGCCAGCCCGTGAGGTCGGCGGGCAGTTCGAAGAGCGTCAAGTCGGAGGTGTCGGGCGGCACCTGGAGGCGGTCGCGCAGGATCCGGGCCACGAACCGGTGCACACCGCCCAGGTGGGCGGCCAGGTCGGCGATCGACCAGCCGGGGCAGGAGGGGACGAGGGGCGCGGCGTCGGCGCGCGCCGCGGTGCGCAGCGCGGCCTCGAAGTCCCGAGCCTCGCGGTGGAATCGGGCGACGTACTCGTCTGCGTGCTTCATGCTCCCAGAGTGACAGGGCCCCGCCCTCCGGGGGACTCCCGGACTCCCGGACTTCTGGACCTCCGAACTCCCGAACTCCTGGAGGGCCGGACCTCCGCCGCCCCGCGTCAGCGCACCTGCGCCCGGTGCTCCATCGCCTGGCGCGCGGCGCGCTCGTCCCCGTACACCTCGCACATCTGGCGGCCGTCGGGGGTGGCCGTGTGCTCTATCTCCCACAGGCTCGCCTCGCTGCCGTCGAGCAGCAGGAACGCGTGCTCGTACAGCGTGAAGCCGGCCTCCTTGCCGCCGACCACGCACTGCCTGCCGTACACCCGCGTGATGTGGTGGGCGAACGCGGCCCGCAGCCGGTGCGACAGCTCCCAGCCCGGCCGGTCCTCGTTCTCCGCGCGGCGCAGCACCCGGCGGGCGTGGTCCGCGGAGTTGTCCGGCACGTACATCCGGGGCAGCGGCGCGGGCGGGGCCGACATCAGTGCGGCGAGCACCTCCAGGTCCGACTCCGCGTCCTCGTCGGGGAACGCCACGGACCCGGGGAACGCCGCCGCGAGCCGGGACGCCGCGAGATGCGCCTCGGCCTCCTCCTCGTACACCTCGTACTGCGGACCGTCCTGGCCCGCCGTGGAGTGGATCAGCTCCCACAGGCTGAGCGCGCTGCCGTCCGCCAGCAGGTACGTGTGCCGGTAGGTCTCGCGCTGGAGGCTCTGGCTGTGGTGCGAGGAGTGCAGCGCGCTGGCGTGGGCCAGGGCCGTCTCCAGCCGCTCGACCGTCGCGTCGGACAGGTCGAAGGAGTTGAGGGCCCGACCCAGGAGTCGCGAAAGGTGTTTCTCCGTGGTCTCGTTCGGATCGTTCAAGGTGCTCTCTCCAGGCAGTCGCCGTCGCTGCGTGTCACTCAATGCGTGCTTAAGGTAGTACCTGGGTCTGACAACGCGTCCCGGGTTCGGAAAAACGCGGAGGGGCCCCGGAAGGTTCCCGCAGCCCCAACGCCCTGTCGCGGTCATCCCATTCCATACAGCTCCGTGTACGAAGGAAACGTTCCACCCGGCCCCTCGATCCCCTCCGCCGCCCGCAGCGCCTTCACGATCGCCCTGGTCACCAGGTCCGCGCCGACCGCCAACACCGCGTTCAGCGCGAGCGGATCGCCGTGCGCCAGGGGGCGCGCGCCGGTGGCGAGCGCGAAGACCGTGTCGCCGTCGTTCAGCAGGTGCACCGGCCGGAGGGCGCGCGCCATGCCGTCGTGCGCCGTCCCCGCGAGCTTCTGCGCCTGCGCGCGCGTCAACTCCGCGTCCGTGGCGACCACCGCGAGCGTCGTGTTGAGCGGCCGCGCCGAGAAGTCCGCCCGTGCGGGCGTCAGTTCGGCGAGCCGCCGCGCCGCGTGCGCGTGCACCCCGGGACCGGGGTACGCGGGCCGCCCCGCCAGGTACTCCCCGTACAGCACGCCCGTCAGCGGATCGACCGCCGAGCCCGCCGCGTTCGCCACGACCAGCGCGGCCACCGTCGTCCCGTCGGGCAGGACCGCGCTGGCCGTCCCCACCCCGCCCTTGACCAGGCCGACCACCGCGCCCGCGCCCGCCCCCGCGTTCCCCTGCCCGACCGGCGCGCCGTCGCCCGAACCGGCCGCCGCCGCCACCGCCGCGTACCCGGTCGCCGCGTCCGGCCTGGCCCGCCAGTCGCCGCCGCGCCCCAGGTCGTAGACGCAGGCCGCGGGCACCACCGGCACGACCTGCTCGCGGCGCGGACCGACCCGAACCCCGCGCCCCCGCTCCTCCAGCCAGGCCATCACCCCGCCCGCCGCGTCCAGCCCGTACGCGCTGCCGCCGGTCAGCACGATCGCCTCCACCCGCTGCACGAGGTTGCGCGGATCCAGCGCGTCCGTCTCCCGGGTGCCGGGGCCGCCGCCCCGCACGTCCACGGCCGCCACCGCCCCGCCCTCGGGCGCGAGGACGACCGTGGTGCCGCTCAGCGCCCCGGCGCCCGGCACGCGCGCGTGGCCGACCCGCAGGCCGGCCACATCGGTCAGGGCGTCGAGCGGCCCGCTGCGCGGCGCGTGGTCCCGTACGTCATGAGTGGCCATGGGGCCCATGCGTACCACGGGAGTCGCGCGCAGGGACCGCGCGTGCGGCGAGCGTCACGTCTCCGGTGCGAGGCGGAGGTCACGTCTCCGGTGCGCTGCGGGGCCAGGACTCCGGTGTGCCGCGGAGTCACGTCCGCGGCGCGCGTGCGGCGAGCGTCACGCCCACCGCGACCGTGGCCGCCGCGACCAGCCCCGCCACCAGTACCGCCCAGTGCCCGGCGAACGTCGACGCGAGGACCAGCGCCGCCGCGACCGGCAGCGTGAGCTGCTGCGCTGCGGTGCGCTTGAAGTGCCGCGAGTGCAGCGCCCACACGGCCAGCAGGAACAGCGCGGCGGGGATCGTCACGGCGGCGGACGCGGCGGTCGTGGAGATGTGCGCCTTGCCGTCCGTCTGCTCCACCGCGATCTCGATGCCCGCCCCGATCGCGGCGGCCGAACCGAAGACCAGCACGTGCCCGTAACCCCACAGGAACGCCTGCCGGTTGGAGCGCAGGTGGTCGTGGATCGGCACGGCGAAGTAGATCCAGTACGCGGCGAAGACGATGAGCAGCCCGCCGCCCGCGATCGGCACCAGCCGCCACAGCTCGTCGTGCTCGTTCAGCGCCTCCTGCACGGCGACGGTCGCCGCGGCGATCGTCTCGCCCAGCACGATGATCGTGAACAGCCCGTACCGCTCCGCGATGTGGTGCGGGTGCCAGGGCGTCTGGTGGTCGCGCTCGGCGAGCGCGGGGACGGACAGCTCGCAGAGGAAGAGGGCGACGAAGGCCCAGTTGCGCGCGGAGTCGGGCACGAGGAGCATCGCGACCCAGCCGACCTGGCACACGGCCACCCCGGCCGCGTACCGCAGCGCGACCCTGCGGTCCGCGCCCCCGGTCGACAGGGCGGCGCGCAGCCACTGGCCGGCGAGGGCGAGGCGCATGACGGCGTAGCCGATGACGCCGACGGTCCAGTCGCCGTTGTCGAAGGCGCGCGGGATCCCGGCCGCGAAGATCAGCACGCCGGTGATCTGCACGAGGGTCATGACGCGGTACGGCACGTCGTCGCAGTCGTAGGCGGAGGCGAACCAGGTGAAGTTCATCCACGCCCACCAGACGGCCGCGAAGACCGCGAGGTAGGCGGCGAGGCCGTGGCCGAAGTGCCCCTCCGCGACGTCGTGCACCAGGCGGGCGCCCGCCTGGGCGACGGCGACGACGAAGCACAGGTCGAAGAAGAGCTCCAGCGGGGTGGCGGCGCGGTGCGCCTCGGTGCGGCTGCGGGGAGCCATGCGGGGGGTTGTGCGGACCATGCCCGTCAGGACAGCAGAGGCGGGCGGGGCGGGGGAGCGGTGGCGCGCGGCGGGCGGGTTTTTCGTACCGGGGTGGGGGTACGGAACATTATTTGTGAATGCATTCACAAGCGAACCATGGTCCAAAGTCCTTGCCGTAACCGCAGGTCAGCGGCTTTCCTTCAGAGGATCGCGGCGAAAAGAGGGACCTTGGGCCCCGCGCTGGTGACCATCGGCGAGCCTTTCGGGCGGCCCTCGGGAGTGGAATGGAGGGGAGCGAGAGCACAGCGAGCGGAAGGTGCGCACCATGACCGCGACCCCTGCGGAGAAGACGGCGGCCGGAGCCTGGGAGGGCTTCGAGGGCGGACGGTGGCGGGAGGCGATCGACGTCCGCGACTTCGTGCAGCGCAACTACACGCCGTACGAGGGCGACGGCTCCTTCCTCGCGGGCCCCACCGCGCGCACCACCGCGCTCTGGGGCAGGCTCCTCGCGATGTTCCCCGAGGAGAACGCCAAGGGCGTCCACGACGTCGACGTGCGGACCCCCTCGCGCATCGACGCCTTCGGCCCCGGCTACGTCCACGGCACCGCCGACGACCACGAGGACCTGATCGTCGGCCTCCAGACCGACGCCCCGCTGAAGCGCGCCATCATGCCGGCCGGCGGCTGGCGCATGGTCGAGGGCGCCCTCGACGCCTACGGCTACGAGGCCGATCCCCAGGTCCGCGAGATCTACACGCACCTGCGCAAGACGCACAACGAGGGCGTCTTCGACGCGTACACGCCCGAGATCCGCGCCTGCCGCTCGTCGGGCATCATCACCGGCCTGCCCGACGCCTACGGCCGCGGCCGCATCATCGGCGACTACCGCCGCGTCGCGCTCTACGGCGTGGACCGCCTCGTCGCCGACAAGCGGGACGCCAAGCGCGAACTGGACGCCCAGTGGCCCACCGAGGACGTCATCCGCGCCCGCGAGGAGACCTCGGAGCAGATCAAGGCGCTGGACGAACTGAAGGCCATGGCCCTCTCGTACGGCTACGACATCGCGGGCCCCGCCACCACGGGCCGCGAAGCCGTGCAGTGGCTGTACTTCGCCTACCTCGCCGCCGTGAAGGAGCAGAACGGCGCCGCCATGTCGATCGGCCGCATCGACGCGTTCCTCGACGTCTACCTCCAGCGCGACCTCGCGGCCGGACGCATCACCGAGTCCCGGGCCCAGGAGCTCGTCGACGACTTCGTCATCAAGCTCCGCATCGTCCGCTTCCTGCGCACCCCCGAGTACAACGAGCTCTACAGCGGCGACCCCACCTGGGTCACCTGGTCCCTGGCGGGCATCGGCGACGACGGCCGCCCGCTCGTCTCGCGCACCACCTTCCGCGCCCTCCAGACCCTCTACAACCTCGGCCCGGCCCCCGAGCCCAACCTCACGGTCTTCTGGTCGAGCCGACTGCCCGCCGGGTTCAAGGAGTTCGCGGCGCGCGTCGCCATCGACACCTCGGCCATCCAGTTCGAGTCCGACGAGCTGATGCGCCCCAAGTACGGCGACGACACGGCCATCGCCTGCTGCGTCTCCGCGATGGCGGTCGGCAAGCAGATGCAGTTCTTCGGCGCCCGCGTCAACGTCGCCAAGGCGTTGCTGTACGCGATCAACGGCGGCCGCGACGAGATGACAGGCAAGACCGTCGTCGAGGGCTTCGAGCCGCTGACGGGGGAGTACCTGGAGTACGAGGAGGTCGCCGAGCGCTACGACGCGATGCTGGAGTGGCTGGCGAAGACGTACGTCCACGCGCTCAACGTCATCCACTACATGCACGACAAGTACGCCTACGAGCGCATCGAGATGGCGCTGCACGACCGCGAGGTCCTGCGCACCATGGCGTGCGGCATCGCGGGCCTGTCGGTCGCGGCGGACTCCCTGTCGGCGATCCGGCACGCCAGGGTCAGGGTGGTCCGCGACGGGACCGGGCTCGCGGTCGACTACGAGATCGAGGGCGACTACCCGGCGTACGGCAACAACGACGACCGCGCCGACGGGATCGCGCGGCACGTCGTCCGCGAGTTCATGCGCAAGGTCCGCAAGCACCCCACGTACCGCGACGCCGTCCACACCCAGTCCGTGCTGACGATCACCTCCAACGTCGTCTACGGCAAGAAGACCGGCAACACCCCCGACGGGCGGCGCGCGGGCACCCCGTTCGCCCCGGGCGCCAACCCGATGAACGGCCGCGACGAACACGGCTACATCGCCTCGGCCCTGTCCGTCGCCAAGCTGCCGTACGACGACGCGGAGGACGGCATCTCGCTGACGAACACCATCACCCCCGACGCGCTGGGCCGCACGCCCGACGAACGCGTCCGGAACCTCGCGGGAGTGCTGGACGGCTTCACGGCGAGCGGCGGCTTCCACATGAACGTCAACGTGCTGGACAGGGCGACCCTGGAGGACGCCGTGGAACACCCGGAGAACTACCCCCAGCTGACGATCCGGGTCTCGGGCTACGCGGTGAACTTCATCCGCCTCACCCGCGACCAGCAACTGGACGTCATCAACCGCACGTTCCACGGGGCGCTCTGAGATGGACGTCGTCGACCGGTCCGCCACCCCCGAGGCCGCCGTCACCCCCGCGGCCACCGCCGCCACTCCCGCGGCCGCCGCCACGCACCGTCCCAGCAGCGGCACGGTCCACTCCTGGGACCTGTCCACCGGGGTGGACGGACCGGGCACGCGCTTCGTCACCTTCCTCTCCGGCTGCCCGCTGGCCTGCCTCTACTGCCACAACCCCGACACGATGCGCATGCGCAACGGCCGACGGGTCGCGGCGGACGAGATCGTCGCCGAGGCGGCCAAGTACACGGCCTTCATCCGCGCGGCGGGCGGCGGCGCGACCGTCAGCGGCGGCGAGCCGCTGCTCCAGCCGGTCTTCGCGGGCGAGCTGTTCCACCGCTTCAAGCACGAGCTGGGGCTGCACACCGCGCTCGACACCTCGGGCTTCCTCGGCGCCCGCGCCACCGACGCCCTGCTGCGCGACGTCGACCTGGTGCTCCTCGACATCAAGTCCTGGGACCGTGCCACCTACCGCGAGGTCACCGGCCGCGACCTGGAGCCGACGCTCGCCTTCGCGCGCCGCCTCGCCGCTCTCGGCAAGGAGATCCACCTCCGTTTCGTCCTGGTCCCCGGCCTCACCGACGACCCCGCCAACATCGAGGGCGTGGCCTCCTTCGCCGCCACGCTCCCCACCGTCACCCGCGTCGACGTCCTGCCCTTCCACAAGCTGGGCGAGGCGAAGTGGGAGGCCCTGGGCAAGCCCTTCACGCTCCACGACACCCCGTCGCCCACCCCCGGCCAGGTGGCCGCGGCCCGCGAGGTCTTCGCCGCCCACGGCCTGCGCGCCATCTGAGGGACCCGCCCACCCGGACACCCGTACAAAACAGGCACAATGCCCGAACCGCCCCTACCGTGGCCGCGTGACCGAGCCACCAGCGCCCCCGCCCGACGGCCCTCCCGCCCCACCCCCAGACCCCCGCCAGGCCTCCGGCCCCACCCGCGCCCCGGACGGTCCGCCCCCAGCCACGCCCCCGGCCCCGGCCCCGGTCACGCCACCGGCCCCGGCCCCGGCCCCGGTCACGCCACCGGCCCCGGGCGTCACCACCACCCTCGCGCCCCCGGCCCCGTCCGCCGCCCCGTCCGCCGCCCCGTCCGCCGCTCCACCCGCCGCCCCGCGCGCGGCCGGTCCCTCGGTCACCGGCCGCGCCACCCTCGTCGGCGCGGCCGTCTCCCTCCTCCTCGTCGCCGCGATCGTCTTCGGCAGCCGCCTGCTGCGCGACTTCGACTCCGCGCTCCTGCCGTACGCCGTCGCGACCGTCTTCCTCGCCTTCGGCGTCGCCTACCGCTACACCGTCTGGGTCTCGGCCCCCGGCGCCCGCCGCCTCTTCCGCCAGGGCTGGCGCAGCCTCTTCTCCGCCGCCAACTTCCGCAGGGCGCCCACCGCCCTGCCCAGGATGGCGGCCACCTACCTCGGCTTCCAGAAGTTCCTCGGCGCCCGCTCGCACGCCCGCTGGGCCGCCCACCAGCTGATCTTCTGGGGCTGCGTGCTGGCCGCCGCGATCACCTTCCCGCTCACCTGGGGCTGGTTCACCTTCACCTCCTCCACCGGCTCGGGCCCCGGCTACGAGATGCGGGTCTGGGGCTTCAAGGTCCTCGGCTTCGACTCAGCGAACGCCATCGGCTGGCTGATGTTCCACGGCCTGGACGTCGCCGCCGTGCTCGTCATCCCCGGCGCCTCGTACTTCCTGTGGCGGCGGATGAAGGACCGCGGCGCGATCACCGGCCAGCGCTTCGCCTACGACCTGGTCCCGCTGATCGCCCTGATCGTGATCTCGGTGACCGGTCTCCTCCTCACCTTCTCGTCGATCTTCCTGCACGGCGGCGGCTACGAGTTCCTGGCGGTCCTCCACATGGTCTCGGTCGTCTTCACGCTCATCTACGTCCCGTTCGGGAAGTTCTTCCACATCGTGCAGCGCCCCGCCGCCGTAGGCATGCAGCTCTTCAAGTACACGGCCCGGCAGGACGGGGGCGACGGGCAGGGGGCCGACGGCGGTCTGTTCCACTGCCGCCGCTGCCGGGAGCCCATCGACACCACCGCGTACGTCGAGAACCTCGAAGGCACCATGCGCGACCTGGACCTCCGCTTCGCCCAATGGGCCGAGTACTGCCCGCGCTGCAAGCGCGTCCTGCGCGGCGGCGCCTACCTCTCCCACGTCAAGAAGGGCTACAAGTGAGCGGGCCGCACCTCCCTCTCGACCCGTCCGTCGCCCCGCCCGGCACCCGGAACTTCCGCGACGCGGGCGGCATCCCGGCCGACCGGTGGCACGCCGACCAGAACGGCGAGACCCTCGTCCCCACCCACTGCTGCTTCTGCGGCGTCCAGTGCGGGATGTACCTGCGCGTCGACAAGCACCAGAAGGTCTTCGGCGTGGAGCCCCGCAACCACGACATCAACCGCATGCGGCTGTGCCCCAAGGGCATCAACGCCTATCAGCAGGTCAACCACCCCGACCGGCTGACGGCTCCGCTGCTGCGCCACAGCCGCGACGAACCCTTCCGCGAGGCGTCCTGGGAGGAGGCGCTGGACTTCACGGTCTCCGAGATCCGGCGCATCCAGGGCGCGCACGGCAACGACGCCTTCGGCCTCCTCGGCGGGGCGAGCCTCTACTCCGAGAAGACGTACCTCGTGGGCAAGTTCGCCCGGGTCGCCCTGCGCACCCGGCACGTCGACTACAACGGCCGCCTGTGCATGGTGTCCGCCGCCGGTGCCAACAAGCTCTCCTTCGGCATCGACCGGGCCGCCAACCCCTTCTCCGACATCCTCCTCACCGACTGCCTGCTCATCGCGGGCTCCAACGTCGGCGAGTGCTTCCCCGTCATGACCCAGTACGTCTGGGGCGCCAGGGACCGCGGCGCCACCCTGATCGTCGTCGATCCGCGCGAGACCGCCGTCGCCCGCACCGCCGACATCCACGTCGCCCTCAAGCCCGGCACCGACTCGGCGTTCTTCAACGCCGTGCTGCACGTCGTCGTCGCCGAGGGCCTCACCGACGAGGCGTTCCTCGCCGCGCACACCACGGGCTGGGCGGAGGTGAAGCAGACCGTCGCCGCGTACCCGCCGTCCCGCTCCGCCGCGATCTGCGGCGTCCCCGAGGAGCAGATCGTCCGGGTCGCCCGGGTCTTCGGCGGCGCGGACAAGGCCATGGCCATGCACGCCAGGGGCATCGAGCACCACTCCCAGGGCGTCGAGAACTGCCTCTCCGTCATCAACCTCTGCGTCGCCACCGGCAACCTCGGCCGCCCCGGCGCCGGTTACGGCACCATCACCGGCCAGGGCAACGGCCAGGGCGGCCGCGAGCACGGCCAGAAGTCCGACCTCCTCCCCGGCGGCCGTTCGATCACGAACGAGGAGCACCGCCGCCAGATCTGCGAGATCTGGGGCATCGACGAGTCGCAACTGCCGCCCGCCGGCACCTCGATGATGGAAATGGTCTGGCAGATGAACCGCCGCGAGATCCGCGGTCTGATCGGCATCTGCAACAACCCCTTCGTCTCCCTCCCCAACTACGGGACGGTCAAGCAGGGCTACGACACCCTCGAATTCCACGCCCAATTCGACTTCTTCCTCTCCGAGACCGCGGCCAACGCGCACGTGGTCTTCCCCGTCACGGTGTGGGCCGAGGACGAGGGCGTCATGGCCAACACCGAGGCCCGCGTCGTCAAGCACAACAAGGCCCAGGACCCGCCGCCCGGCGTCCGCACCGACACCTGGGTGATGTGCGAACTCGCCCGCAGGCTCGGCGCGGGGGACAAGTTCGACTTCCCCGACTCCCGCGCCGTCTTCGAGGAGCTGCGCATCGCGTCCGCCGGGACGGTCAACGACTACTACGGCATCACGTACGAGCGGCTGGAGGAGACCGGCGGCATCCCCTGGCCCTGCCCCACCACGGACCACCCGGGCACCCCGCGCCTCTTCGAGGGCGGCCGCACCTACCACCCGGACGGCAAGGTCCACCTCCAAGTAGTGGAGTGGCACCCGCCCATGGATCCGTACTCCGAGGAGTTCCCCTTCTCGCTCACCACCGGGCGCACCGTCGCCCACTTCCTCTCCGGCAACCAGACCCGCCGCCTGGGCGCCCTCGTCGAGCAGACCCCCCGCCCCTGGGTGGAGGTCCACCCCTCGCACGGCTTCAAGAACGGCGACCCGGTCCGCGTCGTCACCCGCCGCGGAAGCGAGGTCTTCCCCGCCCTGGTCACCGAGGCCATCCGCCCCGACACCTTCTTCGTGCCCTACCACTGGCCGGTCCCCACCGCGGCCAACGCCCTGACCGTCGACGCCCTCGACCCGCGCTCCAAGATCCCCGAGTACAAGGTCTGCGCCTGCCGCATCGAGCGCGGCGAGCGCGTCGACGAGGTCCCCGAACCGCCGACCGCGCCGGGCCACCGGGCGTACCCGGCGACCCAGGTCTCCCGCACCGACCCCCTGCCGCCCACGTCCCCGCAGGGCCGTGGCACCGCGGAGAGGAGCTGACGCCCGCATGATGGGCAGAACGATCTTCATCGACCCCGGGCGCTGCATCGGCTGCCAGGCGTGCGTCTCCGCCTGCCGCGAATGCGACTCGCACCGCGGCAAATCCATGATCCATCTCGACTACCCCGACGAGGGGTTCTCGGTCGCCTCCCTTCCCACCGTCTGCATGCACTGCGAGGACCCGGTCGCCCCCTGCGCCGAGGTCTGCCCAGCCGACGCGATCCTGGTGACCGCCGACGGCGTGGTGCAGCAGGCCGACACCACCCGCTGCATCGGCTGCGCCAACTGCGTCAACGCCTGCCCCTTCGGCGTCCCGAAGATCGACCTGGCGGCGAAGCTCCAGATGAAGTGCAACCTCTGCTACGACCGCACCGCCTACGGCCTCGCCCCCATGTGCGCCACGGTCTGCCCGACCGGTGCCCTCTTCTACGGCACCCTCGAAGAGCTCGCGGCCGAGCGCCCCGGCGTCCAGGTCGCCGACTCCTTCACCTTCGGCGACGTCGTCGTCTCCACCGGGGTCGCCGTGGTCGTCCCCGCCGACAAGGTCCAGTGGCCGGTGCCCGGCGGTCTCCCCATCGTCGAAGTGAACGGCAGGGACGTGCGATGACCGTCACCGACCAGCAGCCGCCCGCCGACGACCCGGAGGCGAGGACCCCGGCGACGGACCCGGCCGCAGACCCGGCCGCGGGCCCGGCGAAGGACGCCGCGCGGGCGGCCCTGCACGACCGGATCGCCGCCGATTCGCTCACCACCCGCCGCGACTACCTGCGCATCGTCGCGACCGTCTCCGGCGGTCTCGCCGTCGGTGGCGTCGCCGTCGCCTCGGGCGTCCTGCACCGCCACGGCGACAGCGAGGGCGCCCCCGAGCCGAAGAAGGTCACCGAAGAGCTGCCGCCCGGCGAGTCGATCGCCTTCCGCTACCCGGGCGACGAGGACCGCGCCGTGGCCGTACGCCTGGCGGACGGCACCCTCGTCGGCTACTCCGCCGTCTGCACGCACCTCGCCTGCGCCGTCCTGTGGCGCAAGGAGCGGGGCGAGGAGGGCGAGCTGTACTGCCCCTGCCACGAGGGCGTCTTCGACGCCCGCACCGGCGAGGTGACCGCGGGGCCGCCGCCGCGCCCGCTGCCCAAGGTGCTGCTCACCGAAGAGCTCGACGGCAGCGTCTGGGCGGTGGGCACCACCCGTTCGGGCGAGAGCGTCAGGGACGGGCTGTGCCGGCAGTTCCTCGACGAGCGGCCCGAGATGGCGGCCAGGCTCCGGTGCCCCGGCGCCGCGGAACCCGAGCCCCGGACGGAACGGGGGAGGGCGACATGACCGAGCAGCCCCCGCCCCCCGACCCGGGCACACCCCCCGACCCGCGCACACCCCCCGAGGCGCCGCCGCGCCCCGCCTACCACCCGGGGAGCGCCGAGCCCCGGCTGAACCGGCCGGTCCACGAGCGCTATCCGCAGATCCGCTCCACCAGCGGCTACGGCGACCCCCGTATCCGCCACACGGGGCCGGGCCCCGGCGCTGGCTCCGAGCAGGAGCCCGAGCGTTCCTCGAAGCTCTCCGCCCGGCTCGCCCTGGCGCTCACCGTGGTCATCGGCCAGCTCTGGGGCCTGACCGTGGTCGTCGACGAGTGGATGAGGGGCGACACAGGCACGGCCTGGTGGGGTGCGGGGTTCCTGTGCCTGTCGTTCCTGGTCGTCCTGGGCCTGTGGCGGCTCGACCCGAAGGACCGCTGAGGCCCGCCGTACCCTGGAGGCATGAGTACCGCCCCCACCCCCGGACCGCGCGACGCGAAGCCGAAGCCGAGGCTCGTCTTCGACGACCCGCTGGACCAGCAGTCGTCGGACGACACGGACCGGGGGTGGGGCGAGCAGCCCCGTACCAGCGGCGACAGCGCCGCCGACCTGGCGCGCTTCCTCGACGAGAAGCCGCCCCACCACATCTGATCCGTCCGTACGGCGGAGCCCCGCCGTGCCGCGGGGCCCGGCGCCGCTCGGCCCCGTACTACGAGGCGCTGCCGTGCCCCGAGCCGCGCTGCGAGATCAGCGCGTCGCGGATCTCCTTGAGGACCTCCAGCTCGCTGACCTCCATGACCTCCTCGACGCCCGCCTTCGCCCTGTCCTGCGCGCTCTTCCTGGCGAGGTACTTGGCCATGGGCAGCACCATCAGGAAGTAGACGACGGCGGCGGTGATCAGGAAGCTGAGCGTGGCGCTGAGCACCGAGCCCCACATGATCTGGATGCCGTCGACCTCGCCGTTCACGGTCTTGCAGCTGCCCTTGAGGCAGGAGCTGTACGACTCCAGGTCCTTGGTGCCGAAGGCGCCCACGATGGGGTTGATGACGCCCTTCACCACGGAGTTGACGATGTTGGTGAACGCGGCACCGATGACCACCGCGACTGCTAGATCGATCACGTTTCCGCGCGTCAGGAAGGCCTTGAAACCCTCCAACAGACTCTGCTTGTCTTCCCCAGCCACGCCGGTGCCTTTCGTCGCATGTGCAGTTGGCGCAGCCATTAGGCCGTCTGCGGTGCATAGCCGTCCAATCCGTACACACGAACAGGTGACTTGACTCTTCGTCAGTTCTAATCACCGCAGCGTCACCGCCAGTGGGGACGTAGTGCCCGCGCCGGCCAGCGCCACCGCCGTGGCGCGCGGGACGGTGAGGACGACCAGGGCGCCGCCGTCCGCGGCGGTCTCGCGCGCCCGGGGGATTTCGGCCACGCGGGCACCCGCCGCGACCACCCGGGCCTCACCCGGCGCACCCGCCCGGGAGCCCGCGCCCGCGACGACGTCGACGAGGTCTCCGGGGCGCAGCAGCCGGACCGTCGCGGCGTCCGCGATGCGTACGGGAGCGGACGCCGTCTCGGCCGGTCGTTCCCGCGCTCCGGGAGGCGGTCCGGCGGCGCCGGGCGCCGAGCCGCCGGCACCCGCCGGTGCGGCGGCCGCCGCGGCCAGCGCGGCGGCGGACATCGCGAGCCCCGCCGCCACCGCCCGTCGTCGCCCGCGCGGGATCCGCCGCGGCCGCCACCTGCCGCCGCGCACCCGCACCGGGGCGAACGCGGGCACGCCACCGGGCGCGAAGGGCGGCGAGGCCATCACGGGCGGCGCGGCCATTACGGGGAGCGCGGCCATCACGGGCGGCGCGGGAGTCGGAGGGCTCGAAAGGGCGGGGGAACGGAGCACGGCCATCACCACCAGGCGTCAGCGGATACGGGTGTGGATGCCGCTCGCGGCGGGCGCCGGAGCAACACCCACCACGATCCGCGCCCCGCGGAAATCCCGCTGAAGCCTGTGGACTACTCACCGGTTGTGGAAAACCCGCTCACCCGACCCGTGCCCGCCCGACCCGTGCTCACCCGCTGGCCTGCCCGCTCCGCCCGGCCCGTGCCGAGCCCCCTTGCCGTGGCCCGGCTACGGCAGCGCGATCCCCGTGTCGATCCCGTCCAACGCGTGCGCGCACAGGCAGTCGCGGGACGCCCCGTCGGGCAGCCCGGTCACCGCGTCGAAGAGCACCCCGCGCAGCCGGTCCACATTGGCCGCGAACACCTTCAGCACCTCCTCGTGGGAGACGCCCTCGCCGGTCTCGGCGCCCGCGTCCAAGTCCGTGACCAGGGTCATCGTCGTGTAGCAGAGCCCCAGTTCACGGGCGAGCACGGCCTCGGGGTGCCCGGTCATGCCGACCACCGACCAGCCCATCGACGCGTGCCACCGCGATTCGGCGCGCGTCGAGAAGCGCGGCCCCTCGACGACGACGAGCGTCCCGCCGTCGACCGGCTCCCAGCCGCGCCCGCGCGCCGCCGCGAGCGCGGCCCCGCGCCCCTCGGGGCAGTACGGGTCGGCGAACGACAGGTGCACCACGTTCGGCAGCGTCCCGTCGACCGGGGTCTCGCCGTCGTAGAACGTCTGGGTGCGCGACTTGGTGCGGTCGACCAGCTGGTCGGGCACGAGCAGCGTCCCCGGCCCGTACTCGGCGCGCAGGCCGCCCACCGCGCAGGGGCCGATGACCTGCCGCACCCCGACCGACCGGAGCGCCCACAGGTTGGCGCGGTAGTTGATGCGGTGCGGCGGCAGGTGGTGGCCGCGCCCGTGCCGGGGCAGGAAGGCGACGCGCCTTCCGCCGATCTCTCCGATGAAGAGCGAGTCGCTGGGGTCGCCGTACGGCGTCTCCACCCGCAGCTCGGTCACGTCCTCCAGGAAGGAGTAGAACCCCGAGCCGCCGATGACGCCGATCTCCGCTGTGATCTCTGCCTTCGCCATGCCGATCACACTATCGGGGCACACGTGCGCGCAGGGCCCCGCTGTGCGAAACAGCGGGGCCCTGCGCGAAGGCTGGAATCAGCGCGAAGGCTGGAATCAGGCGGCCGACGTGCTCGACGAGGACGACGACGAAGAAGAAGCCGAGGACGACGAGGAAGGCGTCGACGAGGCGGCGGGCTTGCTGTCCGAGGACGAGCCCGTGGAGCCCGACGAGGACGTGCCCGACGAGGACGACGTCTTGGACGACGCGGGCGAGCTGCTGGACGACGAGCCGCGGCTGTCGTTCCGGTAGAAGCCGGAGCCCTTGAAGACAATGCCGACGGCCGAGAACACCTTCTTCAGGCGTCCCTTGCAGCTGGGGCACTCGGTGAGTGCGTCGTCGGTGAACTTCTGCACGGCCTCAAGGCCCTCGCCGCACTCGGTGCACTGGTACTGGTAGGTCGGCACTTGTCTTCCTCCTGGCACTCTCACTCGATGAGTGCTAACGACGGTCCATAGTGACGTATTCCGCTGGATCAGTCCACCGTGGCCGGAACTCGGTGACCCACGCCACGTGCCACGGTGCGCCCCTCGCCGCTCGGGACGAGCCGCGAGCGCAGCGTCAGCAGGGTCAGCAGCGCCAGCGCGGTGCCGACGAGCGGCACCAGGAATCCGGCGCTCGATCCGTGCCCGTCGGCGAGCCGTCCTGCGACGGTCACAGCGGCGGCCTGGCCCAGCGCCACGGCACCGGTCAGCCAGGTGAACGCCTCGGTGCGGGCGCTCGCGGGTACCAGCGACTCGACGAGCGTGTAGCCGGTGATGAGCGCGGGCGCGATGCACAGGCCCACGAGCAGGCCGAGCGCGCCGAGCAGGACCACCGAGTTCGCGGCCCACAGGACGGACGCGGCGAGGGTCAGGCCGACGTACCCGAGGATCAGCCTGCGCTGCGGGCCGATCTTCCAGGCGATGGCGCCGCAGGCGATGCCCGCCAGCATGTTGCCCGCCGCGAAGGTTCCGTACAGCACGCCGTTGATGCCGGGGTTGCCGATCTCCTCGGCGAACGCGGTCAGCGAGACCTGCATGCCGCCGAAGACGGAGCCGATCCCGAGGAACGCGATGGCCAGGACCCGTACGCCCGGTACGGACAGTGCGGAGGCGTGCGGCTGTGCGGCGTTCGCGCCGGTGCGGCCGTGGGCGGGCTGGGTGCGCCGCTGTGCGGCGAAGAACAGGCCGCCTACGAGGGTCAGCGCGGCTTCCGCGATCAGACCGGCGGCGGGGTGGACGCCGGTGCACAGGGCGGTGGCCAGGATGGGGCCGACGACGAACGTGAACTCGTCGGTGACGGACTCGAAGGCCGCGGCCGTCGGCATCAGGGGCGAGCCGCCCAGCCGGGCCGCCCAGCGGGCGCGCACCATGGGGCCGATCTGCGGCACCGACGCACCGGTCGGCACGGCGGCCGCGAACAGCGCCCACAGGGGCGCGTCCGCCAGGGCGAGCGCGATGAGCGCCGAGACGGACGCGACGTGCAGCAGGACGCCGGGGACCAGTACGGCGCGCTGTCCGAACCGGTCGGCGAGCTTGCCGCCCTGCGGGGCGAAGAGCGCCATGGAGACACCGCTGGTGGCGGCGACGGCGCCCGCGGTGCCGTACGAACCGGTGGTGTGCTGGACCAGCAGCAGGATGCCGATGGTCAGCATCGCGAAGGGCTGCCTGGCCAGGAAGCCGGGCAGCAGGAACGTCCAGGCGCCGGGGGTGCGCAGCAGCTGTCCGTATCCAGGCCGCTTCTCAGGGGTGACCGTGTGGGACACGGCCCTTGCCTTTCTGCCACCTGGTAGCGCTCTCCCGAACAGGGGAGATGCCGAGAGCTGTCCTCTTGCGCGGAACTGCGGTAGATGCCGGGCGGCTCACTGCGGGAGGGCGCCTCGACCGCCATACGGTCGCGCCAGCTCTGCATCAGGCAGAGTTGGTCGATCAATGTGCCTTCATGGTACAGGGGACGCTGTTGATCGTCCTGGGAAAGCGCTGCGATTCTCGTCACCGGCCTGTGAATGGCGGGCGACGGGGCGTGAGCACGCCCCGTCGCTCCGCGACGCACGAGGGCCGTTTCCGGTCGGCCGCGGGCTCTCAGCCCCCGGTGCCGAGCCAGCCCGCCAGCTTGCCGCCCTGGCCCACGGCCCGCAGCCGGGCCTCGGCCGCGTCCCGCACCGGGTCGGTCGCGACCACCAGCAGTTCGTCGCCGCGCCGCAGGACGGTCGTCGGTCCCGGCACGAAGCTCGAACCGTCGCGTACGACGAGGGTGACGGCCGCGCCCTTGGGCAGCCGCAGCTCGCCGACCTCCACGCCGTGCATCCTGGACTTCTCCGGGATCGCGACCGACAGCAGGTGCCCGCGCAGCCGCTCCAGGGGAGCGGATTCGACCCCGAGGTCGGCGGCCTCGGAGGAGTCGCCGAGCTTCAGCGCCCTGGCGAGCCAGGGCAGGGTGGGGCCCTGGATCAGGGTGTAGACGACGACCAGCACGAAGACGACGTTGAAGACCTTCTCGCTGCCCTCGATGTCGGCGACCATCGGGATGGTCGCCAGGATGATGGGCACGGCGCCGCGCAGGCCGGCCCAGGACATGAGGGCCTGCTCCTGCCAGGGGATGCGGAAGGGCGCCAGGCTGATCAGTACGGACAGCGGCCGGGCCACCACGGTCAGGACGAGTCCCACTATCACCGCGGGCCAGAAGTCGTCGGCCAGTTCGTGCGGCGTGACCAGCAGGCCGAGCAGGACGAACATGCCGATCTGGGCGATCCAGCCCAGGCCCTCGGCGAAGCCGCGGTTGGCCGGGGCGTGCGGGAGCTTGGAGTTCCCCAGGACCATGGAGGCGAGGTACACGGCGAGGAAGCCCGAGCCGTGGGCGATGGCGCCGGTGGCGTAGGCGGCGACCGCGATCGCCATCACGGCGATGGGGTAGAGGCCGGACGCGGGCAGCGCGACGTGGCGCAGTCCGAAGGCGCCGAGCCAGCCGACCGCGAGGCCGACGGCCGCGCCGATGGCCAGTTCCAGCGCGATCTCGCCGATCAGCAGGTACCAGTGGTCGACGGGGCCCGCGGTGGAGAAGGCCACCACGAGGATGACGACGGGGGCGTCGTTGAAGCCGGACTCGGCCTCCAGCACGCCGGTGACGCGCGAGGGCAGGGGCACTTTGCGCAGGACCGAGAAGACCGCCGCGGCGTCCGTCGAGGAGACGACAGCGCCGACGATGAGCGCCTGGCGCCACTCCAGTCCGACCAGGTAGTGGGCGGCGGCGGCCGTGACGCCGACGCTCACCGCGACGCCGACGGTCGACATCATGACGGCGGCGGGCAACGCCGGTCTGATCTCTTTCCACTTGGTGCCCAGGCCGCCCTCGGCCAGGATCACCACGAGCGCGGCATAGCCGATGACCTGCGTCAGCTCGGCGTTGTCGAACTTGACGTTGAAGATGCCGTCCTGCCCTATCACCACCCCGATGCCGAGGTAGAGGAGCAGGCTGGGGAGGCCGCTGCGCGAGGAGACGCGCACCGCGGCCACGGCGATCAACAGCACCAGAGAGCAGATCAGCAGGAGTTCGTTGAGCTGGTGGACAGTCAGTGCCGTTCCTTCCCCGCGTGCCTGTGCCTTCAGCCGGATCGTTCCTCCGGAGGCCGGTAGTTCGTTACCTTACCTAATCTTTGACGCTTTCTTTACGCGCCCGATCATTCATACGAAAAATGGCGGCCTCTGTGGATACCGAGTCGGGCGGGCACGAGCGCTGCGCCTATGGTTGCTCCAGCACTCCAGGACCACCCTGCCCCTCGAAGGACAGCGATGCCCGCCAACACCACGCCCCCTTCCGCCGAGCCGCCCGGCAAGAAGATCAAGAAGAAGGGGCGCCGTGCCCGTCTCCTCGTGATCGTTCTGGTCCTGGCTCTCGCAGGGGGTGTCGGGTACGGAGCGTTCTGGGGCGTCGACACCGTGCGCGCCTCGTTCCCGCAGACGACGGGGACGATCGAGCTCGAAGGACTCGGCGGCGAGGTCGAGGTCAAGCGGGACGGCTACGGCATCCCGCAGATCTACGCCGACACCGACGCCGACCTCTTCCGCGCCCAGGGCTTCGTCCAGGCGCAGGACCGCTTCTGGGAGATGGACGTCCGCCGCCACATGACGGCGGGCCGGCTCTCCGAGATGTTCGGCCCCGGCCAGGTCGACACGGACGCCTTCCTGCGCACGCTCGGCTGGCGCAAGGTCGCGCAGGAGGAGTACGACAAGGTCCTGTCCCCGGAGACCAAGAAGAACCTCCAGGCGTACGCGGAGGGGGTCAACGCCTACCTCAAGGGCAAGTCCGACAAGGACATCTCCGTCGAGTACGCGGCGCTGAACCTCAAGTACGACTACGAGCCCGAGCCCTGGACCCCCGTCGACTCGGTGGCCTGGCTCAAGGCGATGGCCTGGGACCTGCGCGGCAACATGCAGGAGGAGATCGACCGTTCGCTGCTGACCGGCAAGCTGGACGAGAAGCAGATCAAGGACCTCTACCCGGCCTACCCGTACGAGCGCAACCGCCCGATCGTCGACAAGGGCGCCGTCAACAAGATCACGGAAAAGTTCGACCCGGGCGCCACGCCCGCCTCGAACGAGCTGGACTCCCAGAACGGGAACTCCCAGGACTCCCGGGGCGGCAACTCCCAGAACGGGAACTCGCAGGGCGGCAACTCCCAGAACAACGGTTCGCAGGGCAACGGCTCCCAGAACAACGGCTCCCAGAGCGGCAACTCCCCGCAGGGTGCCGCCCGGGGCCTGCAGTCCCAGCTCTCCGCGCTCTCCGACACCCTCGACGAGATCCCCGCGCTGCTCGGCCCGAGCGGCAACGGCATCGGGTCGAACTCCTGGGTCGTGCGCGGCCAGTACACGACCACGAACCAGCCGCTGCTCGCCAACGACCCGCACCTGGCGCCGCAGCTGCCCTCGCTCTGGTACCAGATGGGCCTGCACTGCCGTAAGACCTCGGCGACCTGCAAGTACGACACCGCCGGCTACACCTTCGCCGGCATGCCGGGCGTGATCATCGGTCACAACCAGGACATCGCCTGGGGCTTCACCAACCTCGGCGCCGACGTCACCGACCTCTTCCTGGAGAAGGTCACCGACGGCGGCTACCAGTACGACGGCGAGACGAAGCCCTTCGTCAGCCGCGAGGAGACCATCGAGGTCGCGGGCGAGAAGCCGCGCACCATCACCGTCCGCGAGACCAACAACGGCCCGCTGGTCTCCGACCGCAGCGACGAGCTGGAGAAGGTCGGCGAGAAGGCCCCCGTCGGGAGCGGCGCCCCGGACCGCGGCGAGGGCTACGCGGTGGCCCTGAAGTGGACCGCGCTGCAGCCCGGCAAGTCCATGGACGCCGTCTTCGAGCTCAACCGCGCCAAGGACTGGGACACCTTCCGCGAGGCCGCCGAGCACTTCGAGGTCCCCTCGCAGAACCTCGTCTACGCCGACACCAAGAACAACATCGGCTACCAGGCCCCCGGCAAGATCCCGCAGCGCAAGGCGGGCGACGGCACCGTGCCCTCGCCGGGCTGGACCTCGGAGTACGGCTGGAAGGACGAGTACGTCCCCTTCGACGAGCTGCCGTACGAGTACAACCCCGAGCGCGGCTACATCGTCACCGCCAACCAGGCCGTGATCGACCAGGAGAAGTACCCCCACCTCCTCACCAAGGACTGGGGCTACGGCGCCCGCAGCCAGCGGATCAACGACCTCATCGAGTCGAAGATCAAGGACGGCGGGAAGATCTCGACCGACGACATGCGCACCATGCAGATGGACAACAGCAGCGAGATCGCCAAGCTGCTCACCCCGCTGCTGCGCAAGATCGACATCTCCGACCCGGACGTCCGCGAGGCCCAGAAGCTGCTCGACGGCTGGGACTACACCCAGGACACCGACTCGGCCGCCGCCGCCTACTTCAACGCGGTCTGGCGCAACACCCTCAAGCTCGCCTTCGGCCACAAGCTCCCCAAGGAGCTGCGCCCCAAGGGCCAGTGCATCAACGTCCGCAACACCGACCAGTCCGGGCCCGTCGACGACCTCAACAAGGTGGTCCGCGAGTGCGGCGAGCGCGACGCCGACTCCGCCCAGCCGGACGGCGGCGACCGCTGGTTCGAGGTGGTGCGCCCGCTGCTCGCCGACAAGCAGCAGGACAACGCCTGGTGGCAGTCGCCCAAGAGCCGCAACGAGAAGGCCACCAAGACGCGCGACGAACTGCTCGCCCGCGCCATGGCCGACGCCCGCTGGGAGCTGACCGCCAAGCTCGGCAAGGACATCTCCGCCTGGAGCTGGGGCAGGCTGCACCAGCTGAACCTGCGCAACCAGACCCTCGGCAAGGAGGGCCCCGGAGTCCTGCGGTACATGCTCAACCGCGGCCCCTGGAACCTCAGCGGAGGCGAGGCCGCGGTCAACGCGACCGGCTGGAACGCGGCCGGCGGCTACGACGTGGTGTGGGTGCCGTCCATGCGGATGGTGGTCAACGTCGGCGACTGGGACAAGTCCCGCTGGATCAACCTCACCGGCGCGTCGGGCCACGCCTACAACGCGCACTACACCGACCAGACCGAGAAGTGGGCCAAGGGCGAGCTGCTCGACTGGGCCTACCGCCCGGACGCGGTCGAGCAGGCGACCTCCGACACGCTCAGGCTGACGCCGCCGGGAAGCGGCGCGTAACCGAGGGCGTCACCACCGCTCGTACGGGGTGGTCGTGCGGCTCCGCAGGGACCCGCGCGACCACCTCGTCGTCGTAGAGCAGCACCACCAGCGCCGGATGCGCGCCCGCCCGCTCCAGCCGCTGGAGCACCCGATCGTACGACCCGCCGCCCCGCCCGAGCCGCATCCCGCGGCCGTCCACCGCGAGTCCCGGCAGCAGCACCGCGTCCGCCCCGCACACCGCGTCGGGACCCAGCCGCTCCCCGCCGGGCTCCAGGAGCCCCCGCCCGGCCCGCACCAGCGAGTCCGCCCCCTCGTAGGCGCCCCAGTCCAGGTCGTTGTCGTCGAGCAGCACCGGCAGCAGCACCCGCACCCCCCGCTCCCGCAGCGCGTCCAGCAGCGCGCGCGTGCCCGGCTCGCGCCCCACCGAGACGTACGCGGCGACGGTGTCCGCCCCCGCCAGCTCGGGGAGGGCGGCGGCCGAGGCACCCAGGGCCTCGCCCGCGCGGCGCACGTCCTCCGGGGTCAGCCCGGCGCGAGTGGCCAGGAGTCGGCGGCGCAGCTCTGCTTTTTCGGACAACTCATTGCTCACCGGGTGCACGCAAACCTCTCGTATGTAGCTGTATGGCAACGAAGTTAAACTCACGCACATCTGACTCACATATGCAGCGGATATGGTGCTGCGCATGACCAAGCCACCCCCGCGGATCACCAAGGCTGTCATTCCGGCAGCAGGCCTCGGCACGCGCTTCCTCCCGGCCACCAAGGCCACCCCCAAGGAGATGCTGCCGGTCGTCGACAAGCCCGCGATCCAGTACGTGGTCGAAGAGGCGGTCGGTGCCGGCCTCTCCGACGTCCTCATGATCACAGGTCGCAACAAGCGCCCGCTCGAGGATCACTTCGACCGCAACTACGAGCTGGAGTCCGCCCTCTCGCGCAAGGGCGACGCGGACCGGCTCGCCCGGGTCCAGGAGTCCAGCGACCTCGCGACCATGCACTACGTCCGCCAGGGCGATCCCAGGGGGCTGGGCCACGCGGTGCTGTGCGCCGCGCCGCACGTCGGCGACCAGCCGTTCGCGGTGCTCCTGGGCGACGACCTGATCGACCCCCGCGACCCGCTGCTCGCCCGGATGGCCGAGGTGCAGGAGCGCGAGGGCGGCAGCGTCATCGCGCTCATGGAGGTCGAGCCCGAGCAGATCCACCAGTACGGCTGCGCGGCGGTGAAGGACACCGGCGAGAGCGACGTCGTGCGCGTCACCGACCTGGTCGAGAAGCCCGAGAGGTTCGAGGCGCCGAGCAACCTCGCGATCATCGGCAGGTACGTCCTGGACCCCGCGGTCTTCGACATACTGCGCAAGACCCAGCCGGGCCGCGGCGGCGAGATCCAGCTGACCGACGCGCTCCAGATGCTCGCCGCCGACGAGACGATCGGCGGGCCGGTGCACGGCGTGGTCTTCAAGGGCCGTCGCTATGACACCGGGGACCGGGGAGACTATCTGCGGGCCATTGTCAGACTGGCGTGCGAACGTGAAGACCTGGGACCCGACTTCAGGTCCTGGCTCCGCGGATACGTCGATGAGGAGATGCAGACACCTTGAGCCGTACGACCTGGTCGGTGGACGAACACCTGGACGACATCCTCGCCGCGGTCAAGCCGCTCGAACCCATCGAGCTGCAACTGCCCGACGCCCAGGGCTGCGTCCTGGTCGAGGACGTCACGGTGGGAGTGTCCCTGCCGCCCTTCGACAACAGCTCCATGGACGGGTACGCCGTCCGGACCGCCGACGTCGCGGGTGCGACGGAGGAGTTCCCCGCGGTGCTCACCGTCATCGGTGACGTCGCCGCGGGCAGCGGGGAGCTGCCGACGGTCGGACCCGGCCAGGCCGCCCGCATCATGACCGGCGCCCCGCTGCCCCCGGGCGCCGAGGCCGTCGTCCCCGTCGAGTGGACCGACGGGGGCGCGGGACGGGGCGCGGCGACCGCGATGCGCGCCGCGTCCGCCGACCCCGACGGCGCGGCGGGCGAGGTCCGGGTGTTCCGCCCGGCGGGCCCGCGCGCCCACGTCCGCGCGCGCGGCAGCGACGTCGGGGCGGGCGAGCGCGCCCTGGCGGCGGGCACGGTGCTTGGCGCGCCGCAGATCGGCCTGCTCGCGGCGATCGGCCGGGGCTCGGTCAAAGTCCGCCCCCGCCCCCGTGTGGTGGTCATGTCCACGGGAAGCGAACTGGTCCAGCCCGGTGAGGAGCTGGCCGAGGGGCAGATCTACGACTCCAACAGCTTCACGCTCACCGCGGCGGCCCGCGAGGCCGGGGCCATCGCCTACCGGGTCGGCGCGGTCACCGACGACGCCGACGAGCTGCGCGCCACCATCGAGGACCAGCTGATCCGCGCGGACCTCGTCGTCACCACGGGCGGCGTGAGCGTCGGCGCGTACGACGTGGTCAAGGAGGCGCTGGCCGAGACGACCGACGCGGACGAGCCGGGCAGCGGCGTCGACTTCCGCAGGCTCGCCATGCAGCCGGGCAAACCGCAGGGCTTCGGCTCCGTCGGCCCCGACCACACCCCGCTGCTGGCCCTGCCGGGCAACCCGGTCTCCTCGTACGTCTCCTTCGAGCTGTTCGTGCGCCCCGCGATCCGGGCGCTGATGGGCCTGAAGGACGTGCACAGGCCGGTGGTGAAGGCCGCCCTGGACAGCGCGGAGCCGCTGTCGTCGCCCGCGGGCAGGCGCCAGTTCCTGCGCGGCGTGTACGACGGGCGGGCGGGCACGGTGGCCCCGGTCGGCGGCCAGGGTTCGCACCTGGTGGCCGCGCTGGCGCACGCCGACTGTCTGATCGTCGTCCCCGAGGACGACACCACCGTCGAGCCGGGCGCGTCCCTGGACGTGGTCCTGCTCGGCTGAACCGAGGGGCGTGGCGGTACGGTGACTGCCCACACAGGCCCGAGGAGCGCCACAGCAATGAGTACGGAAGCCAGGCTCACGCACATCGACGAGGCGGGCGCGGCCCGGATGGTGGACGTGTCCGCCAAGGACGTCACCGCCCGCACGGCGCGCGCCGCCGGCCGCGTCCTGGTCTCGCCGCGCGTGGTGGAACTGCTGCGCGGCGAGGGCGTCCCCAAGGGCGACGCGCTGGCCACGGCGCGGATCGCGGGCATCATGGGCGCCAAGCGCACCCCCGATCTGATCCCGCTCTGCCATCCGCTGGCGCTCTCGGGAGTGAAGCTCGACCTGGCGGTCACGGACGAGGCGGTCGAGATCCTGGCGACGGTGCGGACCACGGACCGCACGGGCGTGGAGATGGAGGCCCTGACGGCGGTCACGGTCGCGGCCCTCACCGTCGTCGACATGGTCAAGGCGGTCGACAAGGCGGCGGTCATCACCGACGTCCGGGTCGAGGAGAAGACGGGCGGCAAGTCGGGCGACTGGAGCAGGTCGTGAGCCAGGCCGACCTCAGCACCGGGGCGGGCAGGGCGCTGGTCGTCACCGCGTCGAACCGCGCGTCGGCCGGTGTGTACGCGGACAAGGGCGGCCCGCTCGTCGCCGAGGGCCTGACGGCGCTGGGCTTCGCCGTCGAGGGCCCGCGGGTCGTCCCCGACGGCGACCCGGTCGAGCGGGAGCTGCGCGCGGCCGTCGCCGCCGGGTACGACGTCGTCGTCACCACGGGCGGCACCGGCATCTCGCCCACCGACGCCACGCCCGACGCGACCCGCCGCGTCGTCGACTACGAGGTCCCCGGCATCCCGGAGGCGATCAGGGCGTACGGGACCGCGCACGGCGTGGCCACGGCGGCGCTGTCCCGGGGCCTGGCGGGCGTCGCGGAGCGCACCCTGATCGTCAACCTGCCGGGCTCGTCCGGCGGGGTGCGCGACGGTCTCGCCGTCCTCGCCGGGATCCTGCCGCACGCCGTCGACCAGCTCCGCGGCGGCGACCACCCGAGACCGGCCGCGTGAACCCGGCCTGGCCCGTGGTCCTCCACCAGGGGGACGTCACGCTGCGGCCGATAAGGATGCGCGACCAGCGGGCCTGGCGCGAGGTCAACCGGCGCAACCGCGACTGGCTGCGCCCCTGGGAGGCGACGGTCCCGCCGCCCGCGCCCACCGGGCCCGTCGCCCAGCGCCCCACGTACCGCCAGATGGTGCGCCACCTGCGGGCGGAGGCCAACGCGGGGCGGATGCTGCCGTTCGTCATCGACTACCAGGGCCGTCTGGTCGGCCAGTTGACCGTCGCGGGCATCACCTGGGGCTCGATGTGCTCGGGGCACGTCGGCTACTGGGTCGACCGGGAGGTCGCGGGGCGCGGGGTGATGCCGACGGCCGTCGCGCTCGCCGTCGACCACTGCTTCCGCACGGTGGGGCTGCACCGGATGGAGGTCTGCATCCGCCCGGAGAACGGGCCGAGCCGCCGGGTCGTGGAGAAGCTCGGATTCCGCGAGGAGGGGCTGCGGCCGCGCTACCTCCACATCGACGGCGCGTGGCGCGACCACCTGGTGTTCGCGCTGACCGCGGAGGAGGTCCCGGAGGGGCTGTTGCGCCGCTGGTCACGGGAAATGAAATAAGTGTTCGAAATTAATCACAAAAAAAGTCTGTGATATCAGCCAGATCGTGCGACACACCGATCCAATTGGCGGATGGGCTTGCGGGAACACCTCTACGGTGTGAAGCGTGAGCAGCAGCGGCCTCATCTACGCAGTCATCGTCGGGGCCTGGGCCGCCTACTTGGTGCCGATGTGGCTCCGCAGGCAGGACGAGCTCAACGAGGCACGTCCGACGGAACGCTTCAGCACGGCCATCCGGCTCCTGTCCGGACGGGCGGCCATGGAGCGCCGGTACGCCAGGGAGCTTCAGGAGCGCGACGCATCGGGGGCGGCCCCCGACGCCGACCCGGACGCCGAGACCGAGCACCTCAGCTCGGTCGACGTCCGGGCCTTCGCCGCGCCCGAAAGCCAGGTGGGCCGGGTCCCCGGAGCCGAGGAGCGGGCCGAGCGCCCGTCCCCCAAGCGCGAGCGGCAGCCCGCGGGGCGCCCCAGGGAAGCGGCCCCCGGACCGCCGCGGGGCGCGGCCGAGCGGGCCAGACGCTCCAAGGTCCTGGCGCGCCGCCGCCGCACCACGCTGATGCTCTTCGCCGCCTTCACGCTCGGCGCGGTCGTCGCGGCGGTCGGCGGGCTGCACTTCCTGTGGGCGCCCGCGGTGCCCGCGCTGCTGCTGAGCGCGTACATCGTGCACCTGCGCACGCAGGAGCGCAGGCGCTTCGTGTACGTGATGGACCGGCGCAGGGCCGAGCAGGCCGCGCAGCGGCTGCGGGAGAACCGCCCGCGCCGCCACCAGCAGCACGCCCCGGCCCCGGCCGACGCGGACGCCGACCCCGAACCCGCGCCCGCGCACCCCGAGCCCGAGCCGGTGCCCGCGCCCGTGGTGTCACCTCAGGAGGCGGGGCGCCGCGCGCTCGTCGAGCAGACGGACCATCAGGAGTGGGTGGACCAGCAGCGCCAGCGCGGCCCCGCGCGCGGCGACAGCTGGGACCCGGTCCCGGTGCCGCTCCCCACGTACGTCACGGCCCCGGTCGCCCCGCGCGCCTCGGGCGGCGTCGAGGTGAACGACCCGGAGACCTGGAGCGCCGCCCGCTCCAGCGCGGCCGAGCCCTCGGACCCCACGGCCACGGACCCGCGCCAGCGCGCCGGCGACCCCGCGCCGCGCCCGCGCGCCGACCGCCCCCGCAAGGGGCGCGAGCGGGGCCGCACGCCCCTCTTCGACCAGTACGAGGACGGCGACCGGCCGCGCGCGGCCAACGAGTGATCCACATCATGCGTGGCCTGGGGGGACCGGATTTCCTTCCACCCCGATCGGGGTGCTAATGTTTCACACGTCGCAAGGGCCTGTGGCGCAGTCTGGTAGCGCACCTCGTTCGCATCGAGGGGGTCTGGGGTTCAAATCCCCACAGGTCCACAGACGACAGTTCTTGAGTAGCTCTCAAGAATCGTCACGAGATCCCGTTCCGCCGAAAGGCGGGGCGGGATCTCGGCGTTTCTGGGCCCGTGGATCGCACGGGGCAGAAGGAGGGCCCCGCGGCACGGAAGTGCCGCGGGGCCCTGTCGTTCCCTCTCAGTTGAGGGGCAGACACATCGCGTACGGGGTGACGGTGTCGGCGTTGTCGCCCGCCTGTCCGATGTTCTTGAAGCTCACCGACCAGGCGGTGCCCTCCGCGTTGGGGCGGGAGATGTAGTTGTAGCTGTTCACGACGTCGTCCTGGTGGTAGCCGCCACCGGTCACCGTCGTGCCCGCGGGGCAGGCGACCTCGCCGCCGGCCGCCTGGCCCGGCTCGATCCTGATGGGGTCGCCCGTCACGATCTGGATGGGCTTGGCGACCCCGTCCTTGCCGTCCTTGCCGTTCTTGCCCGGCTTACCCTGCTTGCCGGGCTTGCCCGGGTCGCCCTTGAGCTGCTTCTTGTACTTCTTGATGTACTTCTTGACGCAGCCTTCGCACCAGTCGCCGTCGCCGCCCCGGATCGGGCTGGAAACGGCGACGGCTTCGGTGGTCGGAGCCAGCGGGGAGCTGGCGGCGGCGAGTGCCGGGGAGGCGGTGAGGCCCATTCCCGCGGCTGCGACGGCAAGTGCTACGAGTGTTTTCTTCACGGCCACAAAATGCCCCACGAAGGGCTCGGAGCTGGCCGTACGGGTGCTCGCCACACGCCGATTCCCCTGTTGGAACCAATTGGCCAATGGCGCCAGTCAGTTCGATTGCTCCGGTTGGCGCATCAGGAGGTCTGGGCCTTTTCGTAGAGCGCCTTCGCCTCGTTGCCGAAGTACGGGCCGAACATGCGGTTCGGGAGGAAGGTGTAGCCGAAGCTGTTCACCGATGCCTGGAGGCCCGTGCCCGTGGACTCGTTGAAGGTGGTGAACCAGGGGCCGCCGCTGGAGCCGCCCGTCATGTTGCAGCCCATGCCGTGGTCCTTGGAGAACAGGAAGTCCTTGGACGTGTTGCCGCTGCAGTAGACGAGCTTCGTGCCGTCGTACGGGGAGGCCGCGGGGAAGCCGAAGGCGTACATGGGCCTGTTGTAGGCGCCGTTGAACTCCAGGCCCTGGGCGCCGACCACTGCGGTGAGCTTCTGACCGTTCAGCGGGGCCACGACGGCCGCGCCGACGTCGTAGTTGATGTCCTCGCTCGCCGCCCACTGGTCCGTGGCCAGGGTCTTGGCCGCGGACCACTGGCCGTACGGGGCCTGGCCGTTGTCGTACGCGGGGACGAAGACCCAGTTGGTGTGCCAGCTGCCCTGGTACTTCACGCAGTGGCCCGCCGTGATGACGGTGGAGGCGTTCTGGCTGGTGACCGCGTTGCCCGAGCAGGAGGCCGTACGGCCGTTGAAGGTGAAGAACACCCGGCCCGAGGTCTTCACCACCGCGCCGCCGCCCGTCCAGGGGCCGCCCGCCTGCGGGAAGGCGAAGGGCGTGGCGCGGGTGGCGGCGTCGGTGGCGGCGGCGGGCGCGGGGGTCGGGGCGACCGTGGTGCGGGCCGCCGGGGCGGCGGCCGCCGTGCGCGGGTCCGGGGCGGCGGTGCCCGGGAGGTCCAGGGGGGCCGCGGAGCGCATCCGGGCCGCCGTCCAGAAGCCCTCGGCGGGCTGCTCGTGGCGGAACTCGGGTGCGGGCTGCGTCCGGGGCGCCGACGGGAGCCGTACCTGGGACGCGGGCTGCGCCTGGGCCTGGGCGGTGGTGGCCAGAGCGGCCGTCAGGGCGGCGCCCACGGCCAGCAGGGCCGTGCGGGAGCGACTTCTCACGCTTGTCTCCTTGTGCCTCAGTGGGGATGGGGCGGTGCGGATCGGCGTGCGTGAGGAAGCGTGCTCCCGCTGTCACGGGCGGGTCAAGGTGTGGGGTTGAGTGGCTTCGCGTAGCAGCGGCTGTCCTCGTATGTGCGGTAGTGGCCGAATTTCTCGCACGGCTCGTAACCGCTGGAGGTGTAGAGCGCGATGGCCTCCGGCTGGGCCGTGCCCGTCTCCAGGGCCATGCGGAGCCGGCCCGCCGCGCGGGCGTCCTCCTCCAGGGCGGCGAGGATGCGGCGGGCCAGGCCGAGGCCGCGGGCCTCCGGGACCACGTACATGCGCTTGATCTCGGCGTCGCCGTCGAGGTTGTTCTCCGGGTTGCGGTCCCTGGCGCGCCAGCCGCCGCTGGCGACGGGGCGGCCCTCGGCGTCGTACGCCACCAGGAACAGGCCGTTGGGCGGGGCGAACATCCCGGGCGCGAGCGGGGTGACGTCGCCGTCGGGCTCGTCCGGGTAGCGCACGTTGTATTCGAGCAGCACCTCGTCGCTGAGCTTCACTGCGTCGGGGTGGTCGTAGGGCGTCGGGCGGATGTGCATGGTGGGGGATCGTACAGGTTTGCGAGTGAATGGGCGCGGGGTGCGGGGGTGGCGGTCGGTATGGTGCATTGGTGCTGACTGTGACCTCTGTGAACGTGAACGGGCTTCGCGCCGCCGCGAAGAAGGGCTTCGTGGAGTGGCTCGCCGCCACCGAAGCCGATGTGCTCTGCCTCCAGGAAGTGCGGGCCGAGCCCGAGCAGCTGCCCGCCGGGGTCGGGGATCCCGAGGGCTGGCACGTCGTGCACGCGCCCGCCGCCGCGAAGGGGCGCGCCGGGGTGTCGCTCTACACGCGCGCGGAGCCCGAGCGCGTGCGGATCGGGTTCGGGAGCGAGGAGTTCGACGGGAGCGGGCGGTACGTGGAGGCCGACCTGCCCGGGGTGACCGTCGCCAGCCTCTACCTGCCGTCCGGCGAGGTCGGGACCGACCGGCAGGACGAGAAGATGCGGTTCATGGCGGAGTTCCTGGAGTACCTGCGGGGGCTTCGGGTGCGGGCCGCCGAGGACGGGCGCGAGGTCGTCGTGTGCGGCGACTGGAACATCGCCCACCGCGAGGCCGATCTGAAGAACTGGCGCGCCAACCGGAAGAGCTCCGGGTTCCTGCCCGAGGAGCGGGAGTGGCTCGGGCGGGTCTTCGAGGAGGTCGGGTACGTGGACGTGGTGCGGGCGCTGCATCCCGACGTGGAGGGGCCGTACTCGTGGTGGTCGTACCGCGGGCGGGCCTTCGACAACGACTCCGGGTGGCGGATCGACTATCACGTGGCCACGGAGGGGCTTGCCCGGCGGGCCGTGAAGGGGTGGGTCGAGCGGGCGGCTTCGCACGGGGAGCGGTGGAGCGACCATGCGCCGGTGACGGTGGTGTACGGGGAGTAGGGGAGCAGGGGGGCGTCCTCCCGCGTTCACCTTGGGGTGGGATGTTGTGGCGTGTACATGATCTGTCGCCGTCTCCTGGGGAGTCCCCATGCCCGGTTCCGGTCATCCGTCCCGTCGCACGCTGGTCCTGGGCGGCGCTGCCGCCGGCCTCCTCGGCGCGGGGCCCGCCTTCGCCGCGGCCCCGCGTCCGCCCGCGCTGCTCGTCACCGACCAAGCGCGCAAGCGGATACTCAAGCTCGACTCCGGGCGTGACGTCTGGGACCCCGAGGGGGATCCCGGGTGCGTGCGGTGGGCGTTCTCGCCGCTCGGGGATCCCCGGTACGCCGACCTGGCGCCCCGCGAGAGCTGGGTGTACCCCTGTGAGGCCAAGGTCAGGGTGCACGGGAAGCGGACGTATCTGCTGACCACCGCGTCCTTCGGGTTCGCCGCCGTCGTGGAGTACCCGTCGGGGCGCCGCCACTGGGGCGCCGCGCTGTCCGCCGGCACCATCGGGCACAACCCGCACAGCATCGAGCTGCTGCCCGACGGGAGCGTCGCCGTGGCCAGCAGTACGGGCGGATCCGTGCGGTGGTACGCCGCGCCACCCTCGAAGGACTTCGTGGACTTCGCGCTCGAAGACGCGCACGGGCTCCAGTGGGACCCCGTGCACCGCCTCCTGTGGGCGCTCGGCGGGCACGAGCTCGTCGCGCTGCGGGCGGGTGACGGGGCCGGGGGCCGGCCCGCGCTCGGCAGGCTGTTCGGGGTGCCGCTGCCCACCCCGTACGGGCACGACCTCTTCCAGGTCGCCGGGCGGTCCCGGCGGCTGTGGGTGACCACGGGGGCCGGGGTGTACCAGTTCGACAAGCGCGAGCGGGGCTTTCGGCAGGACTTCCCCGGGGCGGACCGCATCAGCCGCGCCGACGTCAAGGCCGTCGGCGACCACCCGCTGACCGGGCAGGTCGCCTCCACGGTCCCGCGGGCCGGGCTCCCCGAGACCTGGTGGACCCGGGAGGTGACGGTCCACCGGCCCGACGGGGTCCGCGTGCTGAAGGGCGGGGGGATCTACAAGGCGCGGTGGTGGGCGCCCCGCTAGGGGCGCAGGCGGCGGTCCAGTGCCATGGACAGTTCCGCTTCGACCACGCTCTTCGCCAGCGGGCGCAGCTTCTCCGGGTCCGTGCCGTGCGCGCTCACGAACTCCAGGAACAGGTCCGCCAGGCTCTCCGCGTGCTCGCGCACCCGGTGGCCCGCCGTCAGCACGGCGGAGAGCGGGACGCCCTCCCGCACCAGCGCCGCCGAGACGTCCAGCAGGCGGCGGCTGATGTGGACGATCTCCTCGCCGTCCGTGGCCAGGTAGCCCAGGTCCAGGGCCGCCGCGAGGTTCTCCGGGGTCACCTCGCCCTCGAAGTAGTCGGCCAGCTCTTCGGGGGTGAGGCGGACCGGGGTCTCCTCGGTCGGCGCCACCAGGCCGCCCAGCACCTCGTCGACGCCGCGACCGCCGTCGAAGGCCGCCGACAGGTCGGCGATGCCCTGGAGGGTGTGGCCGCGCTCCAGCAGGGCGGCGATCGTGCGGAGCCTGGCGAGGTGGCGGTCGTCGTACCAGGCGATGCGGCCCTCGCGGCGGGGCGGCGGGATCAGGCCGCGCTCGCGGTAGTAGCGCAGGGTGCGCAGCGGGATCCCGGCGGCTTCGGCGAGGTCCGGCATGCGGTACTCGCGGGGGGCGCCGCCCCGTTCGTCCCGCACGTCCCGCTGTTCCGGCGCTTTCGGCGCGTCCTTCGGGGGGTCTTCTGCTGCTGCCACGCCGGAAGCCTATGTCGTACTGCCGGTAACTTTCCTTTGCCGTACCCCTACCGATCGGTATGCCACTGCTCTACGCTCCGGACTGTGCCAGTGATTACTGGCAGCATTGAGCGCGGCGGGAGGCGGCACATGGAGAGCGAACGCGAGCACGTGAGGGTCGCGGTCATCGGATCAGGGTTCGGCGGGCTCGGTGCCGCCGTCCGGCTCAGGCGCGAGGGGATCACCGACTTCGTGGTGCTGGAGCGGCGCGACTCGGTCGGCGGCACCTGGCGCGACAACTCCTACCCCGGGTGCGCCTGCGACGTCCCCTCGCACCTGTACTCGTTCTCCTTCGCGCCCAACCCCGACTGGCCGCGCACCTTCTCCGGGCAGCGGCACATCCGCGCGTACCTGGAGCGCGTCGCCGACACCTTCGGGCTGCGGCCGCACATCAGGCTGAACCACGAAGTGCTGATGATGCGCTGGGACGACGAGCAGCTGTGGTGGGAGATCGAGACCTCGCGGGGCACGCTTGTCGCCGACGTCGTCGTCTCCGCGACCGGGCCGCTCTCCGACCCCAAGACGCCCGACGTGCCGGGGCTCGACGGCTTCGACGGCAAGGTCTTCCACTCCGCGCAGTGGGACCACGACTACGACCTGAAGGGCAAGCGGGTCGCCGTGGTCGGCACCGGCGCCTCCGCCATCCAGATCGTGCCCGCGATCCAGCCGCGGGTGGCGAAGCTGACGCTGTTCCAGCGGACCCCGCCGTGGGTCATGCCGCGCATGGACCGGGGCATCAGCGGCGTCGAGCGCTGGCTGCACCGCCAGCTGCCCTTCACCGGCGCGGCCCGCCGCGGCCTGCTGTGGGGCATCAGGGAGCTCCAGGTCAGCGCCTTCACCAAGCGGCCGAACGAGCTGGGGCTCGTGGAGTCCGTCGCCAAGGCGAACATCGCCCGCGCGATCAAGGATCCGGCGCTGCGCGCCAAGCTCACCCCCTCGTACCGCATCGGCTGCAAGCGGATCCTGCTGTCCAGCACGTACTACCCGGCGCTGGCCGAGCCCAACGTCGACGTCGTCGCCTCCGCGCTGCGCGAGGTGCGCGGCAACACCGTGGTCGCGGCCGACGGCACCGAGGCCGAGGTCGACGCGATCGTCTTCGGCACGGGCTTCCACGTCACGGACATGCCGATCGCGGACCGCGTCGTCGGCGCGGACGGCATCACGCTCGCCGAGGCGTGGAAGGAGGGGATGGAGTCGCTGCGCGGCGCGACGGCGGCCGGGTTCCCGAACTGGATGACCATCATCGGCCCCAACACCGGGCTCGGGAACTCCTCGATGATCCTGATGATCGAGTCCCAGCTGAACTACCTGGCCGACTACATGCGGCAGTTGACCGTGCTGGGCGGGCGCGCGGCGCTCGCGGCGCGGCCCTCGGCCGTCGGCGCGTGGAACCGGGGCGTGCAGGAGCGCATGAAGCGCACGGTGTGGAACACCGGCGGCTGCACCAGCTGGTACCTCGACTCCAACGGGCGCAACACCACCGTCTGGCCCGGCACGACGGGCGAGTTCAGGCGCCTGACGCGCGAGGTGGACCTGGCGGAGTACGAGATCGTGCGCGCGGCGGCGGCCCCGCGCTCCGAGGCCGTGAAGGCGGAGCGGGAGGCCGTGGCGTGAGCGGGACCGGGGTCGTACGGGAGTTGACCGTCGCGTCCGCCGACGGCGCCGCGCTCCACGTCGAGGTGCACGGCCCGCCCGCCGCGCCCGCCGTGGTGCTGGCGCACGGCTGGACCTGCTCCACGCGGTTCTGGGACGCGCAGGTGCGCGGCCTGGTCGCGGTCGGGCACCGGGTGGTCGTCTACGACCAGCGCGGACACGGGCGTTCGCCGCTCGCCGAGGTCGGTACCGAGCGGTTGGCCGACGACCTGGAGGCGGTGCTGCGGGCGACCCTCGAACCGGGGGAGAAGGCCGTGGTGGCCGGGCACTCCATGGGCGGCATGACGATCATGGCGGCCGCGGCCAGGCCCGCGTTCACCGAGCACGCGGCGGCCGTCCTGCTGTGCAGCACGGGCGCGTCGGTGCTGCTGGACGAGGCGCGGGTCGTGCCGCTGCGGGCCGGGCGGCTGCGCAGCCGTCTGACGCGGGCGGTGCTGGGGGCGAAGGCGCCGCTCGGGCCGGTCACGCCGGTCTCCAAGCGGGTGCTGCGGTACGCCACGATGGGGCCGGGCGCGGCGTCCGCGCGGGTCGCGGAGTGCGCCCGGATCGTGCACGCCTGCGGGCGGCGCGCCCGGGTGGCCTGGTCGGACGTCCTGGCGGAGCTGGACCTGGCCTCGGGCGTACGGGAGTTGGCTGTGCCCACGGTGGTGGTGGCCGGGGCCGTCGACCGGCTGACCCCGCCCGTGCACGCGCATCGGATCGCGGCGTGGCTGCCCCGCTGCGTGGAACTGGTGGAGCTGGCGGGGGTCGGGCACATGGCTCCGATGGAGGCGCCGGAGTTCGTGACGGACCGGATCAGCGGGCTCGTGGACGCGTACGTACGGGCGGGTTCGGCGGACGCGGCGGGTTCGGCGGGTTCAGTGGGCGCGGCGGGCGCGGTGGTTTCGGCGGAAGGGGAAGCGGCATGAGCAAGGTCGGTCTCGAAGGGCAGGTCGCGGTCGTCACGGGCGCGGCGCGCGGCGTCGGCGAACTGCTGGCCCGCAAGCTGTCGGCGCGCGGCGCGAAGGTGGCGCTGGTCGGTCTGGAGCCCGAGGAGCTGAAGCGGGTCTCGGGGCGGCTGCACACCGAATCCGACTGGTGGCACGCGGACGTCACGGACCACGAGGCGATGGCGCGGGTCGCGCGGGAGGTGAAGGAGCGGTTCGGCAAGGTCGACGTCGTCGTCGCCAACGCGGGCGTCGCGGCGGGCGGTCCCTTCGTCGACTCCGACCCGGCCGCCTGGCGGCGGGTCATCGAGGTCAACCTGATCGGCGGGGCGGTGACCGGGCGGGCGTTCCTGCCCGTACTGATGGAGAGCCGGGGGTACTTCCTCCAGATCGCGTCGCTCGCCGCGATGACGCCCGCGCCGATGATGACCGCGTACTGCGCGTCCAAGTCGGGCGTCGAGGCGTTCGCGCACTCGCTGCGGGCGGAGGTCGGGTACCGGGGCGTGCGGGTCGGCGTCGGATACCTGTCGTGGACCGACACCGACATGGTGCGGGGCGCCGACCAGGACGACGTGATGCGGGAGTTGCGGCAGCGGCTGCCGTGGCCGGCGAACCGCACGTATCCGCTGGGTCCGGCCGTCGACCGGATCGTCGCCGGGATCGAGCGGCGCTCGGCGCACGTGTACGCGCAGTGGTGGCTGCGGGGCATGCAGTCCGTGCGCGGGTACCTGCCGTCGGTCATCGGGATCGTCGGGCAGCGCGAGATGCGGCGCTTCGAGCCCCGGCTCGGTGCGGTGGGCACGGGGCTCGTGGGGGCGGGGGGCGCGGCGGACGAGGGGGAGCGGGCGGCACGGTAGCCGAAATGCGGGGTTCGTCCCTGCGTGCCAGGCTGGGTGGGGCCCGATCCCCCCACACCCCACTAGGAGTGAATTCCATGGGCATCGCAGACCAGTTCAAGGACAAGGCGCAGGAGCTCGCGGAGCAGGCGAAGCAGGCGTTGGGCGGCGCGAAGGACGAGGCGTCGGAGCGGGCTTCGGAGGCGGGCGAGCAGGGGCAGCAGAAGGCTCAGGAGGCGGCGGACGCGGCGAAGGACCGTCTTCAGGGTTGAGTGCGGGTTGCCCGGGGGCGCCGTTTCGCCTGCGGCGGGCAGCACCCCACCCCGCCCCTTCCCGAAACCCTCCGGGGCCCTGCGGGGCCGGTTGGGTACGCGCGGCATCTGCCGCACCCTCGCGCAGTTCCCCGCGCCCCTAAAAGGGGCGCGGGGAACTGCGCGATCTTTTGAACGCCCCCGGCAGGGTTTCGGGAAGGGGCGGGTAGGGGATCACCCCCTGTCCCCCTACCCCCTCGGCGGTAGCCGGGGCCTGGTGCGGTCCGGGACCGACTCGTAGCCCGGGGGCGCCGCCGCCGGGTTCGTGGTCAGGAGGTCCAGGGCCACCCCCACCGCGTCGTCCAACTGCGCGTGCCGTCCCTCCGCCCAGTCCAGCGGTGTCCGCAGCGCCTCGATGTCCGGCGTCACGCCCTCGTTCTCCACCGACCAGCCGTACTCGTCGAACCACGCCGCGTTCATCGGCACCGTGATCACCGTGCCGTCCCCCAGCGTGTGGCGGCCCGTCATGCCGACGACGCCGCCCCAGGTGCGCTGGCCCACCACCGGGCCCAGGCCCAGCAGTTTGAACGCCGCCGTGATCATGTCGCCGTCCGACGACGTCGCCTCGTCGGCGAGCGCGACGACCGGGCCGCGCGGCGAGTTGGAGGCGTACGACACCGGCTGTGCGTTCCGCGTCAGGTCCCAGCCGAGGATCCTGCGGGTCAGCTTCTCCACGACCAGCTCGCTGATGTGCCCGCCCGCGTTGCCCCGCACGTCCACGATCAGCGCCGGACGCGAGACCTCCAGCCGCAGGTCGCGGTTGAACTGGGCCCAGCCCGAGCCGCCCATGTCGGGGATGTGCAGGTAGCCGCACCGGCCGTCGCTCAACTCCCGTACCACCGCGCGCCGTTTGGCCACCCAGTCCTGGTACCGCAGCGGCCGCTCGTCGATCAGCGGGACCACCGCGACCCGCCGCGAGCGCCCCTCGTTCCCGGCGGGCGTGAACGTCAGCTCGACCGTCGTGCCGCCCGCCGCCGCGAGCAGCGGGTAGGGGCCCGTCACCGGGTCGACCGCGCGGCCGTCCACGTGCGTGAGGACCGCGCCCTCGCGGATGCCCGTGCCCGCGAGCGGCGAGCGCGCCTTGGAGTCCGAGGAGTCGCCAGGCAGGATCCGGGAGACCTGCCAGCCCCCGTCCCGGCACACGAGGTTCGCGCCGAGCAGGCCCATCGGACGCTGGTAGTGCGGCGGCCCCTCGTTGCGGCGGGACGGCGATACGTACGCGTGCGAGGTGCCCAGCTCGCCCAGCACCTCGCGCAGCAGGTCCGCGAAGTCGTCGGGCGTGGCGACGCGCGGCAGCAGCGGGCGGTACTGGTCGAGGACGCCCGTCCAGTCGATGCCGCACATCCGCGGCTCCCAGAAGTACGCGCGCACGATGCGCCCCGCCTCGTCGTACGCCTGGCGCCACTCCGATGCCGGGTCGACGTCGTGCAGGATGCGGCGCAGGTCAAGGTAGACCGTGGAGTCGTTGTCGCCGGACTCCGTCGCGGGCACGGCCCGCAGGTCGCCCTCGTCCATCACGACGAGCCGCGAGCCGTCGCCGCTCACCGCGAACCAGTCCAGGTGGTCGACCAGTTCGGACTTGCGGGCCTTGGCGATGGCGAAGTGCTCCAGCGTGGGCCGCCCCGAGGTGTCGTCCGGGTTGGCGAACGTCTCGCCGAGCGCGCCGGAGATCGGCCAGCGCAGCCAGACCAGGCCGCCGCCGCTGACCGGGCAGAGCGCGGAGTACTTGGACGCGGCGACCGGGAACGGCGTCACCCGGCTCTCCAGGCCCTCCGCCTCCACGGTGACCGTGCCGTCCGTCGACTCGTCGTCCGAGGGGTCGAGGCCGCCGGCGGCGGGGCGGCCGTCCGCCGAGAGCGCGAAGGGGGAGGGGGTGGCCGAGGAGAGGGGCACCAGGTAGGGGCGGCAGCCGAGCGGGAAGGAGAGGTCCCCGGTGTGCACGTCGTACACCGGGTCGAAGCCGCGCCAGGAGAGGAAGGCCAGATAGCGTCCGTCGCTGGTGAAGACCGGGTTCTCGTCCTCGAAGCGGCCGTCGGTGACGTCCAGGACCGTGGGGCCGTCGGGGCTGCCTGGGCTGCCTGAGCCGTCGGGCGCCGCTTCTCCGGTGCCCTCGCCCGCCCCCGCGATGCGGGCCAGCTTGATCTGGCGCAGCGAGCGGCCGATGCCCGGGTGCGACCAGGTCAGCCAGGCGCCGTCGGGCGAGAACGCCAGGTCGCGCACGGGCCCGTTGGCGGACCTGATCAGCTCGGTGACCTCGCCGTCGGAGTCCTCGGTCGCGTCGATGAGCAGCAGCCGCCCGTCGTGCGAGGCGATGGCGAGCCGCTCGCCGTCCGGGTCCGCGATCAGTTCGGTGACCCGGCCGAGACCGCCGGCCGCCAGGCGCCTGGGCGGGCGGTCCCCGGTGGCCCTGGGCAGGTAGGCGATCTCCACCGCGTCCTCGCCCTCGGCGTCCGTGACGTACGCGACCTGGCCGCCGCTGCCCAGCATCTCCGGCAGCCTGACCCGTACGCCGGGGGTGTCGGCGATGGTGCGGGCGGGCCCGTCGCGGTGGGTCAGCCAGTACAGGCTGCCGCGCACGTTGACCGCGCTCGCCCGGCCCGTCTCGTCGACCGAGATCGAGTCGACGTGGCCGCCCGCGGGGACCTGGTAGGCGCGCCGCCCGGTGCGCGGCCCGCCGAGCCGCACCTCCAGCCTGCGCGGGACCGAGTCGGGGGTGAGCGCGTCGACGATCCACAGGTCGCCCGCGCACTGGTAGACCACGCGCCGCCCGTCGCTGGACGCGTGCCGGGCGTAGAAGGCGTCGTGGTCGGTGTGGCGGTGCAGGTCCGTGCCGTCGGGCAGGCAGGAGTAGAGGTTGCCGACGCCCTCGTGGTCGGAGAGGAAGGCGATGCGGCCGCCGACGAACATCGGGCAGTCCAGGTGCCCGCCGACGTCCGGCAGCAGCCGCTCCCCGTGCAGCCACAGCCGCCCGGTCGCCCCGCCCCGGTAGCGCTTCCAGGCGGCGGGCTCGTGCGGCGGCGTGCCGGTGAGCAGCAGCGTGCGGCGCTCGGGGCCCCCGTCGCCCGGCACGTCGGTGACGGCGATGTCGGAGACCGGGCCCCAGGGCAGCCTGCCGCCGGGGGAGCCGTCGGTGGGGACGCTGTAGGCCCAGGAGAAGTACGAGAAGGGCTGGGCGTGCGAGGAGACGGCGAGGATCTGCCGGTCGGGGGTCCAGCCGCAGACCCGGGTGTCGGTCGAGCCCCAGTAGGTCAGGCGCCGGGACTCTCCGCCCGCGACGGGCGCGAGGTGGATCTCCGGGTCGAGGCTGCGCCAGTTCGTGTACGCGATCGAGGTGCCGTCGGGGGAGAAGCGGGGGTGCCCGGCCTTGGTCCGGTCCACCGTCAGCCGCCAGCCGCGCCCCGGCCGGTGTCCCTCGGGGACCAGGGGCGCCACCCAGAGGTCGTCCTCGGCGACGAAGCAGAGCAGGTCGTTGTGGAGATGCGGGAAGCGGAGATACGCGTCGTCGTCACTCACCCCCACATGCTTTCCGCGGCAGGGGGGCGCGGCAACTCGTAACGCCGTAACACTTCCGGGGCGTACGGGAGCGGGGCCGGCCGCGGTGTGGCGCACCCCACAAGCGAAACGGCGCCGTTTCGATAAGGGGCGGAGCTATGGTTCTACGGTACGAAACCGTTTCGTTCCATGGATGGGAGGTCGATCATGGCCCGCACGCGCATCACGCCCGAGCGCGAGAAGGAGCTGTACGGAGCCGTGCTCGACCTGCTCCGCGAGGTCGGGTACGACGGGCTGACGATGGACGCCATCGCCGCCCGCACCCACTCCAGCAAGGCCACCCTCTACCGCCAGTGGGGGAGCAAGCCCGAGCTGGTCGCCAGGGCCATGCGCGACCACGAGCCGGACAACATCGCCGACATCGACACCGGCTCGCTGCGCGGGGACTTCCACGAGATGATCCTGCGCACCGACGACTGCCAGTTGGAGAAGGACTCCGCGCTGATGCGGGCCCTCTTCCACGCCGTCCATGAGAACCCCGACCTCCACAGGGCGCTGCGCGAGCTGCTCATCGAGCCGGAGATGACCGGCCTCGACGTGCTGCTGCGGCGCGCCGTGGACAGGGGCGAGGTCGCCGCGGACAGCCCCGCGCTCGCCTTCGTCCCGCACATGCTGATCGGCGCCTTCGTCGGCCGGCAGCTCATCGAGGACGCCCCGACCGATCGGGAGTTCCTCGCCGGATACATCGAAGCCGTGGTCCTCCCCGCCCTCGGCGCCTGACGTCCGACCAGCTCCACCCGCCTGACCCGCTCTGCCTGACGCGCTCGCTCACGTCGTCGGGACGGCTCCCCATGCCCTGTTCACCACCGAAAACGGGAGACGCCCTCGTGGCCACGTTCCTCTACAAGCTCGGCAGGCTGGCCTTCAGGCGCCGCCGCCTCGTCGCCCTCATATGGGTGGGGCTGCTGGTGCTCGCCGGAGTCGGCGCCGCCACCGCGACCACCCCCACCTCCAGTTCCTTCTCCATCCCCGGCACGGAGGCCCAGAAGGCGTTCGACCTGCTGGAGAAGCGCTTCCCCGGGGCCAGCCCCGACGGGGCGACCGCCCGGGTCGTCTTCAAGGCGCCCGCGGGCCAGAAGATGACGGACGCGGGCCACAAGGCCGAGGTCCAGAAGATCGTCGGCGAGCTGAAGTCCGGCTCGAAGCAGATCGGCTCCGTCACCGACCCGTACCAGGCCCAGGCCGTCAGCAAGGACGGCTCGACCGCGTACATCTCCGTGGCCTACAAGGTCAACGGCATGGAGCTGACCGACGACTCGCGCGACTCGCTCAAGAAGGCGGGCGACGAGGCGCGCGAGACCGGGCTGACCGTGGAGATCGGCGGTGACGCGCTCCAGGCCATGCCGGAGACCGGCTCCGGCGAGATCATCGGCATCATCGTCGCGGGCATCGTCCTCGTCCTCACCTTCGGCTCGATGGTGGCCGCCGGACTGCCGCTGCTCACCGCGATCATCGGCGTCGGCATCGGCGTCTCCTCGATCACCGCGCTCGCCAACGTCCTGGACCTGGGCACCACGACCTCGACGCTGGCCATGATGATCGGCCTCGCGGTCGGCATCGACTACGCGCTCTTCATCGTCTCCCGCTACCGCGCCGAGCTGGCCGAGGGCCGGGAGCAGGAGGAGGCGGCGGGCCGCGCCGTCGGCACCGCGGGCTCCGCGGTGGTCTTCGCCGGCCTCACCGTCGTCATCGCGCTGGTCGGCCTGGCCGTCGTGAACATCCCGATGCTCTCCAAGATGGGCTTCGCCGCCGCCGGCACGGTCGCCATCGCCGTCCTCATCGCGCTGACCCTCATCCCCGCGCTGCTGGGCTTCGCGGGCAAGAAGGTCATCGGCCGCAAGGCCCGCAAGGCCGGCGTCGTCACGCTCGACAAGGGCAAGGAGAAGGCGGGCGTCCGCTGGGCCCGCTTCGTGCTGCGCCGCCCGCTGATGGTGCTGCTCGTCGGCGTCATCGGGCTCGGCGCGGTCGCCGTTCCGGCCGCCTCGCTCCAGGTCGGCCTGCCCGACGACGGCTCGCAGCCGGTCTCCACGACCCAGCGCAAGGCCTACGACCTGCTGTCCGAGGGCTTCGGCCCCGGCTTCAACGGCCCGCTCCTGATCGTCGTCGACGGCGACAAGGCCGCAGCCGACCGCGCCGTGAAGCAGATCGAGGGCATCGAAGGCGTCGTCGCGGTCACCCCGCCCGCGCCCAACAAGGCCGGCGACACCTCGATGATCACGGTGATCCCCGAGGACCGCCCGTCGTCCAAGGACACCGAGGACCTGGTCCACTCCATCCGCGACACCGCGGGCGACGAGGTCCTGGTCTCCGGCATGACCGCGATGAACATCGACTTCTCGGAGAAGATGAACGACGCGCTGCTGCCGTACCTGGCGCTCGTCGTGGGCCTGGCCTTCCTGCTGCTGATGGTGGTCTTCCGGTCGGTGCTGGTGCCGCTCAAGGCGGCGCTCGGCTTCCTGCTCTCGGTGGTCGCGGCCCTCGGCGCCGTCGTCGCCGTCTTCCAGTGGGGCTGGCTCGCCGACGTCTTCGGCGTGGAGCAGACCGGCCCGATCATGAGCATGATGCCGATCTTCATGGTGGGCGTCGTCTTCGGCCTCGCGATGGACTACGAGGTCTTCCTCGTGACGCGGATGCGCGAGGCGTACGTGCACGGCGAGCGCCCCGGACAGGCGATCGTCACCGGCTTCGAGCACGGCGCGCGCGTCGTGTCGGCCGCCGCCGTCATCATGATCGCGGTGTTCTCCGGCTTCATCGGGGCCAGCGACTCCATGATCAAGATGATCGGCTTCGGCCTCGCGATCGCGGTCTTCTTCGACGCGTTCGTGGTGCGCATGGCGATCGTCCCCGCGGTGCTCGCCCTGCTCGGCAAGTCGGCCTGGTGGCTGCCGCGCTGGCTGGACAAGGCGCTGCCGAACGTCGACGTCGAGGGCGAGGGCCTGCGCAAGGGCCTCGGTGACGGCGCGTCGGGCCCCGCGGGCCACGAGGACCCGGACGCGGACCGGGAGCTGGCGCGCGTCTGAGCCGCACGCGGTGGTGCGCGAAGGTGGCCGTACCCCCTGATCACCGATCAGGCGGGTGCGGCCACCGCGTACGTCCGGCGCAGGAAGCGGACCAGCGCCGCGCTGTCGAACTGGAGCACCGCGACGCCGTCCGGCGAATGGAACTCCAGCACCGTCTGCACCCGGCCGCACGGCCAGACCTCGATGTCCCCGCGCCGTACCGGGGAGCGCATCCCGGCCTCCAGGAGCTCCCGCGCGAAGACCCACTCGTTGCCCCCGGGGAAGACGAAGCGCACGGCACGCGGGTCGTTCGCCGCGTCGTAGCTGAGGGCGACGGGCACGGCCGTGGCGGTGGGCGCGTCGGTGATCAGACGTGCTCGTGCGTGATTCTCAACGGTGGGGGACATCGCCCGACTCCTCACGCCTATTCATTCGCATACGCGATATGTGTCCTCTAATGTCGCATATTTTCGATGGTGAATACCAGCTCTTTTGTGGGCCGTCCGCTCTTGCGAAGCCTTCGCAAGTGAGCACTATCATCAAACGGTTAAGCACCTTCGGGGGAAGCGGAGCCCTCCCATGCATGTACCCGACGGATTCATCGACGCACCTGTATCCGCGGTCACAGCCGTCGTGGCGGCGGGCGCCGTAACCGTCGGCCTCAGAGGCGCCAAGCGGGAGCTGGACGACAGGACCGCGCCGCTGGCCGGACTCGTCGCCGCATTCGTCTTCGCCGTGCAGATGCTGAATTTCCCGGTCGCCGCCGGGACCAGCGGACATCTGCTGGGCGGCGCGCTCGCCGCGATCCTCGTCGGCCCGTACACCGGAGTGCTCTGCATATCCGTCGTCCTGCTGATGCAGGGCATCCTCTTCGCGGACGGCGGCCTCACCGCGCTCGGCGTGAACATCACCGTCATGGGCGTCGTCACCGTCCTCGTCGCGTACGGCCTCTTCCGCGCCCTCGTGAAGGTGCTGCCGCGCACCCGCCGCTCCGTGACCGCCTCCGCGTTCGTCGCCGCCCTGGTCTCGGTGCCCGCCGCGGCCACCGCCTTCACCGCGATCTACGCGGTCGGCGGCACCACCGACGTCCCCGTCGGCAAGGTCTTCACCGCCATGGTCGGCGTCCACACCCTGATCGGCATCGGCGAGGCCGCGATCACCGCGCTCACCGTCGGCGCCGTGATCGCGGTGCGCCCCGACCTGGTGCACGGCGCGCGCGACCTGCGCACCCCGCTCAAGCTGCGGGTCGGCGGCGAACTGATCGACGCGCCCGCCGCGCCCGCGCCCGCCGCCGCGCCCGCCGCCCGGATCGCCACCCGCAAGGTCTGGGGCGCGGGCCTGGTCACCGCACTCGTCCTCGCCGGGTTCGTCTCCTTCTACGCCTCCCAGAGCCCCGACGGCCTGGAGAAGGTCGCCGCCGACAAGGGCATCGACGCCAAGGAGGAGGAGCACGCGGCCAAGGACTCGCCGCTCTTCGACTACGGCGTCCAGGGCGTCACCGACACCCGCCTCTCCGGCGGACTCGCGGGCGTCATCGGCGTCGGCGTGACCATCGGCGTGGGCACCGGCGTCTTCTGGGCCGTCCGCACCCGGCGCGAGCGCGAGCGGCAGGCCCCCGCCGAAGAGACGACCCCCTGACGTGGGCGCGGGACACGCCCACGCCCTCTACCGGCCCGGCGACTCACCCGTCCACCGGCTCCCCCCGCACTGCAAGCTCGTCGCCGTCCTCGCCTTCGTCACCGCCGTCGTCGCCACCCCGCGCGAGGCCGTGTGGGCCTTCGGGCTGTACGCGGCGCTGCTCGGCGCGGCCGCCGCGGCGGCCGGACTCCCGGCGGGCGTCCTGCTCAAGCGGCTGCTCATCGAAGTGCCGTTCGTGGCGTTCGCGCTGCTCATGCCGTTCGTGGTGCCCGGCGAGCAGACGACCGTGCTCGGCGTGCGGCTGAGCGTCCCCGGGCTCTGGGGCGCCTGGCACGTCCTGGCCAAGGGCACGCTGGGCGTCGCCGCCTCCGTGATCCTGGCCTCCACGACCGAACTGCGCGCCCTGCTGCTGGGCCTCCAGCGGCTGCGCCTGCCCCCGCTCCTCGTCCAGATCGCGTCCTTCATGATCCGGTACGGCGACGTGGTCACGGACGAGATGCGCCGGATGTCCGTCGCCCGCCGCTCGCGCGGCTTCGAGGCGCGGGGCGTACGGCACTGGGGCGTCCTCGCCAAGTCGGCGGGCGCGCTCTTCATCCGCTCCTACGAGCGCGGCGAGCGGGTGCACCTCGCGATGGTCAGCCGGGGGTACACCGGGACGATGCCGGTGCTCGACACGGCGGGCGCGGGGCGCGCGCAGTGGTCGTACGCCCTGGCCCTCCCCGCGACGGCCCTCGGCGTGTGCGTGCTGGGATGGACCCTGTGACCCCTTCTCTCGAAGTCAGCGGCCTCGCCTACGCCTACCCCGACGGCCACCAGGCCCTGTTCGGCGTCGACCTCACCGTCGGGCGCGGCGAGCGGGTCGCGCTGCTCGGCCCCAACGGCGCGGGCAAGACGACCCTCGTCCTGCACCTCAACGGCATCCTGACCGGCGGCGCGGGCACCGTGTCGGTGGCCGGGCTGCCCGTGTCGCAGCGGCACATGGCGGAGATCAGGCGCCGCGTCGGGATCGTCTTCCAGGACCCGGACGACCAGCTCTTCATGCCGACCGTCCGCGAGGACGTCGCCTTCGGCCCCGCGTCGGCGGGCGTCCGGGGCGCCGAGCTGGAGACGCGGGTGCGGGACGCGCTGGAGCGGGTCGGGATGGCCGAGTACGCGGACCGGCCGCCGCACCACCTCTCGTTCGGGCAGCGGCGCCGCGTCGCGGTGGCCACGGTGCTGGTGATGGAGCCGGAGATCCTGGTCCTCGACGAGCCCTCCTCCAACCTCGACCCCGCGTCCCGCCGCGAACTGGCGGAGGTGATCGGGGCGCTGGACGTGACGGTGCTGATGGTCACGCACGACCTGCCGTACGCGCTGGAGCTGTGCCCGAGGTCGGTGGTGCTCAGCGGGGGCGCGATCGTCGGGGACGGGCCGACGCGGGACGTCCTGGCGGACGGGGCGCTGATGCGCGCGCACCGCCTGGAACTCCCGTACGGCTTCGACCCGAGGAGCGTTCCGGCGGGGTAGCGCGCCGCCCGGGGGAGAGGGTCCCGGTCCGGTAACGACGCGTAGCGGTGTCACTGCCGTCCCGTAGGGTGCAGTCGCCACACAGGCTCCCGGGGAGGGGACTGCACGTCATGCGTAGTGGAGCGAAGGTAGCGGTCGTCGGCGCGGTGTTCCTCGTCGCGGCGGGCGGCACCGTCTACGGCGCCTACAGCCTCGTCGGCGGCGACGACGGCACGAGCGTCGAGGGCAAGTCCGCGTCGGGCAAGAAGAAGACGGGACCCCCGGACCCCACCGAGATCCGCGAGACCGCCGCCGAGTTCCTCGCCGCCTGGGCCAAGGGCGACGCCCCCGCCGCCGCGGAGCTGACGAACAACGCGGCCGAGGCCGGGCCCGCCCTCGCGGGCTACGCCACCGAGGCGCACGTCTCGCGGGCGGCCATCACCCCCGGCGCCCCGGTCGGCGCGAAGGTGCCGTTCACCGTCAAGGCCACGGTGTCGTACCAGGGCGCGAGCAAGCCCTGGTCGTACGCCTCGTCCCTGACCGTCGTCCGCGGCCTCAGCACCGGCAAGGCCCTCGTCGACTGGCAGCCGGCCGTCGTCCACCCCAAGCTGACCAAGGGCACCTCGCTGCGCACCGGCGAGGCGGGCACCCCGCAGATCAAGGCGGTCGACCGGGGCGGCCAGGAGCTGACCAAGGAGAAGTTCCCCTCGATCGGGACGATCCTGGACGGCCTGCGCCAGAAGTACGGCTCCGAGGCGGGCGGCAGGGCGGGCATCGAGCTCCAGATCACCGGCGAGAGCGACGCCGTCCCCGACCAGACCCTGCTGACCCTCACCAAGGGCACCCCGGGCCGCGTCCCCACCACCATCGACGCGAACGTCCAGGCCGCCGCCGAACGCGCGGTCAAGCGCTTCAAGCAGGCGTCCGTCGTCGCGATCCAGCCGAGCACCGGCGAGATCAGGGCCGTCGCCAACAACCCGGCGACCGGCTTCAACGCCGCGATGCAGGGCAAGCAGGCCCCCGGCTCCACGATGAAGATCGTGACCGCCGCGATGATGATGGAGCACGACATCGCGGGCCCCGACAGCAAGGTCGAGTGCCCCTCCACGGTCACCTGGGAGGGCGTGCCCTTCCGCAACCTCGACAGCTTCTCGATCCCCTCGGGCACCCTCACCGACAGCTTCCGCCGCTCCTGCAACACCGCCTTCATCAAGGCCATCGGACCGCTCAACGAGAAGGGCCTCGCGAACACCGCGCTCGGCTCGACCGCCCTGAAGTACTTCGGGATCGGCGCCGACTGGAAGACCGGCGTCGTCTCCAGCGACGGCAGCGTCCCCGAGTCCAGCGGCGGCGAGACCGCCGCCTCGTACATCGGCCAGGGCAAGATCACCATGAACGCCCTGAACATGGCGTCGATCACCGCGACCGCCAAGAACGGCGGCTTCAAGCAGCCGGTCATCGTCCCGCAGTCGCTCGACGACCGCGAACTGGCCACCGCCGAGCCGCTGCCGGGCCGGATCTCCGACGGGCTGCGCCGCCTGATGCGCGCCGCCGCGGGCCCCGGCGGCACCGGCCAGCAGGCCATGTCGTCGGTCGGCGGCGACAAGGGCGCCAAGACCGGCTCCGCCGAGGTCGACGGCCAGTCCAGCTCCAACAGCTGGTTCACCGGCTACAGCAACGACCTCGCGGCCGCGGCCGTCGTCCAGGCCGGCGGCCACGGCGGCGACGCGGCGGGCCCGGTGGTCGCCGAGGTGCTCAGATCCGGCAACTGACGCCGGTGCCACCGGTCGAAACCCGGTCGCATGGCCCGTACACCCACCACTAACGTGCGGGCCATGAGCGATTCACCCGACTCCCTCGCCCACCCCCGCTTCGCCGCCGCCCTGGGCGAGCTGGGCCTCGCGTCCGTCGAGATCCGCCGTTTCCCCGACGCGACCCGCACCGCCGCCGAGGCCGCCGCCGCGATCGGCTGCGACACCTCCGAGATCGTCAAGTCGCTGGTCTTCGTGGCGGACGGCGTCCCGGTGCTGATCCTGATGGACGGCTCCTCGCGGGTCGACGTCGAGCTGGTGCGGCGCGAGCTGGGCGCCGCACGCGTGGAGCGGGCGAGCGCGGAGCTGGTCCGCGAGACCACCGGGTACGCGATCGGCGGCGTCCCGCCCTTCGGCCACCGCACCCGCACCCGCGTCCTCGCCGACCGGGGCCTGCTCGACCACGCCGTCGTGTGGGCCGCCGCGGGAACCCCGCACACGGTGTTCCCGCTCGACCCGAAGACCCTGATCGGCCACGCGGGCGGCACCCCGGTCGACGTGCGGGAGCGCACCGCGTGACCCCTCTCGTCGCCGCGGCCGTGCTGCTCGCCGCCGTCACGCACGCCAGCTGGAACGCGATCGCCCACCACATCAAGGACCAGCTGCTCTCCTTCACGCTCATATCCGGCGGCGGGGCCCTCATCGGCCTCGCCGCCGCGGCGTTCGTGCCGTTCCCCGACGCCGGGGCGTGGCCCTACCTGATCGTGTCGGCGGCGCTGCACCTCGCGTACATGGCGCTGCTGATGCGCTCCTTCTCGCTCGGCGACTTCGGGCAGATGTACCCGATCGCGCGCGGCACCGCGCCCCTCGCGGTGACCGTGCTCGCCGCGCTGTTCGTCGGCGAGCGCCCGGACGGCTGGCAGCTGACCGGCGTCGCGGTCGCCTGCGCGGGCCTGGTCGGCGTCGCGCTCTGGGGCATCAGGGGCGGGGGCGCCCGCCCGCACTGGCCCGCGCTCCTGGCGGCCGCCGCGACGGGCCTGGCCATCGCCGCGTACACCGTCGTGGACGGCGTGGGCGTGCGCGCGTCGGGCTCCGCACTCGGCTACGTCGCCTGGCTGATGATCCTGGAGGGCCTCGCCATCCCGGCGTACACCCTCTTCCGCAGGCGCGGCGCCCTCGCCGCGCAGCTGCGCCCGTACGCGGTGCGCGGGCTGATCGGCGCGGCGCTCAGCTTCGCCGCGTACGGCCTCGTGCTGTGGGCCCAGACCAGGGCCGCGCTGGCCCCGATCGCCGCGCTGCGCGAGTCGTCGATCATCGTGGGCGCGGCGATCGGCGCGCTGTTCTTCAAGGAGAAGTTCGGCGCCCCGAGGATCGCGGCGGCCGGTCTCATGGTGGCGGGCATCGGGCTGATGCTGCACGCGGGCTGACGCCGTACGCGGGCTGACGGTTGCCCAGGGGGTCCAGGGGGCCGCTGTGACGTACCCGACTGCCGTCAAGTGCTCGTTCAGCCAACGTTGATCCACTCCTGGCACTCTTCGTGGTGGACCACGAAGACGGGGGAAGCACCGACATGCGACACCGACCAGACCCGGCCAACTGGCTGACCGACCTGCCCGACGAGACCCCGATCCAGCGGCTCTCGCTGCCCGGCACGCACCGCAGCGCCAGCGCCGCGCACCAGAACTGGACCATCGCCGAGCAGTTGGCGCACGGCGTCCGCTTCCTCGACGTCGACCGCGTCGACGACGCGGTGCTCTCGCCGTGCCGCACCTTCCTCGCCGCGCACCCGGGCGAGCTGGTCCTGCTGCGCGTACGCGACAGGGGTCCGCTCTCCTGCGACGAGCTGCCCCCCTCGCTGGGCGCGGCCCGCGGCCGGATCGTCCAGCTCACCGACCTGGAGGCCGACCGGGACCGCTTCGGCGTCCAGGACTCCCTGAGCACCGGGCCGTTGGAGAAGAAGGCGCTGATCACCGCGCAGTTCGACGAGGCCCGCTTCCAGCGCGGCGCCGAGCGGCTGCACGTCAACGTCACGGCGCTGGCGGGCGGGCACAGCGAGCTGGTCATGCCCTACGTACGGGCGTGGCTCCAGGCCCGCGCCGAGGACCCGGGGCCCTGCGGCGCGGTCGTCATGGACTTCCCCGACCTGTACCCGTCGGTCGTGCCCGACGTGATCGCCCGCAACTTCGCGCCGCGGGGCGCCGGTTCGCCCGTGCTCAGCCGTTCAGCGCACGTCTGAGGCCCAGGTTGCTGTTGAGCAGGCCGCCGTCGACCGGGAGCGTCACGCCGGTGATCCACGCCGCGTCCCGGGAGGCGAGGAAGGCGACGGCCGCCGCGATGTCCTCGGGACGGCCGACCCGGCCCAGCGGGTACTCCTCGGCCGCGCCCACCAGCGCGTGCTCCTTGCCCTGCGCGGCCCACACGCCGGTGTGGACCGTGCCGGGCGCCACCAGGTTGACGCGCACGCCGCGCCGCGCCGCGTGCCCCGCGAGGGTGCGGGTCAGGCTCGCCAGGCCCGCCTTCGCCGCGCTGTAGGCGTGGTTGCCGAAGTCCTGCTCGCCGTTGACCGAGCCGATCGAGACGATCGCGCCCCTGCCGGACGCGACGAGGTGCGGCAGGGCGGCCCGCGCGCAGCGGTACGCGCCGGTGAGCGTCACGTCGATGTCGCGCGCCCAGCTCTCGTCGTCCTGGTCCTCGAAGAGCGGGGCGTCGGGCGTGCAGGCCAGCGCGTTGTTGACCAGCACGTCGAGGCGGCCGAAGCGCTCGACGGCCACGGCCACCGCCGACTCGACGGCCGCCCTGTCGGTCACGTCGCAGGGGTGCGCGGACGCGCCCGGTATGCCGGCCGCGGCCTTCTCGGCGCGCTCCCCGTCCAGGTCGGTGACGAGCACCCGGGCGCCCTCGGCGGCGAGCCGCCGCGAGATCGCGGCGCCGATGCCCTGCCCGGCGCCGGTGACCAGCACCCCGTACCCCTCGAACCTCTGCGTTGCTGTCATCGCTGTCATGGGTGTGATGGGTGTCATGAGGGTGAACGTACCGCCGCACCCACCGCCTTGATCAAGGCGTGCGAGCGGGGGTCGGCCGTGACGCCCTTGCGCAGGCTGTTGGTCACGTACCCCATCGCGATGCCGTTCTCCGGGTCGGCGAAGCCCAGCGAGCCGCCCCTGCCGGGGTGGCCGAAGGAGCCCGGCGCGAGGAACGGCGAGGTCGAGCCGTGCAGCATGAAGCCCAGGCCGAAGCGGGTGTTGACGACCAGGACGCGGTCCGGGCCCGCCGACTCCTCGGTGCGGGCGAGGGTGAGCGTCGCGGGCGCGAACAGGCGGTGGCCGTCGACCGGGCCGATCATCGCGGCGTAGCAGCGGGCGAGGGCACGCGCGGTGGATATGGCGCCGGACGCGGGGAGTTCGGCGGCGCGGTAGGCCGGGTCGTTCTCGTCGGGCAGCGGGGCGATGGCGCCGAAGGCCCTGCGGGTCAGGGAGTTCGGGTCTTCGTACGCCTCGGTGACGTTGCGCTTGGGCCGGAGTTTGAGCGCGGAGGTGGTGGGGGGTTCCTCGACGGGGCCGATGCGTCCGACGCGGGACGCCTCCTCGGCGGGGAGCCCGAACCAGAAGTCCAGGCCGAGCGGGCGGGCGATCTCCTCGGCGACCCAGCGGCCGATGGTGCGTCCCGTGACGCGGCGCACCAGCTCGGAGAGCAGCCAGCTGTACGTCTGCGCGTGGTAGCCGTGGTCGGTGCCCGGCTGCCATGCGGGCGCCTGCGCGGCGACGGCGCGCGGGCCGCTGACCCCGTCGCAGGCCTCCGCCGGGGTGAGGGGGCGGTCGACGACCGGGAGTCCCGCACGGTGCGTCAGGAGGTGCCGTACGAGGACGCGTTCCTTGCCCGCCGCCTTGAACTCCGGCCAGTACGTGCCCACGGGGGCGTCCAGGTCGAGCTGGCCGCGCTGGTGGAGGAGGAGGGGGACGGCGGCGGCGATGCCCTTGCCCGCGGAGCGGACGATCTGGGCGGTGTCCACGGCCCAGGGTTCGTGGCCGTCCACGTCCTTGGTGCCGGCCCACAGGTCGACGACCTTCACCCCGTGGCGGTAGACGGCGACGGCGGCGCCGCGGTCGCCGCGGTCCTGGAAATTTCGGAGGAACGCGTCCCGTACGGGCTCGAAGCCGTCCGAGACGGTGCCTTTCACGTCCACGTGCTGCACGCTCATGGCCCCATGGTGCACGTGCACGCTCCGCGCGCGGGAGTTGGGGGTGCGCCGAGAGGAGCGCCTTCCCGCCCGCCGTCCCGGCGGACTGTCCGTGGTCCGCTGCTGCCAAGAGGGCTCCGGAGCGTGCGAAAAGATTCACAGGATTTGTGGTTCAGTCCCACCAGAACGACCAGTAATTCGATCGAACCTGACCGTTTCCCAGCTCGATGACATCCAGCAAGTCATCGCAGTACGCATACTGTTCGATAGCCAGCTCTGTCACTTCGCCCTGTGATACAGGAGGTCGCGGGACGGCCAGCTGAAGTTCTGTCCCATTCATGAAGAAAACCTCTGCGCCATAGCGCTCGTGCCAGCGCTGGATGAATGCTTGATTGTCGAACGGTGAGAGGTCGACCACGTTCGGAGACGCTGACGTCGAGGTTCTTTTGAGCAGTCCCGGAACCTTTGGAGGCAAGAGGTGTCCGGATTCCACATTGACGAGAAGGAGTCTCAGCCGCGCCGACCCCCAGCGGCGGGAAAATGACAGTGGGTCGCCGGGCAACACCTCACCCCAGGGCCCATCAAGCATTGAAGAGAGCCTGGCAGGGTCGGAGACCATCTCTTCCTCCGCCCTGTCCCACTCGGGGGTCGCTTCGATCCTTGCTCTGGTGACTTCCTTCACCCGAGCCTGAACGTAAGCGTGAACTTCGGCCGCCGGTACCTCGGTGCACCAGTCGGGAAGGTCCCATCGGTCGGTGGAGGAGGGAGACCGCGTGCCCACAACAGGGGTCCAGCCGGTTTCAGGTCTGAGGGCAAGCCATTTCCGCCAGACTGATTCGCATTCGTGTAGTGCGACAAGGAATTCATGCACCACGACACCTTCCGGGAGATGGGTCGTCCGTACTTGCGGAAGGCGATCCTCGCCGTACCATTCCTGCATTTGTGACCGGATGAGCCGGACCCCTGATGTGGACAAAATATTTGCTCCTTACTCGGGTCTGCGCTCTACAGTGAACTGCCATTCGGCATAGTCTTCGCCGCCGAAGGCCCGGACCGTGGACAGTGTGCTCGGGTTCCGCCACACATTGTTCTTGACGGCGTACAGCGCCTTCTCTTGGCTCACATTACTGATGGCCAAGTAGACGGCGTCAGCTCCCTGTTCTCCTGCTTTTTTGAGTCGGCTTCTGACCGCCCGCTCGCTTGATGGGGCCTTGAATTCGGCTCGTACGCCATCGACCCAAGCACCGAACGACTTCTCGTTCCATCGCGAGCCTCAGGGCAATCGAAAACACCTCCACGGTCAAGGGAGCGTTCAACGCGCCCTTCGCTCCTGGTCGACACCCACGGGCTACAGCCGCTCGCGTGCCAAGTTCGTGGCCGGCGACTTCAGCGGCGACGGTCGGGACGATCTCGGTGCCCTCGACCACCGCAGTGACGGCACCGTCCGAACGGTGACCTGGACCGCGACGCCCAGCGCGTCGTTCAACCCCGGCATCGTCGGTTGGACCATCACCTCGAAGGACTGGCTCTACAACAACACCAGACTCTTCAACAGCTACAACTGATCCGAATCCGGCCGTTTCCGGCACCGCGAGCGGTGCCGGAAACGGCCGTTTCGTTACCGCCGGGCAGGCACGGTCGCCCCGCTACACCCACGTGTCCAGCCACATTCTGTTGCGCCACTCCTCCAGCGGGATCGGGTCCCCCGTGTACAGCGGCCAGAAGTAGATGAAGTTCCAGATGATCAGGAGCACCAGGACGCCCGCGCCGATCGCGCCCACCGCGCGGCGGCGTTCGTCCGCGCCCGGGGGGCCGAGCATCGCGCCGATCATCATCGTGACCGCCAGGCACAGGAACGGGACGAAGACCACCGCGTAGAAGAGGAAGATGGTCCGTTCCTGGTAGAAGAACCACGGCACCCAGCCCGCCGCCACGCCGCAGGCGATCGCGCCCGCGCGCCAGTCGCGGCGGAAGAACCAGCGCCACAGCACGTACACGAGGGCGAAGCACGCCGCCCACCACAGCAGCGGCGTGCCGAGCGCCAGCACCTCGCTCGCGCACTTCTCGCCGCCCACGGGCGCGCCGCAGCCGTCGACGCCCGGTTTCACGTCCTCGTAGTAGTACGAGACGGGGCGGCCCACCACGATCCAGCTCCACGGGTTGGAGTCGTAGGTGTGGCCGTCGGTGAGGCCGACGTGGAACTTGTAGACCTCGTTCTCGTAGTGCCACAGGCTCCGCAGCCAGTCGGGCAGCCAGGTGAAGTTCCCGCCCTTGCCGCCCGTCGTCGCCCAGTCCCGGTAGTAGCCCTTGTCGCCGACGATCCAGCCGGTCCACGTCGCCAGGTACGTGGCGATCGCGACCGGCACGGTCGAGACGAACGCCGGGAGCAGGTCCCGCTTCGCCACCGCCGCGTACGGCCGCACCGCGCCCGCCACCCGCCGCGCGCCCACGTCCCACGCCACCGTCAGCAGGCCGAACGCGGCGAGGACGTAGAGGCCGTTCCACTTCGTGCCGCACGCGAGGCCGAGCAGCACGCCCGCCGCCAGGCGCCACGGCCGCCACCCCAGGCGCAAGGTTTCCGCGACGCCCGCGTCGGGCCGCAGCACCCCGTCCGCGTCCACCGGCAGCGCCGCCGCGAGCCTCTCCCGCGACCGGTCCCGGTCGATCAGCAGACAGCCGAACGCGGCGACCACGAAGAACATCAGCACCATGTCGAGCAGCGCGGTGCGGCTCATCACGAAGTGCAGGCCGTCCACCGCGAGCAGCAGCCCCGCCAGGCAGCCCAGGAACGTGGAGCGGAACAGGCGGCGGCCGATGCGGCAGAGCATCAGGACCGAGAGCGTGCCCAGCAGCGCCACCATGAAGCGCCAGCCGAAGGGGTTCAGGCCGAAGAGCTGCTCGCCCAGGCCGATGACCCATTTGCCCATGGGCGGGTGCACGACGTAGCTGGGCTCGGTGGGGACCTTCACGTCGCCCGGGTACTTCAGGATCAGCTTGTCGACGTCCTTGAGCCGCCAGGCCCCTTCGTACCCCTGGTTGACCAGCGCCCACGCGTCCTTGGCGTAGTACGTCTCGTCGAATATGACGGCCTTGGGCCGGTCCAGGTGCCAGAACCGCAGGGCGCCCGCGACCAGCGCGACCAGCAGCGGTCCGCCCCAGGCCGACCAGCGCTCCACCCGCCGCGCGAGCGGCTCGGGCACGCCGAGCACGGCCCAGGTCCTGCGGTTGGGCCGGACGTACGGAGGGACCAGCCGGTCCCGCAGCGACGGCGTCCGCCGGGGCGCGTAGCCGAATCTGAGCAGCCGCCGCTGCCAGGAGTGCGGCGGCCGCCGGTCGGCGTCTTGGCCCTGTAGGGCTTCGGGCGCGGTACTGGTCACCGCGCCATCGTAGGGAACGCTCCTGCGCGAGTCGCCCGTCCGGGCTGGGAGGATGGAAAGGTGACAGGAACGCCCGGAACCCTCGTACTCGCAGGCACCCCCATCGGAGACGTGGCGGACGCCCCGCCCCGGCTCTCCGCCGAACTCGCCGCGGCCGACGTCGTGGCGGCCGAGGACACGCGCCGTCTGCGCCGTCTGACGCAGGCGCTCGGCGTGCAGACCACCGGGCGTGTCGTCTCCTACTTCGAGGGCAACGAATCGGCCCGTACGCCCGAGCTGGTCGAGGCGCTGGAGGGCGGCGCGCGCGTGCTGCTGGTCACCGACGCGGGCATGCCGTCGGTCTCCGACCCCGGCTACCGGCTGGTCGCCGCCGCGGTGGAGAAGGACATCAAGGTCACGGCCGTGCCGGGGCCTTCGGCCGTGCTCACCGCGCTGGCGCTGTCCGGCCTGCCCGTGGACCGCTTCTGCTTCGAGGGCTTCCTGCCGCGCAAGCAGGGGGAGCGGCTCGGCCGGCTGCGGGAGGTCGCCGACGAGCGGCGCACGCTGGTCTACTTCGAGGCGCCGCACCGCCTGGACGACACGCTCGCCGCGATGGCCGAGGTGTTCGGCGGGGAGCGGCGGGCCGCCGTGTGCCGCGAGCTGACCAAGACGTACGAGGAAGTGAAGCGCGGCGCGCTGAAGGACCTCGCCGAGTGGGCCGCCGAAGGGGTGCGCGGCGAGATCACCGTCGTCGTCGAGGGCGCCCCGGAGTCCGGGCCCGCCGAGCTGGACGCGGACGAGCTGGTGCGCAGGGTGCGGGTGCGCGAGGAGGCGGGCGAGCGGCGCAAGGAGGCGATCGCGGCGGTCGCGGCCGAGGCGGGCCTTCCCAAGCGCGAGGTGTTCGATGCCGTCGTGGCGGCAAAGAACGCGGAACGGCAGGCCCCCGCACAGGGCAAGGGACTATCGTAAAAAGAACACCGCAGGTAAAGCGCTCGCCGCGCTACGGGCCCCTTTCCCAGGAAAGGGCCAAGACCGCTCCAATACTCGACCGGCCGGCTCGCACTCGGCCGGAAAAAGGCGTCCACTGTTCTGTGGGCAGCGCTTGGTTCGAGGGCCTGTCCACTGGACAAGAGGAGCAGGCATGAGTGACTTCTCAGGCACCACCGTCCACGAGGCGTACGCCTTCGCGTGCATGAGGTGCGGTCACGGCTGGGAGCAGTCGTACGACATAGAGCACCACGTCGACGCGGCCGGCGAGCCCTATGTGACCTACCGGGCGGACGGGGAGAAGGTGCCTTCTCCGCTCACCCGCCCCACCTGCCTCAACTGCGGCGGCCACGTCGTGCGCATCATGCGCGCCGGACAGGTCTCCTCGGTGCTGGCGCTGATGGGCCAGCGCGGCGCGGCGGCCAAGGGCGGTGCGTCCGGGACCGGCCCCGCGGCCGAGGACGCCGGGACCGCCGCCGCCCCCGCCGCGGCCAAGCCCGAGCACCACTGGCACCTCTCGGATCTGCTGCATCCCTTCCACCGCAAGTAATCCGTTCCACCGCGGACACCCGCGGAAATTACGATCGGGGGCATGAGCCCCAAGGACGCACACCCGCCGCTGCCCGAACCACTGCGGGTTCCGGTCGCCGACTCGCACACCCATCTGGACCTCCAGGACGCCACGGTCGACGAGGCGCTGGCCAAGGCCGCGTCCGTCGGCGTCACGACGGTGGTCCAGGTGGGGTGCGACATCAAGGGCTCGCGCTGGGCCGCCGAGACCGCCGCCGCGTACGAGAACGTGCACGCGGCGGTCGCCCTGCACCCCAACGAGGCGCCGCGCATCGTGCACGGCGATCCGGACGGCTGGTCGCGGCAGGGCGAGCGGCCCGGGGGCGGCGATGCCGCCCTGGACGAGGCGCTCGCCGAGATCGAGCGCCTCGCCTCGCTGGAGCACGTGAAGGCCGTCGGCGAGACCGGCCTCGACCACTTCCGTACGGGCCCCGAGGGCATGGCCGCCCAGGAGCGCTCCTTCCGCGCCCACATCGAGATCGCCAAGCGGCGGGGCAAGGCGCTGGTCATCCACGACCGGGAGGCGCACGCGGACGTGTTGCGGATCCTCGCGGAGGAGGGCGCGCCCGAGCGGACCGTCTTCCACTGCTACTCGGGCGACGCGGAGATGGCCCGGGAGTGCGCGGCCGCGGGCTACTTCATGTCCTTCGCGGGCAACGTCACCTTCAAGAACGCCCAGCACCTGCGGGACGCGCTGGCGGTCGCGCCGCTGGAACTGGTCCTGGTGGAGACCGACGGGCCCTACCTGACGGCGGTGCCGTACCGCGGACGGCCTAACGCGCCGTATCTCATTCCGGTCACGCTGCGGGCGATGGCGCAGGTGCGGGGCATCGACGAGGACGCCATGGCCGCGGCGGTCTCGGCCAATACCGCACGCGCTTTTGGTTACTGAGGGGCGGCGCCCGCGGACTTCGGGAGGGCGCGGCGCAGGGTAGCGCCGCGACGCTCCGTGGTCGAGCCGCTTTGGAGAGTGACCTCCGCTCCGCTAGTGTCCCGGCCCGCAAGGCTGGACGAGCCGCAAGGCTGAACGAGCGCGGACCGGACTCTGGAGCGCAGTGAGCAATTCACAGGGCAGTCACCGTGCCGCGCGGGGCGGCCGCCGCGCCACCAGGACGGCGGAGCCGCCCGCCGCCGTGCGCGAGGACCCGGGGCCGGGCTCCTTCGACACGTACGACTCCGACACGTACGACTCCGACGCGTACGACTCCGACGCGTACGCCCCCGACAGCTACACCCCCGGCACGTACGACCCCGACCCCGACACGTACGCCCCCGCCTACGAGCTGCGCGAGCCCCTGCTGCCCCGGCAGAACCCCGGCGCCGACGCCCCGCCCCCCGCCCCGCAGCCCGCCGCGTACGCGGACCCGCCCCCCGCCCCGCACCCCGACCCGCAGGACCCCCCGCACTCCGCCGCGCCGGACGTCCCCGCCCCCGGGCGCGCCGGAGGTGGGCGGCGCCGCAAGCCGGGCAGGGGCGCGGCGGGCGGCGGCATCGGCGGCGGTCCCGACGGGCTGCGCCGCCTCGTGCCCCAGGCCCTCGTCGTGGCGTTCCTCGCGGGAGGCACCTCCGCGTTCGTCGCCAACGACAAGGCCGTCAAGCTCAGCGTCGACGGGGTGCCCCGCACGATGCACACCTTCGCCGACGACGTCAGCGAGCTGCTGGCGGACGAGGGCGTCGGCATCGGCGCCCACGACATCGTCGCCCCCGCCCCCGGCACCGCGCTGGCCAGCGGCGACGAGGTCGTCGTGCGCTACGGCCGCCCCGTGACGCTCACGCTCGACGGGCAGCGCCGCCGGGTGTGGACCACCGCGCGCACCGTCGAGGGCGCGCTGCGCCAGCTCGGGGTGCGGGCCGAGGGCGCGTACCTCTCCGCGTCCCGCTCCTCGGCGATCGGCCGCACCGGGCTCACGCTGGACGTGCGCACCGAGCGCACCGTGACCTTCATGGCCGACGGCCACGAGCGCACCGTCCGCACCAACGCCGCCACGGTCCGCGAGGCGGTCGAGGAGGCCGGGATCACCCTCGGCGGCCAGGACACCACCTCCGTGCCGCCGGACAGCTTCCCGCGCGACGGGCAGACCGTCACGGTCATGCGGATCACCGGCACCGAGGAGATCCGCGAGGAGCCCATCGCGTACCGCGTGCGCAGGACCGACGACCCCACGCTCTTCACGGGCACCGAGGTCGTCGAGCAGTCCGGCCGCGAGGGGTCCCGCAAGGTGACGTACGCCGTGCGCACCGTCAACGGCGTCAAGCAGAAGCCCAAGCGGATCTCCGACGAGGTCGTGCGCGAGCCGGTCGAGCGGATCGTGAAGGTCGGCACCAAGAAGATGCCCACGTCCGTCGCGGGCGCCGACAACCTCGACTGGTCCTCGCTCGCGCACTGCGAGTCGGGCGGGCGGCCGGGCGCCGTCGACCCCTCGGGCAACTACGGCGGGCTGTACCAGTTCGACCGCCAGACCTGGCAGTCGCTCGGCGGCAGCGGCAGCCCGCAGGACGCGCCCGCGGCCGAGCAGACCTTCCGGGCGAAGAAGCTGTACGTCTCCAGGGGAGCGAGTCCCTGGCCGCACTGCGGCCGTAGGCTTTACGGGTGAGCACCACTGAGCAGCCCGACACCCCCGACGTCACGGACGCCTCCGGCCCCGCCGCCGACGCGGCCCCCGGCCCCGCGGCCGATGCCGCGTCCGACGCCCTGCTGGGGCCCGCCGACATCCGCGAGCTGGCGGCGGTCCTGGGCGTGCGCCCGACCAAGCAGCGCGGCCAGAACTTCGTCATCGACGCCAACACCGTGCGCCGCATCGTCCGCACGGCCGGGGTGCGCCCCGACGACGTGGTCGTCGAGGTCGGCCCCGGACTCGGCTCGCTGACCCTGGCGCTGCTCGAAGCCGCGGACCGGCTCGTCGCCGTCGAGATCGACGACGTGCTGGCGTCCGCGCTGCCCGCGACGATCACCGCGCGGATGCCCGCGCGCGCGGAGCGCTTCGCGCTGGTGCACTCCGACGCCATGCAGGTCCAGGAGCTGCCCGGCCCGCCGCCCACGGCGCTCGTCGCCAACCTGCCGTACAACGTCGCCGTGCCCGTCCTGCTGCACATGCTGGACCGCTTCCCGTCCATCGAGCGCACGCTGGTGATGGTCCAGGCCGAGGTCGCCGACCGGCTCGCGGCGAAGCCCGGCAACAAGGTGTACGGCGTGCCGTCGGTGAAGGCCAACTGGTACGCGGACGTGAAGCGCGCCGGGGCCATCGGCCGCAACGTCTTCTGGCCCGCGCCCAACGTCGACTCCGGGCTCGTCTCGCTGGTGCGGCGCGCCGAGCCGGTGAAGACCACCGCCACGAAGGCGGAGGTCTTCGCGGTGGTCGACGCGGCGTTCGCGCAGCGCCGCAAGACGCTGCGGGCCGCGCTCGCGGGCTGGGCGGGCTCGGCCGCCGCCGCGGAGGCGGCGCTGGTCGCGGCCGGGATCTCGCCGCAGGCGCGCGGCGAGGCGCTGACGGTGGAAGAGTTCGCGGCGATCGCGGAGAACAAGCGGTGAGCCGACCGGTGAACGGCGTTGCGGTACGGGTCCCGGCCAAGGTCAACGTCCAGCTCGCGGTCGGCGCCGCGCGCCCCGACGGCTTCCACGACCTCGCCAACGTCTTCCTCGCGGTCGGCCTCTACGACGAGGTGACGGTCGCCCCCGCCGACGAACTGCGCATCACCTGTACGGGGCCCGGCGCCGACCAGGTCCCGCTGGACCGCACGAACCTCGCGGCGCGCGCCGCGCTGGCCCTCGCCGGGCGCCGGGGCATCGCGGCCGACGTGCACATCCACATCGACAAGGACATCCCCGTCGCGGGCGGCATGGCGGGCGGCAGCGCGGACGGCGCGGGCGCCCTGCTCGCCTGCGACGCCCTGTGGGGCACCGGCGCGACCCGCGCCGAGCTGCTCGAAATCTGCGCCGAGCTGGGCAGCGACGTGCCCTTCAGCCTGGTCGGCGGCGCCGCGCTCGGCACCGGGCGCGGCGAGCGGCTGACCCCGCTGGACGTCGGCGGCACCTTCCACTGGGTGTTCGCGGTCGCCGACGGCGGGCTCTCCACCCCCGCGGTCTACCGCGAGTTCGACCGGCTGACCCCGGTCGCGCCCGCCCCCGAGGCGGCCCCCGCGCTGCTGGCCGCACTGTGTACCGGCGACGCGACGGCGCTGTCCACCGCGCTCGCCAACGACCTCCAGCCCGCCGCGCTCTCGCTGCGCCCCTCGCTGGCCGACACGCTCGCGGCAGGCACGGCGGCGGGCGCGCTGGCCGGCCTGGTCTCGGGCTCGGGCCCCACGACGGCGTTCCTGGCGAAGGACGCGGAGTCGGCGGCGTCGATCGCCGACGCGCTGCTGGCCTCGGGCACCTGCCGTACGGCGAGGGTCGCCGGATCCCCCGCGCCGGGCGCCCGCGTCGTGGACCGCGCGTAGGCCGCGCGTAGGCCGACGAGCGGCGCCCGGCGCGGGCGCCGCTCGACGGGGGAGCGGGTGCGGGAGCCCGTACCCGACAGGCGCACCGGCCCGGCGCTTACCCTGGGACGTCGATCGATCCCGCCGTACAGGAGTGAAATGGCCGTCAATCTGGTCAATGTCGAGGCAGTCAGCAAGGTGTACGGCACGCGTGCCCTGCTCGACTCCGTCTCGCTCGGTGTGTCCGAGGGGGACCGGATCGGCGTCGTGGGCCGCAACGGCGACGGCAAGACGACCCTCATCAGGATGCTCGCCCAGCTGGAGGAGGCCGACAGCGGCCGGGTCACCCACGTCGGCGGGCTGCACCTGGGCGTGCTCACCCAGCACGACTCGCTCGACCCCGCCGCGACGATCCGCCACGAGGTGATCGGCGACCTCGCGGACCACGAGTGGGCGGGCAGCGCCAAGATCCGCGACGTGCTGACCGGCCTCTTCGGCGGGCTCGACCTGCCGGGCTTCGAGCTGGGCCTGGACACCGTCATCGGCCCGCTCTCCGGCGGCGAGCGCCGCCGCATCGCGCTCGCCAAGCTGCTCATCGCCGAGCAGGACCTGATCGTCCTCGACGAGCCGACCAACCACCTCGACGTCGAGGGCATCTCCTGGCTGGCCCGCCACCTCCAGGAGCGCCGTTCCGCGCTGGTCTGCGTCACCCACGACCGCTGGTTCCTCGACCAGGTCTGCACCCGCATGTGGGACGTGCAGCGCGGCCAGGTCCACGAGTACGAGGGCGGCTACTCCGACTACGTCTTCGCGCGCGCCGAGCGCGAGCGCATCGCGGCGACGGAGGAGGCCAAGCGGCAGAACCTGATGCGCAAGGAGCTGGCCTGGCTGCGCCGCGGCGCCCCGGCCCGCACCTCCAAGCCCCGCTACCGCATCGAGGCCGCCAACGAGCTGATCGCCGACGTGCCGCCGCCGCGCGACACCAGCGAGCTGATGAAGTTCGCCAACGCGCGCCTGGGCAAGACGGTCTTCGACCTGGAGGACGTCACCGTCCAGGCCGGCCCCAAGACCCTGCTCAAGCACCTGACCTGGCAGCTGGGCCCCGGCGACCGCGTGGGCCTGGTCGGCGTGAACGGCGCGGGCAAGACCTCGCTGCTGCGCGCGCTGGCCGATGCGGCGGCGAGCCAGGGCGAGGAGCAGCCCGCGGCGGGCCGGGTCGTCGTCGGCAAGACGGTCCGCCTCGCGTACCTCTCGCAGGACGTCACCGAGCTGCCGTCGGAGCTGCGGGTCCTCGAAGCGGTCCAGCAGATCAGGGACCGGGTGGACCTCGGCAAGGGCCGCGAGATGACGGCCGGGCAGCTCTGCGAGCAGTTCGGCTTCGCCAAGGAGAAGCAGTGGACGCCGGTCGGCGACCTGTCCGGCGGCGAGCGCCGCAGGCTCCAGATCCTGCGGCTGCTGATGGACGAGCCGAACGTCCTCTTCCTCGACGAGCCGACCAACGACCTCGACATCGAGACCCTGACGCAGCTGGAGGACCTGCTCGACGGCTGGCCCGGCTCCATGGTCGTGATCTCCCACGACCGGTTCTTCGTCGAGCGCACCACCGACAAGACGTTCGCGCTGCTCGGCGACGCGACGCTGCGGATGCTGCCGCGCGGCATCGACGAGTACCTGGAGCGGCGGGCGCGCGCGGTCGAGGCGGCGGCGCCCGCCCCGGCGGCCCAGGCGAAGGCCGGAAAGGAGGCGTCGTCGACCTCGTCGGCGGACGCCCGCGCGGCCAAAAAGGAACTGCAGAAGATCGAGCGGCAGCTCGACAGGATCTCCGACAAGGAGGCGAAGCTGCACGCCGACATCGCCGCGAACGCGACCGACTTCGAGAAGGTCGCGAAGCTGGACGCGACGCTGCGCGAACTGGTGGGCGAGCGCGAGGAACTGGAGATGCGCTGGCTTGAGCTGGCCGAAGACGCGTAGCGGTGACGCGGGCCGGGTCGTAGAGGTCGTGTAGAGGGCGCGTAACGGAGGTATCACGGGCCGGTTCTCCCTTGGGAACAGGGGAGGAACCGATCAGGTGTTCCCCGGTGCACCAGTGATAGAAAGAAGCCCCGCTCGACTGACGCAACACTGCGCAATCCATGTCCGAAACGCTCCATCCCGACGGGGGTCGTTCCAGCCCGGAGGGACAGCGGGGGAGGCCGGATCGGACATCGGATCCGCACAAAGGGGGACCGAGCTGTGACGCAGCCGCCCAGCCAGCAGCCGCCGCAGGGAGGCTTCGGAGCACCGCAGGATCCCCAGCAGGGGACGCCCGGTGCTCCGGCGCAGCCGCCCCAGCCGCCGCCCGCGCAGCCGGGGTACGGCTACCCGCAGGCGCCCGGCCAGCCCGCCCAGCCCGGTCCTTACGGCCAGCAGCCGCCGCAGCCGGGTCCGTACGCGGCCCCTGCGGGCCCTTACGGCCAGCAGCCGGGCCAGCCGGGCCCGTACGGCCAGCAGCCGCCGACGCAGCCGGGCCAGCCGGGCCCGTACGGCCAGCCTCCGACGCAGCCCGGTCAGCCGGGCCCGTACGGCCAGCCCCCGGCGCAGCCCGGTTACGGCCACCCGCAGCAGGCGAACTTCCCCACGGCCCCGATGCAGCCCGCCGCAGGCAGTGGCGGCAGCGGCAGCGGTGGCGGCGGCCCCTTCAAGGGCAAGCCCGCGGCGATCATCGGCGCGGCCCTCGCCGCCGTCCTCGTGATCGGCGGCGGCGTCTACTTCGCCACCAGCGGCGACGGGGACGACAAGCCGGAGGCGAAGAAGAGCTCGACGGCCCCCAAGCCCTCCAGGTCCCTCACGGACGAGGAGATCGAGGGAGACGGCCAGGGCGGCAACGGCCAGGAGTTCTCCGACGACCTCAACGCGGGCCGCAAGCCGGGCGAGTCGAAGGTCCTCTTCCTCAACCAGAACCAGGTCGACCTGCCCAACAACGGCGCGAAGCAGCTCGGCCCCTGGTTCACGGACGACACCGTCGTGACCGCCACGTACCGGACGGTCACGGGCTACTCGGTGGCGGACGGCAAGGAGAAGTGGAAGGTCCCGTTCACCGTCGACCTGTGCGGGGCGCCGAAGACCGCGACCGCCGACGGGAAGATCGCGGTCATGATCAAGAACGGCGCGACCGAGAGGGCCGACTGCGACACGATCCAGATGATCGACCTGAAGACCGGCAAGTCGGGCTGGCGCACCAAGGTCGACCGCAAGCAGGGGGCGTTCGACATCGGCGGCCTCGGCGAGAGCTTCGTCATCTCGGGCAACACCTTCGCCGTCGGCCGGATCAACGGCGTCAGCGCCTACAGCATGACCGACGGCAAGCAGATCCACCGCAAGCGCGCGGGCAACTGCCAGCCGGAGGAGTACGCGGGCGGCGCCAAGCTCATCGCCGTCACGGCCTGCCGCTCCGCCGACTACGACACCCGGCCGATCCAGATCGAGGAGCTGGACCCGGCGAACGGCAAGCCCAGGTGGACGTACCGGGTGCCGACCGGCTGGAAGGTCAAGAAGATCTTCTCCACCGCCCCCACCGTGGTGCTGCTGGAGAACGAGGCCCAGAAGAAGCTGCGCATCCAGGTGCTCACCGAGCGGGGGACGGTCCGCTCGACGCTGGCCACCGGCGGGCTCCACTTCGACCAGCAGTGCGGCCTCTTCAGCAGCGGCCTGGAGGGCTGCTCGGGCGTGGCGGCCGACGCCAACACCTTCTACATGGCGACGGAGCCCGACAAGAGCGGCGTCGCGCGCACCAACAAGGCCGTCGCCTTCGACCTGAACACCGGCAAGGTGAAGTGGACCGCCGCGGCGCCCGCCGACCGGCTGATGCGTCCCGTCCGCACCGAGGGCGGCAACCTGGTGGTCTACGTCGAGCCGACCGGCACCGAGGGCGGCACGGTCGCCACGATCGGCCCCTCGGGCGGCGCCCCGAAGGCCGTGCTGCAGAACCCGGGCTCCACCTCCGGGATCGAGCGCTCGTTCTTCACGCCCGTCACGCGCTACGAGGGCGGTCGCCTCTTCCTCCTCAGCGACCACGTCACCGGCAAGGACGACACGAAGGAAAAGACGATCATGGCCTTCGGCAAGTGACCGTCCCCTCGACCGTCCCCTCGACCGTCCTTTCGAGCGCCCCCTCGACCGTCCCCCCGATCGCCCCCTCGACCGTCCCCCCGATCGCCCCCTCGGCCGACGCCCAGGTGTCCCCCGATACCCCCAGCATCCCGACTCCCCTTCCTCCAGAGGTACGAACGTCATGACGCAGCCGCCCCAGCCGCCCAACCAGCCGCCGCAGGGGGGATACGGCGGGCCGAACCAGCCGCCGCAGGGCCCCGGTTACGGCTACCCGCAGACCCCGCCCGCCCAGCCGCCCGCCCAGCCCCCGGCCCCGCCCGCCGCGCCGCCGCAGGCCCCGCCCGCGCCGCCCGCCGCCCCCGCCGCCCCGCCGCAGGCCCCGCCCGCGGCCGGTCCCGGCTACGGCTACCCGCAGCAGCCCGCGCCCGGCCAGCAGGCGGCGCAGGCGCCGTACAACTACCCGACCGCGCCGATGCAGCCGATGCCCGCGCCCGGCCAGCAGCCCCCGGCGGGGCCTGGCGCGCCCGGCGGCATCGCCAAGTACCTCAACAAGACGCAGTTGAGGATCGTCGTCGCGGCGACCGCCGCGATCGCCCTGATCATCGGAGGCGGCGCTGTCTACTCCGCGACCAAGGACGACGGGGACAAGACCAGCACCGAGGCCGGGGGCTCCGGCGACAAGGGCGAGAAGGGCGGGAAGGGCGGCAAGGAGCAGCCCGCAGGCGGCGGCGGCAAGGAGAAGCCCGCCGCGAACGTCAACTCGAAGCTCGCCTTCCAGCTGCCGGTGCCGGTGGTCACGGACCTCACGGACGTCTTCGGCTCCTGGGCGACCGACAAGGTCTACGCCAAGCCCGGCGTCAACTCGATCGTCGGCTACGACGCGCTCAAGGGCACCCAGACCTGGAAGATCGACCTGCCGGGCCAGCCCTGCCAGGCGTCGCGCCACGTCACCAAGGACAACAAGACGGCGATCCTCTTCGAGGCGAAGAAGCGGAGCGCCAAGGACAAGTACCTGCCGTGCGACCAGGTCGGCGCGATCGACCTGAACACCGGCAAGCTGCTGTGGAGCAAGACCGCCAAGGGCAACCAGAGCGGTGACGAGCCGGTCAAGTTCGACGAGGTGACCCTCAGCGGCACCACGGTCGCCGCGGGCGGCCTCTACGGCGGCGCGGGCTTCGACGTCAACACCGGCGCCGTCCTGTGGAACCCGGACACGGACGCGCAGAACTGCCACGACATCGGCTACAGCGGCGGCGACGCGCTGGTCGCGGTCCGCAGGTGCGGCCGGTACGGCAGCAACGCGAGCCTGCTGATCCAGCCGCTCGGCGACAAGGGCAAGCCGATCTCCAGCTTCAAGATGCCCGCGGGCGTCGAGGACGCCTCGATCGTCAACTCCAAGCCGCTGGTCGTCGCCGCCGACATCAACCGCACCGCGGGCGACGGCAGCGGCATCTCGGACTTCTTCTCCGTCGACTACGCGACCGGCAAGCTGCTCGGCCGCATCTCCGCGCCCGGCGACAAGTTCTACGGCGACTGCGAAGACGTCGAGAAGTGCAACCGCCTGGCGGTCGGCAACAACAAGCTGTACGTGCCGACCGAGAAGCACGAGGCGACCGGCGAGGAGTACGGCCGGACGAACGAGATCCTCTCCTTCGACCTCGCCACCGGCAAGCCGACCTCCGACAAGTTCGAGGCGGGCGGCAAGTACACGATGTGGCCGCTGCGCATGGACGGCAACAACGTCATCGCGTACAAGGAGCCGCCGTACGACAAGGGCGGGCAGGTCGTCAGCATCGACCCCGCGACGGGCAAGCAGACGGTGCTGATGGAGAACCCGGCGGACGAGGCGGTGCGCGAGGCGGAGCGGAGCTTCCTGCTGGACAGCGCCGAGATCCGGTACGCGGCGGGCAGGCTCTACATCTCCGACTACCGGCTCAGCAAGGACGACGGCGAGTCGAAGTACGGGAAGAAGTACCTGGCTCTCGCGTTCGCCACCAACTGATCCACCGTTCAAACCCGTTGTAACCCAAAGGCCCTGCCGGTCGAACGTCCGACCGGCAGGGCCGTTCACTTCCCGACGGCCAAGTAGCCCTGAATGACGCAGAATTCGGCATTCTGGGGGGCTTCTGGCACGTAAGGGGCGCGCAATGTCGAACAAGCGTGTAGCTTGCCGGGTCAGGAGGGCCGGGGGGCCAGCTCCAGGGGTATGGGGGGTTGCTCGATGGGTGTGCGGCTCATGGTGGTCGACGACCACCGACTGCTCGCCGAGGCGCTCGCATCGGCACTGAAACTACGTGGTCACCGCGTGCTCGCCGCGGCCGCGCCCACCGCGGGGGCGGCCGATCTCGTGGTGAGCCGGGCGCCCGAGGTCTGCCTCTTCGGCACGTCGACCCCCGCCGAGCCCGGGGCCTTCGACCCGATCCTGCGGATCAAGCGGGAGCGGCCCCAGGTGGCCGTGGTCGTGCTCGGCCCCGTGCCGAGCCCGCGCGGCATCGCCGCGGCCTTCGCCGCGGGCGCGTCCGGCTACGTGCGCCACGACGAGCGCATCGAGGGCGTCGAGCGGGCCATGGCCAAGGCGAGATCGGGCGAGGCGGCGGTCGCGCCGCAGCTGCTCCAGGGCGCCTTCGCGGAGCTGCTCAACCCGGCGGTGCAGCCGGACGACGAGGGCCAGCGGCTGCTCCAGATGCTCACGCCGCGCGAGGTGGAGGTCCTGGTGCGGGTCGCCGAGGGCGAGGACACCCGGCTGATCGCGGCGGGCATGGGAATAGCGCCCAGCACGGCGCGCACGCACGTCCAGCGGGTGCTGATGAAGCTGGGCGTGGGCTCCCGCCTGGAAGCGGCGGCCCTGGCCGCCCGCACCGGCCTGCTGGAGCGCGCGGCGGGCGCGACGGAACGGCACCAGGGGTCCGACCCCGTCGAGTAGCCCCGGTCCGTTTGGATCTGTTCGGTTTCGTGTGGGGTTCGGCCCTTCGGTGCGTACGGAACGCCCGCGGCCGAACCCCGTGACAGCCATGCCTCTTTTCACCGCGTGAACAGCACCCGTCGCGCCGAGCGTTGACGATCCTGTTGATTCATGGTTTGTTGTGCGCGGTTATGTTTGGAGGCCCTTGGTGAAGAAGACGGTCACGACGCTCGCCGACGGTCGGGAGCTGCTCTACTACGACTCCCGTGACGACGTCGTCCGCGACGCCGTCGACCCGCGTCCCCTCGACCCCGTGGCGACCACGTCCGAAGTGCGCCACGACCCGCTGCGCGGCGACACCGTCGCCATCGCCTCGCACCGGCAGGCGCGCACCTACCACCCGCCCGCCGACGAGTGCCCGCTCTGCCCGTCCCGCGACGGCCGGCACACCGAGATCCCGGAGCCCGACTACGACGTCGCGGTCTTCGAGAACCGTTTCCCCTCCCTCGCCGGCGACTCTGGCCGCTGCGAGGTCGTCTGCTTCACCTCCGACCACGACGCGTCCTTCGCCGACCTGACCGACGAACAGGCCGCGCTCGTCCTGGAGGCGTGGACCGACAGGACCGCCGAACTCGCCGAACTCCCGCAGGTCCAGCAGGTGTTCTGCTTCGAGAACCGCGGCGCCGAGATCGGCGTCACCCTCGGCCACCCGCACGGCCAGATCTACGCGTACCCCTTCACCACCCCCCGCACGGCCGCGATGCTCCGCTCGGCCGACGAGCACCGCGAGCGCACCGGCGGGGGCAACCTCTTCGACGACGTCGTGGAGCGCGAGCGCGCCGACGGCAGCCGGGTGGTGCTGGCGGGCGAGCACTGGACCGCCTTCGTGCCGTACGCCGCGCACTGGCCGTACGAGGTCCACCTCTACCCGCGCCGCAGGGTGCCCGACCTGCGGGAGCTGGACGAGGCGGCGCGCACGGAGTTCCCACAGGTCTATCTGGAACTCTTGCGGCGCTTCGACCGGATCTTCGGCGAGGGCGAGCCGCCCACGCCGTACGTCGCGGCCTGGCACCAGGCGCCCTTCCGGGGGCCAGGAAGCGTCAACAGGAGTGAATTCGCCCTGCATCTGGAGCTTTTCACCATTCGTCGCACATCCGGCAAGCTGAAGTTCCTCGCGGGCTCCGAGTCCGGCATGGACGTCTTCATCAACGACGTGCCGCCGGAGGCCGCGGCCCAGCGACTGCGAGAGGTAGCGAGCAAGTGAGCAAGAAGTACCTGGTGACGGGCGGCGCGGGATACGTCGGAAGCGTCGTCGCCGCGCACCTCCTGGAAGCGGGTCACGCGGTGACCGTCCTGGACGACCTCTCCACCGGATTCCGCGAGGGCGTCCCGTCCGGCGCCCAGTTCGTCGAGGGGCGCGTCCAGGACGCCGCCCGCTGGCTCGACCCCAGCTACGACGGCGTGCTGCACTTCGCCGCGTTCAGCCAGGTCGGCGAGTCCGTCGTCGACCCGGAGAAGTACTGGGTCAACAACGTCGGCGGCACGATGTCGCTGCTCGGCGCGATGCGCGACGCGGGCGTGCGCCGCCTGGTCTTCTCGTCCACCGCCGCCACCTACGGCGAGCCGGTCGACACGCCGATCACGGAGACCGACCCGACGTCCCCCACCAACCCCTACGGCGCCTCCAAGCTGGCCGTCGACCACATGATCACCGGTGAGGCCGCCGCGCACGGCCTGGCCGCCGTCAGCCTCCGCTACTTCAACGTCGCTGGTGCCTACGGCAGTTACGGCGAACGGCACGACCCCGAGTCGCACCTCATCCCGCTCGTGCTCCAGGTCGCCCTCGGCAAGCGCGTGTCGATCTCGGTGTACGGCGAGGACTACCCGACGCCCGACGGCACCTGCGTCCGCGACTACATCCACGTCGCCGACCTCGCCGAGGCGCACCTGCTGGCCATGGACAAGGCGCGCCCCGGCGAGCACCTGATCTGCAACCTCGGCAACGGCAACGGCTTCTCGGTACGGGAGGTCATCGAGACCGTCCGCAAGGTCACCGGGCACCCCGTCCCCGAGGCCGCGGCGCCGCGCAGGCCGGGCGACCCCGCCGTGCTGGTGGCGTCCGCCGCCACCGCGCGCGAGCGGCTGGGCTGGACGCCCTCGCGCTCCGACCTCGCGGGCATCGTCGCGGACGCCTGGGCGTTCGCGCGCCGGGCGGAGGCCGGGCTGTGACGGGCATAGACGCGCTGCCGGACCGGCCGGCCGCGCGGGAGCCGGACGGGCCTGCCGGACGGGAGTCGGACGGGGAGCGTGCGCGGGGCGCGGCCGAGGCCTTCGACGCGCTCTACGGATACGCCCCCGACGGGGTGTGGGCCGCACCCGGACGGGTGAATCTCATCGGCGAGTACACGGACTTCAACGAGGGCTTCGTGATGCCCCTCGCGCTGCCGCACACCACCGTCGCCGCGGTCGCCCGCCGCGCCGACGGGGTGCTGCGGCTGCACTCGGCCGACGTCCCGGGCGGTGTCGTCCAGCTGGACGACACCGCCGCGCTCGCCCCGGGCGCGGGCGGCGGCTGGGCCGCCTACCCGGCGGGCGTGGTCTGGGCGCTGCGCGCGGCGGGCCACGAGGTCGGGGGCGCGGACGTGCACCTCACGTCCACGGTCCCCACCGGGGCCGGCCTCTCCTCGTCGGCCGCGCTGGAGGTCGTCGTCGCGCTCGCCCTGAACGACCTGTACGAACTGGGGCTGACCGCGCCCGAGTTGGCGCGCGTCGCGCAGCACGCCGAGAACGGGTTCGTGGGCGTGCCCTGCGGCATCATGGACCAGACCGCGTCGGCCTGCGCGGTCGAGGGCCACGCGCTGCACCTGGACTGCCGCGACCTGACCGTGCGCCAGGTCCCCTTCGCCCCGGCGGCCGAAGGCCTGACGCTCCTGGTGGTCGACACGCGGGTGAGCCACGCGCTGGGCGACGGCGCGTACGCGGAGCGGCGCGCCGGGTGCGAGGCGGCCGCGCGGGCACTGGGCGTGTCCCATCTGCGCGACCTCGCGTACGAGGAATTGCCGGGCGCGCTGGCCGCGTTGACGGACGAGACGCAGCGCCGCTACGTGCGGCACGTGGTCGGCGACGACCGCCGCGTGGGGCGCATCGCCGCACTGCTGGACGCGGGCGACGTCCGGGGCATCGGCCCGCTGCTCACCGAGGGCCACGCCTCGCTCCGCGACGACCTGCGGGTCTCCTGCCCCGAGCTGGACCTCGTGGTGGAGGCCTCGCTGGCGGCGGGCGCGCTCGGGGCGCGGATGACGGGCGGCGGCTTCGGCGGCTCGGCGATCGTGCTGGTGGCGGAGCGGGAGGCGGACGCGCTGGCCGAGTCGGTGGCCGACGCGTTCGCCTCGGCCGGATTCGGTGCGCCCCGGGTGTTCCCCGCGGTGCCCTCGCAGGGGGCGCGCAGGCTGCGCTGAGGGCGCGGGCGGGGCCCCGGAGTGCCGCGCGCTCCGGGGCCTGCGCCGCGCGCTCCGGTCCGGGCGCTACACCAGCGCCTTGACCAGGATGTACTCGGTGACCCCCGGCGGATAGTCGGGGACCTCGCCGATCACCTCGTACCCCCGCTTGCGGTAGAAGCCGGGCGCCTGGAAGTCCCAGGTCTCCAGGCGGGAGCTGACGCAGCCGTGGTCGGCGCGGGCCCGCTCCTCCGCCTCGTCGAGCAGCCGCGTGCCGAGCCCGGCGGCGCGGTGCCGCTCGTCGATCCAGAGCAGGTCCACATGGAGCCAGCGCGCCCAGACGCGCCCGGCCAGACCCCCCGCGAGCTGCCCCTCCGCGTCGAACGCCCAGACCTGGAGCGGCACTTCGTCCTCGGTGCCGGTCTCGACGAGCCCCCGTATCGCGGGGGAGCGGTCGACGTTGGCGGCGCGGAGCTTTTTGCCCAGCAGGGCGCGTCGTTGTTTGTCGACTCCTGTCTCAATTCGAAACATGGGTCACACCCTAAACACCCCGGCCAATCAGTTCTGCGATTTACCTTCCCCTCCTCGCCCCTGGCTCTACTCTGATGCACAGCACCGGTGGGGGCCGGTGCTGATTCAGGGGGCGAGACAGTCGGGTACGACGCCCGGGTGGGGGGTAGCTTTCACGCACGGCGGCGGCCGTGCGGCTCTTTGGGTATCCCTCTCCGGGCGCCGTACCTGCGCCGATCCGCCTCCCGACGCATGGGGGTACCTGTGGTTCGTATCCGGGTCCTGGTGGTGGACGACCATCGGATCTTCGCCGAGTCGCTCGCCGCGGCGCTCGCGGCCGAGCCCGATGTGGACGTCGCGGCCGCCGGGAGCGGTCCCGCCGCGCTGCGCTGCCTGGAACGGGCGGCGGCCGAAGGGCGCAGATTCGACGTGATGCTGGTCGACGCCGACCTGGGCATCGCGTCGACCGCGGGACCGCCGCGCGCGGTGGCCGCGCCCGACTCGGGCGGCGCGGGCACGGTGGACGGGATCTCGCTGGTGGCCGGGGTCCGTTCGGGCCAGCCGTCGGTGCGCACGGTGGTGCTCGCCGAGAAGGACGACTCGCGGCGCGCCGCGCTGGCGCTCCAGGCGGGCGCGTCGGGCTGGGTCGCCAAGGACTGCTCGCTCCAGCGGCTGCTCGCGGTGATCAGGGGCGTCCTGCGGGACGAGACGCACCTGCCGGCCGCGCTGCTCACCGGCGTGCTGCGGGAGTTGACGGCCGCGCGCAAGCACCGCACCGAGAGCGAGCGGCTGGTCGAGTCGCTGACGCCGCGCGAGCGCGAGGTGCTGCGGTGCATGGTGGCGGGCCTGGGGCGCAAGGCGGTCGCCGAGCGCCTGTTCCTGTCCCCGCACACCGTCCGTACGCACATGCAGAACGTGCTGGGGAAGCTGGGCGTGCACTCCACGCTCGCGGCGGTCGCGCTGGCCCGCAGGGCGGGCGTGGGACCGGCCGAGCTAGCCGGGGACGTTGTCGAACGGGGCGGTCAACTGGCGTAGCAGCGCGGCCAGTTCGCCGCGCTGGCCGCGGCTCAGCTCGGCGAGGATGGCGCGCTCCTGGTCGAGCAGCCCGGCGAGCGCCTGATCGGCGCGGTCGCGCCCCTCGTCGGTGAGCCGGACGAGGACGCCGCGCCGGTCGCTGGGGTCGGGCAGCCGCTCGACGAGGCCCTTCTTGGTGAGCCGGTCGATGCGGTTGGTCATCGTGCCCGAGGTGACGAGCGTCTGGGTGAGGAGCTGCCCGGGGGAGAGCTGGTACGGGGCGCCCGCGCGGCGCAGCGAGGTGAGCACGTCGAACTCCCACGGCTCCAGGTTGTGCTCCGAGAAGGCCAGCCTGCGGGCGCGGTCGAGGTGCCTGGCCAGCCGCGACACGCGACTGAGGACCTCAAGTGGTTCCACGTCGAGGTCCGGGCGCTCCCGGCGCCATGCTGCGACCAGTCGGTCGACCTCGTCCTCCATGGCGATCAGTGTAGAGGGTCCCTCGATGTGAAGTCTCTTGACATCAAGATACTTGGCTGGTGATCCTGGGCGCATGACCGCACCAGCCACCTGGGATCCGCAGCAGTACCTGCGCCACGCGGACCATCGCACCCGCCCCTTCCACGACCTCGTCGCCCGCGTCGGAGAGCTGCCGGGCGGGTCCGCGCCGCGCATCGCCGACCTCGGCTGCGGCGCGGGCAACGTCACCGCGACCCTCGCCGGACGCTGGCCCGGCGCGCGCGTCACCGGCTACGACAACTCCCCGCAGATGCTGGAGCGGGCCCGCGCGTACGCCACCGACCTGCTCGACTTCGCCCACGCCGACGCGCTGACCTGGACGCCGTCCGAGCCGTACGACCTGATCGTCTCCAACGCGCTGCTCCAGTGGGTCCCCGGGCACGCCGAGCGCTTCCCCGACTGGCTGGCGGGCATCGCCCCCGGCGGCACCTTCGCCTTCCAGGTGCCCGGCAACTTCACCGCCCCCAGTCACACGATCCTCGCCGGGCTGCGGACGTCCGCGCGGTGGCGCGGGCGCCTCGGGGACGCTGCGGACCGCTCGGCGGCGGTCCTGGAGCCCGCGGACTACCTGACCCGGCTGACCGGCCTCGTCGGGCCCGGCGGCGCGGTGGACGTCTGGGAGACCACGTACCTCCAGACGCTCCGGGGCGAGGACCCCGTGCTCGACTGGGTCAAGGGCACGGCCCTGCGGCCGGTGCTCACGGCGCTCGACTCCGACCCCGAGGCGCGGGAGGCGTTCCTCGCGGAGTACGCGGCGCTGCTGCGGGAGGCGTACCCGGCGACGCCGTACGGCACGGTCTTCCCGTTCCGCCGGATCTTCGCCGTCGCCCGCAGGAGCGGGGAGGCGGGGCGCTGATGCTCGTCGCCGTCGACCACGTGCAGCTCGCCGCGCCCGTCGGCGCGGAGGACCTGCTGCGGACGTACTACGTCGGCGCCCTCGGCATGACCGAGGTCCCCAAGCCGCCGGTGCTCGCGGCGCGCGGCGGATGCTGGTTCCGGGCGGGGGCGGTGCGGCTGCACCTGGGGGCGGAGGCGGACTTCGTGCCCGCGAAGAAGGCGCACCCGGGGCTGCGGGTGCGGGACATCCGGGCGTACGCGGACCGGCTCGCGGTGCACGGGGCACGGGTCGAATGGGACGAGAACCTGCCGGGCCACCTGAGGTTCTACTCCTGGGACCCGGTGGGCAACCGCCTGGAGTTCCTGGAGCCGTCACCGGGGGAGTAGCCACTCTCGCGCGGTTCCCCGCGCCCCTTGAGGGACGCGGGGAACCGCGCGGTCTTTGAACGCCCCCGGCAGGGTTTCGCACCCCGGAGCGCCGGCCTCAGGCCGGGGCGCGTCAGTTCTTGCGGTGCCCTATCAAGCGGGGCCGCGCCTCAAGGTTCCCGAGGCCGTGCCACGCCAGGTTCACCAGGTGCGCCGCCACCTCCGCCTTGCCGGGCTTCCGCGCGTCCACCCACCACTGCCCGGTGAGCGCGACCATCCCCACCAGCGCCTGCGCGTACAGCGGCGCGAGCTTCGGATCGAACCCCTTCGCCTTGAACTCGCCCGCGAGGATGTCCTCGACCTGCGTCGCGATGTCGGAGATCAGCGACGCGAACGTCCCCGTCGACTGCGCCACGGGCGAGTCCCGCACCAGGATGCGGAACCCGTCCGTGTACTCCTCGATGTAGTCGAGCAGCGCGAACGCCGCCTGCTCGCACAGCTCCCTGGGGTGCCCGGCCGTCAGCGACCCGGTCACCATGTCGAGCAGCTGGCGCATCTCGCGGTCGACCACGACGGCGTACAGCCCCTCCTTGCCGCCGAAGTGCTCGTAGACCACCGGCTTGGACACCCCGGCCTTCGCCGCGATCTCCTCGACCGACGTCCCCTCGTAGCCCTTCTCGGCGAAGATGGTCCGGCCGATGTCCAGCAGCTGTTCACGCCGCTCCTTGCCCGTCATCCGGACCCGGCGGACGCGCCTCTTCTCGCTTCTGCTGGAACTGCCGTCGATCACCACGCGTCAATCATGCCGTCTCTGTGAGGTCTTTCGTTCCGTCCGAGCGCTTGGCCGCGAGCCGCGAGTCACTCGGCCAGCGCACGTCGGACGCCCAGCCCAGCTTCTCGAACCAGCGGATCAGCCGGGCGCTGGAGTCGACCTGGCCCCGCAGCACGCCGTGCCGCGCGGACGTCGGATCGGCGTGGTGCAGGTTGTGCCAGGACTCTCCACAGGAGAGGACCGCGAGCCACCACACATTGCCTGACCGGTCGCGCGATTTGAACGGACGCTTTCCGACCGCGTGGCAGATCGAGTTGATCGACCAGGTGACGTGGTGCAGCAGCGCGACCCGTACCAGCGAGCCCCAGAAGAAGGCGGTGAACGCGCCCCACCAGGACATCGTCACTAGGCCGCCGACCAGCGGCGGGATCGCCAGCGACACGCCCGCCCAGAGCAGGAACTGCCGGGAGACGCGGCGCAGCGCCGGATCCTTGATCAGATCGGGGGCGTACTTGTGCTGCGGGGTCTGCTCCTCGTCGAACAGCCAGCCGATGTGCGCCCACCACAGCCCCTTGAGCAGGGCCGGTACGGTCTCGCCGAAGCGCCACGGCGAGTGCGGGTCGCCCTCCGCGTCGGAGAACTTGTGGTGCTTGCGGTGGTCGGCCACCCAGCGCACCAGCGGGCCCTCGATGGCCATCGAACCCGCGATGGCCAGCGCGACGCGCAGCGGGCGCTTCGCCTTGAAGGAGCCGTGCGTGAAGTGGCGGTGGAAGCCGACGGTGATGCCGTGGCAGCCGATGAAGTACATCGTCACCAGCAGCCCGAGGTCGAGCCAGCTCACCCCCCAGCCCCAGGCCAGCGGCACGGCGGCCAGCACGGCGAGGAAGGGGACCACGATGAACAGCAGCAGCGTGATCTGTTCGAGAGAACGCTTCTGCTCACCGCCGAGCGTGGCCTGCGGCTGGTCCTGCGACGGGTCCTGGTCAGGGGTGGCCTGCTGCGGAACGGTGGAGTCGAGCACATCGGGGCTCGTGGTCATAACTGTGTCCCTGTGGGGTGAGGGAAGAAGAGGGCGCGTGGCTACGCCTCCGTAACCTACGGCGTCGTAAGTATGGCAGTGACGCGCCCCACGGCAAGAGGGCTGTGGACAACGGCCGGGATCTGGACACATATCCTGGGTGGGTCGGACAGCGCGGTCCGCATTACCTGCCAGACGTGCTCTCAACCACTGCAAGGAGCCGCACCTGTGAGCAGTGCCGACCAGACCACCGCCGTGAACGCCGAGTCCAGCCCCGAGCTGCGCGCTGACATCCGCCGCCTCGGCGACCTGCTGGGCGAGACCCTCGTACGGCAGGAGGGCCCCGAACTCCTCGAACTCGTCGAGCGGGTCCGCGCCCTGACCCGCGAGGACGGCGAGGCCGCCGCCGAGCTGCTCGGCGACACCGACCTGGAGACCGCAGCCAAGCTGGTGCGGGCCTTCTCCACCTACTTCCACCTCGCCAACGTCACCGAGCAGGTGCACCGCGGCCACGAACTGCGCGCCAAGCGGGCCGCCGAGGGCGGGCTGCTCACCCGCACCGCCGACCGCCTCAAGGACGCGGACCCCGAGCACCTGCGCGAGACGGTCAAGAACCTCAACGTGCGGCCCGTCTTCACCGCGCACCCCACCGAGGCGGCCCGCCGCTCCGTGCTGAACAAGCTGCGCCGCATCGGCGAGCTGCTGGAGTCCCCGGTCATCGCCTCCGACCGGCGCCGCCAGGACCTGCGCCTCGCCGAGAACATCGACCTCATCTGGCAGACCGACGAGCTGCGGGTGGTGCGGCCCGAGCCCGCCGACGAGGCCCGCAACGCCATCTACTACCTGGACGAGCTGCACGCGGGCGCGGTCGGCGACGTCCTGGAGGACCTGGCGGCCGAGCTGGAGCGGGTCGGCGTCGAGCTGCCCGCCGGGACCCGCCCGCTGACCTTCGGCACCTGGATCGGCGGCGACCGCGACGGCAACCCCAACGTGACGCCCGCCGTCACCTGGGAGGTGCTGATCCTCCAGCACGAGCACGGCATCACCGACGCCATCGAGGCCGTCGACTCCCTGCGCGGGCTGCTCTCCAACTCGATCCGCTACGCGGGCGCCACCGAGGAGCTGCTCACCTCCCTCCGCACGGACCTGGAGCGGCTGCCGGAGATCAGCCCCCGCTACAAGCGGCTCAACGCCGAGGAGCCGTACCGCCTCAAGGCGACCTGCATCCGGCAGAAGCTCGTCAACACCCGCGAGCGCCTGGCCAAGGGCACCCCGCACGAGGAGGGCCACGACTACCTCGGCACGAGCGAGCTGATCCGCGACCTGACGCTGATCCAGACCTCGCTGCGCGCGCACCGCGGCGGTCTCTTCGCGGACGGCCGCATGGACCGCGTCATCCGCACGCTCTCGGCGTTCGGCCTCCAGCTCGCCACGATGGACGTGCGCGAGCACGCGGACGCCCACCACCACGCGCTCGGCCAGCTCTTCGACCGGCTCGGCGAGGAGTCCTGGCGGTACGCGGACATGCCGCGCGAGTACCGGCAGAAGCTGCTCGCCAAGGAGCTGCGCTCGCGCCGCCCGCTGGCCCCGACGCCCGCCCCGCTGGACGCGGCGGGCGAGAAGACCCTCGGCGTCTTCCACACCGTCAAGGAGGCCTTCGAGCGGTTCGGCCCCGAGGTCATCGAGTCGTACATCATCTCGATGTGCCAGGGCGCGGACGACGTCTTCGCCGCGGCGGTGCTGGCGCGCGAGGCCGGTCTGATCGACCTGCACGCGGGCTGGGCCAAGATCGGCATCGTGCCGCTCCTGGAGACCACGGACGAGCTGAAGGCCGCGGACGTCATCCTCGACGCGATGCTGGCCGACCCGTCGTACCGCCGGCTGGTCTCGCTGCGCGGGGACGTGCAGGAGGTCATGCTCGGCTACTCCGACTCCTCGAAGTTCGGCGGCATCACCACCTCCCAGTGGGAGATCCACCGCGCGCAGCGCCGCCTGCGCGACGTCGCGCACCGCTACGGCGTGCGGCTGCGGCTCTTCCACGGCCGCGGCGGTACGGTCGGGCGCGGCGGCGGCCCCTCGCACGACGCGATCCTCGCGCAGCCGTGGGGCACGCTGGAGGGCGAGATCAAGGTGACCGAGCAGGGCGAGGTCATCTCGGACAAGTACCTCATCCCGTCGCTGGCCAGGGAGAACCTGGAGCTGACGGTGGCCGCGACGCTCCAGGCGTCCGCGCTGCACACCGCTCCGCGCCAGTCCGACGAGTCGCTGGCGCGCTGGGACGCGGCGATGGACACGGTCTCGGACGCGGCGCACGCGGCGTACCGGCGGCTCGTGGAGGACCCGGACCTGCCGACGTACTTCCTCGCCTCGACCCCCGTCGACCAGCTCGCCGACCTGCACCTGGGCTCGCGGCCCGCCCGCCGCCCCGGCTCGGGCGTCTCGCTCGACGGCCTGCGGGCCATCCCGTGGGTCTTCGGCTGGACCCAGTCCCGGCAGATCGTGCCCGGCTGGTTCGGCGTGGGCTCCGGCCTGAAGGCGCTGCGGGAGGCGGGCCTGGAGTCCGTGCTGGAGGAGATGCACGAGAAGTGGCACTTCTTCCGCAACTTCCTCTCCAACGTGGAGATGACGCTGGCGAAGACCGATCTGCGCATCGCCCGCCACTACGTCGACACGCTCGTCCCCGACGAGCTGAAGCACGTCTTCGACGTGATCGAGGAGGAGCACGCGCTGACCGTGCGGGAGGTCCTGCGGGTCACCGGGGGCGAGCGGATGCTCGACTCCAACCCGGTGCTCCAGCAGACCTTCGCGATCCGTGACGCGTACCTGGACCCGATCTCCTACCTCCAGGTCTCCCTCCTCGCCCGGCAGCGGGCGGCGGCGGAGCGGGGCGAGGAGCCGGACCCGCTGCTGGCGAGGGCGCTGCTGCTCACCGTGAACGGCGTGGCGGCGGGCCTGCGCAACACGGGCTGACCCGAGGGGCCGGGGTGCGGTACGCCGCCGCGCGGGGCCGCACCCCACTTCCGCCCCTAGGAGTTGTACGTGCTCTGGGCGCGCTCCAGGCCTTCGGCCAGGAGCGCCTCCACCGCGTCCGCCGCGCGGTCCACCTCGTACGCGAGTTCCTTGCGCTCCGCGGCGGAGAAGTCCTTCAGGACGAAGTCCGCGACCTGCATGCGCCCCGGCGGCCGGCCGATCCCGAACCGCACCCGGTGGTAGTCGGGCCCCATCGCCTTCGTCATCGACTTCAGGCCGTTGTGTCCGTTGTCGCCCCCGCCGAGCTTCAGCCGCAGCGTCCCGTAGTCGATGTCCAGCTCGTCGTGGATCGCGACGACGTTCGCGGTGGGGACCTTGTAGAAGTCGCGCAGCGAGACGACGGGCCCGCCCGACAGGTTCATGTACGACATCGGCTTGGCGAGGACCACCCGGCGGCTCAGCGGTCCGGGCGGACCGATCCGCCCCTCCACCACCTGCGCCTGCGCCTTCTGCGCGCGCTTGAACCTGCCCCCGATCCGCTCCGCGAGCAGGTCGACGACCATGAAGCCGACGTTGTGGCGGTTGGCCGCGTACTCGGGGCCGGGGTTGCCGAGGCCCACGACGAGCCAGGGCGCGGTGGGGTCCGTCATGGCGGGACCGTTCCTTCTGTAGGGGACTCCGTGGGACACAAGGAAACGGGGCGGCGGGCACCAGGAGTGCCCGCCGCCCCGTCAGGCGAAGCGTGAGACGGCTCAGGCCTCGGCGGCCGCGTCGCCCTCGGCGGCGCTCTCCTCGGCCTGCGCGGCCAGGACCTGCAGGACGACGGCGTCGGCGTCGGTCACCAGGGTGGTGCCGGCTGGGAGGACGATGTCCTTGGCGAGGACGGACGCACCGGCGTCCAGGCCCGCGACGGAGACCGTGACGGCCTCGGGGATGTGGGTGGCCTCGGCCTCGACCGTGATGGTGCTGAGGACGTGCTCCAGCAGGTTGCCACCGGGGGCCAGGTCGCCCTCGGCGTTGACCGCGATCTCGACCGAGACCTTCTCGCCGCGCTTGACGGCCAGCAGGTCGACGTGGGTCAGGGTGCGCTTCAGCGGGTGGCGCTGGATGGCCTTGGGGATGACCAGCTCGTTGCGGCCCTCGATGTCCAGGGAGATCAGGACGTTGGCGGTCTTGAGCGCCATCATCAGGTCGTGGCCCGGGAGGGAGACGTGGACGGGCTCGGCGCCGTGGCCGTAGATGACCGCGGGGACGCGGTTGTCGCGGCGGGTCTGGCGGGCGGAGCCCTTGCCGAACGTGGTGCGGATGACGGCGTCGAGCTTGACCTCGGACATGTGGCACTCCTCGTAGGTGACGAATCGGAAAGGAAGGTCACCCGGCCACGACTTGCGGCCTGCTACGAAGAGCGCGTCGATAACGGAGCATCCGCGCCAAAAGGTGCGGCCTCCCTCGCCGAGCAACCTGAACAGTCTACTCGGCGGGGAGGCCGCACCAGAAATCGATCTTCTGAAGAAGCCTTACTGCTCTTCGAAGAGGCTCGTCACCGAACCGTCCTCGAAGACCTCGCGCACCGCGCGCGCGATGGTCGGGGCGATCGAGAGCACCGTGATCTTGTCGAGCTCGATGTCCTCGGGGTCGGGCAGCGTGTTCGTGAAGATGAACTCGCTGACCTTGGAGTTCTTCAGCCGGTCCGCGGCCGGGCCGGAGAGGATGCCGTGCGTGGCCGTCACGATGACGTCCTCGGCGCCGTGCGCGAAGAGCGCCTCGGCGGCGGCGCAGATCGTGCCGCCCGTGTCGATCATGTCGTCGACCAGGACGCAGACGCGGCCCTCCACGTCACCGACGACCTCGTGGACGGTCACCTGGTTGGCGACGTCCTTGTCGCGGCGCTTGTGGACGATCGCCAGCGGGGCGTCCAGGCGGTCGCACCAGCGGTCGGCGACGCGCACGCGGCCGGCGTCGGGGGAGACGACGGTCAGCTTGGAGCGGTCGACCTTCGCGCCCACGTAGTCCGCGAGGACCGGCAGGGCGGTGAGGTGGTCGACGGGGCCGTCGAAGAAGCCCTGGATCTGGTCCGTGTGCAGGTCGACGGTGAGGATGCGGTCGGCACCCGCCGTCTTCAGCAGGTCGGCGATCAGGCGGGCCGAGATCGGCTCGCGGCCCTTGTGCTTCTTGTCCTGCCGCGCGTAGCCGTACGACGGGACGATCACGGTGATGGAGCGGGCCGACGCGCGCTTCAGCGCGTCGATCATGATCAGCTGCTCCATGATCCACTTGTTGATGGGAGCCGTGTGGCTCTGCATCAGGAAGCAGTCGGCGCCGCGCGCCGACTCCTGGAAGCGGACGTAGATCTCACCGTTGGCGAAATCGAATGCCTTCGTAGGGACGAGGCCTACGCCCAGCTGGTGCGCGACCTCCTCGGCCAGCTCGGGGTGGGCGCGGCCGGAGAAGAGCATCAGCTTCTTCTCGCCGGTCGTCTTGATCCCGGTCACAGCACTGTCTCCTCAGACGTGTTGTCCGGCCACGCGGTCCTCGCCGTGGGCCGGCCGAATAGGTGTGCATGTATCACGGTACGCCGAACCCGACGCACCTGTTTCCGGTCAGCTTTCGCGGTCGCCCTCGGCGGCGGCCGCCTGGGCCGCCTGGGCGGCGGCGCTGCCGGGGCGCTTGCGGGCCACCCAACCCTCGATATTCCGCTGCTGGCCCCGGGCGACGGCCAGTGAACCGGCCGGGACGTCCTTGGTGATGACCGAGCCCGCGGCGGTGTAGGCGCCGTCCCCGATGGTGACGGGCGCCACAAGCATGTTGTCCGCTCCGGTGCGGCAGTGGGAGCCGATCGTGGTGTGGTGCTTCTTCTCGCCGTCGTAGTTCACGAAGACGCTGGCGGCGCCGATGTTCGTGAAGTCGCCGATGGTGGCGTCGCCCACGTACGACAGGTGCGGGACCTTGGTGCCCTCGCCGATCGTGGAGTTCTTCACCTCCACGAACGCGCCGATCTTCGACTTCAGGCCGAGGCGGGTGCCGGGGCGCAGGTAGGCGAACGGGCCGACGACGGCGTTCGGGCCGATCTCGGCGCTGTCGGCGACCGAGTTGTCGACGCGGGCGCCGCTGTGGACGGTGGTGTCCTTCAGGCGGGTGTTCGGGCCGACCTCGGCGTCCTCGGCGATGTGCGTGGCGCCCAGCAGCTGGGTGCCCGGGTGCACGATCGCGTCGCGCTCGAAGGTGACGGTGGCGTCGACGACGGTGGTCGCCGGGTCGACGACGGTGACGCCCTGGAGCATCGCCGCCTCCAGGAGGCGGGCGTTGAGCAGGCGGCGGGCCTCGGCGAGCTGGACGCGGTTGTTGATGCCCAGGATCTCGCGGTGGTCGGCGGCGACGGACGCGCCGACCCGGTGCCCGGCCTCGCGCAGGATGCCCAGCACGTCGGTGAGGTACTCCTCGCCCTGGCTGTTGTCCGTGCGGACCTTGCCGAGCGCGTCGGCCAGGAGCTGGCCGTCGAAGGCGAAGACGCCGGAGTTGATCTCCTTGATGGCGCGCTGCGCCTCGCTGGCGTCCTTGTGCTCGACGATCCCGGTGACCGCGCCGGTCGCCGCGTCGCGCACGATCCGGCCGTAGCCGGTGGAGTCGGGGACCTCGGCGGTCAGCACGGTCACGGCGTTGCCGTCGGCGGCGTGCGTCGCGGCCAGCGCGGTCAGCGTCGCGCCGGAGAGCAGCGGGGTGTCGCCGCAGACGACGACCACGGTGCCGGAGAGCGTCTGGCCGGTCCCGTCCAGGGACTCCAGGGCGATGCGGACGGCGTGGCCCGTGCCCTTCTGCTCCTCCTGCACGGCGGTGCGGGTGCCGGGGTAGACGGTGTCGAGGTGGGCCTTGACCTGCTCACGGGCGTGGCCGACGACCACGACGAGGTGCTCGGGGGAGAGGTCGCCCGCTGCGGTGACGACGTGGCCGACGAGCGAGCGCCCGCTGATGTCGTGCAGGACCTTGGGGGTCTTCGACTTCATGCGGGTGCCTTCACCCGCTGCGAGGACTACGACGGCTGCCGGGCGGTTGGCGCTCACGGGAATGCCCTTCGGCTTTTACGGGTGGGTGACATCCGCAGGATACCGGGGGGTTTCGAAGGTGAAACGTGGGCGGGGCGACCGGTTGCGGCACGCGGACGGGCCCCGACCTTGGAGGTCGGGGCCCGTACCGGACGACTTGTGCTCCCCCGTCAGGACTCGAACCCGAACAGATGGCACCAAAAGCCACAGTGCTGCCAATTACACCACGGGGGATTGAAGGCGGGTGAAGCGGACATTTCTTCAAGGTGCCTTCGTGGCACCCCACACTATGCCGTACCGAGTGCCTTTACGGCGACGGTAAAGATCGGTGGTTCCGGCGGCGGTTCGGCCGTCCCGTTCGGCTGTCCGGTTCGGTCGTCCGGTTCGGTCGTCCGGTTCGGCTGTCCGGTTCGGTCGTTCCGTTCGGCCGTCCGGTTCGGCCGTCCCGAAAACGACTGGCCCCCGCCCGTAGGCTGGAAGACATGACCGTTACGGGGGCACACCAGGAGGCCGGGGGCCCGACCACCCGCGGCATGTGGTGGTGGGAGCGGCGACGCAGCGCCGTACTGGACATCGGGCTCGCACTGGTGTCCGCGTTGGAATGTGCGCTTGAGGGGGTGACGTTCGCCGGCGACGTACGGATGCCCGTGCCGCTCGGCGTGCTGTTCGGACTGTTGGCGGGCTCGGTGCTGATCCTGCGGCGCCGCTCGCCGATCGCGGTGGTGCTGGTGGCGATCGCGCTGACGCCCGCGGCCATGGGCTTCCTCCTGGGGATCGTCGGGCTCTACACGCTCGCGGCGTCCGAGGTGCCGCGCAGGATCACGGCGGCCCTGGCGGGGATGTCCCTGGTGGGGACGTTGATCGTGACGTTCGTACGGACCGGGCAGAGCCTGGGCGAAGCGGATCCCGACTTCGACCCGGGCTCCTGGTACGTCCCGCTCGTCTCCGTCTTCGTGGCCCTCGGGCTCACCGCGCCGCCCGTGCTGCTCGGCCTCTACATAGGCGCGCGGCGCAGGCTCATGGAGAGCCTGCGGGAGCGCAACGACTCGCTGGAGCGGGAGCTGTCGCTGCTCGCCGACAGGGCGGAGGAGCGCGCCGAGTGGGCCCGTACGGAGGAGCGGACCCGGATCGCGCGCGAGATGCACGACGTGGTGGCGCACCGGGTGTCGCTGATGGTCGTCCACGCCGCCGCGCTCCAGGCGGTGGCGCCGAAGGACCCGGCGAAGGCCGTGAAGAACGCGGCGCTCGTCGGCGACATGGGGCGGCAGGCGCTGACGGAGCTGCGCGAGATGCTGGGGGTGCTGCGGGCGGCGGACCAGGTGAAGGCGCCGCCCGCCGCCTCGGGTGCGCACGCGGGTACGGGGGGCGCGGTGCCGCTGGCGGCCGTCGCCCAGGCCGCTGCCGCCGCCGCAGCCGCCGCTTCCTCCGGTGCCCAGGCCGCCGAGGACGGGCCCTGTCTGGCCGAGCTGGAGGAACTGGTCGACCAGTCCCGGGCCGCCGGGATGGTCGTGGAGATGCTCGTCGACGGCGAGCCGCGGACCTATGCGCCGGAGGTCGAGCAGACCGCGTACCGCGTGGTGCAGGAGGCGCTGACCAACGTCCACAAGCACGCGGCGGGCGCGAAGGTGCGGGTGCGGCTCGCGCACCGGGGCGACGAGGTCGCCATGCAGGTGGAGAACGGCGCGCCCGGGTCCGACGGCGCGGCGGGGGCGGCGCGGCTGCCCAGCGGGGGGAACGGGCTCGTGGGGATGCGGGAGCGGGTGCAGGCGCTGGGCGGGGTGTTCGTGTCCGGCCCCACGGACGCGGGGGGCTTCCGGGTCTCGGCGGTCCTGCCGGGCCGCGAGGCGTAGGGGGGACCGTCCTGTGGGGTCCCGTTGCCGGGGGCGCCGAAAGATTCGCGCGCGCCGCGCATGCCCACCCGGCCCACGGCCGGTACGGCGCCCCGCCCTCAGGGCGACGTCAGGCGGACCGGACGGGCGCCCTCCAGGAGCGCCGCGAGGGCGTGCCCCACGTCCTGACCCACGTACCAGTCACCCGTGTGGTCCAGGCTGAACACCCGCCCCTCCAGGTCGATCGCCAGCACCGCCCGCGCGTCCCCCTCCTCCCCCAGAGGAGCGATCTGCGTCTCCAGGGCCCGCCCCAGGTCCCCGAGCGTGCGCGCCAGGTGCAGACCGCGCAGCGGGTCGACGTGCACCTGCGCGGGGGCGATCTGGCGGCCGGGCCCGGACGCGCCGAGGGTCAGCCCGCCGAACTCCGCCCACGCCTCGACGGCCGCGGGGAACACGTGGTGCCGGTGCCCCGCGGGCGACACGTGCGCGCGGAGCGTGTCCGCCCATTCCTCCGCACGCTGTATGTCCCACCGTCCGGGCTGCCACCCGGCGCCGCGCAGCGCGGCGTCGACGGCGACGGGGAAACGGGTGGCGGAGGTGCGGTCGATCATCGTCAGCGTCAGCCGTTCTGGGCGGTCGTGAGGTTCACGGGGCGCACGCCGAAGTGCGCGAGCATTTCCGTACAGGAGCGGCAGGGCGGCGCGTAGCTGCCGTGCAGCGGGTCCCCGTCCTCCCGGATGCGGCGGGTGGTGATCCTGGAGTGCTTGAGGGCGCGGCGCGCCTCGCTCGACGAGAGCGGCTTGCGCTGGGCCCGCTTGGAGCGCTGCGACTCCGCGGCGGACAGGTGCCGGGAGAGCAGGATCGCCTCGGGGCACCGTCCGGTGAAGCGCTCGCGCTGTCCGCTGGGGAGCGTGTCGAGGAAGTCCTGCACCAGGGGGTGGAGGGTCGGCGGCTGCTCGCCCTTGCCCGCCGTGCAGGTGAGGGTGGGTCCGTTGTTCACGGAGAGTGCCGCCGCGATTGCGGGGAGGATGCCGTCCCGGCGATGCCTCAGTACGGGGGCGTCGGCCGCGCCGCTGGCGCTCCAGGTGAGCCGCGGGTCCCCGGTTGTGGCTGTTCGTGCTGCTGGTGCCGTGTGCATGGTGCTGTCGTCCCCTCCGCCGCAATCCCCCGAGTTGCGGGGACAGCCTGCCAAATGTGGCGGGTGGTGTGGAAGCGGGGGCCGTGGATCGTGCCCTGTCGTGGGCGAACCGTCACCCCGGCGTGACGGTTCGTTACCGGGACGGCGGGGAGGGACCCGCTGTTGCACCACCGCATAGGCTGTGGTGAACCACCAGCCGGACGCAGCAGGGGGCAACCGCCATGACGACAGGTCGGCTCGGGCAGCAAGCCGCGCCACCGAACGCGGCCTACGCCGGGCAGGTCGTGCACTTCCCGGATCCGGTCCGGGCGTCCCGCCACCCCAGGGGTGTGCGGGTGGACGGGGACGGCTATCCGGTCTTCTCCCCGTACGCGCGCGCCGCCGCGGAGATCGCGGAGCCCCCCGGGGGGTTCGGCGTCGACGAGCTGCGCCTGACGGACTACGTCTCGGCCAACGCCGCGCTGTCCGGCGACGGCCACGAGCTGTGGGACACGATCCCCGCGGTGGCGACCCCGCACGGCTGGACCTGGCACCACGTGCCAGGCACCCGCCGTCTCGAACTGGTCCCGGTCGAGGTGAAGGCGCTGCTGCGGCACCACGGCGGGCTGGCCACGGCTGCCGTCGACCAGGGCAAGCGCGGCACCCGCCCGCTCCAGGAGACGCGGCCCGCGCACTTCGGGCTGCCCAAGGGCGCGGTCGCGGTGACCGAACAGCAGGTCCAGGGCGTCGAGGAGAACCTCGGCTACCGCCTGCCGGGCGCCTACCGCTCCTTCCTGAAGGCGGCGGGCGGCGCGGCGCCGGTGGGCGCGGCCCTCGACGCGGAGCTCGGCCTGCTGGTGGACCAGCCGTTCTTCACGGTCAGGGACAGGGCCGGGACGAACGACCTGGAGTACGTCAACAAGTGCCTGCGCGACCACCTGACCAAGGACTACCTGGGCGTCGCGTTCGTCCAGGGCGGTCTGCTGGCGGTGAAGGTGCGCGGCGACGCCGCGGGCTCCGTGTGGTTCTGCGCGTACGACGACGCCCGGGACAGCGCCGAGACGGCCCACTGGTCGGCCGCCGAGCGCGTGGAGCGGCTGCTGCTGCCCTGCGGGGCCGACTTCGACGAGTTCCTCCAGCGGCTGGCGGGCAACCCGCCGGAGCTGGAGACCGTGGCGAACCTGATGGTGGACGGCGGCTTCGCGCGGGCCGTCCCCGTCTCGGACGAGGGGTGAGCGCGATGGTGACCTTCGCGCAGGCGCAGGAGCGCGCGGAAGAGTGGATCAACGGCGACATGCCCGCGTACCAGCACCGCGAGGTGCGGGTGCGGGAGTTCGAGCTGGGCTTCGTCGTCTGGGCGGAGGACCGCCAGGACGGGCCGCGCTCGGACGGCGGACGGCACAGGCTGGTCATCGCGCGCGACAGCGGCGAGGCGACGCTCTGGCCGGCCCTGCCGGTCGGCGAGGTGATCAGGCGGTACGAGGAGGAGTACGGGACCCCGGAGGACGCCGCGGGCCCCGCCGAGCCCGAGCCGCCCCAGCGGATCGACCTGAACCAGACCTCGTTCCTGCTGACGCCGCCCGAGTGGCTCCAGGACGCGGCGGACCGGATGGGCATTCCGGACCGGCGGTCCGACGGGGCGGGCGCGGGGGAGGCCGGTTCCGGGAACGGTTCACCGACCCCCTCTCCGGCTGCTTCTCCGGCGCCTTCGCCGATCCCTTCCCCGATCCCTTCGGCGGATCCTTCGGGCGCTGATTCCGGTGCCGCGCCCGCCGACGCGGTGCCCGCTTCCGGCTCCTCCGGCGCGGCGTGGCCCGCCGCCCAGGGGTCGCACGGCGGTGCCACGCCGTGGGCCGACGTCAGCGGCACGGGCGACGACGGGTCCGTCCCGCTGCCCGCCACCGTGTTCGCGCCGCCGCTCATCGGGGCGGACGACGACGACACCCCGCCGCCCTCGGTGGGCGCCGACGCGCCGACCGCGTTGATGTCCGGCGGCAGCCAGCTTCCGGCGACCGCGATCTCCCCCGCGCTGAACCCGCAGGCGCAGGCTCCCGGCGCGCCGGGCCAGGCGCCCGGAGCCGCGGCCCCGTCCGGCCCCGTGGCGCCGGGTCCCGTACCGCCGCCGCCCGGTTCGACGCCGCCCTCCGCGGCAGGCATCGCCGAGGAGACGACGGCCAAGGCCGAGGTGCAGCCGCGCCCCGCCCCGCGCGGCGACGGCCCCACGACCCCGCCGCCGCCCGGTGCTCCGGGCACCCCGGGCGCCCGTCCGCCCGCCGCGGCGCCGCCCGCGTCGGGGCCCGGCGCCCCCGGCGCTCCGGCCGGTGGCTACGTACCGACGCAGCTGGTGTCGCAGCTCGGCCCCGACGGGCCCCAGCCGCCCGGTGCTCCCGCTACCCCTGGCGCTCCCGGTGCCCCTGGTACGCCTCCTGGTGCGCCGATGCCGCCTCCCGCGCCCGGTTCCACGCCGCCGCCCGGTGGCGGTGTGCACCATGCCGCGACGATGTTGGCGGGTCCCGCGCAGGTGGGTCCGCCGACGCCTCCGCCGCCGCCCGGTTCGACGCCGCCTCCTGGTGCGCCGATGCCGCCTCCCGCGCCCGGTTCCACGCCGCCGCCCGGCGGTGGTGTGCACCATGCCGCGACGATGTTGGCGGGTCCCGCGCAGGTGGGTCCGCCGACGCCTCCGCCGCCGCCCGGTTCGACGCCGCCTCCCGGTGCGCCGATGCCGCCTCCCGCGCCCGGCTCCACGCCGCCGCCGGGCGGCGGTGTGCACCATGCCGCGACGATGCTCGCCGGGCCCGCACAGATGGGGCCGCCTCCCGGGGCTCCCTCCGCACCCAATCCGCCCGGCCCTCCGGGACCGCCGCCGGGTGCGCCCGGTGCCCCGGCGGGCGGGCCGCCCCCGGCCGCGTACGGCTACCCGCAGGCGCCCGTCGGACAGCCCACCGTCGGACCCGGCTACCAGGCCGTCCTGCGCTACCGCGCGCCCGACGGCACGGAGGCGCAGTTGATCCGGCGCTCCGCGCCCGGCATGCCGCACCCCGAGTGGCAGATCTTTCACGAGCTGATGGCGATGGGCGTGCCGCCGCAGCAGGTGCTCGAACTCCACACCGAGCTGGCCTCCTGCGAGCTGCCCGGCGGCTACTGCGCGCGGATGATCCGAGAGCAGTGGCCGCAGGTGCGGATCACCTCCGTCGCGCCGTACGGCACCGACCACGCGAGCCGGCAGCAGGGCATGCGGCACCTCATCACGCACCAGGGCGAGCTGCACCAGGTCGCGGACGGCCCGGCGCGCCCCGCGCCGGTGCGGGCGCCGCTGCCACAGGTGCAGCCCGTGCCGCCGGTGCCGCCCGAGGCGATCGCGCAGGAGCTGGTCGCGGCGTTCGGGCCGCAGGGGGTCCTCCGCTTCGACCAGCGCGCGGTGTCCCGGCAGGGCGTGCCGGAGATCGTCGGCAGGACGCTCGTGTGGGCGGGCCTCCCGGCCGATTTCGGGCCGTTCTTCTGGGCGCAGCCCGGCCAGCCCGTGGTGCCGACGCTCGCCGAGCTGGCGGCGCAGCGGCAGGTGCAGCCCGCGGCCGACGCGGGCGCGTACCTCGTGATGGGCTCGGACTTCGGCCGGGCGATCTGCGTGCAGTACGGAACGGCGCACATCGTGGCCGTGCCGGTCGAGGCGGGCCCAGGCGGCGCCCCGGTGCCGCCGCAGTTCGTCAACACCGGGCTGCCGGAGTTCGCGCGCTCGCTGGCGCTGCTGGGCCGGATGTGGCGGCTGCGCTACGGGCTCAACCAGGAGCAGGCGGGCCGCTGGACGGTCGACTTCCAGGCACAGCTGCTGGCGATCGACCCGGCGGCGCTGCAGTCGCCCGAGACGTGGTGGTCGGTGCTGCTCGAACAGATGTGGGACGGCCTGCTCTGACGGTCCCCGGCCGCCGGACGGTCCCCGTCCGGCGCCTCAGGCGCCCGGTCCGCACGGCGGGTCGGGCGCCTCTTTTGTGGGTAGGTTCCGCGAGAAACACCCCTGTGCCAACTTCTGACTCCAATTGACGCATCCTTGAGCGGTGCGGATGTGTGGAGTGTCGCGTTATGAGCGCTTCACTCATCTGCGTGAAGATATGCGCGCGTACTGCGTACCGAGCACCGCGTAACGCGTTCAGTGTCGGATGAGGAGCTTCAAGGTGAGTGCTGCAGCGGCGTCCCCGTCGTCTTCGTCTTCGTCATCGACTGCATGGGCCGCGTCGGCGGGTCCCGTGCCGCTGCGCGGCTTCGACACCGTGCGGCGCGGCTACCGCCCCGAACAGGTCGACCGCTACCTCGCGGGCGTCTCGGGGGACCGCGACGACGCCTGGGAGCGGGCCGCCCGGCTGACCGTCCTCGCCAAGGACATGGAGGCGGAGGCGGAGCGGCTGCGCGCGGTCGTGGCGGCGCTCGCCCCGCAGACGTACGAGTCGCTCAGCGCGCGCGCCCGCCGGATCCTGGCACTCGCCGAGGAGGAGGCGATCGAGGCGCGGGCCGCCGCGGCGTCCGACGCGCAGGGCCTGCGCGACGACGCCGACCGGGCGGCCCGCACGGTGCGCGACGCGGCGGCCAAGTACGCGGAGGGCACGCTGGCCGAGGCCGAGGCGAGCGCCCAGGGGATCCTGCTGACGTGCCGGACGCGCGCCGACGAGCTGCGCGTGGAGGCCAGGCGCGAGTCCAAGGAGCAGCGGGGCGAGGCGCTGACGGAGCTCAAGGAGACGCGGCAGCGGACCGCCGACGCGCTCGCCGAGCTGGAGCGGGAGCACGCCGAGCGCAAGGAGGCGGCGGAGCGCGACCTGGCCGCCCGCGAGGCCGAGCTTGAGGCGCGGCTCGCGGAGCTGGAGTCGTACGCGGACGCGCGCCTCGCGGACGCCCGGCGCGACCTGGCGGCCGTCGAGGAGGCGGCCAGGCACCGCCAGGAGGACGCGGAGGCGCGCGGCGCCGAGCTGATCGCCCAGGCGCGGGTGGGCGAGGAGCGGGTGGCCAGGGAGACGGAGCGGGTGCTGCGCGAGCACACGGAGAGCCGCGAGGAGGTCCAGGCGCACATGGCGCACGTACGCAGCAGCCTGGCGGCGCTGACGGGGCGGGCGGCGGCGGAGGGCTGAGGCGGGGCGCGGCGCCGGTCCGTCCACGAGGGCGGCGCCCGTCCGTACGGGCGGGCAGGTTCTCGTACACGGCGCGGCGCCCGTCCGCACGGACAGGCAGGTTCGCGTACACGGGGCGGCGCCCGTCCGTACGGACTGACGGGTTCTCGTACGAAAGGGCGGGGCCCGTACCACTGCTGGTACGGGCCCCGCCCTTCGTACGCTCGTGTGCCCCTCCGTACGGACGGGCGCCGCGTGTCCCTACGCGGCGTCGCTGCCCTTGCGGCGGCGGGCCACCAGGACCGCGCCCGCGCCGAGCACGACGGCGGCGCCGCCCGCGAGGGCGATCTTCGGCGTCGCGGAGTTCGAGCCGGTGTTCGCCAGCGTGCCCACCGGCTGCTGGGAGGTGTTGCCCTGCGCGGTCACCGACGAGGTGCCGGACTTGGGCTTCTCGGCGGGCTTCCCGGCGCCGACGGCCTTGACCTGGAACTCGTGCTCGTCCAGCTCGGCGGTGTAGCCGCAGGAGGCGTCGCTGTCGTTGAAGAACATGCCGTCGGCCATGAGCAGGCCCTCGCCCGCCGGGGCCTTCTTGTCGACTTCGAGGCGCAGCTTGATGTCGATGTGCTCGCCCTTCTTCAGCGGGCCCAGCACGTCGAGGAAGTCGCCGCCCCTGATGCTCTTCCAGTCGGAGGAGCCGGTGGCGGACCACTTGAGGTCCAGGAACTCGTCGAGGGCGTCGGACTCGTCGGACTCGTCGGAGCCCGTGCCGAAGACGGAGACGAGGGGCAGGACCTCGTCCATCTGCTGGACCGCGGAGTCGTTGGCGACGCGCAGCTTGAGGTCGACGGTGGTGCCCGCGGTGATCTTCTCGGGCATGCCGGTGACGACGGTGCTGAAGCCGGGGACGTCCGGGCAGTCCTCTTCCTGCTCCTGCTCCTCGGCCGCCTCCTTGGCGTCGGCGTACGCCTTCTCGGCCTCCGTCTTCGCGGCGAGTGCCTCCTCGACCGCGATCTGGAGCTCTCCGATCTTCCTGCTCTGCCGCACCTCGGCCTCGATGACGTCGAGCCTGGCCAGCTCCCGCTTCGCGTCGGCCGCGGTCTTGGTGTCCGCGGCCGTCTTGGCGGCGGCCTTGGCGTCAGTGACGGCCTTCTGCGCCGCTTCCGTCTCCTCGGGCGTCGCCGTGTCCGGCAGTTCGGCCAGCTTCTTCTCGGCGTCCGTGACGGCCTTGTCGGCCTCGTCCTTCTTGGTCGCGGCCTCGGTCGCGGCCGTCTTGGCGGCGGCGTACGCGGCGGTCTGCTCGGGGAAGGCGCTGCCGTCCTTCAGGCCCTGCACGGCCGCCTTCTTGGCGGCGACGGCGTCGTCGTACTTCTTCTTCGCCTCGGCCGCGGCCTTCTCCAGGCGCTTCAGCTCCGCGTCGGTGATCCGGTCCGGCCGCTCGTCGGTGTGGTCCTCGGCCCGGTCCTTCATCAGCTGGCGCGTGGAGACCGGCGGGGCGTCGGCGAAGGCCGGGGCCGCCGCGACGAGGAGGACGGGGGCCGTGACGGCGGTGGCGACGGCCGTCGCGAGGGTTCGGCGAAGGTTCACGGATGCCCTTTTGTGTAGAAGTGGAGCTGCTGGAGCGACTGCGCCGAAGGGTAAAGCGGAGGTAAGGGCGGGGGGAAGTCGGAAATGCGGGACATCCGGAACGGGGAGAGCACGAGCCGTTAGCAAAAGGGGTAAATGCGGACGGTTGCGTGTGTTCTTCTGGATTTCTCTGTGACTGATGTCACGATTGACGATTTCCCGGGGGTGCTGTGGATTCCGTCGTCTCCGCGCTCCCGTTTTTCTCCTCCGTTTTGGCTTTCGCCTCCTTCGCGGATTCGGATTCGGCGGGTTCGGCAATGACCGGGAAGCGGCGGGGCGCGACGAATACCAGGGCCAGCAGCGCGAGCGCGGCGGCGCCCGCCGCGCCCAGGTAGACGTAGTCGACCGCGGCGTCGACCGCGCGGCGCAGCTCGTCGGCCGCCTGCGCGGTGAGCGCCGCCGGGTCCTCCAGCGCGTGCGAGACGGAGTCCAGGTCCTCGGGGAGGCCGGGCGTCGGCGACGCGGCGAGCCGGGACACCAGTACGGCGTTGGCGACCGCGCCGAACAGCGCCGCGCCCACGGACTGGCCGACCTGGCGGCAGAAGAGCACGGACGCGGTGGTGGTGCCGCGCTCGGACCAGCCGACCGTCGACTGGACGCCGACGATCAGCGGCAGCTGGAAGAAGCCGAGGGCGCCGCCGAGCAGCAGCATGATCAGCGCGGGCTGCCAGGCGGAGCCCGGGTAGGGGAGCAGCGGGAAGGCGAGGAGCGTGAGCAGGGCGCCCGACATGCCCGCTATCGCGGTGAGCCGGAAGCCGATGCGGTTGTAGACGCGGTTGGCCAGGGCGGCGGTGACCGGCCAGGACAGCGTCATCACGGAGAGGACGAAGCCGGCGGCTATCGGGCCGAGGCCCAGCACCGACTGGGCGTACGTCGGCAGGAAGACCACGGGCGCGACCATCAGCAGGCCCAGGGCGCCCAGGGCGAGGTTGACGGCGGCGATGGTGCGGCGGCGCCAGACCCAGCCGGGGATGATCGGCTCGGCGGCGCGGCGCTCGATCGCGACGGTGAGGAGGATGCCGAGCGCGCTCGCGGCGAGCAGGGCGAGCGAGGGCGCGGAGAGCCAGGGCCAGGCGACGCCGCCCTGCACGAGGGCGGTGAGCAGCAGGGTCCCGGTCACGAAGACGGCGAGCGCGCCGGCCCAGTCGACGCGCGGGCGGGCGGTGCCTTTGGCGGTGCCCTGGGGCGGGGTGCGGGCGGGCTCGCGGAGGTGGCGGACCACGAGGAGCAGCGCGAGCGCGCCGAACGGCAGGTTGATGAGGAAGATCCAGCGCCAGTCCGCGTACGAGGCGAGCAGGCCGCCGACCGCGGGGCCCGCGACGGCGGACGTGGCCCAGACGGTGGAGAGCCTGGCCTGGATCTTGGGACGTTCCTTGAGCGGGTAGAGGTCGGCGGCGATGGTCTGCACGGTGCCCTGCAACGCGCCGCCGCCCAGGCCCTGGACGATCCGGAAGGCGATGAGCGCCGCCATGTTCCAGGCGAGGGCGCAGAGCAGGGAGCCGAGGAGGAAGAGGGCGATGCCCGCGATCAGTACGGGCTTGCGGCCGAAGGTGTCGGAGAGCTTGCCGTAGATGGGGAGGGTGACCGTGACGGCGAGCAGGTAGCCGGAGAACAGCCACGAGAAGATCGCGAAGCCGCCGAGGTCGCCGACGATCTGGGGGACGGCGGTGGCGACGATGGTGCCGTCCAGGGCGGCGAGGGCCATGGAGAGCATGAGCGCGGCGACGACGGGCGCGCGCCGGTCGCGGGTCGGGTCCGTCCCCGTGTCCGCGCCTGAGTCTGTATCGGTGCCGGTGCCGGTGGCCGTGCCCGTGCCGGTGGCCGTGCCCGTGCCTGTGCCCGCGCCTGTGTCCGTGCCCGCGCGTGTGTCCGTGCCCGCGCTTCGCGTGGGGCGGGAACTTCCCGCTTCGTGCGCCTCGTTGGAGTTCCCGTCGCCGGGATCCGTGCTTTTCCGCTCTGTCACCGAGATCCCTTCCCTATGCACGTAAATGGCCCCGGGACACCCTCTCACCCGCAGGTCACGCAGGGGAGGGTGGAGACGGGATCAGGGAAGCGCTCCACCCTCGGGTGGAGACCCCTAGGGGTCTCTCCTTACTTGTGGGCAGGGGTCGTTCGTCCCGACGGAGGACGCTGGACGTCCGACCTGATCCTTAACTTGGTCTTACGCGGGGCGCTGCGGCCCGCACCACCACGGGGGGTGGGGAAAACCTCAGTAGAAGTGTGCGCTGTACCCCAGTGCACTCAGGTCCCCGGCTCAGCAGACTCAGAACGTGGCGAAGCGCGTCCTGCCATCCACCGACTTAGGAGACGTACCGTGACAACGGCTGTGACCATTCCCAGGCACGGGGGTACTGGAGGGCTTACGGCCGTCGCCGCGCGAGCGCGGCAGGTCGTGAAGGCGTACGGCTCGGGGGAGACCCGGGTCGTCGCGCTCGACCACGTCGACGTGGACATCGCCCGCGGGCAGTTCACCGCCATCATGGGCCCGTCGGGCTCCGGCAAGTCGACGCTGATGCACTGCCTGGCCGGCCTCGACACCGTCTCGTCGGGCGAGATCTACCTCTCCGAGACGGAGATCACCAAGCTCAAGGACAAGAAGCTCACCCAGCTCCGCCGGGACCGGATCGGCTTCATCTTCCAGGCGTTCAACCTGCTGCCGACGCTCAACGCGATAGAGAACATCACGCTGCCGATGGACATCGCGGGCCGCAAGCCCGACGCCGAATGGCTGCGTCAGGTCGTGGAGACCGTCGGCCTCGGCGAGCGGCTGAAGCACCGGCCGACCCAGCTCTCCGGCGGCCAGCAGCAGCGCGTCGCCGTGGCGCGGGCCCTCGCCGCCCAGCCCGAGATCATCTTCGGCGACGAGCCGACCGGAAACCTCGACTCGCGGGCCGGCGCCGAGGTGTTGGGCTTCCTGCGCCGCTCGGTCTCCGAGCTGGGCCAGACCATCGTGATGGTGACGCACGACCCGGTCGCCGCCTCCTACGCGGACCGCGTGCTGTACCTCGCGGACGGCCGGATCGTCGACGAGATGTACAGCCCGACGGCCGATCAGGTCCTGGACCGCATGAAGGACTTCGACGCCCGGGGACGGACGTCGTGACCGTGCTCAAGACCTCGATGCGCAACTTCCTCGCGCACAAGGGGAGGATGGCGCTCTCGGCCGTCGCGGTCGTCCTGTCGGTGGCGTTCGTCTGCGGGACGCTGGTGTTCACGGACACCGTCAACACCACCTTCGACAAGCTCTTCGCCGCGACCGCGTCCGACGTCTCCGTCAGCCCGAAGAAGGCGAAGGGCGAGGACGACGACAGCGCCGCGCGCTCCGGGAAGCCCAGGTCGCTGCCCGCGTCCCTGGTGGACCGGGTCACCAAGGTCAAGGGCGTGAAGTCCGCCGAGGGCGGTGTCTTCAGCGAGTCCGTGACCGTCGTCGACAGCAAGGACAAGGACCTCGGCCCCACCAGCGGCGCCCCGACCATCGCGGGCAACTGGACCGAGAACGACCTCAAGTCGATGAAGATCGAGTCGGGTCACGCCCCGCGCGGCCCCACCGAGGTGATGATCGACGCCGACACCGCCGACAAGCACCACCTCAAGCTCGGCGACGAACTGCGCACCATCGTCGCCACCGGTGACTTCCGGGCGAAGATCTCCGGGTTCGCCGCCTTCACCGTCACCAACCCCGGCGCCACGGTCGTCTACTTCGACACCGCCACAGCCCAGAAGCAGCTCCTCGGCACCACCGGCCGGTTCACCCAGGTCATGGTCACCGCCCAGGACGGCGTCAGCGACGAGCAGTTGAAGCAGGACGTCGCCGCCGCGCTCGGCACCGCCTCCTACGACCTGAAGACCGCCAAGGAGTCCGCGGACCAGAGCCGTCAGGACGTCGGCTCGTTCATGGACGTGATGAAGTACGCGATGCTCGGCTTCGCCGGAATCGCCTTCCTCGTCGGCATCTTCCTGATCGTCAACACCTTCTCGATGCTGGTCGCCCAGCGCACCAGGGAAATCGGCCTCATGCGGGCCATCGGCTCCAGCCGCAAGCAGGTCAACCGCTCCGTGCTGGTCGAGGCGCTGCTGCTCGGCATCGTCGGCTCGGTCCTCGGCGTCGCCGCGGGCATCGGCCTCGCGGTCGGCCTGATGAAGCTGATGGGCTCCATCGGCATGGAGCTGTCCACCGAGGACCTGACCGTCTCCTGGACCACCCCGGTCGCCGGGCTCGCGCTCGGCATCATCGTCACGGTCCTCGCCGCCTACATACCGGCGCGCCGGGCGGGCAAGGTCTCCCCGATGGCCGCACTGCGCGACGCGGGCACCCCCGCCGACGCCAAGGCCGGCTGGATCCGCGCCGGGATCGGCCTGGTCCTCACCGGGATCGGTGCGGCGGGGCTCTACACGGCGGCCAACGCCGACAAGGCGAGCGAGGGTTCGCTCTACCTCGGTGCGGGCGTGGTGTTCTCGCTCATCGGGTTCATCGTGATCGGGCCGCTGCTCGCCAGCGGGGTCGTCAAGGTCCTGAGCGTCTTCGTCCTGCGGATGTTCGGACCGGTCGGGCGGATGGCCGAGCGCAACGCCCTGCGCAACCCCCGGCGCACCGGCGCCACGGGTGCGGCGCTGATGATCGGCCTCGCACTGGTCGCCTGCCTCTCGGTGGTCGGCTCCTCGATGGTCGCCTCGGCCACCGACGAGCTGGACCGCACGGTCGGAGCGGACTTCATCATCAGCTCCAAGAAGGGGCAGCCGATCATCCCGCAGGTCGAGAAGGCCGTGCGCGGCGCCGACCACCTCGCCCACGTCACCCGCTACAAGGTCGTCGACGTGGAGCTGACCGGCCCCGACGGCAAGAAGGTGAAGCAGGACCTCTCGGCCGCCGACCCGACCTACGCGGAGGACCTGCGGCGCGTGACGCTGGCGGGCGACCTCAAGGACGCGTACGGGAAGGACGCGATGTCGATCGGCTCCGAGTACGCCGAGCGGCACAAGGTGAAGGTCGGTGACACGCTGACCGTGGCCTTCAAGGACGGCAGGCCGGCCCGGCTGAAGGTCGCGGCGATCACCGACGACGACGTGAGCGTCGACAAGGGGGCGAACTACGTCAACATCTCCACCGTCGAGCAGTACGTCCCGGCTGCCAAGATGCCGGCGAACGACATCATGTTCGCCAAGGCGGAGGACGGCAAGGAGACCGAGGCGTACGCATCGCTCAAGGCGTCCATGTCCAAGCTCCCGCAGTACTCGGTGCAGAACCAGACGGACTTCAAGCAGCAGCTCAAGGACCAGATCGGGCAGTTGCTGAACATCGTCTACGGTCTGCTGGCCCTCGCGATCATCGTCGCGGTGCTCGGTGTGGTGAACACCCTCGCCCTGTCGGTGGTCGAGCGGACCAGGGAGATCGGCCTCATGCGGGCCATCGGGCTCTCCCGCCGCCAGCTGCGCCGGATGATCCGCCTGGAGTCCGTGGTCATCGCGCTCTTCGGCGCGCTGCTGGGCCTGGGGCTCGGCATGGCCTGGGGCGCCACGGCTCAGAAGCTGCTGGCTCTGGAGGGACTTGAGGTCCTGGAGATCCCGTGGCCGACGATCCTCACGGTCTTCATCGGCTCGGCCTTCGTGGGACTGTTCGCCGCGCTGGTGCCGGCGTTCAGGGCGGGCCGCATGAACGTGCTGAACGCGATCGCGACGGACTGACCGGTCAGGACTGATCGGCAAGGACTGATCGGCAAGGACGGATCGGGAGCATCGGCCCCTCGGGGTACGTAAGCTGAAACCGGCCCGGCGTCGGGGTGTTCCTCCAAACACCCCGACGCCGGGCCATTGGCATATGGCGCGAGCAACGCTGCAAGGCCGATGACACCAAGCTGCAAAAGCGGTGCAACATGCTGACACGGCTCTGCGCACCAGGCCTTTTCCCCCGCTGGCACTCTTCTTCTCACCGGAAATCCGGCAGAGCAGTCATGAGAGCCAAAGACAGCCAAGGGGGACACGTGAACGAGAAGGCACATTCGGACGTCAACGGCTGGGACTAGGCGAGAGCCATGCGGTTCCAGCTGCTCGGGCCACTGAGTCTGCGGGACGGTCAGGAAGCCGTGGTGCTCCAGCCGTCCAAGCCGACGATCCTGCTCTCCGCACTGCTGATCCACGCCAACGGCGTGGTCTCGGCGGACTACTTGCAGCGCGCCGTCTGGGGCGAGGAACAGCCCGCGACGGCGAAGGCGGCCCTGCAGACCTGCGTGCTCAGGCTGCGGCGGCTCTTCACCAAGCACGCGGTGACCGAAACCCCCATCGAGGCGGTGCCCGGCGGGTACCGGATCTCCGCGGGGCCCGACACCCTGGACCTGATCGGCTTCCGCGAGCTGGTCGGCAGGGCGGGCGGGGAGACCCGTGAGCCCGAGTCCGAACTGCTGCTGCTCAAGCAGGCGTTGGGGCTCTGGCAGGGATCGCTGCTGGCCAACGTACGGTCGGACCTGCTGCACCGCGACGAGGTGCCCCGGCTCACCGAGGAGCGGCTGCGGGTCCAGGAGCGCGTCTGCGACCTGGAGCTCGGGCTCGGCAGGTGCGGCGAGGCGCTGGCCCAGCTGTGGAGCGTCACCCGGGAGAACCCCGGCTACGAGCGGTTCCACGAGCAGTTGATCGAGGCGCTGTACCGGACGGGCAGGCAGGCGGAGGCGCTGGCGGAGTACCGGCGCGTCAAGGAGTACCTGCTCGACGAGTTGGGCGTGGACCCCTCGCCCGCGCTGCGGCGGCTGGAGCTGTCCATCCTGCGCGGCGAGTACCTGGGGCCCGGGGCGGGCGTCGGTCCCGGGCCTGGTGAGTCGGCCGCGCTCGGCCGGGCCGCCGCCCGCCCCGCGCTCGGCCCGGGGAGCGGCGCATCCGGTACGGCGGCACACGGTACGGCGGCACTCGGCGCGGCGTCACCCGGTACGGCGGCACACGGTGCGGTGCAGCTCGGTACGGCGGCATTCGGTGCGGTGCCGCTCGGCGCGCTGGCGTCCGGCACCGCATCATCCGGTGCGCGGGGCGTCGCGCGCGGCGCCACGTCGAGCACCACGTCCGGCCTCGCCCCGCACTCCGCCCCGCACACGGCCCCGCACCCCGTCCCGCACGGCGCCGCCGCGTACGCCACCGCCGCGTACCCCGTCGCCCCGGTCGGCGTCGAACCGCTGCCCGGTGTGCCCTCCTTCACCGGCCGCGCCGCCGACGTCGCCGCCATGGCCGACCGCCTCACCGCGGTCCGCGACGAACCCGTGACCGTACTGGTGTCCGGCGCGCCCGGCATCGGCAAGTCCGCCCTCGCCCACCACGTCGCCCACCAGGTCCGCGACGCCTTCCCCGGCGGCACCCTCCTGGTGCGCATGACGGCGCCCGACGGCACCCCGCGCCCCGCCGAGGACGCCGCCGCCGAGATCTCCGCCGCCCTGCGTGACCGGCGCCCGGGACAGCGGGCGCTGCTCGTCCTGGACGACGTCACCGACGCCGACCAGGCCCGCCCGCTGCTCCCCACGGGGCCCACGGGACCCACGGGCCCCGGTTCCCCGGGCACCGCCGACGCGGTCGTCGTCACCAGCAGACTGGGCCTGGCGGGGCTGATCGCCACCCACGGCGGCTGGGTGCAGCGCCTCTCGGTGTTCGAACCCGCGGAGTCGTACGGGCTGTTGCGCGCCCTCCTCGGGCCCGAGCGGGTCGACGCCGAACCGGACGCGGCCCGCGCGCTCGCCGAGGTCTGCGGCCACTTCCCGCTCGCCCTGCGCATCGCGGCCGCCCGCCTGCTGACCCGCCCCGGGCTGCTGCTCGCGGACGCGGCGGGCTGGTTCGCCGGGGCGCCGCTCGCCCGGCTCGCCCTCGCGGGACCCGACCGGATGTCGGTCGCCCGGGTGCTCGGCGGGGCCGTCGCCCGGCTCGACCCCCGGCTCGCCGAGGCGTACGAGCGCATCGGCGCGCTCCCGTCGGGCGCCTTCCACGCCGAGGACTGCGCGGCCGTGCTGGGCCCCGGCACGTCGGCCGCCGACGCCGAGGACGTGCTGGAGCGGCTGGCGGACGCCGGGTTCCTGGAGGAGGGGCCGCCCGGCCCGTACCGGATGCACGAGCTGCTGCGGGTGCACGCGCGCGGCGCGCCGCCGGACGCCGCCGGACGTCCCACAGCCGGTGGAACCACTCGCGGAACGGCCGGTGGAACCACTCGCGGAACCGCCCGTGGAACCGCCCGCGACAGCGCCCGCGAAACCGTCCGCGACATCGACCGAGAGAGTGTGAATTCCTATGGCTGACCAGGCTGTTGCCGCTTCCTCCCCGCCGTCCGCCGCGCGGTTCGCCGCTCTCGCCGGGACCCGCCCCAGGATCCGCAGGGACGTGCTCTTCACCGAGACGCCCGGCGGGGTCCTCTTCCACAACGCCGACGGCGGCTTCCACCTCACCGGACGCACCGCCTACCGCTTCGCCGCGCTCCTCGTCCCGCACCTCACGGGCGGCCACCGCCTCGAAGAGATATGTACCGGGTTCGGCCCGGCCCAGCGGGAGATGGCGGCCGGCCTCGTCGGCACGCTGTACGAGCGCGGCCTCGCCCGCGACGTCCCCGAGGCCGACGCCGAGCAGCCCGAGCGGGCGGGCGCGGTCGCCCGCAGGTTCGCCGCCCAGATCGCCTACGTCGACCACTACGTGGACGCGGCGCCCGAGCGCTTCGGCCGCTTCCGCGACACCCGCGTCGCGGTGCTGGGCACCGACGCCGTCGCCCGCTGGTGCGTGCTGAGCCTGGTCCGCAACGGCTGCGCCCACATCGCCGCCCCCGCGGACTTCGCCGACGCGTACGACGAGGCCGTCGTCCTGACGTCCAGCGGCTGCCCGGTGCGGCTGGAGTCCGTGCCGCTGGAGGCCGACTGGGAGACCCTGGCCGCGTACGACGTCGTGGTCGTCACCGGCGCGGGCGCCGAGGCCCGCACCCACCGGCTGCTCGCGGCCGGCGTGCCCGAGGGCCAGACGCTCATCCCCGCCTGGACCTTCGGCGACCGCGCCGTGACCGGCCCGCTGTCCACCGAGGACTCCACCGGCTGCTGGTCGTGCGCCGTGCTGCGGCTCGGCGGCAACACCGACGCGGGGACGGCCGCCGAGATCTGGAGCCGGGTCGCCGAAGGCGCGCTCGACCCGGGCGCGGCCGACGGACCGGTCGCGGGCCCCGTCGCCGCGATGGCGGGCAACCTCGTCGGGTACGAGATCTTCCGCATCGCCACCGGGGCGCTGCCCGCCGAGACCGGCGGCCAACTGCTGATCCAGGACCTGGATTCGCTGGACGTCGTGGCCGAGCCGGTGCTGCCGCACCCGCGCTGCCAGCGCTGCGCCGCGCTGGACGCGGGGCGCCCCGCCGCCGTGCCCGCCGGGCTCGCGCTGCCCGCGACGCCGACCGTGGAGACGGCCCGCGAGGCGGAGGAGGTCGTCGACGGGCTGAACCGGATCGGGACCGCGCTCGTACGGCCCTTCACCGGAGTCTTCGCGCGGTACGACGACGAGTCGCTGACCCAGACCCCGCTCAAGCTCAGCCGCGTCGAGGTGGCGCTGGCGGCGGGCAGGCGGCGCACGGTCGCCGCGTTCGACGTGCACCACCTGGCGGGCGCCAGGACCCGGGCGCTGTACGCGGCCGCCGAGGCGTACGCGGCGCGCGTCGTGCCGCTCCGGGGCGCCGAGCCGCGCCTGGTGGCGGTGGCGCCCGCGCGGCTGGCGATCGGCGGCGCCACCGGGGCGGGCGAGGCGGAGATCGCGGCGTGGACGCCCGCGGTCTCGCTGCTCAGCAAGGGCCGGGTGCGGGTGCCCGCCGCGGCGGCCGCCCCGTTCGGGGCGCACAACAGGGACCGGCACGTGCTGGCGACCTGCGCGGGCACGGGCGCGGGCGCGACCCCGGAGGAGGCCGCAGGGCGCGGGCTGCTCTCGGCGCTCGCCCACGACGCGCTGCTCGGCGCGGTACGGGGCCGGGGGACCGTCGGACGGGTGGCGGTCGCGGACTCGGCCGACCCGGAGCTGGTGTTCCTGCTCAAGTCGGCGGCCAACCTCGGCGTTGGCGTGGAGGTGCTGGACCTCGGCGAGGGCGGGCGCACGACGGCCCAGGTGGTGCTGGCCCGCGAGGCGGGCGGCGCGCGCTGGGCGGTCGGCGCGGAGCTGTCGCGGGGCGCCGCGGTCTGCGCGGCGCTGCGCGACCTGCTGGGCCAGGTCCAGCTGGCGGCCGAGGACCCGGTGGGCGACGTCGACCCGGGCGACCCGCTGATGGGCGACCTGGCGCCGGGGACCGTCGCGGTGACGGGCGAGCAGGTGGCCGTCGAGGAGCCGGGCACGGACTTCGAGACGGTGCTCACGCGGCTGTGGGAGGCGGGGCGCGACGCGCTGCACGTCGCCACGACCCCGGCCGACCTGGAGTCGGGCGGCATCCACACCGCGCGCGTGCTGCTCACCACGGGCGCGGTCACGGACAGGGGTACGGGTACCGGCACGGCCGGAAGCGCGGGAGGCGGCAGCGGTGCGGGCGCCTGAGGCGGGGCCGGGGCCGGGGCCGACGGCGGGGCCCGGGACGGGGACGGGGACGGGGACGGCGGTACGGGGGACGCGCGGCGCGTCCCCCGAGGGGGGCTCGCCGCTGGAGCGGGCCGCCGCGGGCCTGGCGCGGACGCTGACGGAGGCGCTCGCCGCGCACGGGGCCGAGGTCCCGCTGGACGTGGCCCCGCTGGGCGAGCACGACGCGTTCACGGCGCCGCTCGGGGGCGGCGCGCCCGACGCCGTACCCGTGCGGTTCTACGGGCGCCAGGCCCTGGTCGGCCCGTTCCCCCGAAACACCACGGGCACGGCGGGCGCCACGGACAAGCCGGGCACCACAGGCGCGGCGGACGCCACGAACACGGCGGGTGCCGCGAGCACGGCGGACGCCGCGAGCACGGTGGGCGCCGGGCCCGCCGACGGCGCCGTGCGCCCCTGTGCGCGCTGCCTGGAGCGGCGCTGGCAGGCCGTGCGCTCGGTCGCCCTGCGCGAGGCGCTGGAGCTGGGCGGCCCCACCACGGCCGTCGCCCCGCCCCCGTACCTCACGCCCTTCGCGGTCCAAGCCGTCGCCGGGCTCGTCGCGGCCAGGGGGCACGGCCCTCAGGGGCACCCCGCCGACGCCGCCTTCCCCGCCGTCCACCTCGTCGACCTCCAGACGCTCGCCGTCCGCCACTACCCCCTCGTCCCCGACCCCGAGTGCCCGTCCTGCGGGCGGACCGACCCCGACACCCCCGAGGCGGCGGCCCTGGTCCTGCGCCCCGCGCCCAAGCACGGGTCCGGCGGCTTCCGGGTCCGCGACATCGGCGCGTACGACCTCCCCGTCGAGCCCTACGCCAACCCGGTGTGCGGCGCGCTCGGCCCCTCCCTCGTCACCGACGTCTCCTCGCTCTCCACCTCGGCGACCATCGGCTGCTTCTCGATGCGTTCGGGGGAGTACCTGCGCGAGACGTTCTGGGGCGGGCACGCCGACACCTTCGCGCACAGCGCGCGCATCGGGGTCCTCGAAGGGCTTGAGCGGTACGCGGGCATGCGCTCGCGGGCCAAGAACGCCAACGTGCGGGCCTCGTACGACGCGCTGGCCGCCGGGGGGACCGCGCTGGTCGACCCCCGGGTGTGCGGGCTGTACTCGGAGGCGTTCCACCGGGCCAACCCCCGGGTGACGCCGTTCTCGACGGACCGGGAGATCCCCTGGGTGTGGGGGTACTCGCTGCGCGACGACGCCCCCGTGCTCGTCCCCGAAGTGCTGACGTACTACCACGCGCCCGGTCTGGAGAACCGGTTCGTGCAGGAGAGCTCCAACGGCTGCGCGTCCGGCGGCTGCCTCGAAGAGGCCGTGTACTTCGGGCTGATGGAGGTCGTCGAGCGCGACGCGTTCCTGCTCACCTGGTACGGGCGGGCCGCACTGCCCGAGCTGGACGTGCGCACCAGCGCGAGCCGCGCCACCCGGCACATGGTGGACCGGCTGGAGATGTACGGCTACGAGGCGCGGTTCTTCGACGCGCGGATCTCCTTCCGCTCGATCCCGGTCGTCGCGGGCGTCGCCGTGCGCCCCGACGGCGGTCCCGGCCGGATGTGCTTCGGGGCGGGCGCGAGCCTGGACCCGGAGGCGGCGGTCGCCGGGGCGCTCTGCGAGATCGCCACCGACGCGGTCAACCTCCAGGGCCGCACCGAGCGCGACGAGGAGCGGCTGCGCGCGATGGCGCGGGACTTCGACAAGGTCGAGGCGCTGCACGACCACCCGCTCGCCTACGGCATCCCGGAGATGGGCGACCACGCGCACTTCCTGATCGGCGAGCCGGGCGCGGCGCGCAGGCCCGCGCGGTCCTTCCGGGAGGCGTACGGCTCCCTGGGCCCGGTCTCCGACGACCTCAAGGACGACCTGGAGCGGTGCGTGGCGGAGGTGACCGGCGCCGGGTTCGACGTGGTGGTGGTCGACCAGACCATGCCCGAGCAGCGCGACCTCGGGCTGACCACGGTCGGCGTGATCGTGCCGGGGCTGCTGCCGATCGACTTCGGCTGGAGCAGGCAGCGCGCGCTCCACATGCCCCGGATGCGCACGGCGCTGCGCGAGGCCGGGCTGCGCGACCGCGACCTGACGGCGGCGGACCTCAACCCCGCGCCGCATCCGTTCCCGTGAAGCCAGTGGATCCCGTGAAGCCCGTGAATCCCGCGAACACGACCGTGACCAAGGAGACCGCCATGGGATACGCCCATGAGTACGCCGCCGCGATCATGCGGCGGGGCCGGGTGCACATGCCTCCCGTGGATTACGTGCCCAACTGGGCCGACGGGCCGCGCAAGGCGAAGTACTACCCGGGCGCCGACCGGCTGCCGCTGCCCGACCCCGGCTATCCGCAGGACGCGACCGTCGAGCGCGGCGTCCACCACCGCGGACTCCCCGACGAGCGGGCCGACTTCGACCTCCCGCTGCTCTCCGGCATGCTCCGCGACTCCTACGGCCTCACCGGCCGCCGCCTCGGCGTCCAGGCCAACACCGACCTGAGCGCGCTGCCCTTCTACCCGCTCGCCAACTGGTCGCGCGGCACCGCGTCGGGCGGCGGCCTCTACCCCGTGAGCGTCTACTGGGTCGCGGGCCCCGCCGCCCCCGTACCGCCCGGCGTCCACTACTACTCGACCCGCCACCACGCCATGCAGCGGCTGCTGACCGGCGACGTGTCGGGCGAAGTGCGCGAAGCGCTGGGCGAGTCGGCCGACGAGGTCGGTACGGACCAGTTCCTGGTGCTGGGCGTCAAGTACTGGCAGAACGCCTTCAAGTACAACAGCTTCTCCTTCCACGCCGTCTCCATGGACGTCGGCACGATCCTCCAGACCTGGCGGATGTGGGCGGCGGCGCGCGGGCTCCGCATCGAGCCGCTGATGTGGTTCGACGAGGAGCGCCTGGCCCGGCTGTTGGGGGTGCGCACCGAGGAGGAGGGCGTCTTCGCGGTGGTCCCGCTGAAGTGGGCGGGCGCGGCGCCCCCCGCCCAGGCGCCCGCCGCACCCGCCCAGGCGCCCACCGCCACCGCCCCCGCCCCGGCCCCGGCCGTGCGCCGCCGCGACGTGGAACGCTCGCGCACGGTGCTGACCTTCGACGCGGTACGGGGCATGCAGGCCGCCACCCAGGAGGGCGCCGCCGACCGGCCGGCCCCGGGCGCCCTCGCCCCGGCCGCCGCCCCGGCCGTCGACCGCGGCCGGATCGAGGTCCGGCTGCCCGCCCCCGCCCCGCTGGACGCCGACGTGCGCACCGCGCTGCGGGCGCGCCGCTCCAGCTTCGGGCGGTTCGACGCGCAGCGCCCGTGCGGCCGCGCGGAGCTGGCCGCGTGCCTGGCGGCGGGCGCCGCAGGCGCGCTGCTCGGCGGCGACACGGGCACCGGCACGCCGGGCGCGCCCCTGGACGGCGCGTCCGGCGGCACCCGGCTCGCCACGCTCTACGCCTTCGTCAACCACGTCGAGGGCCTGGAGCCCGGCGCGTACGCCTACGACCCCGGGGCGAACAGCCTGCGCCTGGTCAAGGCGGGCGCCCCCGGCGCCTTCCTCCAGAAGAACTACTTCCTGGCCAACTACAACCTGGAGCAGACGGCCGCCGTGCTCGTGCCGACCGTCCGCACCACCGCCGTCCTGGACGCGGTCGGCGACCGCGGCTACCGGCTGGTCAACGCGGCGATCGGCGCGGTCTCGCAGAGCGTCTACACCGCCGCGTCCGCGCTGGAGCTGGGCTGTGGCGTCGCGCTGGGCTTCGACAACATCTCGTACATCGAGGAGCTGGGGCTCGAAGGGACCGGCGAGGCCCCGCTGTTGATCATGATGATCGGGCACGAGAGGCCCGCTCCCGCCGACTTCCACTACGCGATCGCCTAGGCCGCCCGAGGCCGGTAGGGAGACAGGGACCAGATGAACTCGCCTTTTCTGCTCAGGGTCGCGGGGCTGCCCGTCGAGAGCGTCCGCGCACTGCGCTGCCCCGAGAGCCGCCGCTGGGCCGACGAGGTCCTCGCCGCCGCCGAGGAGTCGGCGGCCGAGGGGCGGGCCGTGGGCGACCTGCTGCACGGCCTCGTCGGCGGCTGCGCCGACGAGCGGGTGCGGCGCGCGCTGCTCGCCCTGCGCCGCGAGGTGTTCAACGGCCGGCTGCCGCGCGACGCCGACGCGGCCCGCACCCTCGTCGGGGGCCTGGACCGGGACGCGGGGCGCGCCCTGGACGCCTGGCTGACCCGCGGGAAGGCGATCGAGGCGCGCCGGGCCGAGGGCGCCGCCCTCGTCGAGGCCGAGACCGCGCGCGCCAGGGCCGCCCTGGTGCGGCTCGCGGGCGACGAGCGGCTGCGCGGCGGGCTGCTGCTCGCCTCGCCCTCGCTGGACGCCCAACTCGACGCGTACGTGGAGAAGGCGGCCGCGTCGGGGCCCGGCCGCCGCCCCGACAAGAAGCACCGGAAGATCGAGCGCTCCCTGATGTCGTACCTGTACCGCACGGCCTGCAAGACCAGCCCCTTCGCCACCTTCACCGGGGTCGCGCTGGGGGAGTTCGGGGAGGGCGGCGGGCTGCTCACGGCCCTCGACGACCCCTGGACCAGCCACGTCAGGCTCAACGTCGCCGTCATCGGCCGCCTCGCCGAGGCCGTCGCCGCCGACCGGGACCGCCGCACCGACCTGCCGGTGACGCCCGCGTCCGGCTGGGGGCGGGACGACGACCGGGTGCGGTACGTGCGCCGCTGGGTCACCACGGGCGACGACGACACGGCCGTCACCTTCGACGCCGTCCAGGACCGGCTGTTCTTCCTGCGCCGCAGCGGCACCCTGGAGCGGCTGCTCTCCCTCTTCGAGGAGCGCGGCGCGGCCGACGGGCGCGGCCCGCTGCGCCACGGGGAGCTGGCCGCGTGGCTCGCCGCCGACCGGGGCGCGGGCGCCGACGAGGCCGAGCGGTACCTCGGGGCGCTGCTGGACATCGGCATGGTGCAGATCCCCTGTCTGCGCACGGAGGTCCACGACACGGACCCGCTGGGCGCCTTCAGGGCCGCGCTGGGCGCCGTCGGCCGCCCCTGGGCCGACGCCCTCGCCGACCGCCTCGCGGGCGCCGCCGACCGGCTGGAGCGCTACCCGGCGGCGGGCCCCGCCGAGCGCCGCCGCCTCGTCGCCGAACTGCGCACCGAACTGGCCGACGTGCAGAAGGAGTTGGGGGTCGAGCGGCCCAGGGTGCCCAGGACCGTGCTGTACGAGGACGCGGCGGCGCCGCTCGCCGACGGGCCCGGCATGGGCCGGGACGCCTGGGCGGAGCTGGCCGAGGGCCCGCTGGGGTCGGTCGAGCGGCTGCTGCCCGCCTTCGACCTGACCCTGCCGCAGCGGATCACCTTCAAGGGCTTCTTCACCACGCGCTACGGCCGGGGCGGGCGCTGCGACGATCTGCTGAAGCTCGTCCACGACTTCCACGAGGACTTCTTCGACCAGTACCTCTCCTTCACCCGCACCAGGACCGCCTTCGACGCCGAGGGCGAGTACGTCCCGGAGGAGAACTGGCTCGGACTGCCCCAGCTCAAGTCGCTGGACACGGCCCGCCGCACCTTCGTGGAGCGCATGCGGGCGCTGTACGCGCAGGGCGGCGCGGGCGCCGACGAGCTGGTCGTCGACGACGCGTTCGTGGACGACGTCGCCGGTGAACTCGACGGTGTGGCACCGCACTTCGCGCCCATGAGCCACCACGTCCAGCTCGCCGGACGCCCGTCGGGCGACCCGCTGGTGGTGCTCAACCGCTCGTACGGCGGGATCTCCTTCCCGTACAGCCGCTTCACGCACTGCTTCGACGGCGTCGAGGAGCGGCTGCTCGCGGGCAACGCGGCCCGGGTCCCGGCGGGCGCCGTCCTCGCCGAGGTCACCGGCGGGCCCGTGACCAGCAACCTCAACCTGCACGGCAGGCTCACCGAGTACGAGATCGTCTGTCCCGGCGAGAGCGGCACCCTGGCGCCCGAGCGGCAACTCGACCTCGCCGACCTGTACATCGAGCACGACGAGGCCGACGACCGGCTCGTGCTGCGCTCGGCCCGCCTCGGCCGCGAGGTGGTCCCGGTCTACCTCGGCTACCTCGTACCGCTCGCCCTGCCCGAGCTGCCCCGCACGCTCCTGCTGCTCTCGCCCACCTCGATGTCCCCGCTCAACGTCTGGGGCGGCGTCCCCGAGGGCGCCCCCGAGGGCGGCGTGACCCGGCGGCCCCGGGTCAGCCACCGGGGCGTGGTCCTGGCCCGGCGCAGCTGGAGCGCCCCCGCCGCCGTCCTGCCGCTGCGCACGCCCGAGCTGACCGACGCCGAGTGGTTCCTCGGCTGGCACCGCTTCCGGCGCGCGCACGGCCTGCCCTGCCGGGTCTACGCGACCGTCTCGGACAGCGGGGCGCGCGGCGCGACCGGCGCCAAACCGCAGTACCTCGACTTCGACTCGCCGCTCTCGCTCGCCGCGTTCGAGTCGCTGCTGGTCACCGAGCGGGCCCGGGTCGTGCTGCGCGAGGCGCTGCCCGACGAGGACGGGCTGCACACCGTCTCGGCCCGCGGTCACCACGTCGCCGAACTGGCCGTGGAGACCGCCGCATCCGTCCGCGTACGAGCACGACAGGGGAGTGCCGCATGACCGTGACCACCGCCGTCAGGACCGAACGGGCCGCGGGGGGCGCCGACTGGCAGGCCACGCACGTCTTCTACGCCGCCAACCCGCGCCCGCTGCTGCTCCAGTGCGTCCGTCCGCTGGTCGCCGGGCTGGAGGCGGACGGCCTCATGGACGGCTACTTCTTCATCAACTACTGGCTGGAGGGCCCGCACGTGCGGCTGCGCGTCAAGCCCTCGTGCCCCGAGGCGGCCCCCGAGGTCGCCCGCCGCACCGCCCGCGCGATCGACGCCTTCCTCGCCGAGCGGCCCGCGCTCTACGAGGTCGACTCGGGCTTCCTCAACGACTTCTACAACACCCTCTTCGACATCGAGTTCCCCGGCGCCGAGCGCGGCCACTACGTCGACTCCCAGGGCCGGATGAACCTGCGGCCCAACAACTCCCGCAGCACCGAGCCCTACGAGCCGGAGTACGGCAAGTACGGCGGGCCCGCCGGGATCGAACTCGCCGAGTGGCACTTCCGGCACTCCAGCGACCTGGTCATCGACGCGCTGGGCACCAAGAACCTCCACCTGCGGACCGTGCTGCTGGGCACGGCGGCCCAGCTGATGATGGTGATGGCCGCCACGTTCCTGCCCGGCGAGGACGAGCTGGCCGAATACCTCGACAGCTACTACGAGTTCTGGCACCGCGCCTTCCCCGGCACCGGCTTCATCGGCAGCGAGGAGTACGACAGCAACTACGCGGCCATGGCCCCCAAGCTGACCGCACGCTTCGCCGCCATCCGCGCCGCGGTCGCGGAGGACGACCGGGGCGTGCTGCCCGCCTCGCTCGCCCGCTGGGCCGAGCACTGCGCCGAGCTGCGCGAGAGGGCCGTGCGGCTGGCGCGCGAGGGGGACCTGGTCTTCCGCTCGTGGGACGGCGAGCGGGACGAGCGGGTCACGGACCCGGCCGCGGCGCTGCCGCTGCTGCTCTCCCCGTACATGCACATGACCAACAACAGGCTGCACGTCACCATCCGCGACGAGGCCTACCTCGCGCACGTGCTGGGCCGCTGCCTGCGGGAGTCGGGGTGACGGCCGCCGGGGCGGCGGCCCTCGGCGCGTACTGCCCCGAACTGCGGGCCTCCGTGCTCCTCAGCGAGGCGCTGCTGCACGGCGCCGACACCGTCCACCTGGTCAAGGACACCGCGAGCGGCCAGTCCTTCAAACTGGGCGCCAAGGAGCACTTCCTGGTCTCCCGGATGGACGGCGGCCACAGCCTGGAGGAGATCGGCGCGCAGTACGCGGCCCGGTTCGGGCGCAGGCTCGGCGACGCGCACTGGCAGCGGCTGCTCCGGATGCTCGGCACGCGCGGGCTGCTCGTCGGATCGCCGGAGCCCGCGCCCCCGGCGCCCGAACCCGTGACGCGCGGGCTGCTCAGGGGCACGCTGCCGCTGGTCGCCGACGCCGACGCGACGGCCGCCCGGCTGCACCGGGCGCTGGGCTTCCTGCTCGCGCCGCGCTGGACCGTGCCGCTGCTCGCGCTGGTCGTGGCGATGGAGGCCGTGCTCGCCCTGCACGCGGGCGAACTGACCGTCGCGGCCTGGGAGCTGTTCGCCAATCCGGTACTGCTCGCCGCGACCGGGGCGCTGCTGTGGACCAGCACCGCCCTGCACGAACTGGCGCACGGCGTGGTCGCCCGGCACTACGGCGGCAAGGTCACCGAGATCGGCCTGCGCTGGCGGCTGCCCGTCGTCATCATGTACTGCACCGTCGACAACTACCTCTACCTGCGCGGCCGCCGGGGCCGCATCGCCACCGCGCTCGCGGGCGCGGTGATGAACCTGCTGTTCCTGCTGCCGTTCTGCGCGCTCTGGCTCTTCGCGCCGCTCAACGGCGCGACCCGCGACGGGCTCGCCGGGCTGCTGTTCCTCGGCAGCGTCCAGGCCCTGGCGATGCTGCTGCCCGTCCCCCCGCTGGACGGCTACAAGGTCGTGGGCCAGGCCCTGCGGATCACCGAACTGGCCGCCTCCAGCCGGGAGTACCTGAAACTCAGACGCCGCGGCGACCCGGCGGCCGCCGCCTATCCGCGCCGGGCCCGCGTCGCCTACACCGCGTACGGCATCGGCTGGCCGCTCGCCCTGTGCCTGCCGCTCGCCGCCGCCGCGGCCGTCGCCCACCACCTGCTCACCCGCTGACCCGCTGACCCGCCCGCCGCGGCCCGACCCGGCAGCGCCCCGCCCGACCCGAGGAGTGCCCATGACCCCGAACACCCCCGCAGTCGTCCTCGAAGACGTGCACAAGCGGTACGGCGCGACCCGGGCCGTCGACGGGATCTCGCTCACCGTGGCGCGCGGCGAGTTCTTCGGGCTGCTCGGCCCCAACGGCGCGGGCAAGACCACCCTCGTGGAGATCATGGAGGGCCAGCGCGCGGCCGACTCGGGGAGGGTCGCCGTGCTCGGCGAGGCGCCCTGGCCGCGCAACACCGGGCTGCTGCCGCGCATCGGCGTCCAGACCCAGGCCTCCGCCTTCTTCGTGCGCCTCACCGCCCGCGAACACCTGGAGACCGTCGCCGCGCTCTACCGCGCGGGCCGCGACGCCGCCGCCCGCGCGCTCGCCTCCGTCGGCCTCACCGAACAGGGCGGCGTCCGCGTCGACGCGCTCTCCGGCGGCCAGCGCCAGCGCCTGGCCATCGCCTCCGCGCTCGTCCACGACCCCGAGCTGATCTTCCTGGACGAGCCGACCGCCGCGCTCGACCCGCAGGCCCGCCGCGCGCTGTGGCAGGTGCTGCGCGACCTCAAGAGCGCGGGCCGCACCATCGTCTACACCACCCACCACCTCGACGAGGCCGAGGCGCTGTGCGACCGGGTCGCCATCCTCGTGGGCGGCCGGATCACCGCCCTGGACAGCCCGGCCGGGCTGGTCGCCGCCAGCAGCGGGACCACCAGCCTGCTGGTGCCCGCCGAGCGCCTGACGCTCTCCGTCGCCAGCGGCATCCCCGGCGTCGACCGGGCCTTCCCGGACGCCGACGTCATCGTCCTGGAGACCGCCGACCCGGGCCCCGTCCTCGCCGTCCTCGCCGACCTCGCCGGACTCCAGGGCGTGCGGACCCGCACCGCCAGCCTGGAGGACGTCTACCTCGAACTCACCGCAGCAGCACAGTGATCCAGTAGTCCCAAGCGACCCACGACCGCGGAGACACCGCCATGAGCGCATACGCCGCCCTCTCCCTCGCCGGGTACCGGGCCTACACCCGGGACAAGACGACCCTCTTCTTCACCTTCGCCTTCCCGCTCCTCTTCCTGGTCGTCTTCGGGCTGATCTTCCACGGCCAGGAGGTCGAGCAGAGCGGCAAGCCGTACATCAACTACATCGCGCCCGGCGTCCTGTCCTGGGGCGTCGCCAACGCCGCCGTGTTCGGCGTCGCCTTCGTCCTCATGCAGTGGCGCCGCGACGACCTGCTGCGGCTCGTCCGGATGACCCCGGCCAGGCTCCCGGCCGTCCTCGCCTCCCGCTACGTGCTGGCCGTCGGCATCGGCGCCGTCCAGGCCGTGCTGTTCGTCTCCGTCGCGCTGCTGCCCTCCTTCGGGCTGCGCCTCGACGGCGGCTGGCCGCTCGCCCTGCCCGTGCTCCTCGCCGGGATCACCGCGTTCCTCGCGATCGGCGTCGTCGTCGGCTCCTTCACCAGGACCCCCGAGGCCGTCGCCGCCGTCGCCAACTGCCTGATGATCCCGATGGCGTTCCTCTCCGGGTCGTTCTTCCCGCTGGACGCCATGCCCGACTGGATGCGGTCGCTCTCCCGGGTCCTGCCGCTGCGCTACCTCAACGACGGCGTCTCCGCCGCCCTCACCGGCGACGGCGGCGGCCGGGACGTCCTCGTCAGCTGCGGCGTGCTCGCCGCCTTCGCCCTCGTCTTCGGCGCGCTGGCGCTCAGGACCTTCCGCTGGAGTGACCGGACATGAAGACAGCGGCCCAACAGCTCCAGTCCGAACTCACCGCGCGGTACGAGGCGTTGCCGCCCGGCGAACGGCTCACCAGCCCCCTCGTGGTGCCGCTCGGCAACGCCGACGTGCTCGGCTTCGGCCACCGCGACCCGTACGCCGCGATCCGCCCGCTCGCCACCGTCCAGCTCACCGCGCGCGCCGCGCTCATCGGCCCCTGGGGCGGCGCGGGCGGCGACTTCGTCTGCGGGCAGTGCCTGGCGATGCGCTGGCAGCGGCTGCGCGGCCGCTCCGAGCGCGAGGCGCTGGAGCTGGGGTACGAGCCCAGGGAGGCGGGCGCCTGGCCGGTGCTCACCGGCTTCGCGGTCGACGCGGTCTGGGCCGCGTACCGCGCGGTCGTCCCCGGCGGGCGCACCGCACCCGCCGAGACCCCGGCCGACCGGGCGCTCCCGCAGGTCACCAGGGTCGACCTCGGGACGCTGGCCACCGCCACGTTCCCGCTGCTGCCCGAACCGCTGTGCCCCGCCTGCGTCCAGGAGCGGCCCGACACCGCCGAGTCCGCCCGCATGGAGCTCGTCCCCCGGCCCAAGCCGGACCCCGACGGCTACCGGCTGCGGCCCCTGGACTCCTACCCGCTGCCCGCCGCCGCGCTCGCCAACCCGGTGTGCGGCGCGATCGGCTCCGGCACCTGGCTCAACCCGGCGTCCACCACGACCGCGCCCGTGGCGGGCAGCCACTTCGTGCGCGGGTACGCGGGCCTCAACGACGTCACCTGGAGCGGCCAGGCCAACAGCTACGGCACCAGCAGGACGCTGGCCCAACTGGAGGGCCTGGAGCGGTACGCGGGCACGCACCGCCGCCGGGGCACCTCGCCCGTCGTGGAGTCCTTCACCACCCTGCGCTCGCGCGGCGAGGCGGTCCTGGACCCCGCCTCCTGCGGTCTGTACGCCCCCGAGACCTACGCGAGCGACCCGCTGGTCAGCCCCTTCGACCCGGACCGGGACATCCCCTGGGTGTGGGGCCACTCCCTGCGCGACGACCGGCCCGTCCTCGTCCCCTCGCGGCTCGCCCACTACAGCGCGGGCGTCGACGCGGACAACTTCGTCTTCGAGTGCTCCAACGGCTGCGCCACGGGCGCCGGCCTGGAGGAGGCGATCCTCTTCGGGCTCCTCGAACTCGTCGAGCGCGACGCGTTCCTGGTGACCTGGCACGGCCGGCTGCACCCCGTCGAGATCGACCTGGCGACCTGCCGCGCGCCCGCCGTCCGCTCCATGCTGGACCGGGCCGCGCTGCACGGCTACGACGTGCACGCCTTCGACACCAGGACGGACCTCGCCGTGCCCGTCGTCACCGCGCTCGCCGTCCGGCGCGACGGGGGTCCGGGGACGCTGTCGTTCAGCGCGGCGGCCGGGTTCGACCCGGAGGGGACGGTGGAGGCGGCGCTCTCCGAAGTGCTGACGTACATCCCCCACCTGCCCCACCAGGTCGCCGACCGGCAGGGCGAACTGGAGGCGATGGCCGCGGACTTCGGCAAGGTCCTGCACCTCAAGGACCACGCCCAGCTGTACGGGCTGCCGTCCATGGCCCCCTACGCGCGGGAGTACCTGGAGCCCGCGGCGGTCGTGCCGCTGGCCGAGGCGTTCCCCGGGTGGGCCGCGCTGCGGCCGCGCACCGGGGACCTCCTGGACGACCTGCGGCTGCTGTGCGACCAGCTGACGGGGGCGGGGCACGACGTGATCGCCGTCGACCAGACGACGCCCGAACAGCACCGGATGGGGCTGCGGACGGTGAGCACGATCGTGCCGGGGCTGCTGCCGCTGGACTTCGGGTGGACCCGGCAGCGGGCGCTGCGGATGCCGCGGCTCGCGAAGCTCGCGGGCGGCGACATCAAAGCCGTCCCGCACCCCTTCCCGTGACACCGCCGCCGCGGGCCCCGCGCGGTCCGCGCCCGCGCCCACGCGGGGCGCCCCCTCGGGGGCGTCCCGCGCATGCGGGAGCCCCCTCCCCGTACGGGAAGGGGGCCTCCGCCCGTGGGTGCCCCGCGTCAGGCGCTGCAGGACGTGGTGCTGGTGGTGCTGGAGCACGTCGACGTCGAGGAACACGACGTCGAACCGGCGAGCACGACCTCGGACGAGTCCGAGTAGTCCGAGATCTCGAAGGTCTCCGACTCCAGCTCCAGGATCTCGTCGGCGAGGGTGGCGAGCTCGGTCTTGGGGGCCATGGTGGACTCCTCAGGTCAAGGGCCGCCTTTCGGTCCGGCGGCCGGAACTCGTCCATTGCAGCGGCAGCCGCTGTCAGATCGCGCCGCCTGCCGCTGTCACCCCGCTGTCACGGGGTGACAGTGGCCCGTAGGCACCCTGAAGTCCCTTTCCCGCACGCTGGGTCCCGGCGCAAGAGGAGGAAGAGATTCCCATGACTGGTACGGCCGTCGCCGCCGCGGAGCGCGAACTCCTGCGCCCCGAGGTCGAGTTCTACCTGGACCTGCACGCCCATCCGGAGCTGTCCGGCGCCGAGCGCCGCACCGCGGCCCGCCTCGCGGAGCGCCTCGCGGCGCACGGCTGCGAGGTCACCCGGGGCGTCGGCGGCCACGGGGTCGTCGGCGTCCTGCGGTCGGGCCGACCGGGCCCGACCGTACTGCTGCGCGCGGAGCTGGACGCGCTGCCGGTCGCCGAGGAGACCGGGCTGCCGTACGCCAGCACGACCCCCGGCGCGATGCACGCCTGCGGCCACGACCTCCACCTGGCCGCGCTCACGGGCGCGGTCGGCCGTCTCGCCCGCGCCCGCGAGCGCGGCGCCTGGGGCGGCACGGTCGTCGCGGTGGGGCAGCCCGCCGAGGAGACCCTGGAGGGCGCGGCGGCGCTGCTCGCGGACGGGCTGTACGAGCGGTTCGGCGTCCCGGACCTGGTCCTGGCCCAGCACGCCGCCCCGCTGCCCGCAGGCACCGTCGCGCACGCGGTGCCTGGCGCGCCGCTGATGGCCGCGAGCGTCACGCTCGACGTGGTGGTCCACGGCAGGGGCGGCCACGCGGGCACGCCGCAGTTCGCCGTCGACCCGGTCGTGGCGGCGGCGGCCGTGGTGCTGCGGCTCCAGTCGGTGGTGGCCAGGGAGACCGCGCCGGCCGACCAGGTCGTGGTCACGGTGGGCGCGCTGCACGCGGGGGAGCGCGCGAACGTGATCCCGGACAGGGCCGAGCTCTCCCTCTCCGTACGGGCACTGGGCGAGGAGTCCCTGGCGCGCGCCGAGGCGGCCGTGCGGCGCGTCGTGACCGCCGAGTGCGCGGCCTCCGCGTGCCCCAGGGACCCGGAGTTCACCGTCACCTCCCGCTCGCCCGCCCTCGTGCCGGACGCACGGGCCACGGAGGCGGTGCGCGCCACCCACGGGAAGCTGTTCGGCCCCGGCCGGGTCGCGGTGACGGCCCCCGTGACCGCGACCGAGGACGCGGGCCGCTTCGCGGAGGGCGGGGTCCCCCTGGCGTACTGGCTGCTGGGCACCGTGGGGGCCAAGGCGTGGCGCCGCGCCCTGGCGGACGGCGGGCCCCCGGCCCCCAACCACTCGCCGCGGTTCGCGCCCGACGTGCGCACCGCGCTGCCGACCGGGATCGAGGCGCTCGGCGCGGCGGCGCTGACCGCACTGACCGAAGCGAAGGAGCCCACGAAATGACCGCGTGCCCCCAGTTCCCCGCCGACGGGCCCAGCACCGAGCGGCCCAGCACCGAGCGGCCCAGCACCGAGCGGCCCTTCATCGACGTGGTGGCGGTCCGCAACGACCGTACGGCCCCGTCCGGCGAGACCACCGTGCTCCGCCTCCTGAGCCTGCTCCCCGCGCACTGGACGTGCACCCCGGACGTGGCCAGCGACCGCGTGAGCCTGCGGGTGGCCCTGGACCGGGCGACCCGGCCGGACGCCGTGCGGAACGCGCTGGCGACCGTCCTCGCGGACACGGCGCTGCACGGCTGGCAGGCGGCCTGATCCCCACCGGGCGGACGGGGCGGGAACCGGGCGGCGAGGCCCTAGATCCAGCCCCGTTCGCGGGCCAGGAGCGCGGCCTGCGCGCGGCTCGTGGCCCGCAGCGACTGGAGCAGGTCGGCGACGTAGCGGCGGTACGTGCGGACGGACACGCCCAGCTCGCGCGCTCCCGCCTCGTCCTTGCCGCCCGTGCACATCGACACGAGCACCCGCTGCTCGATCTCCGACAGCTCGTCGCCCGGCGGCCGGCCGCCGTTCTCCGCGGTCGCCAGGTCCTCGGCGGACGCCCAGATCTTCTCGAACAGCGCGATGATGTTCACCACGAGCCCGCTCTTGTGCGCGAGGAGCGCGCCGCGCGCGGTGTTCTGCGGGTCCAGCGGGACGAGCGCGGTACCTCCGTCGTACACGAGCATCCGCTCGGACGGCTCGTCGGTCACCCTGACCTGCGCGCCGTGCGCGACCAGCTCGCGGAGGTAGTCGGCGGTCGGCGCGTCGTCGAGCGCCGCGCGCACCACGATGTTGCGCAGCCGCACGCCCCGGCGCAGGCAGCGCAGGTCGAGCGGGCGGGAGCGCGCGATGTTCTCGGGGGAGAGCCGGGGGTGCGGCTCCACCGCGAGGATCTCGTGGCGGGCGAAGAACGCGAGGTCGTCGATCCGGTCGCGGATCTCGTCGACCCCCTCCAACTGTTCGATCCCCGCAGGGGATTCGCGCCGCGCCGCCTGCTCGGCGCGCAGCCCGTCCACGACGTGCCGCGAGCGCGTGACGCGCTGGAGCTCCTCGTGGAGGTCGTTGAGCCGCTGGTCGACGAGGCGCGCGAGGGCGACCTCGGGGTCCGTGGGGCAGACCAGGCCCTCGCCGTCGTCGGGGTCCTCCGGCTGGAGCAGCCCGAGGTCACGGAGCCGGCCGAGGCAGCGCAGCGCGTGCTCGCGGTCGGCGCGGATGAGGAGGTGCACCTCGTCCGCGGGGGTGCGGGGGTTCCTGAGGAAGTGGCGGTAGATCTCCTCCTCAGGGGCGGACACCCCGAAAGCGGCCATCGCGTTGACGTCCAAGGCTGCACCCCCACTCGGTCCCCTGTCCGGCGTGGTCGGCGCCGGAGCGTACGGGACGAGAGTAGGGGCGCACCCCGCTTTCCCGGTCGTACGGCTACCGCATGGTGGACAGGGGGGGCGGGCGCGCCCCGCCGGGAGCGCGGGGAACCGCACGCGGGGACCCGCACGGGCGACGCCCGCCCCGTGCGGGCCGCGCCTGTCAGTGGGGGGTCGTACGCTGGACACCCCCGGCCCGTACCACGTGTCGGGCCCTCGCGATGCCACCCCGCCCGAAACGGAAAGCTCATGAGCCTGCACGGCCTGCTGGATGCCGTAGTACGTGACCCGGCGCTCGCGGAAGCGGTGAAGGCCGCGGCCGACGGCCACCGCATGCACGTCGACCTGGTCGGCCCCGCCGCCGCCCGCCCCTTCGCGGTGGCCGCCCTCGCGCGCGAGGCGGGCCGCCCGGTCCTCGCGGTGACCGCGACGGGCCGCGAGGCCGAGGACCTGGCGGCGGCGCTGCGCACGCTCCTGCCCGAGGACGGCATCGCGGAGTACCCCTCCTGGGAGACCCTGCCGCACGAGCGCCTGTCGCCCCGCTCCGACACGGTCGGCCGCCGCCTCGCCGTGCTGCGCCGCCTGACGCACCCCTCGCTGGACGACCCCGCGGCCGGCCCGGTCAGCGTCGTCGTCGCCCCGATCCGCTCGGTGCTCCAGCCGCAGGTGAAGGGCCTGGGCGACCTGGAGCCCGTATCCCTGCGCACGGGGCAGACCGCCGACCTGAACCGGATCGTCGAAGGACTGGCCGCCGCCGCGTACTCCCGGGTCGAACTCGTCGAGAAGCGCGGCGAGTTCGCCGTGCGCGGCGGCATCCTGGACGTCTTCCCGCCCACCGAGGAGCACCCGCTGCGGGTGGAGTTCTGGGGCGACGACGTCGAGGAGATCCGCTACTTCAAGGTCGCCGACCAGCGCTCCCTCGAAGTCGCCGAGCACGGCCTGTGGGCCCCGCCCTGCCGCGAGCTGCTGCTCACCCCCGCCGTACGGGAGAAGGCCGCGGCCCTCGCCGAGGCCCACCCGGAGCTGGGCGAGCTGCTCAACAAGATCGCCGAGGGCATCGCGGTGGAGGGCATGGAGTCCCTCGCCCCGGTGCTCGTGGACGACATGGAGCTGCTGATCGACGTCCTGCCCAAGGGCGCGATGGCCGTCGTCTGCGACCCGGAGCGGGTCCGCACCCGCGCCGCCGACCTCGTGGCGACCAGCCAGGAGTTCCTCCAGGCGTCGTGGGCGGCGAGCGCGACCGGCGGCGAGGCCCCGATCGACCTGGACGCCGCCTCGCTGTGGGGCATCGCGGACGTCCGCGACCGGGCCCGCGAGCTGGACATGATGTGGTGGTCGATCTCCCCGTTCGCCGCCGACGACGAGCTGGCCGACCACACCGACGACACGCTGAAGCTGGCGATGCGCGCCCCGGAGACGTACCGGGGCGACACGGCCCGCGCGCTCGCGGACACCAAGCAGTGGCTGGCCGACGGCTGGCGCGCGGTGTACGTCACGGAGGGCCACGGCCCCGCGGCCCGCACCGTCGAGGTGCTGGGCGGCGAGGGCATCGCGGCCCGCCTCGACGCGGACCTCGCGGAGGTCTCCCCGTCCGTGGTGCACGTCGCGTGCGGCGCGATCGACCACGGCTTCGTCGACCCCGGGCTCAAGCTCGCGGTCCTCACCGAGACCGACCTGACCGGGCAGCGCACGGCCAGCAAGGACATGGGCCGCATGCCGGCCCGCCGCCGCAAGACGATCGACCCGCTGACCCTCCAGGCGGGCGACTACATCGTGCACGAGCAGCACGGCGTGGGCCGCTACATCGAGATGGTGCAGCGCACGGTCCAGGGCGCCACCCGCGAGTACCTGCTGGTGGAGTACGCCCCCGCGAAGCGCGGCCAGCCGGGCGACCGGCTGTACATCCCCACCGACCAGCTGGAGCAGGTCACGAAGTACGTCGGCGGCGAGGCCCCGACCCTGCACCGCCTCGGCGGCGCGGACTGGACGAAGACCAAGGCCCGCGCGAAGAAGGCGGTCAAGGAGATCGCCGCGGACCTCATCAAGCTGTACTCCGCGCGCATGGCGGCGCCCGGCCACACCTTCGGCCCCGACACGCCCTGGCAGCGGGAGCTGGAGGACGCCTTCCCGTACGCGGAGACGCCCGACCAGCTGTCCACCATCGCCGAGGTGAAGGAGGACATGGAGAAGTCCGTCCCGATGGACCGCCTGATCTGCGGCGACGTCGGCTACGGCAAGACGGAGATCGCGGTGCGCGCGGCCTTCAAGGCGGTGCAGGACGGCAAGCAGGTCGCGGTCCTGGTCCCCACCACCCTGCTGGTCCAGCAGCACTACGGCACCTTCTCGGAGCGGTACGCGCAGTTCCCGGTCGTCGTCCGCGCCCTGTCCCGCTTCCAGTCGGACGCGGAGGCGAAGGCGACGCTCGAGGGGCTGAAGGACGGCTCGGTCGACGTCGTCATCGGCACGCACCGGCTGTTCTCGTCCGAGACCAAGTTCAAGGACCTGGGCCTGGTCATCGTCGACGAGGAGCAGCGCTTCGGCGTCGAGCACAAGGAGCAGCTGAAGAAGCTCCGCGCCAACGTCGACGTCCTCACCATGTCCGCGACGCCCATTCCCCGTACGCTCGAAATGGCGGTGACGGGCATCCGCGAGATGTCCACGATCACCACCCCGCCCGAGGAGCGCCACCCGGTGCTCACCTTCGTCGGCCCGTACGAGGAGAAGCAGATCGGCGCCGCGATCCGCCGCGAACTGCTCCGCGAGGGCCAGGCGTTCTACATCCACAACCGCGTCGAGTCGATCGACCGCGCGGCGGCGCGGCTGCGCGAGATCGTCCCCGAGGCGCGGATCGCGACGGCCCACGGCCAGATGTCCGAACAGGCCCTGGAGCAGGTCGTGGTGGACTTCTGGGAGAAGAAGTTCGACGTGCTCGTCTCGACGACGATCGTCGAGTCCGGCATCGACATCTCCAACGCCAACACGCTGATCGTGGAGCGCGGCGACAACTTCGGCCTCTCCCAGCTCCACCAGCTGCGCGGCCGCGTGGGCCGCTCGCGCGAGCGGGGGTACGCGTACTTCCTGTACCCGCCGGAGAAGCCGCTGACCGAGACCGCCCACGAGCGCCTGGCGACCATCGCGCAGCACACGGAGATGGGCGCGGGCATGTACGTCGCGATGAAGGACCTGGAGATCCGCGGCGCCGGAAACCTGCTGGGCGGCGAGCAGTCGGGCCACATCGCGGGGGTCGGCTTCGACCTGTACGTACGGATGGTGGGCGAGGCGGTCGCCGACTACCGCAAGTCGCTGGAGAGCGGTGGGGCCGAGGACGAGGCGCCCCTGGAGGTGAAGATCGAGCTGCCGGTGGACGCGCACGTCCCGCACGACTACGCGCCCGGCGAGCGGCTGCGGCTCCAGGCGTACCGCGCGATCGCCGCGGCCAACTCCGAGGACGACATCAAGGCGGTGCGCGAGGAGCTGACCGACCGCTACGGCAAGCTGCCGGAGCCGGTCGAGAACCTGCTGCTGGTGGCGGGCCTGCGGATGCTGGCGCGGGCGTGCGGGGTGGGGGAGATCGTCCTCCAGGGGTCGAACATCCGCTTCGCGCCGGTGGAGCTGCGGGAGTCGCAGGAGCTGCGCCTGAAGCGGCTGTACCCGCGTACGGTGATCAAGGGCGGCGCCCAGCAGATCCTGGTCCCCCGCCCGACCGCCGGGAAGATCGGCGGGAAGCCCGTGGTGGGCCGCGAACTCCTGGCGTGGACGGGCGAGTTCCTGACGACGATCCTGGGCTCGTAGGGGGCCCGCTCGCACAGTTTCCCCGCGCCCCTCCAGGGGCGCGGGGCTGTGTCGATGTGCGGCTCCGCCGCGCGGGCGCGGTCCTCTGACGCCCCCGGCAGGGGTTACCGCAGCTCGGAGAGGTCGATGGCCTGGGCCATCGCGACGTACCCCGCGTCGCTCGGGTGGAGCTTGTCCCCCGAGTCGTACACCGGAAGCAGCCGGTCTCGATCGGCCGGATCGGCCACCGCCCGGTCGAAGTCGACGACCGCGTCGTACTCCCCGGAGCCGCGGATCCACGCGTTCACCGCGTCCCGCTTCTTCTCGTTGAGCCCCTTCGGGTCGTCGTAGAACGACCCCTTGATCGGCGTCAGCGTCGCCCCGATCACCTTCAGGCCCCGCGCGTGCGCCTGCCGGATCAGCGACCTGTGCCCCTCGATGAGCTGCCGCGCGGACACCTCGGGCGTCCCTCCGATCGGCGGCCCCTGGAAGCTCGCGCCGATGTCGTTGATGCCTTCGAGGACGATCACCGTCCCGATCCCGCGCTCGTTCAGCACGTCCTTCTCGAAGCGCGCGATCCCCTTCTCGCCTGCCCACGTCGTGTCGTTGACGACCTGGTTGCCGGAGATCCCGTGGTTCAGGACGGCCCGCTCCTGCCCGGCGGCGGCGAGCCGCTCGGCGAGCTTGTCCGGGTAGCGGCCGTTGGCGTCGACCGTGGAGCCGACGCCGTCGGTGATGGAGTCCCCGAAGGTCACCACGCCCTTGCCGCGCCCGGCCCCGCGTCCCGCCGTGCCGCCGCTGACCTCGACCCCCGTGAGGAAGTACCAGGACTCGCTGGTCTCCTTGAACGCCTCCCCGCCCCGGTCGGCCCGGTGGTCCCCGGCCGCGCGGAAGCTCTTCGCACCGGCGGTGTGGTGGAAGGTGCCGGGCCCGGTGGGCGCCGCGAGGTACAGCGTGACGGAGACCGACTCGAACGCCTCGACCTCGAACGGCACGCCGTCGCTGAGCGCGGTCCCGCCCGCCGGGATTGTCAGCGCACGTCCGTGACCGAACGTCAGGTCCCGCACCGAACCGGCCTCGACGGCCGCGCCCCCGTCCGTACGGGCGATGGTCGCGCCCGCGATCCGCAGCGGGGCGGTGCCGTACCGGTTGGAGAGTTCGATGCGGGCCTTCGCGCCGCCCTTCGTGACGCGCACGACCTGGCGGACCGTCTGGTTCGCGAACCCTTCCTGTGACCAGTTCGGTCCGAAGGGGGCGGCGGGCGACTGCGGTGAGGCGGCCCAACTGCCGCTCCAGGAAGCCGCCTTGTGCGGCGCGTGCCCGGAGTCGAGGGCGATCGCCGTGCCGGGCAGCGCGGCGAGGACCGTCGCGGAGACCAGTGCGACGGCCGCCCCGCGTACGGAGTTGCGGCTGGAGGTTCCTGCGCCCATCGTTCCCACCCCTTGCTCTGTGCGTGCGTTGCAAGGTGGTCAAGCGCGCCCGCCCGCCGGGCTATTCCGGTGTCCGGCCGGACGGCGGTGTGAAGGAAATCTCGGCCAGAACGCGGAATACGTCCTCGGGGTCCCCGTCGCCCACCGCCCGCTCCAGGTTGTGGGTGAGCAGCAGCGTGGCGAAGCCGTGGGCGAGCGACCAGGCGGCCACGCCCGCGAGTTCGGGGTCGGCGCCGAGCTGGGCGACCGCCGCGCGCAGCTCTCGCGTCGAGCGGTCCTTCGCCGCGACGAGGTCCGGGTCGTCGGCCCGGTACAGCTCGGGCTGGAACATCACCTGGAAGTGCGCGGGGTGCCGCGTCGCGAAGCGCACGTAACCCACGCCCGCCTCGCGCAGCCCGTCGGCCTCGGCGACGGCCTCGGCGAGCAGGTCGTGGCCTTCGGCGGCGATCGCGGTGAGCAGGCCCGCGCGGTCCTTGAAGTGGTGCGCGGGCGCGGCGTGCGAGACGCCGGCGCGGCGCGCGAGGTCGCGCAGCGACAGGGCGCCGGGCCCTTCGGAGCGGATGACGTCGAGGGCGGCGGCGAGGATCGCGTGCCGCAGGTCGCCGTGGTGGTAGCCGCGGGGAGCGGTGCTGTCGGTGGTCGCCATGACAGCAGCGTACGCGGGATCTAGTCATTGACAAATTCGCCGGGGGGCGGGCAATCTAGCCAGTGACAAGATGTGTGTACGGAGGAGGAACCGTGACCGAGCCCGCCGTAGCCCCCGCCCCTGTCTCTGCCCCCGCCCCCGCACCTGCTTTCGCTCCCGCTCCCGAGCGGGTCCGCCAGATGTGGCACCTGCTGGAGCCGCTGCACGCCCTCCTCTACTACGCGCCCGAGGCGAACGCCGAGGCGGCGGCGCTCGGTTACGCCACCGACGAGCGCTGGCCCTCGTACTTCGCCTGGCGGTCGGCGCCGCTGGGCCCCGTGTCCCCCGAGCTGGTCACCGCGGTGTTCCACAGCTTCAGCCCCCGCATGGTCGCCGCGTACGTCCCCGCGATCCGGGACGTGGCCCTGCCGTCGGAGGTGCTGGCGGCCAGGCTCAGGGCGGTGGACCGGACGTACCGCGCGCTGTTCGGCGACGCGCTGGCGTCCCCGGCGCTCGCGGAGGCCGCCGAACTGGCCCGTACGGCCGCCGGATCCGCCGACCTGGCGGGCCGCCCGATCGCGGCGGCGAACGCGGCGCTGCTCGCCGGGACGCGGTCCGCGCCTTCCGGCGCGCCGGGGGCGGGCCCCGCGCTCCCCGAAGCGCCGCACCTCGTCCTCTGGAAGGCCGCGACCGTGCTCCGCGAACACCGGGGCGACGGCCACGTCGCGGCGCTGCTCGCGGCCGGTCTCGACCCGGTCGAGACGCTGGTCTCCTTCGCGTCGGTCGGCGCGGCGCCCGTCGAGGTGTTCGCGAGCCGGGGCTGGAGCGCCGAGGAGTGGGCGGCGGCGCGGGCGCGGCTGGAGCGGCGCGGCCTGGTGGACGCGGAGGGCCGGGCGACGGAGGCGGGCCGCGCGCTGCGCGCGGACGTCGAACTGCGCACCGACCGGCTGGCGGCGGGGCCGTGGGCGGCGCTCGGCGAGGCGGGAACGGCGCGGCTCGCGGAACTGCTGGGGGAGTACTGGGTGGGGGCGATCGGCTCGGGCCTGCTGCCGGGCGAGAACACGCTGGGGATCGGGAAGGTGTGAGGAGGCGCGTGCCGCCCGACGCGCCGACGCGTGTCGCACAGCGCGCCGACGCGTGCCGTACGACGCGCTGACGATGCGCGGATGTGCCGACGCGCGCGCCTAGGATGCGGGGTCCCCGCCCCCGGCACCCCAGGAGACGTCACCGTGGCAGGAACGGTCCTCAAGCTCCGTACGGCCCTTCCCCTGGCGGCGCTCGCCGGGGTGCTGGCGCTGACGGGCTGCTCCCCGGAGTCCGGTCCGGGGGCCGGGGCCGACCCGGGGGCGCGGCCGGACGGCTCGGGCGCGGGCCCCGCGTCGCGGCCGGACGGCTCGGCGCTGGCGGCGGTCGACACGCTCGCGGTGAAGGGCAGGGCGCCCAGGACCGGCTACGAGCGGGAACGTTTCGGCAAGGCGTGGGCCGACACGGACTCCAACGGCTGCCGCACCCGCGACGACATCCTGAAGCGCGACCTGACGGAGACCGCGTTCAAGGGCGGCGACTGCAAGGTCGCGACGGGGACGCTGGCGAAGGACCCGTACACGGGCAGGCGCATCCCCTTCGAGCGGATGCGCTCCACGATCGACATCGACCACGTGGTCGCGCTCTCGGACGCCTGGCAGAAGGGCGCGCGGCAGTGGGACGGGCGCAAGAGGGTGGCGTTCGCCAACGACCCGCTGAACCTGCTGGCCGTCGACGGGCCGGCGAACCGCGCGAAGGGCGACGCGGACGCGGCGACGTGGCTGCCGCCGTACAAGCCGTACCGCTGTGCGTACGTGGCGCGGCAGGTGGCCGTGAAGAAGAAGTACGGCGTGTGGGTCACGAGCGGCGAACGGGCCGCGATGAAGCGGGTGCTGGGCGGCTGCGCGCAGGAGGCGCTCCCGTCGGGCGGGAACCCGACGCGGGCGCCGCAGAGGTACGCGCCGACGGAACCGGGGGAGCGCGAGCCGGGCCGGGACGCGCACGCGGACGTCCTCCTGACCCCGTCGGGCAACCACTACCAGCGGGGGCAGCTCTGCGGGAAGGCGCGCCTGGGGCGGACGACGAGGGACGCGCAGGGCGCGGAGCTGAGGTGCGCCGAGCGGGCGGGCCGCCCGTACTGGCAGTAGATATTCGCTGGTCGGTTCGTGTGCGGGGACTTAGCCTGCGCGCATGAACAGCACCACCACCATCACCATCACCACCGTGGCCGAACGGCCGGAGCTCGCCGGGCGCCTCTGGGACTTCCCGGACAGCTGGCCGGGGTTCGTCCAGGAGGACCTCGTCAGCTGGGCGCACTACATGCGGATCCCCGCGGAGTTCCCGGAGTACGTCCTGGTTGCGACGGACGACGAGAGCGGGGCGGTGATCGCGCGGGGCCTGTCCGTGCCGTTCCTGCTGAACGCCGACGACCGGGGCGGGCTGCCCGCACTGGGCTGGGACCAGGCGGTCCTGTGGGCCTTCTCGGACCTGCGGCGCGGGCGGAAGCCGGACACGGTGAGCGCGGTGGAGGTCGCGGTCTCGACCGCGCGCCAGGGCGAGGGGCTGTCGGGCCTGATGCTCGCCGCGATGCGCGAGAACGCGGCGCGGTGCGGGCACGCGGAGCTGGTGGCCCCGGTCCGCCCCAGCGCCAAGCACCTGGAGCCGCGCACCCCGATCGAGGAGTACGCCTTCAGGACCCGCCCGCAGGACGGCCTCCCGCACGACCCGTGGCTGCGCGTCCACGTCCGCGCGGGCGGCGTGATCGAAGCGGTGGCCCCGGCGTCGATGACGGTCACGGGCTCCCTGGCCCAGTGGCGCGCCTGGACGGACCTCCCGTTCGACGAGACCGGCGACGTCGAGGTCGAGGGCGCCCTGGTCCCGGTCCACTGCGACGCACAGCAGGGCCACGCGGTCTACGTGGAACCGAACGTCTGGGTCCGCCACCGCATCTGAACACCCGTCCACCGGGAGCCGCGACGCGGGGACTGTGAGCCGATCCCGCGGAAGGAACACCGCGGCGGCGGGTCAATGGCGACGGGGGCTGTGAACCGAGTCAACATCGCTCACGGGGATCCGGTCGACCAACCCGGTGGCTATGATCAGCGGCACACACAGGGCGCGCGGCGAGGGAGACGGCCAGGTGTCGGGGAGGGTGCGGGACGCCGGGGAGGTCACCGCCGCGGGAATCGCCCGCCTCGCGGGCGTCGGGCGCGCCGCGGTCAGCAACTGGCGGCGGCGTCACGCCGACTTCCCCAAGCCCGTGGGCGGCACCGAGACCAGCCCGGCCTTCGCGCTCGCGGAGGTCGAGGAGTGGCTGCGCCGCCAGGGCAAGCTCGCCGAGGTGCCGCTGCGCGAACGCGCCTGGCAGCAGGTCGCCGACCACCCCGCAGGGTCGCTCACCGCCCTGGTCCACGCGGGCTGCGCCCTGCTGCTGCTCAGGGAACGGCCCGCCGAATGGCTGGAGCCGGGCGCCTCGTCCGACGTGCGGCTGTCGCGGATGCTGCCCGCCGCCCTCGAAGCCGTACTCGCTCCGAGGCTCGGCCCGCCGGGACCCGGGCGCGCCGTCCGCACCCCGGACCCAGAGCAGCTCCTGCCCTCGGCGCCGCTGTTGCGCTCGGCCGTCGAGCTGGCCGCCGAGACGGGGGTGCGGCAGGCCTTCGAGTTCCTGCTCGGCCGCCACCTCGACGCGAACCCCCGTCAGTACACGCTCACTCCGCCGGGCCCCGCCGCGCTGATGGCCGCCATCGCGGGCCCCGCGGCGACCGTCCTGGACCCGGCCTGCGGCACCGGCGCCCTGCTGCACGCCGCCGTCTCGGCTCCCGCCGACGCGCCCCCCACCGCCGTGTACGGCCAGGACTCCGACCCCGGCCTCGCCGCACTCGCCGCACTCCGGCTCGCCCTGCGCTCCTGCGCCGACGTCCGGGTGGCCGCCGCCGACACCCTGCGCGCCGACGCGCACCCCGGCCTCACCGCCGACGTCGTCCTCTGTCACCCGCCCTTCAACGAGCGCGACTGGGGCCACGACGAGCTGGCCTACGACTCCCGGTGGGAGTACGGCTTCCCCGCCCGTACGGAGTCCGAGCTGGCGTGGGCCCAGCACGCCCTCGCCCGCCTCCGCGAGGGCGGCACCGCCGTGCTCCTGATGCCCCCGGCCGCCGCGTCCCGCCGTTCGGGCCGCCGGATCCGCGCCGACCTGCTCCGCAAGGGCGCCCTGCGCGCGGTGATCGCGCTGCCGCCCGGCGCCGCGCCGCCGTACGGCATCCCGCTCCACCTCTGGGTCCTCCGCAAGCCGGGAGCCAAGCCGGGATCCCACTTCGGCACCACGCCCGGACCCCGCTCCGGCACCGCACCCGCGGACGCACCCGAAGCCGAGCCGGACGCCGCCCCCGGCCTCCTCCTGGTCGACGCGGCCGCGGCCACCGCCGCACCGTCCGGGACGGGCGCACCGCAGTCCATCGGCAAGACGGGCAAGGCGAGCAGGACGAGCAAGACGGCCAAGACAGCCAAGGCGGGCAAGGCGGCCAGGGGCGACTGGCCCGCCGTACAGAAGGCCGTCCTGGACGCCTGGCGCGACCCGGCGACCGACCGCCCCGGCGTGAGCCGCACCATCCCGGTCGTCGAACTCCTCGACGACGACGTGGACCTGACCCCGGCCCGCCACCTGCCGCCCGCCGCGACGGGCGACGGCGCGCCGGACCTCGCGCGGGTGCACGGCCTCCTGTCCGAGACGCTCCGCGAGACCGCCCGGCTGACCCCCGCGGCCCCGCCCCCGGGGTCCGCGCGCCGCACCCTCCCGCTCACCACGCTCGGCGAGCTGGCCCGCGCGGGCGCCCTCACGCTGCACTCGGGGGGCGCGGGCACGGGCGCCCACCCCGTCCTCACCGACCTGGACGTCCTCGCGGGCCGCTCCCCGACGGGCACGCTCCCCGAAGGCCCGCCCGAGGAGCCCGTCCTGACCGCGCCGGGCGACGTCGTCGTGCCGGTGCTCGGCGGGCGCGCCGTCGCCCTCGTCGTCGACGACGCCACGGCGGGCGCGGCGCTCGGCCGCGGCCTGACGCTGCTCCGCCCCGAACCGGCCGAACTGGACGCGTGGTTCCTCGCGGGCTTCCTGCGCTCCACGGCCAACCGCCGCCGGGCCAGCAGCTACGCCTCAACGGCCGCCCGCCTGGACGTCCGCCGCCTGCGCCTCCCGCGCCTCCCGCTGGAACAGCAGCGCGCGTACGGCGAACGGTTCCGCGCGATCACCTCCTTCGAGGAGGCCCTGCGCGAGGTGGGCAGCCTGGGCGAACAGCTGGCCCAGGGCCTGTACGACGGCCTGGCGGACGGCACGGTCACGGCGACCTGACCCGTACGCGGCGCAGTGCCAGGAACCCGTCACGCCTACGGAATCCGCAACAGAACCGACCGCCACCCTTCTGCCGCTTATCACCCGAACAGGTGAAGTACTCCAATTGGGCTAGGTTTCGGCCCCATGGGGAGGCATATGCTCCCGGCAATTACCAAGGCGCATGCCTTCGCCGTCGGCTCACAGAACGGTCACCACCCATGGTCAGCGCTCCCCACGAGGCCCTGCACCGCATCTTCCAGGAGTACCCGGAGGTGTTCACCCAGGTCTCCCGCACCCTCGGCCTCGACTTTCCCGCCGTCACGTCGGCGACCGTCCTCTCGCCCGACCTCACCGAGGCCAGGCCGGTCGAGCGGCGCGTCGACACGCTGTTACGGATCGAGACCGAGGCGGACGAGCCCTTCCTCCTCGCCGTCGAATCACAGGGCAGGAAGGCCCACGACAAACCCGTGAACTGGGCCTACTACATCGCGTACCTGCATGCGAAGTACGAGCTGCCCGCCGTCCTGCTGGTCGTCTGCCAGGACCGCGCCACCGCCGAGTGGGCCGCCAGGCCGGTGCGGCTCGGGCCCCGCCCCTGGCGCACCATGACGCTGTACCCGCTGGTCGCGGGGCCCCACAACATGCCCGTGATCACCGACCCGGAGCAGGCCGGGGAGAACCTCGTCATGGCCACCCTGGCGGCGATGACCCACGCCAGGGATCCGCAGGTCGGTGCCATACTGAAAGCACTCTCCACCGCCCTGCGCAAGCTGCCCGACAACATCTCGTACCCCCTAGCCGAATTCACCGCACAAGGGCTGGGAAAGCTCCCGGCCGCCCACCAGTGGAGGAATCTGATGGCCGTGGACCTGTCCTTCTACACGTCCGAGATCTGGCAGGAAGCCCGTTCGGAGGCCCGTTCGGAGGGGCGAGTGGAGGGCCGTGCCGAGGACGTCCTGCGGCTTCTCGACCGGCGCGGCATCGACGTATCCGACGAGCAGCGCGAGCGCGTCATGTCCTGCGCCGACCTCGACGTCCTCGGCGAGTGGTTCGACCGGGCCGTCACCGCCGCCACCGCCGACGAGGTCTTCGCCGGGGAGTAGCCCGTCGGGGACGAGCGGCGGACGGTCAGCGGACGGTCAGGGGCAGGGTGAGGGCCAGGCCGTCCGGGGTCGTCAGGCGGAGGGTGTACGTGCCAGGGGCGGGGCCCGCCTGGAGGGCGGGGAGCTTCAGGGTGCCCTTCTCGTCCGTGAGCAGCGGGCCCGGGAGGGGCGGCGCGAAGCGGGGGCCGTTCGGCACCGGGCCGTCCGGGCCCTCGAACGTCGCCGTCAGGAGCACTCCCGCCGCCGGGGCGCCCTTCAGCGTCGCGCGCACGCGGACCTCGCCGGTGAATTCCGCGCCCGCCTCCGCCGCCAGGACCGGCGCGTCGGGGGCCGTCAGTTCGTCCGCGTGCGGCGTGACGCGCGAGGTGAACACGACCGGCGGGGCCGTGGTGTTCAGGAGCGTGGCCCGCACCCGGACCTCGCCCGGGGTGCCGGACGCCGTCAGCCGGGGCGCGGTCGCCGTGCCGTCCGGGGACGCCTCGACCGTGATCGCCGTACGTCCTCCCGGGAAGCCCGCGCCCTTCACCTCGTAACGCACCCAGCGCTTCTCGCCCCCGACCCTGACCTTCGGCCGGTCCGCGAACTCCTCGCCCGTCCGGGCCGGGGCCAGTTCGGCGGGGCCGATCCGGGTGAGCGTGGGGGAGGGGGTCGGGGGAGGGGTCGGCTTGGGCGTCGGCTCGGGCGTCGGCTTGGGCTCAGGGGTCGGGGTCGGGGTTGGGGTCGGCTTCGGGGGCGGCACGGGCTTCGGCTTCTGCGGCGGCACCGTGGGCTTCGGGGCCGGCGGGGGCGTCACCTCCGGTACGGGGACCGGGAGCGGCGCCGGAGGCAGGGGCGTCGAAGTCCGCGGCGTCTCGGGCCCGTTGGGCAGCTCGGCCACCGGCGCGCCCTGGTACGTGCGCATCCACCCCAGCACCGTGTTCACGTACTCCCGCGAGCGGTTGTAGCTCAGCACCGCCGCGTCCAGGTCCGCCGCCCGCGACAGGTCCCGGTCGGCCGCGCACAGGTACAGGCCCGTCGCGAGCGCCGCGTCGTAGATGTTGTTGGGGTCGCGCACCCCGTCGCCGTCGCCGTCCGCGCCCGCGGTGGCCCAGGTCGACGGGATGAACTGCATCGGGCCCACCGCCCTGTCGTACTCCGTGTCGCCGTCCCAGCGGCCCCCGTCCGTGTCCCGGATCAGCGCGAACCCGGCGCCGTCCAGGCGCGGACCCCGGATCGGCTGGGCGGTCGTGCCGTCGGGCCGCAGGCCGTAGCCGCCCGCGTGCTGCGACTCCACCTTGCCGATGCCCGCGACCAGCTCCCACGGGAGGCGGCAGCCGGGGAGCGACGCGGTGACCGCCTCGCCCGCCCTGCGGTACGCGTCCAGGGCGGTCGCCGGTATGCCCGTACCGCCCGCGTCCGTGCCCGCGTCCGTGCCCGCCGTGCCGGGGACCGGCACCGCCAGCGGGGGCAGCGGCGTGGTGTACCCGGGCTTCGCCGCGTTGCCGCGCGGCGCGGACTGGTCGCCGCCCGTTCCCGGCTCCCCGGCCTCCGCGCGGTCGGCGAGCGGCGCGGTGCCCAGCACCGTCCCCGCGCTCAGGCACGCGGCCAGGGTCGCCCCGCACAGCAGTTGGCGGGTCAGGCGGGCTATGGGGGCGGAGCGGCGGTGCGAGGGCATGGAGGGATTCCGGGGCAGGCGGCAGCGACAGAGGGGAGAAAAGGTATAGCAGGAGTAAAGCAGATGATTTTCCATGGCATTTTCTGGGGGTGTTTGACCTGGTTGGGGACCTAGGTCCCGGCTCTCTCGGGCCTTTTGTTTGCCCCGGAGGCAAGCCCGGCGCGAGATAATTCCCTTTCCTTTCACCGGAGTTCTGGTGAGTTCCGTGGGAGATGGGGGTGGGCTCGTGGAGCGGGCCGTGCGCGTGGCGGGCGCCGTCTGCTGCTGGCTCGTCGGCCTCGTCCTGGCGACCGGCGCGGTCGGACTCGCCGCCGAGGTCCCCGCGAGCCTCCGCGTCGAGCGCGCCTACGCCTCCGCCGAGCCCTGCCCCCCGCACGTGCGCGGCGGGGCCGACAGCGACTGTCTGTACGAGATCCACGCCGAGGTCACCGGCACGGTCGTCAAGGGCGGCCGGTACAGCGAGTACACCCTCGGGCTCAAGGGCCGCGAGCCCCTGCCGGAGAAGGTCTCCCTCGGCGACGACGAGCCGCTCCTCGGCGGCCTGGACCCGGGCGACAGCGTCACCGTCACGCTGTGGCGCGACTACCCGACGGCCGTCTCCCGGGGCGGCGTGACGCAGGTCAGCGCCGAAACCCCCGACGGCGAGGCGGACTTCACCACCGGGTTCGCCCTCTTCGTCGCCGTGGCCGCCGCGTACCTCTTCTTCGCGGGCTGCGTCCTGGTCCGTGCGCGCCGGGGCGGCGGGCACGCCCTCGTCGAGGGACTGGTCCACGCGTCCGTCGCGGTGGGCTGCGTCATCGTCGCGGGCTTCGTCGGCGCGGCCGCCGCGGGTCTCGTCGGGCCCGACCGGCCGGGCCCGTGGGCGGTCCTCGCGGCCTGGGGCCTCCTCACCCCGCCCGCGCTGGCCGTCACCCGCGCCCTGCGCCGCCGCCGCGCAACGGCCCGCCGCCGCGCGGCGCCCCGCACCGACGGCCTCGGGTAGCGCACGCGGAAACGGCTCGGGCCCCCACCACCAGGCGGGGGCCCGAGCCGTTCCGTCATGCCGTTCCGTCAAGACGTTCCGTCAAAACGCGGGCTCTCACGAGCCGCGCGTCACGCGCCTACCTCCGGGCCCTCCGCCTCTTCGCGAAGAGCAGGACCAGCCCGCCCGCCGCGAGCATCGCCGCCGCGTAGGCCGTGAGGACCGTCCCGTCGAGCGTCCCGGTCTCGGGCAGCTTCGGGCCGGGGCCCGGCTGCCCGACCGGCGGCGGCACGGGCTCGGGCTCGGTGTCCACCGTCGCCCTGCCCGGCTCCGACACCACCGGCTCGCCGCCGGGGCCCGTCCCGCTCGCCGTCGCGGTGTTCCGCAGCGGCTTGCCGGTCAGGTCGGCCGCGACGACCGTGTACGCCGCCGTGCAGTCGACGCTCCCGCCGGGCGCCAGCGACCCGGTCGCGGGGCACTCGACGGGCCCGAGCTTCCCGTGGCCGTTGAACTCGCCCTCCTTGACCGCGATGTCGCGGAGGCTGACGTTCCCGGTGTTGGTGACCGTGAAGGTGTAGGTGATGACCTGCCCCGCCCTGGTCGCCCGGTCGGTGCTCGCGCTCTTCGCCAGCTTCAGGCCCGGCGCGTGCCGCGCGGGCACCCGGGCGTCGGCCGGCGGCGAGGTCACCGGCGGCGCGCCGCCCGGCGGCGTACCGGTGGCGGTCGCGGTGTTGGTGAGCGAGCCGCTGTCGACGTCGGCCTGCGTCACGACGTACGTCGCGGTGCAGGTCGTCGTGGCGCCCGCGGCCAGCTTCGTCACCGGGCAGTCGACCGGGGACATCTTCCCCGTACCGCTGAACTCGCCCTCGTCGACCGACAGGTCGTCCAGCGTGACGTTGCCGGTGTTGGTGAGGAGGAAGGAGTACGTGACCGTCTCCCCGGCGACCAGCTTGTTCTCGTTCGAGGACTCGGCGCTCTTGGCGAGGTCCAGGCCCGGCGCGGGCGGCACGTCCACCTCGGTGGAGACCGGCGGCGAGCCGACCGGCGGGCCGCTGGGCGGGGTGCCCGTGGCGGTCGCGGTGTTCGTCACCTTCCCCGCGTCGACGTCCGCCTGCGTCAGCACGTACGTCGCCGTGCAGTGCACCCGCTCACCGGGTTCGAGCGCGGCCGCCTCGTCCCCGCAGCTGATCGGGGAGAGCTCGCCGGTGCCGGAGAACGCGCCCTCGGCGGGCCGGACGTCCCGCACGGTCACGTTGCCCGTGTTGGTGATCGTGAACGTGTAGGTGACGACGTCACCGACCTCGTGCACGGTGTCGGGAGCGGCCTCCTTGGTCATGCTCAGCGCGGGCCGCGAGTCGTGCGGCACCTGCACGGAGGTGGGCGGCGACGTCACCGGCGGGGTGCCGCCCGGCGGGGTGCCCGTCGCGGTCGCGGTGTTGCGCAGCGTGCCCCGGTCGGCGTCGGCCTGCGTCACCGTGTACGTCGCGGTGCACACCACCTGGTCGCCGGGCGCGAGCGACTTCGCCCCGTCCGGGCAGACGGGCTCCGACATCGTGCCCGACCCGTTGAACTCGCCCTCGTCGACCGTGACGTCGGTGAGCGTGACGTTGCCCGTGTTGGTGACCGTGAAGGAGTACGTGATCGTCTCGCCGACGACCAGCTCCTCCTTGTCCGAGGACTTCACGATGCTCAGCGACGGGTCCGGGTCGCCCGGCACCGTGGTCGTGCCCGGCGGGCTGCCGACCGGCGGGCCCGAGGGCGGCGTGCCGGTCGCGGTCGCGGAGTTGTCGACCCGCCCGGCGTCCACGTCCGCCTGCGTCACCACGTACGTCGCCGTGCACTTCAGCTGCGCGCCGGGCGCGAGCGGGGCGCCGTCGGGGCAGTCGATCGCGGACATCTTCCCGGACCCGCTGAACTCGCCCTCGCTGACGGTGACTTCGCTCAGCGTGACGTTGCCGGTGTTGGTGACCGTGAAGGTGTACGTCACGGTCTCGCCCGCGACCAGCGTCTTCTTGTCGGCCTCCTTCTCGACTTCGAGGGAGGGCTTGGGGTCGAACGGCACGCGCGTGCTGGACGGCGGCGACTCGACCGGCGTGCCGCCGCCGGGCGGGGTGCCCGAAGCGGTCGCCTTGTTGTCGATGCTGCCCGCGTCCGCGTCGGCCTGCGTCACGGTGTACTCCGCGGTGCAGGTGACCTTCGCGCCGGGCGCCAGCGAGCGCGCCGCGTCCGGGCAGGTGACGTCGGGTGCGCCGCCACTGCCGGAGAACTCGTGGTCGCTGACGCCGACGTCGGTGAGCGTGACGTTGCCGGTGTTGGTGATCTCGAAGGAGTACGTGACGGTCTGGCCGACCGTCAGCTCGTCCGTCTCCGAGGCGCTCTTGCGCAGCGTCAGGGACGGGTCGGGGTCGGCCGTCACGGTAGTGGTCGACTCGTCGGAGACCGGGGGCGTACGGCCCGGGGGCGGGGTACCGGTGGCGGTCGCGGTGTTCCTGACCGACCCGGCGTCCGCGTCGGCCTGCGTCACGGTGTACTCCGCGGTGCAGGTCACCGAGTCGCCCGGCTCCAGCGTCCCCGCCGGGCAGGTGGCCTGCGGCGCGGTGCCCGTGCCGGTGAACGTGCCCTCGTCGACCTTCACGTCCCGTACGGGCACGTCGCCCGTGTTGGTGACCTCGAAGGAGTACGTGACCTTCTCGCCGGCCTTGGCGACGGTCTGCGGCGAGGCCGACTTCTTCAGCGACAGCGCGGGCGGGCCGACGACCCGCAGCGGCCAGTCCTCGACCTCGCCGGAGTCTGCCATGCCGGTCGCGGAGCGCACCTGGTCGGCGGTGTAGCCGAGGCGGAAGCGGGTCCAGGTGTTCCCCGGCTTGATCCCCTCGGGGAGCGTCCAGGTGAACGTGACGCTGTCCGCGCCCGGGGCGACGTCCGCGACCGCGCGCCGGGCGTCCGAGAAGGACCCGTCGCCCGTGACGTCGAGCCACGCGGCGGCGTACGCCTGCTTCGAGACGCCCCTGACCGGGACCGTCACCGAGTAGGTCTGCCCGGACATCTCCGTGTGCAGCTCGGGGAAGTCCGGGTCCATGTCGTTCTCGTCGTCCTCGCGGCGGCACGCCGCCGTGAGCGCGGTGTTCTGGTTGTCCTCGGTGACGTCGGGGCCGAGCGCCAGGTCGCTGACGACGTGGCTGGCGTTGCCGTACGAGGAGGGCGCGTTGGAGCAGTCGTCGCGGATCATCGCCGACAGGGCCCAGGCGTCGGCGCCCGCGCTGCCCGACGCCGCGTTGACGGCCCGGCCCTGCGTGACGAAGTCGACCCGGAAGACCATCGTGCTGACGTCGCCGCGCACCGGGACGCTGCCGCAGCCCGCGCGCAGCGCCGCGTTCGCGTTCGAGCAGTTGAACTGCGAGGTGTTGCTCAGCGGCCTGACGGTCTGTCCGTCGACCCGCAGCGTGGCGCCCGCGCTGGCCGGGCGCAGCGTGGCGCCCCCGTCGCCGTCCAGGAGGGTGAGGCGCACGGAGGTGCCGGGGTCCGCTTCGCCCCCGGTGTTCGCCCCGATCCCCGCGAAGTTCAGCACGGGGTCGTGCACCGGGTGCTTGAACCGGACGAACAGGTTGCCCGAGAAGCAGACCGAGTTAGCCGCGCAGTTCTGCTGGGGCAGCGACTGCACCTTGATCGCGTACCCCCTGGCGGGGTCGATCTGCGGGTCGTAGTGCGCGGCCCTGGGCTCCCCGATGGTGCTGAGGGTCAGGCCCTCCTGCACCTCCTGGTTCCCGTTGACCGACGTGGACAGCTGCATCCCCGAGGGATAGGGGATGTGCCGCACGCCGTTCAGCCCGGTGACGCCGGTGCCGCTGCCGCTCGGCTGCTCGTACGCGACACCGGGGACGGCGGTCGCCACCACGGCGAGCGTCGCGGCGACCGCCGCGAGCCCCCGCCGCAGCGGCAGCCGCCGCCCTGGCGGTCTTGGCCTGAGGCCTGGTGGTCGGAGTCTGGCGAGCAAGGACACGGGTCACCCCTGTGGGCCCGGCACGCCACTTTCCTACCTGGAGGGCGCGCACACGTTACGGAACGTGCGCAACGTATATTGCGGACAAGTCGGTCATATGCTTTGCCTCGCCCTGATTCCTCGGGCAATACCGCAATTCACTTGTTCGGCGGACGCCTCGGCCCGGGTCGGCCCGGGCCCGGGGGCCGGGGCGGTTCTTGGTGTCGCACCCGATCCCGCCGCTCAAGGTGTGCGTCCCCTTGGGCGACGCGTGCGGCGTCGTCGCCCGTATGGCCCATGGGGGATCGATTCGGCGGCCCCGTGCGGGTGACCCCGCGCATGGCGGGGGTGGCCGCGGAGCAGGTGGCTGGCGCGTTCACGGGCCGCCAGGCCCCTTACCGGAAGGTCTTCATGCGTCTTCGTCACACCGTCGCCGCGGCTCTCGGCGCGCTCGCCCTGGTCGTCACCCTGCCGACCTCCGCGAGTGCCGCCACCGGTGACTTCTCGTACAAGTTCGTCGGCCTCGACGGATCGCCGCAGTCGGCGACCGTCCACGATCCGGCCGGGCCGGGCTGCGTCACGATCCCCGAGGTCGCGGATCCCGGGTCCTCGTCGCCCGCGTTCGCTCCGCACAACGACACGGACTCGTGGGTGATCGTGTTCACGGAGCCCGACTGCACGGGGGACTCCTGGACGCTCCGTCCGCACGGGCGGCCCGCGTCGGACCGGTTGCTGCTGCGTTCGGTGTTCGTGACCGAGATCCGCTGAGGCGGGGGCATCGGGGTTCCCGCCCACCGGGGACCCCGTTGCCCGAAGACGCCGTTTCGCCTGCGGCGGGCAAGTTCCCCGAGCCCCTGGCAGAGCCCGTTCGCACCGGGGTCGAACAGCCCCGCAGATGCGGCCAGAAGCTGCCCGGATCCGGTCAACATTCCCTGACCCGACTTATTCCTGCGCTCCGCTTTTGCGGTGCGTGCTAGCGTCGCGATTCGCAGGCTGGGGATGGCTTATTGATCTCCGAAATTCTATTCCTAGGGGGGATCTAGGTGAGTTTCGCGGCAGGTCGAATAGCGGGATCGAAGATCGTGAAGGGGGCTGTCGTCTCGGGTTTGGCGGCTGTGGCGATCGGACTGGCGGCGCCGTTGTCGAACGCTTCCCACGAGGCTTCCTGGGACGAGGGGTGCCGAGGATACTGGTACTCCACGTCCGGCCACGGTTACTGCTACGACGCTTCGGACTTTCCGGATTTCGGGTACTACACGGGGTACGACTGCAACGCCCAGATCGACACGCAGCACTACGACAAGCTGTACAGCGGCTACATCGGCAAGTTCGACACCTACGAGTGCAGGTTCAAGATCAATAAAACCGACGTGCACAACTGACCGGCCATGCAGGGCGGGCCCGTGGTTCCGGCGGGCCCGCCCTGTGTTTCAGGGAAATTTAATTTATGACGAATCATCCTGTGGCTCGCTTGACGGCTCTCGCGCAGGGGTATGCCGGTCGCTGCGTCATCGAGGGTCTCGATCTTTCCGTCGAACCCGGCGTCACCGGCTTATTGGGGCCCAATGGAGCGGGCAAGACCACGCTTTTCCGTACCCTGGCCACCGTCGCCCCGCCGCTGAGCGGAAAGCTGGAGCTGTTCGGCGAGCCCGTCACCAATGAACGGCAAGCCCGCCGAGCCCGCCGTCGCATCGGGTACCTCCCGCAGGACTTCGGCTACTACCCGGCCTTCTCCGTCGTCGACTTCGTCCGCTACTGCGCCTGGCTGCGCGAGGTTCCCGCCAAGAAGGCCGAACACGCGACCCGGGAAGCCCTTGCCGCCGTGGGTCTCGCCGACCGGGACCGGCACCGCATGAAGTCGCTGTCCGGCGGCATGCTCCGGCGCGCCGGCATCGCCGCGGCCATCGTCGGCTCCCCGTCGCTTCTGCTCCTCGACGAGCCCACCGTCGGCCTCGACCCGGCGCAGCGCCTCGACTTCCGCGAGCTGATCCGCTCCCTCGCCGGGGCCGGAGCCGCCGTCGTGCTCAGTACGCACCTGGTGGAGGACGTGGGCGCGGCTTGCGACTCCGTGCTCGTACTGAACGACGGCCGAGTGTGTCACCGGGGCACCCCTCGGCAGCTGGCGGAACTGGCCGCGCCGACGGCCCCGGGCGACAGCCCCCTGGAACGTGGCTACATGACGGTGCTCGGCAGGCAGCCGCTGAGCGAAGGCGCCGCGTGATGCACGTCTACCGGATCGAGCTGCGGCGCTCACCGCTCCTGACCGCGTTCCCGGTGATGGTCGCCGTGGACCTCGTGGTCCTCTTCGGACGGTCCAGGTACTGGATCGGGGTCTGGCCCGAAGCCAGTGTGGCGGCACAGGTCGTCACGCTCTTCCTGGGGTCGGTCCTCGCGGGCGTTTCGGCCTGGCAGGCCGGCCGGTCCTCACGTGCGGGCATGCCGGAGGGGCTGCTCGCGGCGGCGAGGCCGGGCTGGCGGATCGAGGCCGCGCGGCTGGCCGCCACCCTCACGCTCGGATTCCTGGCGTACGGGATCGGGTGCCTGACCGCCGCGGCCGTCTCCTTCACCGACGCGGGCCCCGGCTTCCTGTGGCCGTCCTACCTCCTGCTCGGGGCCTCGACCCTGATCGCCTTCGCTTCGGTGGGGCACCTCGCGGGGCGCTGGTGGCCGTCGGCCGCCTTCACGCCCGTCGTCTGCGCGGTGGGCTGTTTCATCAGCATGCTGGCGCTCCCGTTCAGGTTCGACGTCCTCGCGGGGCCTCCGGACCAGCACCTGGACCCGGTTCCGGTCGCCGTGCGGCTGCTGTTCGCCTGTGCGCTCGCGGTGCTCGCGGTGACGGCGCCACCGCTGCGCGGGAACACCGAACGGATGCCCTCCTGGGGCACCCCGCCGTCCGTCCGCTTCGTCGCCGTGGGCGCGGCGGCCGTGTCCCTCGCGGCGCTGCTCGCGGTGCCCGCCGCCGGTGAGCTGCGTGTGGACCGCCCGGCGTCGGCGGTCGTCCCGCGGTGCGACCGCGCCGAGGAAGGCGCGCCGCGCGTGTGCGTGTGGCCCGAGCACCGCAAGTACCTGCCGGATCTGACTCGCATGGCCCAGCGCCTGGGCCGGTCGGGGCAGCCCTGGATGAAGACGCCGGAGGAGTTCTACGAGTTCGGGCTGCGGCGGACCAAGTGGGGGGACCGGGGCTTCGACATCGCCGAAGGCCATGTGCGCACGGCGGCGTTCGCCATGGCCGACCAGGTGTTCACCGAGTCGATCGGCCGCTGCCGGCCGCCCCGGGAGGACGAGGCGGCCTGGGCCGCCATGGACAACATCCGTCTCTGGCTGGAGTACCACTCCATGGGCCAGGACCCGGCCGACGCCGACAAGGGGCTCCACATGGCGGGAGTCGACGAAGCCCAGCGCGAGGCGGGCGAGGCCGTGCGGACGTCGGCGGCCGAACAGCGGACCTGGCTCGCGCGGGAGCGCGACCGGCTTCTCCGCGACCCCTCCTGGTGCGGGCCCGATGACCGGTTCTGACCTTCTCCGCTACGCACGGGTCCACCGGGGGGCGGCGGTCCTGGCCGGTGTGTCCGCCGTCGCCCTCCTCTCGGCCGTCTTCGGCGGAACGCGCATCGCGCTGCCTTCCATCGGAAGCGGGGGCGTCACCACGGGTGTGCCCTATCGCCAGGAACTCCCGCTCCTGACCGCTGTCTTCCTCACCGCGATGCTGGGCGGCCCCATGGCGGTGCACGACGCCATGGGCGCGTCCGCGATGCATCGGGTGCGCGCCGCGTACTGCACGGCACTGGTCCTGGCCGCTTGTGCCGTTTCCTTCGGCGTCGAGGCGTTCGCCGTCGGCCCGGAGGCCGGAGTCGTCTTCGTCCGCTCCCTCCTGATCTGGTTCGGTCTCGCCCTGCTGTCCGTGCGGCTGCTGGGACACCAGCTCGGCTGGGTCGTTCCGCTCGCATCGGCCTTCTTCTTGGTCTGGTACCCCGGCAGTTGGTGGGACTGGACGATGAAACCGGCCGCCGACCTGTTCGGTTGGGCCGTGGCCGGGGGCGCTCTGTTCGTCGGACTGGCCGCCACCGCGATGACGCCTTGGCGGCGGAAGACCTTCCTGATGCGCTGACGTGCTTGCGTCACCCCGGAGTGCCCCCGCCCCCCGGGCATTCCAGGAGGCGCCCCTTACCGCGTCGTGGGTTCCCGCGACGCGGTGCGGTGCGACATCAAAAGCCTTAGCCCCTGGGGGAAGCACCCTCCGAACCGGGCCGGTCACTCGCGCGGGTGACATTCGGCAACTGGGCTGGATTTACGTCCCGTTCGCGGGCATATGCTCGCCGCGACCACCCACAGCAAAGCGACGGCCCTCGCAGGGACAGCAATCCCGCACGAGGGCCTGGCCATCAAGGAAGAAGCGCTTCCGCGAGGGCCTGACCATCAAGGAAGAAGTGTTTCCTCATGGCTTTACAGCAGCCTAGCGCGCCCCCGCGCACCCGCACCCCGTCCGGCGTGATCCACGCCAACACCCGTCACGCCACCCGCTACACCGTGATCGGCAACCACCTCGCCCAGCACCGCGAACTCTCGCTGCTCGCGATCGGCCTCGCCGCGCACATCCAGTCGCTGCCCGCCGGTTCCCCCATTGGCATCAAGTTCCTCGCGGCCCGCTTCCCGGAGAGCGAGCACCGCATCGCCGCAGCGCTGCGGGAGTTGGAGCGGTACGGCTACCTGTCCCGTACGCGCGAGCGGCTGCCGGGCGGCAGGGTCGTGACGCGCACGGTCTCGTACAACCAGCCGGGCGCCCCCGCGAAGGCCCCGGCCCCGGCCCCCGCCCCGGAGCCTGAGCCGGTGCGCGAACCCCCGCCCCCACCGGCCCCGGAGCGGCCCACCCCGGAGCACTCCACGGCCACCGCCCTCCTCGCGGACCTCCGCCGCCACGAGCCGCGCCTCACGCTCGCCGAGCGGGACGTCCACCGGCTGGGTCCGGCGGTGGCCCAGTGGCTCGACCGGGGCGCGACACCGGAAGCCGTGCGCCGCACGCTCACCGCGTCCCTCCCGGACGACCTGAGACACCCGGCGGGCCTCCTCGCCCACCGCCTCACCACGCTGCTGCCCCCACGGCTCCCGACGCCCCCGGGCCCCCCGCCCCCGCTCCAGAACTGCGAGGGCTGCGACAGGGCCTTCAGATCCCCGACTCCTGGCCACTGCGCCACCTGCCGCCCCGCTGGCCGCCCCGACCTCAAGGACGCCGCCTAGCATGAACGTGACGACCCTTGCCCCCGGCAGACGAGGAGCGCACGCCATGACCGTCGCCCCCGACAGCGCACGACAGGACGACTTCCAGTACCGGGCGATGCGCGATGCCGTCGACCAGTTGGGGTACGGCCTCCCCGGCAAGTTCGAGATCACCAAGGAAGGGATCGTCCACGACATGATGGCTCCCGGAGGCCCTCACGAAGTGACGGTGTCGCGCATCAGCCGTCGCCTGGAGCGGGAGATGCCCGACGAGCTGCTGGCGCACACCGGGACCCCGGACGTGGAGGACGGGCCCGGGGGCATCATGCGGCACCCCGACGTGACCGTGATCGCCTGGGACGACCTGGGCGTCGAGGGCGCCGTCGACCCCCGTGCCGTCCTCGCCGCCGTCGAGGTCGTCTCCCGGTCCAACCCCGACAACGACTGGGTCGGCAAGGTGCGGGACTACCCGCTCATCGGCATCCCCGTCTACGCGGTCTTCGACCCCCGCACCGGCACCGGCGCCGTGTTCTCCGACATCCACGCCACCCCCGAAGGGCCGCGCTACGCGACCCGCAAGGACTTCGTCTACGGCGAGGACGTCACCGTCGCCGGGTGGACCGTCTCCACCGGGGGCCTGCCCCGGTACGCGTGAGGGGCGCGCCGCCCGTAGGTGGCGCGCCCCTCCGTCCGGTGTCCCGGGGGACACGGGTGCCTCAGCCCAGGTCCAGGTAGCCCTTCAGGCTCGTGCCGATTGCTGTGCCGCCACCCCTGATGCCCGGGTAGAAGTACAGCTCACCGCCCGCGCCCGTCGCCCAGACGCCCGACCTGCCGTCGCCCGTGATGTCCGGGGCGGCCGTGGCCAGCGGACGGTACGCGGGGGTCCAGCCGTTGCCGATGACCGTGTGGGCGTTGCCCAGGCCCTGGCCCTCGGGGCCCTTGCCCTCGTACAGGCGCAGCTCGCCGGTGGTCTTGGAGCGGGCCAGCATGTCCACGCGGCCGTTCCCGGTGTGGTCGCCCGGAGCCATCAGGTCGTAGTTCGACCAGCCGCCCTGACCCAGCAGGACCGGCGGCTGGTCCAAGTGCTCGTCCAGGTGGTTGGAGGACGAGCCGAAGTACAGCCAGAGGTGGTCGCCCTTCTTGACGATCAGGTCCGGGTGCGCCGGGCGGTCGTCGGAGCCGATGACCCCGTCGCCGTCCAGGTCGAGCGGACCGTCCACATCGCCGATCGCGAGGATCTGGTCGGCCTCCCGGAAGTGGGCGTTCTCCTCCTCGTGGACCTTCAGCTCACGCTCCACGACCTTCGGCTCGTCCGTCGGTTTCTGCTTCTCCGCGGTCTCGATGGCACCCTTCCCGTCGTTGGGATGGACCCACAGGCGGTTGTAATTCTCGACGGGGTCGGGGATCAGCGCGACGAGGTCTTCGAACTGGTTGCTGGTCCAGTCTCCGCGCGTGGTGATCTTCGCGTTCTTGTACGCGCCCTTCTCGGACGCCGCCTCGGCGGCCTTCGTCACCTTGCCCGTGCCGTCGCCGAAGTACCGCTGGAGGGTGCCCTCGCCGTCGACCGCCCACAGGTCGGGGTGACCGTCGCCGTTGATGTCACCCGCCTTGTCGGCGGTCTTCAGGCCGTTGGCGTAGAACAGGTAGGACTGGGGGTCCGAGCCGTTGCCCGCCCGGTCGAGGCTGCGCACGGTGAGCGTGTGCGATCCCACGGTCATCGGGGTGAGCTTGACGGTGACGTCGCCCCCCGGCTTGGCCGGCTTCAGGGTGCGCACCGTGGGGTCGACGCTTGAGGAGTACTCGTACGACTCGACGTCCTTCGCACCGCCGTTGGCGATGGTGAAGACGCCTTCCGTGCGGATGGGGGACGTGCCCGCGGGCCAGCCGTCGGCGCCGTCGGGGAACTGCGGTGAGCTGACGTCCGGCTTGTGGCTCGGCCGGTCCTTGAGGACCATGAAGGAGCAGGTCGCGCTGAAGGCGGACTTGGCCTTCCCGTCCTCCGCCCTGACCTGCCAGGTGTACGGGGTGCGGTCGGCGAAGCTCCCCTTGGAGACCGTGACCCGGGCGACCGTGCCGCTGGTGGCCGATGCGAGGGGCTCGAAGAAGGCTTCGGGCTTGCCGGTCGGCCACACCTTGAACCGGGCCTGGAGGGTGCCGCCGTCGGCGTCGGCGACCTTCGCGAACAGCTGGACGTCGGTGTTGCCGATGACCGCGACGGGGTTGGCGTTGCACTGCGTGGCGGGATTGGTGCCAAGACCGTTGGGGACGCCGGGAGTGGTGTTGTACTCGGTGGAGACGACCGCGGTCTTCGCGTCGAACTTCTTCCAGCCGAAGGTGTCCGATTCACTGGCCCGCAGGCCCAGCGTCATCGTCGTCCACTTGCCCGCCTGAGCCTTCTTGGCGTTGGCGGTGTTGTCGAACTCCAGGTTGCCCGCGGGGCAGCCGGTGCCCCAGCCCTTGGCGTCGGTCAGCGTGGCCAGCTTGTTGGACCAGGCGGGCTGCTTGTTCCACGTGGTGGCGGAGCTGATGGTGCCGGTGTCCCACAGTTCGACCGGCTTCTTGGTACAGGACCAGGAGTGGGTGTTGCTGATGCGGAACGTCGACTTGACGATGGTCTTGTTCGCGTCGTTGAGGTTGCGCGAGTCCATCGTGAAGAAGGAGCGCCAGGTGCCGCCCGTGTCGCTCTCGTAGCCGACGCGGGCGACGTTGTCGGTCTTGTTCCAGTACGACGTCGTCGGATAGCTCTTCGAGACGGCGGTCCAGTTGTTGCGGGCGCCCGAGACGTACGGGTCGATGTGGACCGGGAAGACCGTGTCGGGCGCCGAGAGCAGCTTCTGGTCCGGGATCATCTCCAGGGTGCCGGACGCCAGCTTGACCGGCATCGTCGTTTCCTTGGCGCCCACGGCGGGCGTGAAGCCGCCCGCCTCGACGGCGGGTGCGGCCTGCGGGGCGGAGAGGGCCGTGTCCACCGAGCGGGCCTTGCGGGACGTGGCCGCGGCGGGAGCGTCGGCCGGGACGCCGGAGCTGTCCCACATGCTCGGAGTAGGCGCGGTGAAGACCGTCTGGCCCGCGGGGTTGACGGCGGTGAGGTTGCCCGCCGCGTCGGCGCGGACCGCGACGCCCTCGGAGTCGAGGTCGAAGCGGAGCTTCTTCAACTCGGGCCGGGCCGCGGCCTCGCGGTTCTTGACGACCAGGAGCTGCTGGTAGCCGGTGACCGAGGCGCGCAGTTTCAGGTCGACGCCGGGCAGCACCTCGGGGTACGTGGCGGTGTCGCCGGACAGCGTCGGCTCGGGCAGCTTCCCCGCCCAGTCCATCGTCATCGAGCGGCCGTCGCGCGAGACGGTCGCCATCGGGGCGTCGCCGCCGCCGGAGAACTCCATGCCCACCGACGTCGCCTTCGGCCGCACGGTCCCGTCGGCCGCCTTCACCAGCGTCGGGTCGGCGTCCACCAGCTTGCCCGCCTGGCGGACCCGGATCGGCACGGAGTGCGTCTCGCGGGTGAACGTGCCGGACGGGTTGGCGTACGTGGTCGACCGCTCGGTGCGTTCGGCGATCACCTCGACCTGCTCGCCCGATGCGACGGCCCGCGCCGACGCGGAGGGCGCGCCCTCGCCTGTGGTGGGCCGGGGCGCGGCGTCCGGCGCGGGCGATGGCACGGCGATGGCTGCGGCGGGCGCCGCGGCCGTGAGGCCGGCGGCGACGGCCCCGGCCAACAGGGCGCGCCACGGGCGGGCTCTGCCGGGGAGCGGGGTGGAACTGGGCAAGGCTGGCCCTTTCCGACGAATATCTGAGTGGCCGTCAAATGGTGGGATGGGTTAAGAGGAAGCGGGACGCCGAAAATTCACGTCGAGTCAAGGGAAGTTAATGGATTGATTTGCGCGGAGTGCGGGTGGGGGTGCTCGATATCCGATTCGGGACCAAAGGATCGCTGGTCTTTCGTGAAATTGGGACTTTGGTCCCGATTGCTTTGGGACCTTTGGATGGCAATGTCGAAGTAAAGGTTGCGTAATGTCTCTGCGGTTCCATTTCTCAACATGGGGGCGGCGTGCGCGCTTTTGCTCAACGGACGGAACGGACGCGAGGAAATCCGAGGGGTGATGCGCGACGGAAGTTCGGCCGCCGGGCCCGGGTCACGGCGGCTTCCACGATCCTGTTCGTCATGGGCGGTTTCCTCTCCGCCGAAGGCGTGGTGGCCGTGAGCCGCCTCGCGCTCCCGGACCTGGACAAGGACAAGCCCGTCCCAGTCGCCCCCGTGAAGTCGGTCTTCGGCGAGGACCGCAGGGTGGACGAGGCGGCGCGCGACGCCAAGCGGCGCGCGTCCGAGGCCCGTTGGCCCGCGGCGGGCACGGCGGAGACCGGTGCGCTCGCGCGCACGGGCAAGGCCGTCGAGGTCGGCGGGCTGCCCGTGGAGGTGGCCGCGCCCGGCGCCGGTGCGAAGGCGCCGGGCGGCGCGCAGATCCAGGTCCTGGACCGTGCGGTGAGCGAGAAGCTGGGCGTGCCCGGCGTGCTGCTCGCGGTACGGGGCACGGACGCGGCTGCGGGCGGCGACGCGAAGTCGGGTGACGCGAAGAAGGCGGACGACCCCGAGGCGGGTGCCCCGAAGCCCGCCGAGGACAAGACCCCCACCAAGGTCAAGCTGACCCTGGACTACTCCGGCTTCGCGGACGCGTTCGGCGCCGACTGGGCCTCCCGGCTCTCCCTCGCTCAGCTTCCCGCCTGCGCCCTCCAGGACCCGGGCAAGGCGGGCTGCGGCAGCGGCACGGCCCTGAAGACGGCCAACGACACCGACGACAAGAAGCTGACGGCCGAGGTCGCGCTGCCCGCGTCCGGTGCGCAGGCCGGGAACGGTGACCCCGTCACCCGTACCAAGCGCTCCGCGTCCGGCTACGCGGCTGCCCCCGGCGTGACCCTGCTGGCCGCGAGCGCGGCCCCGCAGGGCGGCGGCGGCGACTTCAAGGCCACGCCCCTGACCCCCTCGGGCCACTGGGCCGCGGGCACCTCGTCCGGCGGCTTCAGCTGGCAGTACGAGCTCCAGACCCCGGAGGTCCCCGGCGGCCTGGAGCCCGAGCTGGCGCTCGGCTACTCCTCGCAGTCCCTGGACGGCCGCACCGCGGCCACCAACAACCAGACCAACTGGGTGGGCGACGGCTGGTCGCTGACCGAGAACTACATCGAGCGCCGCTACGCCTCCTGCAACGACGACATGAAGTCGCCGGACGGCAAGGCGGGCAACAACAAGGCCAAGAACGGCGAGCAGTGCTGGCGCAGCGACAACGCCACGATGTCGCTGAACGGCCAGTCCCACGAGCTGGTCAAGGACGACAAGTCCGGTGACTGGAAGCTCAAGGACGACGACGGCACCCGCATCGAGCGCCTGACCGACACCGCGCGCGGCAACGGCGACGCGGACGGCGAGTACTGGCGCATCACCACCACGGACGGCGTCAAGTACCACTTCGGGTACAACCGCCTCCCGGGCTGGAGCCAGGGCAGGGCCGAGACCAACTCGACCTGGACCGTGCCGGTCTACGGCAACCACGCGGGCGAGCCCGGCAACAAGGCCGCGTTCGCGGACTCCTGGCAGCAGCAGGCCTGGCGCTGGAACCTCGACTACGTCGTGGACCCCAACGCCAACGCCACCGCGTACCACTACGCGGCCGAGACCAACCGCTACGCGCGCGACTTCAACCTCACCACCGGCAAGGGCACCCCGACCGCGTACACCCGCGGCGGCCACCTGACCCGCATCGAGTACGGCCTGCGCGCCGACAACCTGTTCGGCGCGAACGCGGCGGCCGCGAAGGTGGAGTTCGAGGTGGCCGAGCGCTGCCTGCCCGACTCCGGCTTCGACTGCGCCCCGGCGAAGATGACCGAGGCCAACGCCAAGCGCTGGCCCGACGTCCCCGTCGACCAGCACTGCGCCACGGGCGACTGCAAGAAGAACATGGCGCCCACGTTCTGGACGACCAAGCGCCTCGCCAAGATCACGACGCAGGCGCTGGTCGGCTCCGGCTACCAGAACGTCGACAGCTGGGACCTGCGCCACCAGTTCCCCGACCCGGGCGACGGCTCGACCCCGGCGCTGTGGCTGGCGGGCATCACCCGCACCGGCCACACCGGCGACAAGCCCGAGAAGCTGCCCGAGATCACCTTCCAGGGCCAGCAGCTCGCCAACCGCGTCGACACCACGGGCGACGGCATCCCGCCGCTGGTGCGCTACCGCGTCTTCCGGATCGACACGGAGACCGGCGGCTCGGTCGGCGTCACCTACTCGGCGCCCGACTGCAAGCCGGGCGACCTGCCCGCCGAGGCGTCCAACGACCGGCGCTGCTACCCGGTGTACTGGATGTCCGCGGACTCGCCCGCGGCCGACTTCAAGCCGAAGAAGGACTGGTTCCACAAGTACGTGGCGACCGAGGTCCTGGAGAACGACCACGTCGGCGGGGCCCCGGCCCAGCAGACCCGGTACTCCTACCTCGGCGGCGCGGCCTGGACGAAGAGCGAGGACGAGTTCACCCAGCCCGAGTACCGCACGTACAGCGAGTTCCGCGGCTACGGCGAGGTCCGCACCCTGGTCGGCACCGGCAAGGACGGCCGCCAGCTCGACTCCCGCACCCGCTACTTCCGCGGGATCCAGGGCGCCGAGGTCGCCGACTTCGAGGGGATCAAGACCGCCGACCACCCGGCCCACGCGGGCATGGAGCGCGGTGAGGCCCTCTACAACGGCACCGAGACGGTCTCCGAGGAGTCGGCCGTGCCCTGGCGCAGCGCGCCCACCGCGACCCGGGCCCGCCCCGGCCTGCCCGCGCTGACTGCGGAGCAGACCGGCGTGCAGTCCGAGAGCGAGCGCTCCCCGGCCGCGGGCGGCACCTGGCAGCGCACGAAGACCGACCGCACGTTCGACGCGTACGGAATGGTCGCCACCGTCACCGACCACGGCGACCTCGCCAAGACCGGCGACGAGTCCTGCACCACCACCAGCTACACCCGCTCCGCCGCCAACGTCGCGGCGAACATGATCGAGCTGGAGACCGGCGAGAAGACCGTCACCGGCACCTGCGCCGCGCCCGGCACCGAGCTGATCAGCGAGACGCGCTCCACCTACGACGCCAAGGGCAACACCCTCACCGAGGAGGAGAACGACGGCAAGGGCACCGGCCTGATCACCGTCGCCCGCTCCACCTACGACGCGCACGGCCGTCCGCTGACCGTCACCGACGCGGCCGACGCCAAGATGACCACCGTCTACACCCCGGCCACCGGCGCCTCGCCGACCAAGGCGGTCGTCACCAACCCGCTGGGCCACGCGCTCACCACGGAGTACGACCCGCGCCGCGGCCACCCCACGGCCGAGATCGACGCAAACGACAAGCGCACCGACGTCGGCTACGACGGCCTGGGCCGCCTCACCGCGGTCTGGGAGCCGGGCCGGGCCAAGGCGACCTACCCGACCTCGCCCAGCGCCTCGTACGCGTACACCATCTCGCGCACCCAGGCGCCGGTCGTCAGTGAGACGACGCTCAAGAACGACGGCCGCACCGAGACCAGTTACACGATCTACGACGGGCTGCTGCGCGAGCGGCAGACCCAGGAGGCCTCGGCGTCTGGCGTGGGCCGGGTCATCGAGGAGGTCCTGTACGACTCGCGCGGTCTCGAATGGAAGGTGTTCGACGGCTACTACGCCACCGGCGGCCCCGAGGGGAAGCTGGTCGCGGGTGACGACACCAAGGCCCCGGCCGCGCTGCGCACCGTCTACGACGGCGCGGGCCGCCCGACCGACGCGATCGCCATGAAGTTCGGCGACGAGACGCGGCGCACGGTCACCCAGTACGACGGCAACCGCACCACGGTCCTGCCGCCCAAGGGCGGCACGGCCCGCACCACTGTCACCGACGCCGTCGGCCGCACGGTCGAGGTCGTCGAGTACACCAGCCAGGACCGCACCACATCGCAGTCCATCAAGTACGCCTACGACAAGCGCGGTTCGCTGGTCCAGATCACCGATCCGGCGGGCAACCAGCGCAAGTTCGGCTACGACGCGCGCGGCCGCGAGGTCCGCTCGGAGGACCCGGACCAGGGCGTCGCCACCACCACGTACGACGCGATGGACCGGCCGGTCACCACGACCGACGGCCGGGGCGTCTCGCTCACCTCGACGTACGACGTGCTGGGCCGCAAGACCGCGCTCAAGGAGGGCGCCAAGACCCTCGCCGAGTGGTCCTACGACTCGGTCGCCAAGGGCGAGATGTCCGAGGCCCGCAGGCTGATCGGCGCGAACGTCTACACCCAGAAGATCACCGGGTACACCGACGACTACCAGCCCAAGGGCATGGACGTGGTGGTCCCGGCGGCCGAGGGCGGTCTCGCCGGTACGTACAAGTGGGGCTTCGCCTACAACCAGTACACCGGGATGCTCGGCACCATCACGCAGCCCGCGATCGGTGACCTGCCCGCCGAGCGGGTCGTGACCCGCTACGACGCGCAGGACGAGGTCCAGGGCCTGACCGCCGGCGGGCGGATCCTGGTCAACTCGGCGCAGTACGACGCCTTCGGGCGCGTCATGCGCACCGAGTACAACGACAACAACACGCGTCGGCTATACCGCAGTTGGGCGTACGACGAGCACACCGGCGAGCTGCTGCGGGCCACCACGGACCGCAGCATGGCGCCGCAGCGCGTCGACGACACGCACTACAGCTACGACCTGGCGGGCAACGTCACCCGGATCACCACCGCGACGGGCCAGGACCAGCAGAAGTCCACGGACACGCAGTGCTTCACCACGGACGCGCTCCAGCGCATGACGCAGGCGTGGACGTCCAAGGACGACTGCGCGGGCGCCCCGTCCAAGGAGAAGGTCGGCGGCCCGCAGCCGTACTGGCTGTCCTACAGCTACGACGCGCTCGGCAACCGCACTCAGGAGACCCGCCACGACGTGGGCGGCGACACGGCCAAGAACACGGTCCGCACCTACGGCTACGCCAAGGAGGGCGGCCTGAAGCCGGCCGCGCTGACCTCGGTCGAGACGAAGACGGGCACGGTCGCGGGACCGAAGGACACCTTCACCTACGACGCGTCCGGCAACACCGTCACGCGCAAGGCCGAAGGCCGCGAGCAGAAGCTGAACTGGGACGCGGAGAACCAGCTGGCGTCCGTCGAGGAGGCGGGCGGCCCCACCACGTCGTACACCTACGACGCGGACGGCAACCGCCTCATCCGCAAGGACGGCCAGGGCTCCACGCTCTACCTGCCGGGCGGCAACGAGCTGACGCTCGGCACGGACGGCAAGAAGGCCGGGACCCGCTACTACGAGCTGGACGGCGACCCGGTCGCGGCCCGCACGGGCGGCGAGATCCAGTTCCTCTTCGCCGACCACCACGGCACGGCCACCGCGGCGATCGACGCCACGACCCAGGACGTCACGCACCGCGCCCTCGCCCCCTTCGGCGAGGACCGGGCGGAGGTCTCGGCGGGCGTGGCGGTCGCGGGCGGCGCGGCGGTGGCCGGGAGCGCGGCTGCCATCGCGGCGGCCGTGAAGAAGTGGCCGGGTGACCGGGGCTTCGTCAACGGCGCGAGGGACGGCACGGGCCTCACGCAACTGGGAGCGCGCGCCTACGACCCGAAGCTGGGCCGGTTCCTGAGCGTCGACCCGATGATCGACCGGGGCGAGTCGCAGCGCATGAACGCCTATGCGTATGCGAACAACAACCCGGTCACGTTCTCGGACCCCGACGGCCTCTTCTTCGGAAAGGTCAAGAACTTCGTCAAGAAGACGACGAAGAAGGTCACCAAGACCGTCAAGAAGGTCGCGAAGAAGGTGGTCAAGGCCACCAAGAAGGTCGTGGCGACGGTCAAGAAGGTCGTGAAGAAGGTCGCGGCCAAGGTCAAGAAGGTCGTCAAGAAGGTTGCGAAGGCCACCAAGAAGGTGGTCAAGCGGACGGTCAAGGCGGTCAAGAAGTATGTGAAGAAGAAGACCGCGGCCGTCACCAAGAAGGTGAAGAGCAAGGGCAATTCGCTCAAGCAGAAGATGTCCAAGGGCTGGAACAAGGTCAAGGCTGGCGGATCGAAGGCGTGGGGCGGCCTGAAGAGCGGAGTCTCCAAGGGCTGGAACGCGATCACTTCGACCAGGTCGGCGGACATCTTGGGCAAGGTGAGCACCTTCACGGGTGCGGTCGCCGGAGTCCTTGCGGTCACCGGAGCGGGCGGACCGGCGGCCGCGATATTTGGAGCGATTTCCCTGGGAACCGGCGCGGCCAGCGCGGGAATTTACGCGGGCCGTGAAGGATTCGGCAGCCAGAACTTCAAGAATGCGGCGGTAGGCGTCGGTCTTGGAGTCGTCGGTGGCGGATTCGGTAAACTCGCGGGTCGAGGCGCGGCAAACCTCGGAATACGCGGCTCTCGGTTCATCGGGGGCGGCTTGAAGGCGACGCTTCCGGTCAATAGTGCAGGAAAGCTCACCAAGACGGGCATGTACATGTCGCTCAAGTATGACGCGATGCCTACGGCGGTCGGTGCGGTAACCACCGACTGGCGGAATTGGTGACGTGGGTAACTGGTAGTTGAAAGCGGGTGGGTGTGACCGTTTGCGGTCGCACTCACCCGTTGTATTGAATTTCGGAAAGGTGATTTCATGGAACCCAAAGTGTTCCGCCCGATGGAGCTCAAGAGCTCGATGATCATGGCAGGGCTCTTCACGGTTGGTGGCATCATCGCGGCGGTGCGCCTCGTGCGGGGAGACTTCTCCAACTTCCTGGATGCCCTGGGTGTGGGCTGGCTCATCATCCTCCCGTTCATGCTGAACCTCGGGCTCGGCAAGGTCGTGGTGGATGACCGGGGCATCCTGTCTTGGCGACCGCTGTGGCGGAAGATGTATCTCTGGCAGGACATCTCGGACATCACCGTGGAGGAGAAGAGCAGCCGGAGCAATGGTGCTTTCCGGATCAGGATCTACCGCCACAACGGCAGGCCGCGCTGGCTCGCCGCGCCTTACGTGGGGCTGCGGGCTTCCGAGAAGTGGTTCGCAGAGTTCTATCGCCAGGCCGACGACATCAAAGCCCGGTGGCGCGCCGCCACCGGGACGACCGGAGAAGCGGAGACCCAGCGATGAAGGCCCGCCGTCAGCCCCTGTGGGCCGCACTCGTCATGGCCCTGTGGGGCACCGCGTTCGTGGCCCGCTGGCTGCTCGGCGACTGGCCCTGGCCGCTCGGCGCGCTCGGTGTGGCCGCGCTCGTCACGGCCCCGTTCCTGCTGCGCGCGGCGCTGCGGGGCGAGCGGCGGTGACGTGTGGGGCGCAGGCGGTCGGGGTCGCGTAACCGGCGGATCGCGGTGCCCGCCACGGGCCACGCCGTGTTCCTCGTGTGCATGGGGTGCGGCCTGGGGATGACCCTGCTGGGCGGCGGCCTCTTCCACCTCGTGACGCTCCGCCCGTCGGGGGTCGCCTTCGCGCTGGCGGGGCTGGCGATCGGGTGGCCGTCCTACCGGCTCCTCGCGCGCTGGTTCGAGAAGGTGACCGCTCCGGGGCGGCCCCGGCGGTGAGGGCCGCGGCCTTCGTCCGGCCCGCCCGGACCGTCCCGCCCGCCCCCGCTCAGTTCGCGCGGAGGAACACCGAGCCCGCCACCCGGCCCAGCACCGTGAGGCCGTGGCCCGGCAGGGGCTCCTCGCCGAGGATCACGACCGCGCCCGGCTCCAGCAGCTTCTCCAGCCACTCCAGGTCCGCCGCGCCCTCGGCCACGACCACGCCGTAGCGCCGGTCATCGGCCCCCGCCCTGCCGGTCGTCCGGTACTCCGAACTCCCGCCGCACAGCGCCAGGTTGGCCCGCAGCACCGCCGCGTCCGCGGGCGGGTCCACCAGCGTCAGCCGCGCCTCGCGGCCCGCGCGGTGCAGCATCCGCAGCAGCGCGGCGGCGAACAGCCCCTGCCGCGCCCCGGTCTCCAGCACCTCGCCGCCGGGCGGCGACAGCAGCGGGACCACCGCGAGGCGCCCGCACACGTCCGACGTCGCCTCCGCCATGAGGCCGACCCCGAGCGCCTCCAGCGCCACCACCGTGCGGTACGCGGCCGTGACGTCGCGCCGCGCGGCCTCCTCGCCGACCCCGGTCACGGCGCGGACCTCGCGCACCAGCGTGTCGAACTGGGTGGGCGTGGGCGCCCGTTCGCCGAGCAGCGGACCCAGCGCGTACTGCTGCCTGCGCAGGTCGGCGACCTGGTGGTGAAGGGCGTCCAGGTCGGCCTGGAAGGAGGCGGCGGTCCGCTCCACGCGCTGCTCCACCAGGGAGAGGGCCGGGCGGAGCACCCGCTTCAGAAGAGAGGGCATGGGAGGAACGTAGGGCTCCCGGGTGAAGAACCGGTGTCAGCGGGGCGAAGCCTGGTCGCCGGGACCGTTCACACGGAGCGTCGCGGAGCCCTCACGCCGCGTACCCCTCCCGCGTGCCCCTCACGCAGCGTGCCTCCCCCGCGTGCCCCTCACGCCGCGTACCCCTCACCCCGCGTGCCCCTCACGCCGCGTCCAGCGCCAACTGCGCGACCGGCGCCCAGAGTCCCGTACCGAGCCGCACCATCACCCGCCCGTCCACCACCGCCCGCGCGTCGAACGGCACCTTCGTGTCCCGCTCGTGGCTCACCGCCCGCTGCGTGCGCCCGTCCTCCGACCGGCACACCACGCTCACGCCCGCGGGGAACAGCGCCGTGCGCCCCTCCCGGTACCCCGACTTGCACCACGTCCCGCGCAGCCACACCCGCGGAAAGGACTCCTCGACGTACCGCCCCTTCCCGGGCCCCGAAGTCAGCAGGTAGTGGATGCCGCGCCCCTTGATCCGTGTCCGTCGCGACGCGGAGTGCTCCTCGGCCGCCGCCACCACCAGCTCCGACGCGCTCCGCACCCCGCCCTCATCGTCGAAGTCGTACGTGGCGTGGCGGCCCGGCGCGAAGACCACCCGCCCGCCCGACATGCCCAGCGACGGCGTCGGATAGTCGTCCATCAGCGCGTCCGAGAGCCGCGCGAAGCCCGCCCCGCCGCCCAGGTGCCCGAGCTGCGAGAGCAGGGTGACGTGGACCTGGTGGTACGAAGCCGTGGGCACCAGGTGCGTACGGCAGTAGTGCGACAGCCACTCCTTGCCGCGGAGCGTCTCGAACTCCGCCGAGAGCGTGCTGAGCGCCCCGTCGAACAGCCGCTCGGCCAGCGGGTCGCCGGTCAGGTGGTGGTGGTCCCACAATCCCAGCGCGGCGAACATGTGCCCGTTGTAGGTGCAGTCGGACGTGCCCGGCGCGTCGATCGGGTACTCGTGCAGCCACAGCAGCCCCTTCTCGTCCCGCGCGACCACCCACGGCTTCGCGTCGTTCCCGCGCAGCAGCGAGGTGAACGCGGCGCGCGCCGCCGCCCCGTACCGTGCGCGCTGCCTGCCCGGCAGCGCGTCGATCTTGGCGAGCTGTCCGAACAGGCTCAGCGACTCGCCCTGCGCCATCCCGGAGAACCAGGGCCCGCGGAACTCGATCCCGTCGTGCGCGTCGAGCCGGAAGTCGAAGGAGTACGGGAAGTACCAGGCGCCCCGCCGCTCCACGCGCCGCGCGATCAGCCGCTCCGCCTGCGCGACGCACCGGTCCAGGAAGAAGCGGTCCCCCGACGCGCGGAACGCGGCGAGGTTGTGCAGCCCGTACTGGATCTGGCCCACCGGGTGGTCGTGCAACTTCCCGTCCCGCGAGAACATCCGCACGCCCGACGCGTCGTGCGGATCGGTGTCCGCCCGCTTGGCCCGCCTGCCGCGCCACGGCTGGAGCGCGTCCGGCACGTCGGTCGAGCAGCGGTAGCCGTCGGTGCGGAAGCCGACCGGCAGCCCGGCGACGGACCGCCGGGAGGACGGCGGCACGGCGGGCTGCCCTCCTCCCGGGGACGCCGTGCCGCGCAGCGCGGCGGCACCGATCCCGGCACCGACCGCGCCCAGGGCGGCGACGGCGCCGCCCGCCCACCGGAACGCCTTCCGCCGACCTATGTTCCCGTCCATGCAGACATCCCCCCGTAAGACACCAAGCGATCAAGCACACATGTTCGCCTGCTCCTTGTTGCCCGGTGCGGGCGAGGGGGTTCACGGGGCGAGCGCGCGGATCCGGGCGGCGCGCACCCCTATTCCTTCCGAATCGTTGGTCGAATCAGTGGCCCGAGCCACTGCGACTGCCTAACATCGATCAACGCAAGGCACTTGTGCACCGAAGCACAAACCATGCCGGGAGGCCCCTTTGCACCGCCGTCGTCGCACTGCGCTCTCCGTCTCCGCCGCGCTCATCGCCGCGGCCCCCCTCCTCGCCGCCTGCGGCAACGAAGCACACCCCGGCGCGGCAGCCGTCGTCGGCGGTGACCGCATCGAGGTGTCGGCGCTCCAGTCCGAGGTGAAGGTCGTGCGCGCGGCGCAGCGCGACTCCCCGGACGCCGCGCAGCTGATCAAGGACACGGGCCGGCTCAGCCGGGCCAAACTGCACGGCATGATCTTCGACCGGATCCTGGACAGGGCGGCCGACGACGCGGGCGTCGAGGTCAGCCGCAGGGAGGTCCAGGAGGGCAGGTCCGCGCTCTCCGCCCAGTCCGGCGGCGAGGAGCAGTGGGCCGCGATGATGCTCCAGCAGCGCGGGGTCGCCCCTGGCCAGCTGAACGGCGCGGTGCGCGAGCAGGTCCAGCTGGCGAAGCTGGCGCAGGCGCTCGGCGCGGACCTCCAGACGCCGCAGGGCCAGCAGAAGGTGGGCGACGCGCTCGCCGCGGCGTCCAAGGCGCTCGACATCGACGTGAACCCCAGGTACGGCGCCTGGGACGACCAGAAGATCCAGCTGGGCGACTACCGGGCGCCGTGGATCGCGCGGTCCGGCAAGGCGTAGGTTTCGGGGCGTGAACCCCGAAACGCATCCCGCCCCCGCCGTCACCGCCGCCCGCATCGTCCTGCTCACCTCCAGCCACCGGGTCGCGCCCGGACTGCTGTCCTGGCCGGCCTGGCGGACGCTGCGCGCGGCGGACCTCGTGCTGTGCGCGGACGCGGAGCACCCGCAGCTGCCGTACCTCGTGGAGGCGGGCGTCGCGGTCGAGGTCGCGGCGCCCGGTGCGCGGGAGCTGGTGGACGCGGCGGGCGACGACCGGACCGTCGTCGTCCTCGTCGGCGGCGAGGGCGACCGGGCCCTCACGGACGGCCTGGCGCGGCTCGCGGGCTCGGGCCGCGAGCGGATGCCCGAACTGGAGCTCTTGCCCGGCTCGTACGACCTGCCGGGCGCGCGGCTGCTCGACCTCGTGGAGGTCATGGACCGCATCAGGGAGGCCTGCCCCTGGTCCTCCCAGCGCACCCACAAGGACCTCGCGAAGTACGGGATCGAGGAGGCGTACGAACTCGTCGAGGCGATCGAGGAGGGGGACCGGGAGTCGCTGCGGGAGGAGCTGGGCGACGTCCTGCTCCAGGTCGTCTTCCACGCCAGGATCGCGCAGGAGCACGCGGAGGAGCCGTTCTCCGTGGACGACGTCGCGGCGACGATCGTGGAGAAGCTGATCCACCGGCATCCGCACGTCTTCGGCGACGAGACCGCGCGGACGCCGGAGGACGTGAAGGCGCACTGGCTGCGGACGAAGGCGATCGAGAAGCAGCGGGATTCGGTGACGGACGGGGTGCCGCTGGCCCAGCCGGGGCTCGCCCTGGCCGCGAAGCTCGCGGGGCGGGCGCGGACAGCGGGCCTTGAGGTCCCGCTTCCCGAGGGCGAAGGGGTGGGGTACGCCCTGCTGCGCCTGGCGGCGGGGGCGGAGGCGGAGGGCACGGACCCGGAGGCGGCGCTGAGGGCCGCCGCGCGGGCCTACCGGGACGCGATCAGAGCGGCGGAGTAGGGGGTACGGGTCGGTTCCCGGGGGTCCCCGCGCCCCTTCAGGGGCGCGGGGAACTGCGCGAGGGTGGGGCACACGCCGCGCGTACGGGCAACGGCACCCGCAAGGGGCGGTACCCCTCCTCCGCCGGATACGGTCAAGAGCGTGTCCGAGAACCATCCGTCCCCCGCCCCGGAACTCTTCACCTGGGAGTTCGCCACCGACCCCTACCCCGCGTACGCCTGGCTCCGCCAACACTCCCCGGTGCACCGCACCACCCTCCCCAGCGGCGTCGACGCCTGGCTCGTGACCCGTTACGCGGACGCCCGCCAGGCCCTCGCGGACCAGCGGCTCTCCAAGAACCCGGCCCACCACGACGAGCCCTCGCACGCCCGGGGCAAGACGGGCATCCCGGGGGAGCGCGGCGCCGGTCTGATGACGCACCTGCTGAACATCGACCCGCCGGACCACACCCGGCTGCGCCGCCTCGTCTCGAAGGCGTTCACGCCCCGTACCGTCGCGGAATTCGAGCCCCGCGTGCAGGAGTTGGCCGACCGCCTGATCGACGCCTTCGAGGCGAAGGGCGAGGCCGACCTCATCCACGACTTCGCGTTCCCGCTCCCCATCTACGCGATCTGCGACCTGCTGGGCGTCCCGCGCGAGGACCAGGACGACTTCCGCGACTGGGCGGGCATGATGATCCGGCACGCCGGAGGCCCGCGCGGCGGCGTCGCCCGTTCCGTCAAGAAGATCCGCGCGTACCTCGCCGAACTGATCCACAAGAAGCGGGCGGCCCTCGGCGACGACCTGATCTCGGACCTCATCCGCGCGTCCGACCACGGCGAGCACCTCACCGAGAACGAGGCCGCCGCGATGGCCTTCGTGATCCTGTTCGCCGGCTTCGAGACGACCATCAACCTGATCGGCAACGGCGTCTACGCCCTGCTGCGCAACCCGGAGCAGCGCGCCCTCCTCCAGGACTCCCTCGCGCGCGGCGAGAGCGACCTGCTCGCCACCGGCGTCGAGGAACTGCTGCGCTACGACGGCCCGGTGGAGCTGGCGACCTGGCGGTTCGCCACCGAGGCGCTGACGCTCGGGGGCGCGGAGATCGCCGCGGGCGACCCCGTGCTCGTCGTGCTCGCCGCCGCCGACCGCGACCCTGAGCGCTTCCCCGACCCGGACGCGCTGGACCTCGCGCGGCGCGACAACCAGCACCTGGGGTACGGGCACGGCATCCACTACTGCCTGGGCGCCCCGCTCGCCCGCCTCGAAGGCCAGACCGCGCTCGCGACGCTCCTGGGGCGCCTTCCCGACCTGCGGCTCGCGGTGGATCCGGCCGATCTGCGGTGGCGCGGCGGCCTCATCATGCGCGGACTGCGGACGCTCCCGGTGGAGTTCACGCCGCCTCAGAAGTGACGGTCCGTCACTTCTGTGACTTTCGCGTTATCCCGGCTGCATCGACTTGTGACAGGAGTTCGAATGCCGCTACGTTCGCCGTTCGGCTCATCCGTCACGCGAAAGGCCAACCGCATGCGCTCCGGGAACGGTAAACACCGTCGCCCCCGACAAGCCCCCGCCATAGTCGTCGCGGCCGGGGTCACGGGCTCAGCCATCGCCATTCCGCTGCTCGGCGCGTCCGGCGCGAACGCGGCGGACGCCGACACCTGGAACAGGGTCGCCGAGTGCGAGAGCGGAGGCGCCTGGAGCGCCGACTTCGGCAACGGCCTCTACGGAGGGCTCCAGTTCTCCCAGGCGACCTGGGCGAAGTACGGCGGCACGGCGTACGCCGAGCGCCCCGACCTCGCCAGCCGCTCGCAGCAGATCGCGGTCGCCGAGAAGGTGGTGGCCGCCGAGGGCCCGATGGCGTGGCCCGGCTGCGCGGTCATCTCGGGGCTGAAGAAGGGCGACCGCACGGACCCCGGGGTGGACCCCGGCGCGACCCCGGCCCCGACGACGCCCGCCAAGCCCGCCGAGCGGTCCGAGGAGGCACCGGCGAAGCCGGGCGAGGCGCCGAAGCCGACCGGCTCGAAGGCCGCCGAGCCGCCCGCGGCCCCCGCCGACGAACCGGCCGCTGGCAAGCACCGGGGCAGTCCGAGCCCGGAGGAGCCGCCCGCGGCGCCCGACGCGGCGCAGGACGGGCGCTCCACGGACCCCAAGGCCTCCCGGGGCTCGTCGGGCCGTCACGCGGCGCCCACGACGCCCGCAGCCCCGAAGGACTCGGCCGCGCCGACCAATCCGGATGCGACGGACATTCCGCCCGTAACGTCCGTGCCGGGCGAGGGTGACGGCTCGGCACCTGACGCGGGGTCGGGCGGGGAGGCCCCGGCGCCCGCCGACGGCGAGTACACCGTGCGCCCCGGCGACAACCTCTGGAGCATCGCGGACGAGCACCGGGTGCCCGGCGGCTGGCCCGCGCTGTACGAGGCGAACCGCGCCGAGCTCGGAACCGATCCGGACCTCATCCTCCCTGGCCAGAACCTGGAATTGGGCAAGGAAGCCGCCAAGAAATAACCGGGAATGTCCCAGTTCGCGCAAGTGAGACATGAGTCTCTCCGCCCCAACTGGCGCGTCCCGCCCGGCGGCTCCGTCCGCATCGCCCCTCACCTGCGGAAACGGGAGTTCCCCGAGGGCAAGTAGGGGTGTTAAGTCCCCGATGTTCCTCTTTGAACATCGGGGACTCATGTGATTACGGTCTTAACCGCTCGCCACTGCGGGCCCCGTCGACCGGTACGCCAAATCCTGCCGCCGGTCGGAGGGAACAGTCGACGCGTCATGCGCCGTAGGCAGGAGCGGGGGACCCAAGGTAAGCGCCGGCCCCGCCCGTTGAGGGTGGACCGGCTTGGGGTGAAGCCGCGCGCTAGGTCGCGCGGCCGGGCAATTCTTCATCGGCCCGAACCCGACAGCTCACCTCGTCGGCGTCGGTGAGGAGCACTCTCATGCTGCGTAAGTCCAAGGGCAAGCACCGTCGTCCCTCCAAGGCCGTCCGCGTCGCCACGCTGGCCGGCGTCACCGGTGCCGCCGTCGCCGCCCCGCTGATGGCCGCGGGCTCGGCGTCGGCCGCCACCTCCGCCGAGTGGGACCGCGTCGCACAGTGCGAGTCCGGCGGCAACTGGTCGATCAACACCGGCAACGGCTACTACGGCGGCCTGCAGTTCTCGCCGTCCACCTGGGCCGCGTACGGCGGCACGGCGTACGCGCCCAACGCCCACCAGGCGTCGAAGTCCCAGCAGATCCGCATCGCCGAGAAGGTCCTCGCGGGCCAGGGCAAGGGTGCGTGGCCGAGCTGCGGCGTCGGCCTGTCGCGCGCCTCGTACGACGGCGGCGGCTCCTCCGAGCAGCGCCAGCAGCCGCAGAAGCAGCAGCGCCAGCAGTCCACCCAGCAGAAGTCGCAGCCGCAGAAGCAGCAGACGCAGCAGCGCTCCCAGAAGTCCGAGCAGCGCTCGGACCGCTCGGTGCGCCCGTCCGCGCCGACGAAGGTGCTCAAGGGCGACGGCGAGTACAAGGTGAAGCCGGGCGACACGCTCAGCAAGATCGCCAAGGCGCACGGGGTGAAGGGCGGCTGGAAGGCCCTCTTCGACCTGAACAAGGACGTCGTCCGCGACGCGGACGTCATCTACGTGGGTCAGCAGCTCCACCTCCGCTGACCCCTCCGGAGCGACCCCGGCCCCGGCGCGCCTTCCCCCGAGCGCGCCGGGCCGGGGTCTTCCGCTGCCCGGGGCGTCCTCGGTTACCCATCGGTACAAGGTGTGACGTTTGTCCCGGGACAGGCCCATTCGGCACCGTTTTCATCCCAGGACCCGGGCACCGGCTGGCCGATGCCCCGGAGCCGGTTAGGCTCTTGTCGCAAGGCCAAAGAGACCCTGCACTTCAAGCGTCACATCCCAGAAGGAGATGCTCGTGCCGTCCATCGACGTCGTCGTAGCCCGGGAAATCCTGGACTCCCGAGGCAACCCCACGGTCGAGGTCGAGGTCGGCCTCGACGACGGCAGCACCGGTCGTGCCGCCGTCCCGTCCGGCGCCTCCACGGGCGCCTTCGAGGCCATCGAGCTTCGTGACGGCGACCCCAACCGCTACCAGGGCAAGGGTGTCGAGAAGGCCGTCCTCGCCGTCATCGAGCAGATCGGCCCGGAGCTCGTCGGCTACGACGCCACCGAGCAGCGCCTGATCGACCAGGCCATGTTCGACCTGGACGCCACCGACAACAAGGGCTCGCTGGGCGCCAACGCCATCCTCGGCGTCTCCCTCGCCGTGGCGCACGCCGCCTCCGAGGCCAGCGACCTCCCGCTGTTCCGCTACCTGGGCGGCCCGAACGCGCACCTGCTGCCCGTCCCGATGATGAACATCCTGAACGGCGGGTCCCACGCGGACTCCAACGTCGACATCCAGGAGTTCATGATCGCCCCGATCGGCGCGGAGTCCTTCTCCGAGGCGCTGCGCTGGGGCACCGAGGTCTACCACACCCTCAAGAAGGTACTGAAGGGCAAGGGCCTGTCCACCGGCCTCGGCGACGAGGGCGGCTTCGCCCCGAACCTGGACTCCAACCGCGCCGCGCTCGACCTCATCCTGGAGGCCATCAAGCAGGCCGGTTACGTCCCCGGCGAGCAGATCGCGCTCGCGCTCGACGTCGCCGCGTCCGAGTTCTACAAGGACGGCAAGTACGAGTTCGAGGGCAAGTCCCGCTCGGCCGCCGAGATGACCGAGTACTACGAGGAGCTCGTCGCGGCGTACCCGCTCGTCTCCATCGAGGACCCGCTCTTCGAGGACGACTGGGCCGGCTGGAACGTCATCACCGAGAAGCTGGGCGACAAGGTCCAGCTCGTCGGCGACGACCTCTTCGTCACCAACCCGGAGCGCCTGGCCCGCGGCATCGAGGAGAAGTCGGCCAACGCCCTCCTCGTCAAGGTCAACCAGATCGGTTCGCTGACCGAGACCCTGGACGCCGTCGAGCTGGCCCAGCGCAACGGCTTCAAGTGCATGATGTCGCACCGCTCCGGCGAGACCGAGGACGTCACCATCGCCGACCTGGCCGTCGCCACCAACTGCGGCCAGATCAAGACCGGCGCCCCGGCCCGCTCCGAGCGCGTCGCCAAGTACAACCAGCTGCTGCGCATCGAGGAGATCCTCGACGACGCCGCGGTCTACGCGGGCCGCTCGGCGTTCCCGCGCTTCAAGGGCTGACACCCCTAGTTACACACGTCCCCGCACCCGGTCCCGTACCGTGTGCGGGGACGTTCGTACGTGAAGAGCCTGTGTCTGAACCCGGGCCGGGCGCGCGCCGCCTGGCACGCACGCTCCAGACGACGCACGCTGATCCGACCCGGGTTCAGACACAGGCTCTAAGGGAAGGCGGCACACATGGCCCGGGATCGGTTCTCCACCGCGACCAGGCTGAAGGCCCTGGGCTCGCAGACCGCCGCCCGCGTCTACCGCTCCCAGAGCCGCCGCCAGGCCCGCCGCTCGCGCCTCACCGGCCGCGCCGCCTTCCTCGCGCTGGTCGTCTGCTCGCTGATCGTCGCGCTCGCGTACCCCATGCGGCAGTACGTGTCCCAGCGCGGCGAGATCGCCGAGCAGGAGGACCGGGTCGCCGAGGCCGAGCGGCGCACCGAGGAGCTGCGCGACGAGAAGGCGCGGCTCCAGGACGACGCGTACGTCCGCCGCCTGGCGCGCCGGCACCTCCACTACGTGCTCCCCGGCGAGACCGGCTTCACCATGTACGACCCCGAGGCCCAGGAGGAGCGCCGCAGCGACGACGCGACGGCCGACCGCCCCTGGTACTCCAACGTCTTCGACGGCATCGACACCGCAGACCGCAAGTAGGAACAGCAGAGCTAGGACACATGCAGACGCCTCCGCCCTCCACCGAGTCCGCCCCGCCCACCGAGCGCGACATCGCCGCGTTCCAGGAGCAGCTGGGCCGCCCGCCGCGCGGCCTGCGGGCCATCGCGCACCGCTGCCCCTGCGGGAACCCCGACGTGGTCGAGACCGCGCCGCGCCTCCCCGACGGCACGCCCTTCCCGACGACGTACTACCTGACCTGCCCGCGCGCCGCCTCCGCGATCGGCACGCTGGAGGCCAACGGCGTCATGAAGGAGATGAGCGAGCGCCTCCAGAGCGACCCCGAGCTGGCCGCCGCCTACCGCAAGGCGCACGAGGACTACATCGCGCGCCGCGACGCCATCGAGGTCCTGGAGGGCTTCCCGAGCGCGGGCGGCATGCCGGACCGGGTGAAGTGCCTGCACGTCCTGGTCGGCCACTCGCTGGCCGCCGGGCCCGGGGTGAACCCGCTGGGCGACGAGGCCATCGCGATGCTGCCCGAGTGGTGGGCCAAGGGCCCCTGCGTCACCCCGTGCACCGAAGGGGAGGCCGGCGAGTGACCCGCGTCGCCGCCGTCGACTGCGGCACCAACTCCATCCGGCTGCTCGTCGCGGACGCGAATCCGGAGACCGGCGAGCTGGTCGACCTGGACCGCAGGATGACCATCGTCAGGCTCGGCCAGGGCGTGGACCGCACGGGCACGCTGGCGCCCGAGGCGCTGGAGCGCACCTTCGCGGCCTGCCGCGAGTACGCCGCCGTGATCAAGGAGCACGGGGCCGAGCGGCTGCGCTTCGTCGCCACCTCGGCCTCCCGCGACGCCTCGAACAGGGACGACTTCGTCCGGGGCGTGCTGGACATCCTGGGCGTGGAGCCCGAGGTGATCAGCGGCGACCAGGAGGCGGAGTTCTCGTTCACGGGTGCGACGAAGGAGCTCGCGGGCGACGACTCGTACCTGGTAGTGGACATCGGCGGCGGGTCGACGGAGTTCGTCGTGGGCACCGACCGGGTCGAGGCGGGCAGGTCCGTGGACATCGGCTGCGTGCGCCTCACCGAGCGGCACGTCAGGCACGATCCGCCGACCGCCGACGAGGTCGCCGCGATCCGCGCGGACATCGAGGCGGCACTGGATCTCGCGGAGAGCTCGGTTCCGCTGCGGGAATCGCGTACGCTCGTCGGGCTCGCGGGCTCCGTGACCACGGTCGCCGCGATCGCACTCGGTCTCGACTCCTACGACTCGGCGCGGATCCACAACTCCCGGATCCCCTACGAGACCGTCCGGGAGATCAGCGAGACCCTGCTGGGGGCCACCCACGAGGAGCGCGCGGCCCACTCCGTCATGCACCCGGGCCGGGTGGACGTCATCGTCGCCGGAACGCTGATCCTGCGGGCCGTCATGGAGCGGACCGGGGCCCGTGAGGTCGTGGTCAGCGAGCACGACATCCTCGATGGAATCGCCTGGTCCGTCGCTGTGTGAGACGAAGTTCGTGAACTTCTTCACAAGGAAAACGGTCCTGTTGGAGGTCCCGGCGGGGCCAAAGTCCCGGCAGGCGGACCCGAGGGACCCTGGTGCCCGCATCGCGGACCGTTTCGGATGTGTGTCCCAGGGGTGAACGGGGGGAGTGGTCCATCGTTGGCCACCCCCCTGGAGCCCAGTTCAGAGGCGGTCAACAACGTTTCCGGCGGCCCCGTGGTTCCCCCGTACGGGCATGACCTCGATCACGAAGGGCGCGGAGTGTATCAGAGGGTGTCCAGAGGCTTGTGAAGGGGCTCACGAGCGACCCCTGATGCGGGGGTGGATACTCGATGACATGACCACCACGGAGCGTCCCAGGATCCTCGTAGTAGGTGGCGGGTACGTCGGTTTGTACGCTGCCCGCCGCATCCTCAAGAAGATGCGTTACGGCGAGGCGACTGTCACAGTCGTCGACCCTCGCTCGTACATGACGTATCAGCCCTTCCTTCCCGAAGCAGCCGCAGGCAGCATCTCGCCCCGGCACGTCGTCGTCCCGCTGCGACGCGTGCTGCCCAAGGCAGAGGTCCTCACCGGCCGCGTCACCACCATCGACCAGGACCGCAAGGTCGCCACGATCGCGCCGCTCGTCGGCGAGGCGTACGAGCTGCCGTTCGACTACCTGGTCGTCGCGATGGGCGCGGTCTCCCGCACCTTCCCGATCCCCGGCCTCGCCGAGCAGGGCATCGGCATGAAGGGCATCGAGGAGGCCATCGGCCTGCGCAACCACGTCCTCGAACAGCTCGACAAGGCCGACTCGACGACCGACGAGGACGTCCGCCGCAAGGCGCTCACCTTCGTCTTCGTCGGTGGCGGCTTCGCCGGCGCCGAGACGATCGGCGAGGTCGAGGACATGGCCCGCGACGCGGCCAAGGTCTACAAGAACGTGAAGCGCGAGGACATGCGCTTCATCCTGGTGGACGCCGCCGACAAGATCCTTCCCGAGGTCGGGCCCAAGCTCGGCAAGTACGGCAAGGAGCACCTCGAAGGCCGCGGCATCGAGATCTACCTCCAGACCTCGATGGACTCCTGCGTCGACGGCCACGTCGTGCTGAAGAACGGCCTTGAGGTCGACTCCAACACGATCGTCTGGACCGCGGGCGTCAAGCCCAACCCGGCCCTCCAGCGCTTCGGCATCCCGCTCGGCCCGCGCGGTCACATCGACTGCAACGAGAAGCTCCAGGTCAACGGGATGGACTACGTCTGGGCCGCGGGCGACAACGCCCAGGTCCCGGACGTGGCCGCCCGCAAGGCCGGCGTCGAGAACGCCTGGTGCCCGCCGAACGCCCAGCACGCGCTGCGCCAGGCCAAGGTCCTCGGCGACAACGTCATCTCCGGGATGCGCGGCTTCCCGCAGGGCGACTACGAGCACGCGAACAAGGGTGCGGTCGCCGGTCTCGGCCTGCACAAGGGCGTCGCGATGATCGTCTTCGGCAAGATGAAGATCAAGCTGAAGGGCCGGCTGGCCTGGTACATGCACCGTGGCTACCACGGCATGGCCATGCCGACCTTCAACCGCAAGATCCGCGTCCTCGCGGACTGGACCCTCGCGGTCTTCCTCAAGCGCGAGGTCGTCTCCCTCGGCGCGATGGAGACGCCGCGCGAGGAGTTCTACGAGGCGGCCAAGCCCGCCCCGGCGCCCGCCAAGGCGGCCGAGCCGGAGAAGGCCAAGGCTTCCTAGCCTCCGCCCTCGCAGTAGCGTCCCGAAGGGGCCGCCCGCCATCCGTGGTGCGGGCGGCCCCTTCGGCGCGTCCTGACGCATGCTGCGTACACGTAATTTGACCGGCGCTTGAACATCGCCGGGAAGTGCGGCGGCGGCCCGACGTGTTGACACTGGATGACAACGCATGTCGATCCCGTCACCACGGAGGTGTGCGCCATGGCCGACGCCGCACAGCGGCTGTCCGCTCTCGCCGAGGAGATCCTGGACGGGCCGCTCCCGGTCCGCATCCGGGCCTGGGACGGCAGCGAGGCCGGGCCGCCCGGCACGCCCGTGCTGGTCGTGCGCCACCGCCGCGCCCTGCGCCGCCTGCTGTGGAAGCCCGGCGAGCTGGGCCTCGCCCGCGCCTGGGTGGCCGGGGACCTGGACGTCGACGGCGACCTGTACGAGGCGCTCGACCTGCTCGCCGAGCTGATCTGGGAGCGCGGCGCCGAGGCCAAGGACACGGTGCACCCCGTCCGCGACCCCAAGCTGCGGGCCGCCGCGTTCGGGCTGCTGAAGCTCGGCGGGACGCTGCCGCCCCCGCCGCCGCCCGACGAGGAGGCGGACGGGCACCGGAACGGACGGCGGCACACCAAGCGCCGCGACAAGGCGGCGATCAGCCACCACTACGACGTCGGCAACGACTTCTACTCGCTCGTCCTGGGCCCGTCCATGGTCTACTCCTGCGCGTACTGGGAGGGCCCGGACGCGACCCTGGAGGCCGCCCAGCGCGACAAGCTCGACCTGATCGCCCGCAAGCTCGCGCTGAAGGAGGACGACCGGCTGCTCGACGTCGGCTGCGGCTGGGGGTCCATGGCGATCCACGCGGCCCGCGAGTACGGGGCGCGGGTCACCGGCATCACGCTCTCCACCGAGCAGGCGGCGTACGCCCGCAAGCGGATCGCCGAGGAGGGGCTGACCGACCGGATCGAGATCCGCGTCCAGGACTACCGGGACGTCGGGGACGGCCCGTACGACGCGATCTCCTCCATCGGCATGGCCGAGCACGTCGGGGCCGTCCAGTACCGCGAGTACGCGGACGTCCTGCACGCCCTCCTCAAGCCCGGCGGGCGGCTGCTCAACCACCAGATCGCGCGGCGGCCCGAGAAGGACGAGTCGGCGTACCGCGTGGACGAGTTCATCGACCGGTACGTCTTCCCCGACGGGGAGCTGGCGCCGCTCGGGCGCACGCTCTCCACGCTGGAGGAGGCGGGCTTCGAGGCGCGCGACGTCGAGTCGATCCGCGAGCACTACGCGCTCACGCTGCGGGCGTGGGTGGCCCGTCTGGAGGCCGCCTGGCCGAAGGCCGCGCGGCTGACCTCGCCGGGGCGGGCGCGGGTGTGGCGGCTGTACATGGCGGCGTCCGCGCTGGCCTTCGAGCACAACAAGATCGGCGTGAACCAGATCCTGGCGGTCCGCACCCCGCAGGACGGCGACTCGGGCCTGCCGCTGCGGACGAGGGAGTGGCGGGGGTAGGGGGCGCCCGCAACGCGCGAGGGGCGGGCGCCCCTTCCGGGAACGCCCGCCCCTCGCGCCGCGAGGACCCCGTGCCCCGCTACTCCGTCTTGATCGCCGTCAGCATGTTCAGGCGCGCCGCGCTCCGCGCCGGCCACATCGCCGCGAGGACGCCCACCAGGCCCGCCAGGACCAGGAACAGGCCCACCCGGTCCCACGGGATCACCAGCGCGTACCCCGGGATCTCGTCCTTGATGCTCTGGCCGATCGCCCAGCCCAGGAACGTGCCGAGCCCGATGCCGATCACCGCGCCGAAGAGCGAGATGACCACCGACTCCAGCCGGATCATCGTCTTCACGCGCCCCCGGTCGAGGCCGATCGCCCGCAGCATGCCGATCTCCTGCTGCCGCTCGAAGACGGACATCGCGAGGGTGTTGATCACGCCGAGGACGGCGATGATCAGGGCCATGCCGAGCAGGCCGTACATGATGTTCAGCAGCGTGTTGATCATGCCGCCGAAGGTGTTGCGGATGTCCTGCTTGTCCATCACGCTGATCGCCGGGTTGTCCCCGAGCGCGTTGATCAGCGCCTTCTCGTTCGCCGCGGTCGCGCCGCCCTGCGACTTCACGAAGATCTGCCGGATCTCGGGCCGGTCGGTGTACGCGGTGCCGACCTTCTGGTCGACGAGCACGTTCGAGGAGAACTCGTTGCCCTCGTAGACGCCGCCGATCCGCATCGGGGCGGTCTTCGGGTTCTCGTCGCGGCCGAATCCGGCCTTGACGGTGTCGCCGACCTTCAGGCCGCGGTTCTTCGCGGTCTTGTCGTCCAGGACGATCTCGCCCTTGCCCAGGGCGTCGAGCGAGCCGCTGAGCACCTTCACGTTGAGGACCTTGCCGATGTCACCGGGGGTGACGCCGTCGGCCGACACCGACTCGCCGTCGATCTCCATGGGCACCCAGGTCTGCGGGGAGACCGCGGAGACGCCGGGCGCCTTCTCCAGGGCGGTGAGCGCCGACTTGTCGAGGGACTTGCCGCTCGCCATGGTCAGCATGTAGTCGGCCCTGATGTTGTCCGTGGTCGCCTTGTCGACCGCGCGGCCCATCGTGACGCCGAGCACCGACAGGCCCGTGACCAGGGTCAGGCCGATGGCCAGGGCGGACGCGGTGGCGCCCGTGCGGCGCGGGTTGCGCACCGCGTTCTGGCTGGCGAGCTTGCCCGAGACGCCGAACAGCTTGCTGATCGCGGGGCGGACCAGCGCGATGACGGGGCGCGACAGCAGCGGGATCAGCACGATGATGCCGATCAGCGCGAAGAACGCGCCCGCGCCGATGAGCATCCGGCCGCCCTTGCCGGCCGCGGCGCCCGCCAGGATGCCGCCCGCGCCGATCAGGGTGATGAGGGCGCCGATGGAGTTCCGCACGACCAGCGACTTCGTCGTGGCCACCGCGTGCACGCTGCTCATCGCGGCGACCGGCGGGATCTTCGCGGCGCGCCGGGCGGGCAGCCAGGCGGCGAGCATCGTCACGACCACGCCGACCGCCAGGGCCGCGCCGATCGCGGTGGGCGACACGACCAGCCCGCCGGCCGGGACCTTCGCGCCGAACGAGGACATCGCGGAGCGCAGGGCGACGGCGAGGCCGATGCCGAGCGCGAAGCCGACGACGGAGGCGAGGACGCCGACGACCATGGCTTCGAGCAGCACCGAGCGCTTGACCTGGCGGCGCGAGGCGCCGACGGCGCGCATCAGCGCCAGTTCCTTGGTGCGCTGGGCGACCAGCATGGTGAAGGTGTTGGAGATCAGGAAGATCCCGACGAAGAGCGCGATGGCGGCGAACGCGAGCAGCACCTGGCTCAGGGTGCTCATGCTCTCCTCGATCTGCTTGGCGTTGTCGTCCGCGAGCGCCTCGCCGGTCTTGACGTCGGCGTCCTTCGGCAGCAGCGGTTTCACCTCGGCGAGCAGCTTCCCGGCGGAGGCGCCGGGCGCGGCGGAGACGGTGATGTCCTCGTAGTAGCCGGGGGCGAGGTAGAGCTTCTGGGCGACGGGCGTCTGGAAGAGCACCAGCGAGCCGCCCGCGTTGACCTGGCCGTCCTCGGTGGTGAAGACGCCGGAGAGCACGTACTCCCGCACGGGGCCGTTGGTGGCGACGCGCACGCGGTCGCCGACCTCGTACTCGCCCTTCTTCGCGGTGTCCCGGTCCAGGGCGATCTCGTCGGCCTTCGCCGGGCCGTGGCCGTCGGTGAAGTCGTACGAGGAGTCCTTGCCGTCCTTGCCGGGGGCGAAGTTCGCGCCGGTGTTGGTCCAGCCGTTGCCGATGAGCTTGCCGTCGGGGTCGGCGACGCCCGCGAAGCCGGAGACGCGGCCGGTGACGCTCCGGACGCCGTCCAGGGCGCGGACCTTGTCCAGGGCCGCCGCGTCGATCGCGGTGCCCTTGGGGGAGCCGTCGGGGTCGGAGTAGGTGGTGGCGGCGACCGCGACGTCGTCGTAGCTCTTGGCCGACTGGCCGCGGTAGGCGTTGGAGAGGGTGTCGGAGAAGACCAGGGTGCCGGAGACGAAGGCCACGCCGAGCATCACGGCGAGCACGGTCATCAGCAGCCTGGCCTTGTGCGCGAGCACGTTGCGCAAGGCGGTACGGAGCATGGGTCAGTCAGTCCTGGGAGAGGGGAGGGCGAGGAGTACGGGGGCGGGGACGCGTCAGCTGGTGCGGCCCTTGGCGTCGAACTCCTTCATCCGGTCGAGGACGCCGTCCGCGGTGGGGTGCAGCATCTCGTCGACGATGCGGCCGTCGGCGAGGAAGACGACGCGGTCCGCGTAGGAGGCGGCGACCGGGTCGTGGGTGACCATCACCACGGTCTGGCCCAGCTCGCGCACCGAGTTGCGCAGGAAGCCCAGGACCTCGGCGCCGGAGCGCGAGTCGAGGTTTCCGGTCGGCTCGTCACCGAAGATGATCTCCGGCTGGGAGGCCAGGGCGCGGGCGACGGCGACGCGCTGCTGCTGGCCGCCGGAGAGCTGGGTGGGGCGGTGGCTCAGGCGTCCGGAGAGGCCGACCATCTCGATGACCTTGTCCAGCCACGCCTTGTCGGGCTTGCGGCCCGCGATGTCCATGGGGAGCGTGATGTTCTCCAGCGCCGTGAGCGTCGGCAGCAGGTTGAACGCCTGGAAGATGAAGCCGATCTTGTCCCGGCGCAGCTGGGTGAGCTGCTTGTCCTTGAGCGTGGACAGCTCGGTCTCGCCGATGCGCACGGATCCGGAGCTGAACGAGTCGAGCCCGGCCACGCAGTGCATCAGCGTCGACTTGCCGGAGCCCGAGGGGCCCATGATCGCGGTGAACTCGCCCTGCCGGAAGTCCACGGAGACGTGGTCGAGGGCGACGACCTGCGTCTCGCCCTGCCCGTAGACCTTGGACAGGTCAGTGGCGCGGGCGGCCACCGCGGTGGCGCGGTGTGCGGTGGGGGTCGTGAACACGGGGGCACTCCTGGGATGGCTGGGGCGGGACCTTCGGCGGTCGCGGGGCGGTCCGCCCGGCGGCTGCCGGGCGATCCCCGGGGACCACTCCATGCTCCCGGCCCAACCGCGGCGGGTCGTCAATCCTCGTGCCCGTTCCCGTGGCCCTCTTGAGTCTGACCACACCCCCGCTCGCGTCCTACTTGGGTATGACACCGACCCCGAGGCGTTCCCGGTGGGATCGCGGGGGAACCGCGGGGGAGCGGTGAGCGGTCCGTGATCGTCCTGCGGAGAAGCGGAGGAGGCGGGAAAGCGTCCGGGGCGGGCGGGACACGGGTGAACGGGCGTCGAGTTTCCGTCATTCCCGTTTGCCGGACTTCGCGCCAGCCAACGCCCCGGGGAGGGTGGCAGGTGGCTGCCACCTGGGCTGACGCTCCCTCAAGCGGTCAATAAAATAAGACAACATCGCGAAGATGTTCCGCTGTTCGGGGGATGCGTGGGGCTAGGCTCATGTGCCAACGCGGAGCCGCGAACCCTGCCCGGATGGTGGAATGCAGACACGGCGAGCTTAAACCTCGCTGCCCCTCGGGGCGTGCCGGTTCAAGTCCGGCTCCGGGCACCACACGCCGGACACGGGGCCCGTGCCCTTTCCGTCGTGAAGGTACGGGTTTCCGCGGCCGTGGACGTCGAGCGCCGCGCACCGACATGCGTACCCCAGTACGGCCCCCCGCGGAACCCTCCGCGGGACTTTCTGCCATCGGGGTCCCTCGTAAAGATCCTCCTGGAGCACTAGGGTGATTCTTTTGCTTACGCATTACCCTTGACGCAAGGCCACGCAGGGTGGCCATGGAGGAGTGAGATGAGGAGCAGCAACCCGGTCTTCTCGCGACGGGGGTTCAGCCGCGACAACGGCTACGCGGGCTTCAACGCGCAGCAGCCGCAGGCCGGGGGCCCGGTCGGGACCAACCCGTACGCCCAGGGCGCCGCCAACCCGTACGCGACCAACCCGTACGCCCCGCAGCAGGGCGCCCCGCAGACGGCGCCGCGCTCCGGCGCGATGACCATCGACGACGTCGTGACCCGTACGGGCGTGACGCTCGGCACGGTCGTGCTCACCGCCGTCCTGTCGTGGGTGTTCCTGTCGGTCGACAGCGACAGCGTCAACAAGTCGTACGGCATCGCCGTGGGTGCGGCCCTCGTGGCCTTCGTGCTCGCGATGGTGCAGTCCTTCAAGCGCAAGCCGTCGCCGGCGCTGATCCTCGCCTACGCGGCGTTCGAGGGCGTCTTCCTCGGCGTGATCTCCAGCGCGGTCTCCACGTACGTGAGTCCGGGCGTCGTCGTGCAGGCCGTGCTCGGCACCATGTGCGTCTTCGCGGCCGTCCTCTTCGCGTACAAGATGCGCTGGATCCGCGTCACCCGCCGGTTCTACGGCTTCGTGATGGCCGCCGCCATGGGCTTCATGCTGCTCATGCTGGTGAACCTGATGTTCTCGATCTTCGGCGGCGGTGACGGCCTCGGCTTCCGCAGCGGCGGCCTGGGCATCCTGTTCGGCGTCATCGGCATCATCCTCGGCGCCTGCTTCCTGGCCCTCGACTTCAAGCAGGTCGAGGACGGGCTGACCTACGGCGCCCCGCGCGAGGAGGCGTGGTTCGCGGCCTTCGGCCTCACCATGACGCTCGTGTGGCTGTACCTGGAGATGCTGAGGCTCTTCTCGATCCTCCAGGGCGACTAGCGGTCGTAGTGGTGGACGCGTTGGTCGAACGACACGGAACGGCCCGCAGGCATCGCGCCTGCGGGCCGTTTTCCGTGGCCCTCCCGGCGCCCGCCTAGCGCAGCTTGCGCGCGGCGCGCCTCAAGTCGTACTCGTGGATGATCGCTTTCGCGTGACCGTAGGCGAGGTTGTGCTCGCTCCGGAGCCAGCTGACCTTTTCCTCGAAGCGGAAGAGGGAGGGCCCCTCATCGACGGTCCGCAGCCAGTCGGACACTTCACGACCGGTGCAGTGGGGGATGCGGGAGAGCAGGTTGCGATGGGTCTCTTCGGAGAAGACTTGCGACATCGGCGCCTCCGGACGCATTGCGCGTACTGGTCTTCACGTCACCGTGCCTGAGGGTTCGCGCGTTGGCAACAGTCCCGGGGAGGCGCGTAGGGTCGCGGAGTGCTTGATACGACTGGGCTGACCGCCGCCGTGGACCGCTTCGCCGACCGGCTGAGGGCCGCCCCGCACAGCCGCCTGCGCCAGGGTGCGGCGGCCGCCGGGCTCGGGCTCGCCAGGGAGCTCGCCGTACGCGCCCAGGCCATCGAGGAGCCGGGGAGCGCGCCGCGCGAGATGCCCGACGAGGGGGTCTTCACCGTCGGGGACCAGCTGGCGGTGGCGGGGCGCGATCTCGCGCTGGCCCTGGCCGGCGCGGACGGCGCGGGCGGTGCGGACGCGGAGACGACCTCGTCCGAGGCGCTGGACGAGGCCGTTGCGTTGGTCGAGGCCGCCGTCGCGGCGGCCTTCTGAGGGGCTTCAGGGGGCCGTGCGGCCCGTGTGCGGGGTCTGCGGGTCCCCGGGGGTCTCCTGGGGCCCGTGGGATCCGCGGGGCCCGGAGAAGGGCGCTGGGTCAGAACGACGCTATGACCCGGTCCGCGAGGATGTAGACGCTCTCCTCGCCCACCTCGAACGTCAGCGCGTACGCGCCGGAGACGCCCGAGCCGCCCAGCAGGACCGGCGCCTCGCCGTCCCGCAGCGACTGGGCGAGGCGCTCGGCGGTCTCGCGGTGGCCGGGCGTCATGCACAGCGTCGTGCCGTCGGCGAAGACGTACACGTCGAGGGTGCCCAGCGGGCCGGGACGCACGTCCGCCAGCTCCGTGCGGGTCCGCGCGAGCTGCTCCAGGCGCGAGACCGTGCGCTCGTGGTCCGTGACGACCGGGGTCTGCACGGGGACGAAGTCGGGGTGCGAGGGGTGGCGGCGGCGCGCGGCGGCCAACTCGGGGGAGTCGTCGGCGAACTCGGCTGCGCCGGAGAACTCCGGCAGCTCGCCGGGGGCGGTCAGCTCGTCGATGCCCTCGGCGACGGGGAGCCCGTCGAGACCGGCGGCGCCGTCGAGCGAACCGGTGCCGTCGAAGGCCCCGAGGCCGCCGAGGTCCAGCGCCTCGACGCCCGCGAAGTCGGCCTGGCGCGGCAGGAAGAACGGCGTCTCCTCGCCGAAGCCGCCGAACCCGCCGAACGACATGGGGGTCTCCGCGGCGTCGCGGGTCTCCTGGGCGGCCCAGAACGCACGCGCCTCGGCGAGCTCGCGCTCGCGCTCCTCGGCGAGCGCGTCGGCGACCGCGGCTCGTATCTCCTCGACGGGGGTGGCACGGGCGGCGGGCACCTCCGCCACGCGGTCCCGGCCGGCGACGGCCAGATCCTCGCGCAGGGCGGTGACCTGCTTGCGCAGCCCGTGAGCGGCGTGCAGGGCGGCCACTCCGACGGCCGTGGCAGCGGCCGTGGTCAGCAGCAGGGCAAGAGACAAGGCGCTCACTGACATACTCCCGGTTTCAATAGATCCCCCGACTTCCTACATCAGCTTGCTGGGTGCCCGCTCCAACTGTCAGTGCATTACGTCACGAAATGGACAGGTCTTTGTGCCCGGCGTTTAGCCCCGTCACGGCTGTGACCTGGGGGAACGAACTTCCCCCAGGAGATACGTCACATCCTGGGGGAGATTCGGTCACGAATGGGGTGCGAGGAGCTTAGCGGGAATGCCGGGAGGTGTGTCGCTCCTGTGTTCAATTATCGGTACGGAAGCGGAGGTAGGGGCCCCGGGCATATGCCCGGGGCCCCTACCTGTCGGTGCTGCTCGGTGCTGCTCGGTGCTGCTCTATGCCGCCGCGGTGTCAGCTCAGGCGCTCGATGACCATGGCCATGCCCTGGCCGCCGCCGACGCACATCGTCTCCACGCCGAACTGCTTGTCGTGGAACTGCAGGGAGTTGATGAGCGTGCCGGTGAGGCGGGCGCCGGTCATGCCGAAGGGGTGGCCGACCGCGATCGCGCCGCCGTTGACGTTCAGCTTGTCGAGCGGGATCTCCAGTTCGCGGTAGGAGGGGATCACCTGCGCCGCGAACGCCTCGTTGATCTCGAAGAGGTCGATGTCCGAGACGGTGAGGTTCGCGCGGGACAGCGCCTGCCGGGTCGCCTCCACCGGGCCGAGGCCCATGATCTCCGGCGAGAGGCCGGTGACGCCGGTCGACACGATGCGCGCGAGCGGGGTCAGGCCCAGCTCGCGGGCCTTGGTGTCGGACATGATCACGAGCGCGGCGGCGCCGTCGTTGAGCGGGCAGCAGTTGCCCGCGGTGACCAGGCCGTCGGGGCGGAAGACGGGCTTCAGGCCCTGGACGCCCTCCAGGGTGACCCCGGCGCGGGGGCCGTCGTCCTTCGCGACGACCGTGCCGTCGGGGGTGGTCACCGGGGTGATCTCACGCTCCCAGAAGCCGTTCTTGATGGCCTGCTCGGCGAGGTTCTGCGACCGTACGCCGAACTCGTCCATGTCCGCGCGGGTCACGCCCTTCGCGCGGGCGAGGTTCTCCGCGGTCTGGCCCATCGCGATGTACGCGTCAGGGACCAGGCCGTCCGCGCGCGGATCGTGCCAGTCGGTGCCCTCCTGTCGGGCGCGCTCGGAGGTACGGGCCTCCGCGTCCGCGAAGAACGGGTTGTGGGTGTCCGGGAGGCCGTCGGAGGTGCCCTTCACGGAGCGGGACACCATCTCCACGCCCGCTGAGACGAACACGTCGCCCTCGCCCGCCTTGATCGCGTGCAGCGCCATGCGGCTCGTCTGGAGCGAGGAGGAGCAGTACCGGGTGATCGTGCAGCCCGGGAGGTGGTCCATGCCCATCTGCACGGCGACGATGCGGCCCAGGTTGTGCCCCTGCTCGCCGCCCGGGAGGCCGCAGCCGAGCATCAGGTCGTCGATGTCGCGCGGGTCCAGCTCGGGGACCTTCGCGAGGGCGGCCTGGATGATCGTCGCGGTCAGGTCGTCCGGGCGGAGGTCCTTGAGGGAGCCCTTGAAGGCGCGGCCGATGGGGGAGCGGGCGGTCGAGACGATCACTGCTTCGGGCATCGGGGCTCCTGGGGTGGCGGGGGTTGCGGCTCTACGGGAAGTTACCCGCACGTATCGGGGCGGGTCACCCGGTGCGGGGTGTGACGCGGGCCTCTTTTCTAAGCGCACGCTCAGCCCCGGCGGGCCGGGGCGGGGGCGGGGGGTGCGCAGGGGGGGCGGCGCTCTTGTCGGGGTCCCGCTGCCCGGGGGCGCCGTTTCGCCCGCGGCGGGCCGGTCCCTCCCCGCGCCCCTGGAGGGCGCACCCGTGCCGGGCCCGCCCCGGCCCCCTACACCGGGCGGGGCGCCGCCGTCTCCGCCGCCGGTACCGGGGGGATCCGCCTCCTGCGGCGGTGCTTCAGGAGTGCCCACGGCGCTCGCGCTCCCGACACCTCCGTGCCCGCCGCCGACGCCGCCTCCGCCGCGGCCTTCGCCACCGGCAGGATGTCCTCGTCGCGCGAGGCGTCCAGCCGGTCGCTCTCCGGCCAGAGCCCGAGCGCCGCGCAGAGCGTGGGCAGCACGGCCATCGCCGCCGTCGCGTACCCCTCCGCCGACGGGTGGTAGTTGTCCACCGCGAACATCTCGCGGGGGTTCGCCGCGAACTCGGGCCCCAGCAGGTCGCCCAGCGAGACCGTGCGGCCGCCCTGCTCCACCACCCCGATCGTCTGCGCCGCCGCCAGCTGCCGCGAGACGCGCCGCGCCAGCCACCGCAGCGGCTGGTAGACCGGCTCGATCGTGCCCAGGTCGGGGCAGGTCCCGACCACCACCTCCGCGCCCGCGGTGCGCAGCCGCCGTACCGCAGCCGCCAGGTACCGCACCGACTGCGTCGCGGGCATCCGGTGCGTGACGTCGTTCGCGCCGATCATGATCACGCACACGTCGGGGGTGCGGACCGGGTCCGAGAGGAGCTGCCCCACCTGGCGCTCCAGGTCGTCCGACTGGGCGCCGGGCAGCGCCACGTTCCGCAGTTCGACGGGCCGCTCGGCCACCGCCGCGAGCCCCGAGGCGAGCAGCGCGCCCGGGGTCTGGCCCGCCCGCCGCACGCCCTGTCCCGCCGCCGTGGAATCACCCAGAAGGCCCAGGCGCAGCGGCGGCGCGAGCCCCGCGAGCGCCACCCCGTACCGCCCGTCGGCGCTCGGCGGGACGGGTGCGACGCCCCCGCCGACGGACCTCTTCGCCAACTGCACCTCGGCCAGGACCACACCCACGGCCGCCGCTCCCAGCAGCCCGATGGAGCCGCCTCCGTAGGCCGCGCCCGCGGCGATGCGCCGCGCCACTCTCGCCCTCGACACCTTCCGAGCCACCTCCTCTTCGCCGTACCCGGACTTCAAGAGCTACACAAGAGCTAACTGCCCCGTAACGACCGTCACCCAATCGCGTGTTCGGCCGCATACGCTGGGCCACACCCAATCGGAGACCCCGCGGAGTACACGGTGCAATTCCACGAATCGATGATCAGCCTCGTCGGCAACACGCCGCTCTTGAAGCTGAGCAATGTCACGGCCGGAATCCAGGCGACCGTCCTGGCCAAGGTCGAATACTTCAACCCCGGCGGTTCGGTGAAGGACCGGATCGCCCTGCGCATGATCGAGGCCGCCGAGCAGAGCGGGGAGCTCCGGCCGGGCGGCACGATCGTCGAGCCGACGTCCGGGAACACCGGCGTGGGGCTCGCGATCGTCGCCCAGCAGAAGGGCTACAAGTGCATCTTCGTCTGCCCCGACAAGGTGTCGACCGACAAGATCAACGTGCTGCGGGCGTACGGGGCCGAGGTCGTCGTCTGCCCGACGGCGGTCGACCCCGAGCACCCCGACTCGTACTACAACGTCTCCGACCGGCTGGTCCGCGAGACGCCGGGCGCGTGGAAGCCCGACCAGTACTCCAACCCGAACAACCCGCGCTCGCACTACGAGACGACCGGTCCCGAACTGTGGGAACAGACCGAGGGAAAGATCACTCACTTCGTCGCGGGCGTCGGCACCGGCGGCACGATCTCCGGCACCGGCCGCTACCTCAAGGAGGTCAGCGACGGCCGGGTGAAGGTCATCGGCGCCGACCCCGAGGGCTCGGTGTACTCCGGCGGCTCCGGCCGTCCGTACCTGGTCGAGGGCGTCGGTGAGGACTTCTGGCCGACCGCCTACGACCAGGACGTCACGGACCGGATCGTCGCGGTCTCCGACAAGGACTCCTTCCAGATGACCCGCCGCCTCGCCAAGGAGGAGGGCCTGCTGGTCGGCGGCTCCTGCGGCATGGCCGTGGTCGGCGCCCTGGAGGTCGCCAAGGACCTCGGCCCCGACGACGTGGTCGTCGTGCTGCTCCCCGACAGCGGCCGCGGCTACCTGTCGAAGATCTTCAACGACGAGTGGATGGCGGACTACGGGTTCCTGGAGGGCGCGGGCCCCTCGGCGAGCGTCGGCGACGTGCTGCGCTTCAAGGAGGGCGGGAAGATCCCCAGCCTGGTCCACATGCACCCGGAGGAGACCGTCGGCGAGGCGATCGAGGTGCTGCGCGAGTACGGCGTGTCGCAGATGCCCATCGTCAAGCCGGGCGCGGGACACCCGGACGTGATGGCCGCCGAGGTCATCGGGTCCGTGGTGGAGCGCGAGCTGCTGGACGCGCTGTTCGCGCAGCGCGCCTCGCTCACCGACCCGCTGGAGAAGCACATGAGCGACCCGCTGCCGCAGGTCGGCTCGGGCGAGCCGGTCGGGGACCTGATGCAGGTGCTCGGCGGGGCCGGCGGGTCGGACGCGGCGATCGTGCTGGTCGAGGGCAAGCCGAAGGGCGTCGTGAGCCGACAGGACCTGCTGGCCTTCCTCGCGAAGTAGGGCGCCGCGGGAGGCGGGTGTTGTGCTCTTCGCGCAATCGGTACGACCCCGACACGTGCGCGCAGCACCCGCTTAACACGGCTGGGGCACAGTGGTTCTCGGCGCAGGGAACTTCCGGAGCGGCTCCCGGACCACCCGAAGGCGCCCAGGACACGGCGACCGGCCCTGACCCGGAGCCTGTCCCTCGCGGGGACCGCCGTCGTCCCGTCCTCCGGCACCGTCCGGGGGTGCGGCGGCCCCCGCGACGCAATTTCCTTGACCCGTGGGGCAGTTGGTGCGTCAGGGGTTACGTTCTACTGGTGACCGACGAATGGACCGACCGGGCCGGACGGATCGACACCTCCAGGCCCCACACCGCCCGCATCTGGAACTACTGGACCGGCGGCAAGGACAACTACGAGGTCGACCGGGCGGCCGGCGACCGGATCCGCGCGCTGCACCCCGGCATCGGGGAGTACGCCAAGGCCGACCGGCTCTTCCTGGGGCGGTCCGTGCGGCACCTCGCGAAGGAGGCGGGGATCCGGCAGTTCCTCGACATCGGCACGGGGCTGCCGAGCGCCGACAACACCCACGAGGTGGCGCAGCGCGTTGCACCCGATTCGAGGGTCGTCTACGTCGACAACGACCCGCTGGTGCTGGCGCACGCGCGGGCCCTGCTGACGAGCGCGCCCGAGGGGCGGACCGCCTACCTCGACGCCGACCTGCGCGACACCGGCACGATCCTCGAACGGGCCGCGAAGACACTGGACTTCGGCGAGCCGGTGGCGCTGATGCTGCTCGGCGTCGTGATCTTCGTCGAGGACGACGAGGAGTCGTACGCGGTGGTGCGCGCGCTCCTGGACGCGCTGCCGTCCGGGAGCCACCTGGTGCTCTCGCACACCATCACCAGCCCGGCGATGCCGGACGTGGACGCGGCGGTGGCGTTCTGGAACGAGCACGGCACGCCGCGGCTGACCCAGCGGACGCCGGGGGCGGTGGAGCGGTACTTCGACGGGCTCGACCTGCTGGAGCCCGGAGTGGTGAGCTGCTCCCGCTGGCGCCCGGACGGGCCGGGGGAGCACGGCGAGGTCGCGATGTACGGGGGCGTGGGGCGCAAGCGGTAGGGCGGGGCGCGGGTACGGGTGCGGGGCACGCGCCCGTACCCGCAGGATTTTCGACAGAGTGGCGCCCAGGCCGAATTGAGGATGGTGGGGCAGCGGGGGACCTGGAAGGCTGCCGCCCGTCGATGGCCGTTCGGGGGAGGGTCCATGGGTCTCGCCACGCTGCATTCCACGTGTGTGCCGCCGGAGCAACGCTTCGACTGGTGGCGGGATTTGATCAGTCAGGACGTCGCGCCGACCCGCATCACCAGCGCGCACGTCGACGACTTCCCGGCGAGCGCGGGATCCGTACAGCTCGGCAGCCTCCAGCTGACCTCGATGTCCTTCCCCGCGATCCGCTCGGAGCGCACCCCGGCCCTCATCAGGCGCTCCGATCCGGAGGTGTACGAGCTCACCCTCATCACCGGCAGCGAGATGTGGATCTCGCAGGCGCGCAACGAGACCCGGATGAAGGCCGGCGACCTGGTGATGTGGAACACCTCCCGGCCGTTCGACGGACGGGGGCTCGACGGGTCGGGCGACGGGATCTCCCGGGCGATCATCCTGCACCTGCCGAGGGCCGACATGCCGGTCCCGGCGGAGCGGCTGGACGGGCTGCTGGCGCACAGCATGCCCACGGACCGGGGCATGGCGGCCGTACTGGCGCGGTTCCTGCGGTCCCTGGTGGCGGAGGCGCCGTTCCTGACGGACCGCGAGACGGCCAGGCTCGGGCCCGTCACCTGGGAGTTGGTCGCCGCCTTCCTCGCGGACCGGCTGAACGCGAACGACCGGGTGCCGCCCGAGGCGCGCAACCGCATGCTGCTCGCCAGGATCGACGCCTTCATCGAGGACAACCTGAGCCACGCGGCCCTGTCGCCGTCCGCCGTCGCGGCGCACCACCACATCTCGGTGCGCACGCTGCACGCGCTGTTCCGCGCCCGGAGCCGTACGGTGTCCGCCGCGATCCGCCACCGCCGCCTCGAACACTGCCGTGCCGACCTGGAGGACCCCCGGATGCGCGGGGTGCCGGTGCACGCGATCGCCGCCCGCTGGGGACTGCCGAACCCGTCCGCCTTCAACCGGGCCTTCCTCACGGAGTACGGAGTGACTCCCGGCGAGTACCGGCGCACGGTCACCGGTCCCGCCCCGGCGGCTGAGCGGCCGGAGTAGCAGCGTGCTGTGGCAGGGGGGCGGGCCTGGGCGCGACCCGCCCCCCGCATCCCCGTCAGCGGTGGATGGTGAGACAGGCCACGTCGATGCCTTCGATGGACCCGCAGACCTTGTTGTTCTGGTTCATGTAGACGTAGTAGTCCTTGCGCCAGGCCTGGCCCCTTCCGAGCCAGGCGCCGTAGTGGGTCTGGTTGTCCCACGTGCTGGAGATGACGCCGCGGCCCACGGGGTTGCCGTTGCGGTTGGTGACGACCGCGTACTCCACGCGGAGGCCGGTGCCCTTGACGTGGATACAGGTGGTGCCGTGGCAGCCGGTCGCCGTCTGGATGCCGGTGCGCGCGTCGCGGCTCACGGTGACGGCCGTGTCGGCGTTGCCCGCCGACACTTGAGCGGCCGGGGCCGGTGCGCTCCCGGTGGCGGCGTTGGCCGCTGTGGGTGTGAGGGCGGCGCCCATGAGGAAGGCGCCCAGGACGGCCACGCGCGGAAGGGTCAGGTGCACGAAGGACTCCTCGGGTGAGGCTTCTGGGGTGCCGGGTCGTCCCGGCCCGAGAAGTCTGTCCGAGGGCACGGTGGTCGCTCATGGGCCTGCGGCGCGGCTTTCCTTGCCGTTCAGCGCATCCGGAACGCCTCGTTACGCGTCCCAGTCCGACTTCCGCGCGTCCCTGCGGTCGCGCCGCCACGGCACCCCGTGCGCCGCGTGCACCGCGTTCACGCCCACGATCCCCAGCCACGCCACCACGAGACCGATCCGTCCCCCGTTCACGACCGCGATCGCGGACAGCGGGATCGCCAGGATCAGCGAGATGATCGCGAAGCCGAAGCGCTCGCCGAAGTTCCCCTCGGCGACCTCCCCCGGCCGGGACGAGCCTCTGGCCACGACGACCTGCTGCTCGGCGAGGTGACGGCGGACACGGCGGTCGAGCGTGCCGTCCAGGCGCTGTTCGACCTTCTCCAAGAAGGAGTCGACCAGCGCGGACTCGTACTCCTCGCCCAGTTCCTTGCGGGCGTGGAGCGTGGCGTCGAGCTCCTTCTTGAGCTCAGGGTCGCGGGCTTCCATGCGTCCACCGTACGGAGCGCGCCCCGCACGGGCAGTGGGGGTAACCCCCCTCTTCGCACACGGGGGAGCCCCCGCTCCGGCGGAGGGCGGGCCGCGAGGAGGCGGTACCGTGCCGTTCCGCGTCCGGCACGGCGCCGGTGGCGCGGTTGTATGTGGTCATGCAGAGTTCGCTGTGCTGAATAAGCTGATGGTCCGGCCAACGGGCCGGTCGATGGTTCGTACGCGTACGGGAGGGACGGCATGAGCGGGAGCAGCCCTGCCGCACGTCTGCAACAGCTCTTCGAGGGGCACCGGCTCACGCCCACCCAGCGGCGCATCGCGCACTGCATGGTGCGGCGCGCGGCCGACGTGCCGTTCCTGTCGAGCGTCGAGCTCGCGGAGCTGGCCGGGGTCAGCCAGCCGTCCGTGACGCGGTTCGCCGTCGCGCTCGGCTTCGACGGGTATCCGGCGCTCCGCAAGCACCTGCGCGAGGTCGTGCCGACGGGCGCGGCGGGTTCCGGCGCGGGTGCGGCGGGTGCGGGCTCGGGCGCGTCCGGGGACGACCCCGGGCTCAACGAGTACCAGCAGGCCGTCCACGCGGAGATCGAGAACCTGCGGCACCTCGCGGAACTGCTGGCCGATCCCGCGCCCGTCGAGCGGGCGGGGGCGGTGCTCGCCGCGTCGCGGCCGCTGCCGGTGCTGGGGCTGCGCGCCGCCTCTTCGCAGGCGCGGGGGTTCGCCTACTTCGCGGCGAAGGTCCATCCGGACGTGCGGCTGCTCGACGAGGGCGGCACGATGCTCGCCGACCGGATCGACGCGGCGCGGCGGGCCGGGGCGAGCGCGCTGCTGTGCTTCGCGCTGCCGCGGCATCCGCGGGAGGTGGTGGAGGCGCTGGAGTACGCGCGGTCGGTGGGGCTCACGGTGGTGACCGTGGCGGACTCGGCGTTCGCGCCGGTCGCGGCGCACAGCGACCTGCTGATCCCGGCCGCGGTCGGGACCGGGCTCGCCTTCGACACGGCGTGCGCGCCGATGCTGCTCGGGCGGGTGCTGCTGGAGGCGCTGTGCGACGGGCTGCCCGATGCGCAGGCGCGCCTGGAGGAGTTCGACGCGGGGGCGGCGGCGCGGGGGTTGTTCGTGGAGTAGGGCGCCCCGCCCTCGCGGCCCCGTCGCGCGTGCGCCCCGCCCGCGCGCGGGTCCCCGCGCCCCTTTCGGGGGCGCGGGGTGCCGCCCGCTCCCGTTCAGATCTCCAGTTGCCCCTCCACCTGCTTCAGCTGGTGCCTGGCCATCGCCAGGTTCGAGCGGGACGAGTCCAGCGCCAGGTACAGGAACAGCCCCGTGCTGCTGTTGCGCGCCTTCAGCAGGCGGATCACGTGGTACTGCGTCCCCAGCGTGATCAGGATGTCCTCGATCTCGTCCTTCAGCCCCAGGTGCTCCATCGTCCGCACCTTCGCGCGCACCACGTCGGTGTTGCCCGCCGCCGCCACGTTCAGGTCGAGGTCCTTGCCGCCGCCGACCGTGCCCAGCGCCATGCCGCTGGTGTAGTCGACGAGGGCGACGCCGAGCGCCCCCTCGATGGTGGTCAGGGCTTCTTTGAGGGCTACGTCTGTCTTGGCCATGAGGGTTCGTTTCTCTCTCTGCGGGGTTGGACTTGCGTACGGTCGGGGCGCTCCAGCGCGCCGTCGACCAGTTCGCCGAGGCGCGCGCCCGCCCGGCGGGCCTCCAGGTGCAGGCGGCCCACGTTGGTGCGCGGCTCGGCGAAGACGGTGAGGGCGGCGGAGGCACCCGCCGCGTAGACGGCCGCGTAGCCCGACTCGGCGCGCACCACGAGCTCGCGGAACTCCCCGTGGCCCGCGGCACCGCTCAGCCGCAGGGCCACCGCGAGCGCCGCCGCGGTGAGCGCCGCCGTGCCCTCCGCGTCCACCGGGCGGCAGTCCTGCGCGAGGATCAGCCCGTCGGTCCCGGCCACCAGCGCGCCGGTCAACTGCGGGACCCTGGCCCGCAGCCGGGCCAGCTCCTCCAGGATCTCGGCCTCGGCGGCCATCAGCTGCCTCCTCTCGGCCCGCTGTCGAAGGGAGCGGATCACAGCACCAGCCGTTCGGCGAGGTCGCGCAGGCGGATGCGGGCGAGGGCGAGGTTGCCGGTGTCGCGGTCCAGCCAGACGTACAGGAAGACGCCGGGCGTCCCGGACGTGCCGGACGTCTCCACGAACCGCAGCAGGTGGTAACCGCCCCGGTTCGTGACGATCACGTCCTCGACGGGCAACGTGCCTCCAGGAGCCGTACTGCCGAGAAGCGCGCCGCCGGGCGGCGGGCCGCCGGGAGACCTGCCGCCCGGCGGCCCGTCACCCGGCGCGAACGCCGGCTGCTCCGCGGCGAGCCGGGCCAGTTCGGCCGTCTCCGCCGCGGTCGTCTCGTGGTCGCCGTTGGGCGAGTCGCCGACCGTCCCGAGCGCGAGTCCGCTGGTCCAGTCGACGACGGCGGCCCCGTGGGCACCGGGCAACCGCATGGCTTCCAGCAGGCACTCGTCGATTCCGGGCACGCCGTTCTCCCCTCCTCGGGCCTGATGTGCGGCAGTGACGAGGAAGCTACTGAACGTGCGGACGCCCGGTGAGAGTTGCGCGGATTTCCGGTGGAACTCCCGCCGGAGCGGCTAGAGTTCGGCGGTCTGTGCGCCGCCTGCCTCGGCGACGATCTCCCGGGTGGTCTGCGCGGCCCGCACCGTCGTGAACACCGTGGTCCCCGGCCGGTCGGCGGGGCGGGCGTACGCGAGGACGGCCGGCCTGGCCAGGCTGTTGTACGCGAAGTGGTGGGCGAAGAAGTAGGCCCCCGTGTCCAGCACCGCCACGTGGTCGCCCTGCTCCAGCGGCGGCAGCTCGCGCGCCCGCGCCAGCAGGTCGCCCGCGAAGCAGGCCGGGCCCGCCACGTCCTGGGGGACGGCCGCGCCCGCCTTGGGGCGGCCCTTCGCGTCGTACGCCGCGATCCGCAGCGGCCAGGAGTCGGGCGCGAAGACCGTGCGCGTCGCGACCTGCACGCCCGCGTGGGTGACCGCGATCGGCCGTCCCCCGCTGGCCTTGGCGTACTCGACGCGGCTGAGCACCGTGCCGTGCTTGGCCAGCAGCGAGCGGCCGAACTCGGTCACCAGCCCGTACCGCCCGTCGAAGAGGCCGGGCGCCGCGGCCTTCAGGGCGCGGGCGTAGGCGGCGTACGACGGGGTGTGCGCGTCCGAGGCGAAGTTCACCGGCAGCCCGCCGCCGATGTCGACCGTGTCCACCTGGTGGCGGCCCGCCGCCGCGTTGATCTCCTCGGCCAGCCCGTACACCGCCGCGACGCCTTCGGCCATCAGGTCGAGCGTGAGGCCCTGGCTGCCGGAGTGGGCGTGCAGCCGGGTCAGCCACGGGCGGTCCAGATAGGCCCTGACCAGCCAGGACCTGGCGCCCTCGTCGCGCAGGCCCACGCCGAACTTGGAGGTGGCCGTCGCCGTGGAGAGCGCGGCGATCGCGCCGCCGCCGGTCTGCGGGTTGATCCGTACGCCGATCGGGGAGCGCGTCGGGGCGGAGGCCACCAGCGCGTCGATCCTGGCCAGCTCCTGGGCGTTGTCGGCGTTGACCGCGATGCCCAGCGCCAGGGCCTCGCGCAGCTCGGTGGGCGTCTTGGCGGGCGAGTCCAGGACGGTGCGGCCGGGGGCGACGCCCGCCGCGCGGGCGATCGCCAGCTCGCCGGGGCTGGCCACCTCGGCGCCGATGCCCTCGCCGCGCAGCAGCCGCACCACCGGCACCAGGGGGCACGCCTTCACCGCGAAGGCGTGCAGCACGGGACCGGCCGTGACCTCGGCGAACGCGCTGTGCAGTGCGGCGGCCGAGGCGCGGATCCCCGCGGTGTCCAGCAGGGCGACGAGCGGCTCGGCGTCGCCGATGAGCCCCTGCTCCACGGCCGCGCGCACGGCCTGCTCGCGCCGGGCGGGTGCCGCGTCCTGGACGGGGTCCTGGACGGGGTCCTGGAGCGAGTCCTGAAACGGGTCCTGAGCCGGGTCCTGAACCGAGTCCGAAGGCATGTGCGTCAGCCAATCATCCGACGGGCGGAGCCGCAGCTGTTGACTGAAACTATTCAGCCCGCCAGGATGTGAATAACGCATTCAATACCGGAGGAGGCTTCGCCATGTCAGGACCTCGCCCCGTACGGGCACCGCGCGGCAGTGAACTGAGCGCCCTGGGATGGCAGCAGGAGGCCGCCCTCCGCATGCTCCAGAACAACCTCGACCCCGAGGTCGCCGAGCACCCCGACAAGCTCGTCGTCTACGGCGGCACCGGCAAGGCCGCCCGCGACTGGCGCTCCTTCGACGCCATGGTCCGCACGCTGAAGACCCTCAAGCAGGACGAGACCATGCTGGTCCAGTCCGGCCGCCCGGTCGGCGTCATGCAGACCCACGAGTGGGCGCCGCGCGTCCTCATCGCCAACTCCAACCTCGTCGGCGACTGGGCCAACTGGGAGGAGTTCCGCCGCCTGGAGCAGCTGGGCCTCACCATGTACGGCCAGATGACCGCCGGGTCCTGGATCTACATCGGCACCCAGGGCATCCTCCAGGGCACGTACGAGACCTTCGCCGCCGTCGCCGCGAAGAAGTTCAACGGCACCCTCGCCGGGACGATCACCCTCACCGCCGGACTCGGCGGCATGGGCGGCGCCCAGCCGCTCGCCGTCACCATGAACGACGGCGTCGCCATCTGCATCGACGTCGACCCGCGCGCCATCGAGCGCCGCATCGAGCACCGCTACCTGGACGTGAAGGCCGACGACCCGGCGCACGCCCTCCAGCTCGCCGTCGAGGCCCGCGACGCGCGCCGCCCGCTCTCCATCGGCCTGCTGGGCAACGCCGCCGAGCTGGTCCCGCAGCTGCTCGCCGAGGGCGCGCCCATCGACATCGTGACCGACCAGACGTCGGCCCACGACCCGCTCTCCTACCTCCCCGTCGGCATCGCCTTCGAGGACATGGCCGACGCCGCCGCCAAGGACCCGGCCGGGTTCACCACCCGCGCCCGCGAGTCCATGGCCCGCCACGTCGAGGCCATGGTCGGCTTCATGGACGCGGGCGCCGAGGTCTTCGACTACGGCAACTCCATCCGCGGCGAGGCCCAACTGGCCGGTTACGACCGCGCGTTCGCCTTCCCCGGCTTCGTGCCCGCGTACATCCGCCCGCTGTTCTGCGAGGGCAAGGGCCCCTTCCGCTGGGCGGCGCTGTCCGGCGAGGCGTCCGACATCCACAAGACGGACAAGGCGATCCTCGACCTCTTCCCCGAGAACGAATCGCTGCACCGCTGGATCAAGATGGCCGGCGAGCGCGTCCACTTCCAGGGCCTCCCGGCGCGCATCTGCTGGCTCGGCCAGGGCGAGCGCGACAAGGCGGGCGACATGTTCAACGACATGGTCGGCAACGGCACCCTCGCCGCGCCGCTCGCCATCGGCCGCGACCACCTCGACTGCGGCTCGGTGGCCTCCCCGTACCGCGAGACCGAGGCCATGCTCGACGGCTCCGACGCCATCGCCGACTGGCCGCTGCTCAACGCCATGGTCAACGTCGCGTCCGGCGCCTCCTGGGTCTCCATCCACCACGGCGGCGGCGTCGGCATGGGCCGCTCCATCCACGCCGGGCAGGTCTCCGTCGCGGACGGCACCAAGCTCGCGGGCGAGAAGATCCGCCGCGTGCTCACCAACGACCCCGGCATGGGCGTCATCCGGCACGTCGACGCGGGCTACGACACCGCCGAGCGAGTCGCGGCCGAGAAGGGCGTGCGCGTCCCGATGCGCGAGGGCGCCGAAGCCGCTGAGGGCGGCGCGGCGTGAGCGAGGGCTTCCACGCCATGTGGCGCTCGCTGCGGCCCATCGGCCGCAGCGACGCCTCCGGCGGCTACCGGCGCTACGCCTGGACCGGCGCCGACGCGGACTGCCGCCTCTGGTTCCGGATGCAGGCCGAGGCCCGCCGCCTGAACTACGAGGTCGACCGCAACGGCAACCAGTGGGCCTGGCTCGGCGACCCCGAGCGCGGCGACGCCGTCGTCACCGGCTCCCACCTGGACTCCGTACCCGACGGCGGCGCCTTCGACGGCCCCCTCGGCGTCGTCTCCTCCTTCGCGGCCCTGGACGAACTGCGGCGCAGGGGCGTCACGTTCACCAAGCCGCTCGCCATCACCAACTTCGGCGACGAGGAGGGCGCCCGCTTCGGCCTCGCCTGCGTCGGCTCCCGGCTCACCGCGGGCAAGCTGACCAAGGAGCAGGCGTACGGGCTGACGGACGGCGACGGGATCTCCCTCCCGCGGGCCATGGAGGCCGCCGGGTACGACCCCGAGGCGATCGGCCCCGACCCCGAGCGGCTCGCCCGCATCGGCGCCTTCGTCGAGCTGCACGTCGAGCAGGGCCGCGCGCTGGACCTCTCCGGCGACCGCGTCGGCATCGCGTCCGCCATCTGGCCGCACGGCCGCTGGCGGTTCGACTTCCGCGGCGAGGCCAACCACGCGGGCACCACCCGCCTGGTCGACCGCCGCGACCCCATGCTCAGCTACGCCGAGACCGTGCTCGCGGCCCGCCGCGAGGCCGAACTCGCGGGCGCCGTCGCCACGTTCGGCAAGGTCGCCGTCGAGCCCAACGGCGTCAACGCCATCCCGTCGCTGGTGCGCGGCTGGCTCGACTCGCGCGCCGCCGACCAGGCCACGCTGGACGTCGTCGTCGAAGCGATCGAGCGGGCCGCCCGGGAGCGGGCCGAGCGCGACGGCATCGACCTCGCGGTCGTACGGGAGTCCTTCACGCCCGTCGTGGAGTTCGAGCACGCCCTGCGCGACGAGCTGGGCAAGCTGCTCGGCGGCGAGCGGCCCGTCCCCGTGCTCGGCACGGGCGCCGGACACGACGCAGGTGTTTTGTCCGGATCGATCCCGACCGCCATGCTGTTCGTGCGCAACCCCACCGGGGTCTCGCACTCCCCGGCGGAGCACGCGGAAGAGGACGACTGCGTGGCCGGGGTGACCGCACTCGCCGACGTACTGGAAGGTCTCGCGTGCAGCTGACGGCACCCACGAAGACGTACTGGGCGGAGCACGCCTGGCTCGGCACGCACGTCGAGCCGGGCGTGGCGATCGACGTGGCGGACGGCCGGATCGGGGCCGTCCGCACCGAGGTCGACGCGCCGCCGCCCGGCGCGGAGGTCCTGCGCGGGCTGACCCTCCCCGGCCTGGCCAACGCCCACTCGCACGCCTTCCACCGGGCGCTGCGCTCGACCGTCCAGGTCGGCTCGGGCACCTTCTGGACCTGGCGCGACACGATGTACCAGGTCGCGTCCCGGCTCACGCCCGACACGTACTACGCCCTCGCGCGGGCGGTCTACGCGGAGATGGCGCTCGCCGGGATCACCTCGGTGGGCGAGTTCCACTACCTCCACCACGCGCCCGGCGGCGCGGCCTACGCCTCGCCCAACGCCATGGGCGACGCGCTGATCGCGGCGGCGGGCGAGGCGGGCATCCGGATCACGCTCCTGGACACCGCGTACCTCTCCGCCGGCTTCGGCGAGCCCCCCAACCACCACCAGCTGCGGTTCTCCGACGGCACGGCCGAGGCGTGGGCCGAGCGGGCGTCGCTCCTGCGGGAGGCGCCGCACGCGAAGATCGGCGCGGCGATCCACTCGGTGCGGGCCGTCCCGGCCGACCAGCTGGCGACCGTCGCGAAGTGGGCGGAGGAGCGGCGGGCGCCGCTGCACGTCCACCTCTCCGAGCAGACCGCCGAGAACGACGCGTGCCTCGCCGCGCACGGCCGCACGCCGACGCGGCTGCTCGCCGACCACGGGGTGCTCGGCGCGCGCACGACGGGCGTGCACAACACGCACCTCACCGACGAGGACGTCTCCTTGATCGGCGGATCGGGGACCGGCACGTGCATGTGCCCGACCACCGAGCGGGACCTCGCGGACGGGATCGGCCCCGCGGTGGCCCTCCAGCGGGCGGGTTCGCCGCTCTCGCTGGGCAGCGACAGCCATGCCGTGATCGACCACTTCGAGGAGGCGCGCGCGATGGAGCTGAACGAGCGCCTGCGCTCGCGCACGCGCGGCCACTGGACGGCCGCCGCGCTGCTGCGGGCGGCGTCCGCCGACGGGCACGCGGCGATCGGCTGGGGCGAGGCGGGCGCGATCGAGCGCGGGGCGCTCGCGGACCTCGTGACGATCGACCTGGGATCGGTGCGGACGGCGGGCGCGCTGCCGCGCCTCGGCGCGGAGGTCGCGGTGTTCGCGGCGTCGGCGGCCGACGTGCGGCACACGATCGTGGGCGGCCGCCACGTGGTGCGCGACGGCGCGCACGCGACCGTGCCGGACGTGGCGGGGGCGCTGGCCTCGGCGGTGGCGGGGCTGCGGGGGTAGGGGGTACGGGGGCGGGCCCGCGCCCCGGCAGGGGCGCGGGGAACCGCGCGAGCGCCCCACCACCGGCCCGCGCAGCGGAACCCCAGCCCCCCGCACCTACCCACCGATGCGCCCGCCCCCTCACAGACAGGAGCACCCCATGACCACCGTCACCACCCTCCTCACCAACATCTCCACCCTCGTCACCAACGACCCCGCCCTCGGCGAAGGGCCCCTCGGCCTCGTCCACAACGCCGCCGTCATCGTCGAGGACGACCGCATCGCCTGGGTGGGCCCCGCCAAGAAGGCCCGCGCCCACGCCACGGACACCGTCCACGACGCCGACGGACGGGCGGTCGTCCCCGGGTTCGTCGACTCCCACTCCCACCTCGTCTTCGCGGGCGACCGCACCGCCGAGTTCAACGCCCGCATGTCGGGCCAGCCCTACAAGGCGGGCGGCATCCGCACCACCGTCGCCGCCACCCGCGCCGCCACCGACGCCGAGCTCTCCGCGAACGTCGACCGCTACCTCACCGAGGCCCTGCGCCAGGGCACCACCACCCTGGAGACCAAGTCCGGCTACGGCCTGACCGTCCACGACGAGGCCCGCGCCCTGCGCATCGCCGCCGAGCACACCGACGAGGTCACCTACCTCGGCGCGCACATCGTCTCCCCGGACTACGCGGACGACCCGGCCGCGTACGTCGACCTCGTCACCGGCGAGATGCTCGACGCCTGCGCCCCGCACGCCCGTTGGATCGACGTCTTCTGCGAGAAGGGCGCGTTCGACGGCGACCAGGCCCGCGCGGTCCTCACCGCGGGCAAGGCCAGGGGCCTGCTGCCCCGCATCCACGCCAACCAGCTCTCGTACGGCCCCGGCGTGCAGCTCGCCGTGGAGCTGGACGCGGCCAGCGCCGACCACTGCACGCACCTCACGGACGCCGACGTGGACGCACTCGCGAACAGCGGAACGGTCGCGACCCTGCTCCCCGGCGCGGAGTTCTCCACGCGCGCCGAGTGGCCCGATGCGCGCCGCCTGCTGGACGCGGGCGCGACGGTCGCGCTGTCCACGGACTGCAACCCGGGCTCGTCCTTCACCTCCTCCATGCCGTTCTGCATCGCGCTCGCGGTGCGGGACATGGGGATGACGCCCGACGAGGCGCTGTGGGCCGCGACGGCGGGCGGCGCGGCGGCCCTGCGCCGCACGGACGTCGGCCGCGTCGCCCCGGGCGCCCGTGCCGACCTCGCGCTCCTCGACGCCCCTTCGCACGTCCACCTCGCGTACCGCCCCGGCGTGCCGCTGGTGAGCGCGGTGTGGCGGGCCGGGGTCCGCGTCGGCACCTGAGCGCCTGAGCGCCTGTGCCAGAACCCTGGCCCACCACGGTCAACGGGGTTACCGGCGGCTACAGTTGCGCGCATGTCGGGGGCAGTGGGAATCGTGGTGGGCGAGCGGTACCGCCTGGTCGAGCTGGTCGGCCGGGGCGGCATGGGGCGCGTGTGGCGCGGCCACGACGAGGTCCTGGACCGCGAAGTGGCCGTCAAGGAAGTCCTGTTGTCCGAGATGCCGCCCGAACTGCGCGACGAGCTGATCGCCCGCACCAAGCGCGAGGCGCGGGCCGCCGCCCGGCTGCGCCACCCGAGCATCGTCACCGCGTTCGACGTCGCGGAGCACGGCGGGGCGCCGTGGATCGTCATGGAGTTCCTGCCCGGCCCCTCGCTCGCCGCGCTCGTCTCCCGTGAGGGCCCGCTGGGCTGGCAGCGGGCCGCCGCGCTCGGCGCGGAGCTGGCGGACGCCCTCGCGCACGCCCACGCGGCGGGCGTGGTGCACCGCGACCTGAAGCCGGACAACGTCCTGCTGGCGGGCAGCCGCCCGGTCGTCACGGACTTCGGCATCGCGCGCCTCCTCGACACGGCGACCCAGCACCTGACCAGGACGAACACGATCATCGGCACCCCGCAGTACATGCCGCCCGAGCAGCTGGAGGGCAAGCGGGTGGGGGCCTCGGCCGACCTGTGGGCGCTGGGGGCGACGCTGTACGCGGCGGTGGAGGGCCGCCCGCCCTTCGACGGCCCCTCACTGACGGCGATCATCGTGGCCGTACTGACGCAGCCGCTGCCCGCGCCCCGGCGGGCGGGGCCGCTGGCCGAGGTGCTGGAGGCGCTGCTGGCGAAGGACCCGGAGGCGCGCCCGGACGCGCGGACGGCGGCGGAGCGGCTGCGCGCGCTGTGCCCGCCGGTGCGGTCGGCGCCAGCGGCGGGATCCGGGGCGGTATCCGGGGCGCCCGGTGCGGTACGGACGCCCGGGATCCCGGACCCCAGGGCCGCACACCCGCCCCAGCCCGCGTCCCAGCCCGGCCCCACGCCTCAGCCCGTGTCCCAGCCCGGCCCCGCGCCTCAGCCCGGCCCCGCTCCCCGCCCGCCGGTGACCGTGCCCGGCGCCGCGCCCCGCGCCGCGCCGAACACTCCGCCCGCCCCCGGCCTGCACGCCGCCCCGACCGCGCCCGCCGCCGGACCGCCTGCCGCCCGGCCCCCGGCGCCCACCGGCCCGATGCCGCCCGCGACCCCCGCCCCGTCCGCTCCCCGCCGCGGACCCGCCCGCCGCACCCTGCTCATCGGCGGGCTCGGTGCGCTGGCCGTGGCGGGCGGCGGGGGATACCTGGCGTACCGGCAGGGCGCGGACGAGCCGCCGCCGAAGACGGGCCGCCTGCCGCACGTGCTCGCCGGGCACCGCGCGGGCGTGACCTCGGTGGCGTTCAGCCCCGACGGCAAGCTCCTGGCCAGCGGCAGCAACGACACCTCCGTCAGGCTGTGGGACCCGGTGACGCGCAGGACCGTCGCGACCTTCATGGAGCAGCACTACGGTGCCGTGCACGCGCTGGCGTTCAGCCGGGACGGCAAACTGCTCGCCGGCGCGGGCTTCGACGGGCTCATACGGCTCTGGGACGTCGCCGCGCGCAAGCCCGCGAAGACCTTCACCGGCAGCGAAGAGGCGGTGCACGGGCTGGACTTCAGCCCCGACGGCGAGATGCTCGCCAGCGCCCACGACGGTTTCGTACGGCTCTGGAGGGTCGCGACAGGCAACCGGATCGAGAAGTGGGACAACCTCTCGAAAGAGGCGGCGAACTACGCCACCGAAGAGCCGTCCGTGCCCGTGCGCGCGGTGGAGTTCAGCCGCGACGGCACGAGCCTGCTCGGCGGCGGGGACGCCGTCGCGCTGTGGAGCGTCGCGCGGGGCGAGCGGTGGGCGCTGCAGGAGTACGACGAGTACGCGGAGGGCCCCACCGCCATGAACGCGGCGGCGTTCCATCCCGGGGGACGCGCCTTCACCACCGGGGGAGAGGACAAGGGAATCCACGTCTGGGACGTCCCCGAAGGGATCTGGGCCCTCTCCGACGAGGAGCGGGACGGCAAGAGCCCGACCGGCCACGTCCTCAAGGGCCACGAACGCCCCGTGTCCTCGCTGGCGTTCGCCCCCGACGGCAGGACGCTCGCCAGCGGAGACGAGGGCGGCGCGGTGCGGATCTGGGACTACGGGGACCGCAGGACCACCACGATCCTCTCCGGCCACGAGAACGCCGTGGCCTCGGTGGCGTTCAGCCCGAACGGCAAGCTCCTCGCCACGGCGGGAGCGGACCGGACGATCCGCCTGGGCCCGCTCCCGTAGGACCCGTCGGCGAGGCGCCCCGCCTCACCCCACGTCCAGCACCGCCTTCCCCCGCACCCCGCCCGCGAGCAGCGTCGCGATGGCCTCGCCCGTGCGGGTCCAGTCGGTGCGCAGGCCGATCTGCGGGTCCAGGTCGCCGCGCGCCACGAGCCCCGCGAGCCACGTCAGCTCGGCGCCCAGGTCCTTCGCGTCGTCCAGCAGGAAGAACGTGGTCAGCGTGCGGTCGTGACGGCCCTCGTTGCCGAAGAGCGCGCCGTACGGGAACGTCTCGCCGACCCCCGCCGAGTGCCCCAGCGCGACCAGCGTGCCGTGGGAGGCCAACGCGGCGTACGCGTCGACGAGTTGCTGGCCGCCCACCATGTCGACCACGCCGTGCACCGGGGCGAGCGCGGCCAGGTCCGCCGCGTCCACCACCTCGTGCGCGCCCAGGGCGCGCAGCTCGTCGCCCTTCGCCGCGTCGCGCGTCGCGGCCACCACGTGCGCGCCGCCGCGCGCCGCGAGCTGGACGGCGAAGCGGCCGACCCCGCTGCTCGCCCCGGTGACCAGGACCCGGCGGCCCAGGACGGGCCCCAGCCTGTGCAGGGCCCGCAGCGCGCTGCCCGCCGCGACCGGCAGCGCGGCCGCCGCGCCCAGGTCCGTGCCCTGCGGCACGGTGCCCGTCAACTCCGTGTCCACCGCGCGCAGTTCGGCCCAGGCGCCGGAGGTGCCGAGCGTGACGACCGGGGTGCCGACCGCCGGGCCCGTGCCGTCGGCCGCAGCCTCGACCACCACGCCCGCCGCGTCCCAGCCGGGGACGGTGCCCGGCTCGCCGTTCGGCACGACGAACGCGGCCTCGCCGTAGTTGAGCGAGAAGGAGCGGACCCGGATCAGGGCCTGGTGGGGTGCGGGCGCCGGGTCGGGGACCTCGGTCAACTCCACTTCGCGGGTGTCGGGTTCGCGGCCTTCGACGATCGTGAGTGCTTTCATGACAGTGAATGTGCCACTGAGTGGCAAAAGCCGTCAAGGGGCGATTGCTTACGAGGGGCTAAGGTGGCCCCCATGGCAGAGCGACAGACCGGGGCAGAGCAACAGGCCGGGGCGGAACGGCGGACCGGGGCGCAGCGACCGGCCGGGTCGCTGCGCGAGCGCAAGAAGCTCCGCACCCGGCAGGCCCTCGTGGAGACCGCGCTCGACCTCTTCACCGAGAGGGGCTTCGCGGCCGTGACCCTCGACGAACTGGTCGACGCGGTCGAGGTGTCCAAGCGGACGTTCTTCCGGACGTTCGCGTCCAAGGACGACGTGGCGCTCGCCCCCGAGCGGGAGCTGTGGGGCGCGTACGCCGATGAGCTGGCCGCCCGCCCGGTCGCGGGCGCGCCGGTCTTCGCGACCTTCGTGGACGCGCTGTACGCGTCGGTGACCGCGATGGCCGAGGGCTGGGAGCGGCGCTTCCTGGCCAGCCGCGCGCTCGCGGAGGGCACGCCCGCGCTCAACGCGCACAGCCTGCGGCACTGCTCCGAGGTGAGCGACGCGGTGGTGCGGGCGACGGCGGAGCGGCTGGCCGCCGCCGGGGCCTCCCCGGGGGACGTACAGCTGCGGCTGCTGCTGGAGCTGATGCTCGCCGCGTGGCGGTGCGCGCTGCGCGAGTGGACGGAGGCGGCCGACGGGGAGCGGGACCGGGCGGCGCTGCTGGCGCGGATGGACGAGGCGTTCGCGCAGGTGCCGGCGGTGCTGGCGCTGGCCGGGGAGCGGTAGGCCCCCGCCGCGCCCGGCCCTCTGCCGCGCCAGGCTCCCCGCCGCCCCCTGCTCCCTACGGCGCGGGCGCCAGGCTTCCGAGCTTGTCCGGGTTCACCTGGCAGCGCACGTGCAGCACGCGCCCGTCGACCACGCCCAGGTCCAGCGCGGCGACCGGGTGGCCGTACAGCCGGGCGACGATGCCGGGTCCGCCGTTGAGCGTCACCCGCTCGTACGTCAGGTCCTCCATGCCCGGTTTGCGCAGCACGCCCAGCAGCCAGCGCGCCACGTGGTCGGGGCCGTGCAGCGGGCGGCGCGCGGCCGTGACCTTGCCGCCGCCGTCCGACCAGGCGGTCACGTCGGGGGCCAGCAGTTCGAGCACGGCGTTCAGATCGCCGCCCGTGCAGGCCGCGAGGAACTTGTCCGTGACCTCCTGGCGCACCTCCGCGTCCGCGTCGTACCGGGGCCGGCGCGCCGCGACGTGCTCGCGGGCGCGGTGCGCGGCCTGCCGCACGGAGGCCTCGCCGCGCTCCAGGACCGAGGCGATCTCGGCGTGCGAGTACCCGAAGACCTCGCGCAGCACGAAGACCGCGCGCTCCAGCGGGGACAGCGACTCCAGGACCACCAGCATCGCCATCGAAACGGAGTCCGCCAGCTCGGCCCCTTCGGCGACGTCGGGGGAGGTGAGCAGCGGCTCGGGCAGCCAGGGCCCGACGTAGGCCTCGCGGGTGGCGCGGGCGGAGGTGAGGCGGGTGAGGGAGAGGTTCGTGACGGTGCGGACGAGGTACGCCTTCGGGTGCTCGACCGTGGACCGGTCCACGGCGGCCCACTTCAGCCAGGCGTCCTGGAGGACGTCCTCGGCGTCGGCGGTGCTGCCGAGCATGCGGTACGCGGTGGCGAAGAGGAGGCGGTGGTGCGCGGTGTAGGGGTCCTGGGTGCTCTGGGCGTCCGTATCGATCACGCGGCCAGCGTGCCAGGCGGGGGGCCGGGTTGGGTAGGCCCCCGGGCCCGCCCCCCTCGGTCGTCGCGCACCGCGCCCCGGCTCACCGCCCGGCCTCCGATATGCCGGTCGTGAGCTGTCGCAGGACGTCCAGGATCCACTGGCCGACCGGGGTGGGGGCGAGCAGCACGCCCAGCGCCAGGATGGTGAGGGCCGTGGTCATCTCCTCGTTCCTGCTGCGGGCCTGCGTACGGCGCCGCAGCCGGAAGAAGGCGATGACCGCGAGCAGTACGGCCACGTCGATGGTCAGCACCCGTCCAGACCTCCCCGCCTCCCCCGACGACCGGCCACGTGCGGGCGACGGCGGCGCGTCACCCCGACTCCTGTGTAGCCGGGTCCGATCGGAGGTGGAGGACGTTTGGCGGCGAATGGCACGAAGCAACCGGTTCTGACCGGATCCCGGCCGAGAGGTCGCACAGCCCCTCGCGCCCGCCCCAACTGTCCCTGGTTTCACCTTTCTTCATGACTTGGTCACAACATGACCGACTCTCCCTACCCTCCCCCGGAAACGCCCGGTACCGTCCTGGAGCAGTGCAGCGTTGCTCAGGGGGATGACCGGGGGGTCGTGTTGAGCGGTGTACGCATTCGTGTGATCAGGCCGGGGGAGCTGGGCACGGGGGACATCGAGGCCTGGCGCGAGCTGCGCGCCAAGTCCGGCGCCCCGGCGAACCCCTTCATGGAGCCGGAGTTCACCCTCGCCGTCGGGCGCCTGCGCCCGCCCGCGCGGATCGCCGTCGTCGAGGACGACGGCGGTACGGCGGGCTTCTTCCCGTACGAGAAGGGGACGTTCGGCAACGGCCGGGCCATCGGCTTCGGCGTCTCCGACAGCCAGGGCGCCGTCCTGCGGCCCGGCCTCGAACTCCCCGCCCGCACCCTGCTGCGCGCCTGCGGCCTCTCCTCCTGGGCGTTCGACAACCTGGAGGCCGGGCAGGGCATCTTCGAGGGCGCGGCGGCGGCGCGCTACCCGGCGTACGTCATCGACGTGGGCGAGGGCTACGCGAGCTACGAGGCGGTGCTGCGCGAGCGGTCGCCGAAGTTCCTCAGGACGACGCTCGCCAAGGAGCGCAGGCTGGGCCGGCAGGTCGGGGACGTGCGCCTCGTCCTGGACGAGCGCGATCCGGCGCGGCTGCGGACGCTGATGGAGTGGAAGTCCGCGCAGTACCGGCGCACGGGGCGGCGCGACCGCTTCGCGCAGGGCTGGATCGCGGGGGTCGTGGAGCAGCTGCTGTACACCCGCGCGCCCGGCTGCACCGGCACGCTCTCCGTCCTGTACGCGGGCGAGCGGCCGGTCGCCGCGCACTTCGGGCTGCGCTCGCGGACCGTGCTGGCGTGCTGGTTCCCCTCGTACGACACGGAGTTGGCGAAGTACTCGCCCGGTCTCGTCCTGCACCTGCGGATGGCCCAGGCGGCGGCGGACGCCGGGATCGGGATGCTCGACATGGGGCGCGGCGCGGCGGAGTACAAGGACGCGCTGAAGACGGGCGAACTCCCGGTGTACGAGGGTGCGGCGACGCACCCGGGGGTGGGGGCGACGCTGCACTGGCTGGGCCGCGAGCCCGCCCGCAGGGCCCACGGTTTCGTACGGGGCCGCCCCCGGCTGGCGGCGCTCGCGCAACGGAACCTGGAGCGGGCGGCGCGGCTGCGCGGCAAGTAGCGGGTGGCAGGGGGCGGGGAGACAGGGAGACGGGGGGCGGGAACATGCGCGGGATCGCACGTGACATCAGAGTGGCGGAGCTGGACCTCGCGGGGCCGGGGGGCGAGGAGGTCGGGTCGCTGCGGCCCGCGCCCGGAGGACCCCCGGTGGTGTCCCCGGGCCGGGACACGCAGGTCTTCGCCCTGGTGCGCCTGGAGGGCCGCCCGCTGGGAACCGTGCTGTGCACGGTGGGAGCGGGGGAGGACCCGGCGGAGGTACTGGGCGCGGCGGCGAGGGCGCGGTGCGCGGGGGTACGTGCCCCACAGGACACGCCGGGCACAGGCGCCCCGACAGGGGCGCGGGGAACTGCGCGAGCAAGTCACCACCGGCCCGCAGGGCACCACATACGCCCGGCGGGCCCGCCACAAGGCGCTCCACTCAGCCCCCGGCAGGGTTTCGGGAAGGGGTGGGGAGGGGGCCGGCCCGCCGCAGCCGAAGAACACCCACCCCGGGCAACGGCACCCCGCGAAGGACCCGCCCCCAAGGACGCCGCATCCCCCGCCGTAACCGTCGTCCTCGCCACCCGCGACCACCCCGCCCCCCTCGCCCGCGCCCTGGACTCCCTCCTCCGCCAGTCCCACCCCTCCTACGAACTCCTCGTCGTCGACAACAACCCCTCCACCGACGAGACCCGCGACCTCGTCGCCGCCGACTACGCCCCGCACGGCGTGCGTTACGCGCGCGAACCCGTCCCCGGCCTCGCCGCCGCCCACAACCGCGGCGTCGCCGAGGCCAGGGGCGCCCTCCTCGCGTTCACGGACGACGACGTCATCGCCGACCCGCACTGGCTCACCGCCCTCACCCGCCCCCTGGCCGACGACCCCCGCACCGCCTGCGTGACCGGGCTGATCCTGCCCGCCCGGCTCACCACCCCCGCGCAGGTGCTCCTCGAAAGCCACGGCGGCTTCGCCAAGGGGTTCGCGCCCCGGCACTACGACCCCGCGGCCCCGCCCCCGGACGAACCGCTCTTCCCGTTCACCGCGGGCAGCTTCGGCTCCGGCGCCAACATGGCCTTCCGCGCCGACGCCCTCCGCGCGATCGGCGGCTTCGACCCGGCGACCGGCACGGGCACCGCCGCCAAGGGCGGCGACGACCTCTACGCCTTCGTCCGCGTCCTCACCGCCGGCCACCACCTCCGCTACACGCCGGAGGCGATCGTCTGGCACCACCACCGCGAGACCTGGCAGGACCTGGAGAACCAGGCGTACGGCTACGGCGCCGGGCTCACCGCGTACCTCACCGCCGTGCTCGCCCGCCGCCCCGCCCTGCTCCCGGCCCTCCTCAAGGGCCTCCCGCGCGGCCTCGCGCACGCCCGCGCGATGACCGCCCCGCGCACGGGGGCGGCGGCCGGCGCCCCGGGCGAGCACGGCGTCCACGCGTACCCCTGGCCGCGCGCCCTCTCCCGCCTGGAGCGCAGGGGCATGCTCTACGGCCCGTACGGCTACCTCAAGGCGCGCCGGGCCCTGCGCGGCACGCCGCCCCCCTGGAAGGACGTAGGGAAGGACGTGCGCACGTGACGGACACCAGACCCGCCCCCGACGACAGGCCGACCGCCCCCGGCGGCGACCCGCACCCGCCCGCGCCCCCCGCCCGCATCCCCGTCCTCCTCTACCACGCCGTCATGCCGGATCCGCCCGCCTGGATCGCCGAATTCACCGTCACGCCACGGCAGTTCGCCGCGCACCTCGACGCGATCGCCGCCAGCGGCCGCACCCCGATCCGCATCGGCGCGCTCCACGACCACCTCGTGCGCCGCGCCCCGCTCCCGCCCCGCCCCGTCCTCCTCACCTTCGACGACGGCTTCGCGGACCTCCCGGGACCCACCGCGGAGGCGCTGGCCGCCCGTGGCGTCGCGGCCACCGCGTACCTCACCACCGGTGCCGTCACGCCCGGCGCCCGCAGCCTCCTGCCGCCCGCGCCGATGATGACGCTCGACCGGGCCCCGCTCCTTGAGCAGTACGGGATGGAGGTCGGCGGCCACACCGTCACCCACCCCCAGCTGGACACGCTCCGCCCCGCCCGCCTGGCCCGCGAGCTGACCGACTCCAAGAAGGCCCTGGAGGACGTCCTGGGCCACGCGGTCACCCACCTCGCCTACCCGCACGGCTACAACAGCCCCGCCGTGCGCCGCGCGGCCCGCGCCGCCGGGTACGAGACGGCGGTCGCCGTGCGGCACGCCCTCAGCTCGGCCGACGACGAGGCGTACCGCATCGCCCGGCTGATCGTGCGGCGCGGCCACACCGTGGGGGACGTACAGGACTGGATGGAGGGGCAGGGCGCGCGCGTCGCGCCGTACCCGGATGCGCTGCCGACGGTCGGCTGGCGGCTCTACCGCAGGGCGCGCGCGGCGGTGAAGGGCCCGGTGTTCGCGGGCTGACGCGGCACCGACTGCCGTACGCGGCAAGGGTGTACGAGCGCCCCGTACCGCACAAGGATGTTCCCGTACGGCATCGAAGGGGACAGCCAGAGGGATCGGACGAGAGAAACAGCAGCGGCGTGACGGCCGCGACCACATCCGTGGGGGGAGCCGCACTGTGCAACAGCGCCATGGGCCCGCACCGGCCGCGCAGCCCGCACCGGCCGCAGGAGGCAGCCCGACGACGGTGCCGCCCCCCGGCGCGCGGGGCGCGGGGCGCCCCCCGGGGACCGGCCCGCGCTCCTCGGGCCCGCGCGCCGGGGCGCGCCGCGCGCCCGACTTCCTCCGCCCCCAACAGCTCCTCACCTGGCTGCCGTTGCTCGCCGCGACCGGCCTGTGGCTGGCCGCGCTGCCCGGCGTGGGCTTCCGCGAGATGGGCGACTACGGCCTGCTCGACCGCCTCCCGCCCGCCTTCTACCTCTCGCTCGCGGTCCTGACCGCAGGCTTCCTGGTCAGCCTGCGCCGCGCGGGCACCGCGCCCTGGTGGCCCGCCCTGTACTGCGCCGCGCTCCTGATGGCCCTCAAGGGCGCCCCGGCCGTGCTGTACGACTCCGAGCGCTACCCCTGGGCCTCCAAGCACGACGCCGTCATCAACAAGATCCTCGCCACCGACGGGCTGCGCCCCGACGCGGCACTGGACGGCAACATGTCCGCGTACGACCAGTGGCCCGGCTTCTTCACGCTCAACGCCGCGCTCGTCCGGGCCTTCGGCGTGGACAGCGCCGCCGCCTACCTCAACTGGGCGCCGATCGTCCTCGGCCTGCTGATGATGCCGGTACTGGTCCTGCTCTACCGCACCTTCAGCGAGGACTGGCGCCTGGTGTGGACGGCCGTCTGGATCTTCCAGCTCGGCAACTGGGTCGGCCAGGACTACCTCGCCCCGCAGGGCCTGGCGTTCCTGCTGCACCTCACCGTCCTCGCGGTGGTCCTGCGCCACTTCGTGCGCCCCGGATCGGCCGGGCGGCTCCGCTCGCGCGCCTACCTCGACCCGGCCGCCGCCGCGCTCCCGCCGCCCACCAGCACCCGCCAGCGCGCCCTGTGCGTCCTGATCCTGGCCCCGATGGTCGCCGCGATCAACGCCGTCCACCAGCTCACCCCGGTGATGCTCTGCGTCACCCTCCTCGCCCTCAACCTCACCCGCCGCTACCGGAATCCGGGCCTCCTCCTCGTCGCCGGGCTGCTGATGCTCACCTGGGACCTGACGATGGGCCGCCCGCTCTTCGTCGAGACGCTGCGCACCCTCAAGGAGTCCGTCGGCGAACTCACCCAGAACTCCCGCGCGGGCTACGCCGGTGAACTCACCGGCCCCGGACCCGAGTTGGCTGGCACCGCCAACATCCTCATGGTCCTCGCCATCGTCGCCCTCGCCGGCCTCGCGCTCCTCCTGCGCCGCCGCCTCGTCCACAGCGCCCTGCCGCTGCTGCTCGCCTCCGCCGCGCCCGTGCCGCTCTTCGTCGTCAACGACTACGGCGGCGAAATGCTGTTCCGCGTCTACCTCTTCGGGCTGCCCGGCGCCGCGTTCTTCGCGGCGGCGGCCCTCGTCCCGGCGGCGGGCGGCTCGGGCGTGCACCGGGTGCGGCCCTGGATCCGCAAGGCGTGCGCACTCGCGCTCCCGCTCTCCCTGGCCGCCCTGCTGGCGGGCTTCATGCCGTCCTACTACGGCAAGGAGCGCATGTACTACACGCCGCCCGCCGAGACCGCGCTGGTCGTCCGCACCCTCGACGGGCTGCCCGAAGGCGCCCTGGTCCTCGCCACCACGGGCTCCTTCCCGCAGGCGCTGCGCCACTACGACAAGCTCGGCCACTGGTACTTCGCGGAGCAGGCGCCCGCCGAGAACGAGAAGCTGCTGCGCGACCCGGTCGGCTACCTGGTGCCCCAACTGCCGCCCGCACCGGCCGTGTACGTCCTGCTGACCCGTACGCAGGACGTCTACACGGCGGGGGAGGGCCTGCTCCCGCCGGGCGGTTTCGCCACTTTGGAGAAGAGGCTGAGGGATTCGCCCCTGTTCCGTACCGTCGAGGAGACGGAGTACGGCCTCGTGCTGGAGTACCGCCCCGCGAGGTGACGTGGAGGGGCGGAGCGTGCCGGACGGCCGCCCCCGTAAGGTGACTTGGAGGTCGCCACGTGCCCGATTCCCCGCTCCGCACGCCCCCCGACCCCCCTGCCGCCGGGCGCGGTGCCACCGGGCCCGGCACCCCCGATCCCCCTGCCGCGGCCCCCTTCCTCTCGCGCACCCGCGTCAGGCTCGCCGTGGCGCTCTCCGGCTGGGTGGCGCTCGCCGCGACCGCGCTGCCCGCCGGATCGGCGGTGCGCGGGCTGCCGGTGCTGCTCTTCGTCTGCTTCGGCCCCGGCTTCGCCGTCCTGTACCCGCAGCCCGGGATGCTCCGCCCGACCGCCCGCCTTGAGGCACTGGCCTTCACCGCGCCCGTCAGCCTCTCGCTGAGCGCGCTCGCCGCGACCTCGCTCTTCCTGGTCGAGTCCTTCTCCGCGACGGCGTTCCTGGTCTCGACGGCCGCGTTCACGACGGTCGTGGCGTTCTGCCCGGGGCTTCCGCTGCCCGCGGCGACGCGGGGCGCGGTGGAGCGGCGGCCGCGCCGGAAGGCCGCGGGGGTGAAGCGCCGGTGAGCGGCAAGCACGCGGCGGGAGGCTTACGGCCCCCGGGAGGCCCCCGCGCCCGGCTCCTGCTGGCCCTGGTCGCGGTGGCCGCGCTGCTGACCGGGGTGAGCGTCTGGCTGACCGGCGGCGACGAGGACGGCACGGGCGACGACCGCACGGCCCCGACCGGCAACGGCCTGCCGCCCGACGCGGCGAGCGGCGCCCCGCCCAGCGGCCCCTGCGCCCCGACGAAGATCCTGGTCCCGCAGTGCGGCGCCTGGTGGGGCGCGTACGTCCCGTACCCCGAGGACGGCTCCTCGCTCACGGAAGCCGTCCGGGCCCACGAGAAGCGAATAGGCCGCAAGCTGGACCTCCTCTACACGTACCACGACATGTCGAACACCGAGATCGACGGCACGCTCCTGACCCCCGACGAGATCGAACTGGGCCGCGACCGGATGCTGATGCTGGCCTGGGAGACCACGGTCTGGAAGGAGAAGCACCACGCGGGCTACACCGAGACGCCGCTCGGCTGGAAGAACGTCGCGGCGGGCGAGTTCGACGAGAAGGTCATCGACCCGCAGGCGCGGCGCCTGAAGGCGTACGGCAAGCGGGTCTTCTTCTCCCTCGACCAGGAGGTCGACGCCCGCATCAAGGAGGGCCAGGGGACGCCGGAGGAGTACGTGGCGGCCTACCGGCACGTACAGAGCAGGTTCAAGGCGCTGGGCGTCACCAACGTCGTCTGGGTCTGGACGGTCTCCGGCTACCTCGGCAACAAGGCGCTGATGAAGAGCCTCTACCCGGGCGACGCGTACGTCGACTGGCTGGGCATGGACCAGTACAACTACTTCACCTGCCACGACACGACGGACTGGAAGGACTTCGACCGCAGCCAACGCCCCACGTACGACTGGCTGAGGGCGGAGATCTCGCCGGACAAACCCATCATGCTGGCGGAGTTCTCCACGGTCCCCGACCCGGACAACCCGCTGCGCAAACGGGACTGGTTCACCCAGATCCCGCGCACGGTGAAGACCATGCCGGGGATCAGGGCACTGGTCCAGTGGAACCGCACGGTCCCGGGCGACGGCTGCGACCTGACGGTCAACGAGGGCCCGGGACTGACCGGTTACCGCGAGGCGGGCAAGAACGGCTACTTCAAGCAACCGGTGCCGGGGAGGTAGGGGGGCACCTGGGACAGGGCGGCGCCCAGCGTCCGCTCACGGGCCTCGCCCCGACCGGGCGCACGGCTACCCGGTGACCCGCTCGACGGCCTCGAAGACGTCCGCGTCGGTCTGCTGCTGCCACTCGGGCAGCTCGGGCCAGTCGGCGACGTAGCTCGGCTTGGGGTCCTCGAAGTGCCGGTGGATCTGCGCGATCCAGCAGAGGGCGACGAACCGCCCCTTCTGCTCGCGGGACAGCGCGGCGGTGCCCCCACCGCTCACCCGCACGAAGTCCGCGACCTGCGCCCCCACGGCGGCCGCGGCGGCCCGCTCCCAGGCGGGGGTGTCTTCCCAGGGGGTGACGTACCCGGGCTTGGGCTCACCGGGAAAGTGCTTCTTCACCCCGGAGATCCACGCTTCCCGGAACACCCGCCCGTACTCGTCCTGCTCGTTCCGCACGGTCACTCCCTGGCTCGGCCGGTCTCCCACCGTACCCAGCCGCCCGGGGCCGCGTCGGGCGGAAGTGCGGGATCTAGCCGTTCGCCGTCAACGCCCTGAGCCCCTGATACGCCTCGCGGAGGTCCGGGGCTTCCGGGAGCCTTCGTGTCTCCACGGCCTTGACGACCTCCAGCGCACGCCAGTGGTTCGACGGGACGATGCGGCCGGACAGTATGGCCCGCCGGGCCGCGTCGCACGCCTCGTCCAGCCGGTCGCCGTCGAGCAGCGCCAGCGCCAGATCGATGGTGGCCGACGCGACCCGGCGCGGCCACTTCTCGACGTCGTCGGCGGGGGCGAGCCGCGCGATGACTTCGCGCGCGCACCGCTCCGCCGCCGGATCCCCGGCCCAGGCGAGCGTGGTCGCCGTGTACGCCAGCGCCTTGCCGGGGTCGTACTGGTAGTGGTGCTCGGTCCCCTTGCGCGGGGTGAGTTTGCCGGACATCCGCTGGACACGGTCGATGGCCCCGTACGTTCCCGGCCCCTCACCCAGGCGCGCGCTCGCCCTCCCCTCCTGGGCGGTCGCCTGGATCGCGACCGAACTTCCGGCCGGTGCCAGGTCCTGCGCGATCCTCGACAGCTCCAGCGCCCGGCCGTACTCGCCTTCCGTCAACACCCGCCAGGCGTCCGTCTCGTAGCACCACGCCTCGATCTCACGGTGCTCCGCGTGCTGCGCGAAGGTCGCCGCCGCCCGCAGGCGGGCCGTCGCGGCGTGCTGCTGGTTCAGGTCGATGTGGAGCGTGGCCCCCAGGAGCTGGAACCACCCTCCGACCACGTGGAGACGGCGCTGTTCCGCGAGCGTCATGCGCGCGTCCATGAGGTGCGAGACGTACGCCGCGTGCCGCCGCACCCGTTGCAGCAGTGCCTGCGGCGGGGAGACCGGATACGCCGTGGCCAGCCCGTCGAACGAGGTTTCCAGCCGCCGCAGGGTCTCCTTCCCCACGTCGCTCGCGGACACCCGCCGAGCCAGTTCCAGGGCGTCGAACTCGTCGTCGCCGTCCGTGGGAACGGCGGCGAGCCAGCCACGAGGGGGACGCGGTGGCGCGTAGGCGTCCGGGACCAGGAGCGCGTCGAGTTCGTTCGCGGTGACGGCCAGAACCTTGGCGATCCTCGGACGCTGCCACGGCTGGGGACCGTTCTTCCCGGTCTCCCAGCGCTGCACCGTGGAACGGTCGACGCCGACCGCTTCCGCGAACTCCTCCTGGCTGAGCCCACACGCCTTCCGGCGCTCCGCGAACCTCTGCCGCCTGCTGCTCACCGTGGCCGCTCCCTTGATGCGGATGCGTCGTCCCTGGTCAGCGTAGCCAGTGCGGTACGGATGCGGCGGTACTGCGGCTTTTTTGCCGTGGTGCGGGGCCGCTTCTCCCGCTTCCCTGGAACAACGCCCGATTGCCCGCACTTGAGAGACGACCCGGAAGGCGGCCATGGCGCTCCGACCCGCACCGAGCGGTGCGACGTACCCCGCGTGCCCTACGGACGCGGAGCTCACAAGGGAACCCGAACTCCGGGGAAAACACCGGCCCGACGCCGACTGCGAGTACCGCGCCGAGGTGGTCGCGACGGGCCCCGTGGGCGGCGGGACCGCGCGGGTCGTGCTCGGGGCGTTCCGTACCCCGGACGTCCGGCTGATGATCGGGTGGCTGGCCGATCAGGCGCTCCGCATCGCGGACGGCCTCGACCCGGCGCCCGACGTCCACTGGCTCGACCCCGCGCAGCGCGGCGCGCTGATGACGAGCGGGTCCCTGACCCAACTGCCCAGCGCTCCAGCGGAGTTACGGGCCTGGTGTGCGGACCCCGAGGAGCGCCGCACCGCGTACGACCGGCTGCGCGCCGGGCGGCAGTTCGTCCTGGGGGCGGCCGATCACACCGGGACGTACGCCCTGTGGGTCGTGCCCTGCCCGAACCACCCATGAGGCACGTGCGCACGGCGCTCGTCTTCGCGGCCGCGTTCGCGGCGTGGGCCGCGATCGGCTGGCTCCTCGCCGCACCCCTCGCACGCCCATGAAGTCTCTGGGGGCCCCTTCGTGAACCGTTGCTCCGAACGCTTCTTCTACACGCCCCCACTGCTGGGCCGTGCCGTCGAACTCGCGGGCGGGGACGCCGTACCGGAGGACGTACTGCCCTCCCTGGAATGCGAGTTGGCCTGGCACGGCGGTGCCGACCACGCCGCGCACCTGCTGTTCCTGCCCGGCCCCTCCGGCCGTGCGGTGTGGGCGCGCTGGCGGCACACCGACACCCGTGTCCAGGTCATGGACCCCTGCACAGGCTCGTGCGAACTGTTCGCCGAGCATCCCGGACACCACCAGATCCCCGCACCGGAGAACGGAATGCCCATGGCGCACGCCGACATCGACCCCGCCAACCCGCCCCGCCGCCGCATCGGCGCGGTCGTCCTCGTCCGCGACCAGGACGGGTCCGTACTCCTGGTGAAGCCGACGTACAAGCACGCGGACAGCCGCCTCGGGTGGCAACTGTCCGGCGGCGGCGCGCATCCGGACGAGACGGTGGCGGCGGCTGCCGCGCGGGAGCTGTTTGAGGAGACCGGGCTGCGCCGCCACATCTCGCACGCGCTGATGATCGACCAGATGCCCGCGCACGAGGACAGCGCCGAGGGCATCAACATCGTCGTGGACGGCGGCATCCTCACCCCGCAGGAGGCCCGTGCCGTGCGCCTTCCGGAGAACGCTATCGCCGAGTTGTCCGCGCTGCGGTGGGTCCCCATGGGCGACCTGGACAAGCACGCACTCCCGTACCAGGCCGCCCGCATCCGCGCCGCCGCCCGCGCCTACGAGTTCGGGATGCGGTTGCCGCTCTACCAGCGTGGGGAGCCCGCCCGGGTGTAGGTGGGCGGGCCCCGGGGCGCCGCCTTTCGCCTGCGGCGGGCAGGGCCCCTCCCCACCCCTTCCCGAAAACCTGCCGGTGGCGAGCCCGCTGCCGCGGGATGGGAACGCGCGGCATCTGCCCCACCCTCGCGCAGTTCCCCGCGCCCCTGACGGGGCCCGTTCACACCGGGATCGTATGGGTACCCCGGGGTGGGGGTCGGAAGGGTGCTCCCCGCAGGAGCACGAGCCAAGACCGGGGTTATCCAGGAGTCGAGACGGTTCCGGCTCGTGATCTGAGGAGTGCACCCTGGAGCGCCCCCGGCCCCCCGGGTAATCCATTGACCGACCGGGTCACCCCATCCACCCAGGGGCGCGGGGAACTGCGCAAAAAGACGCCGCCCCGAGGCACCGGGGCCCTACGCGGCCCCCGTCAGCAGGCGACCGGCGCGTCCACGATCACCGGTACCGCGGGGTAGCCCAGCGCGGTCGAGGTGAACTCGGCGTGGACCGTCGACCCGCAGGGGACCGTGTCGCTGATGCCGCTGACTCGGACGGTCGAGGCATGGAAGCGGACCGGCTTCACCAGCTGGCCGAGGAACGCGCCGCCGGTGACGTTGCCGGTGAGAGTCGTGGTCAGGTCCTTGACCGGGATCGGGTAGCCCGGACTGGGCGGGCCCGCGAGGGATATCTCGCCGTACAACTGCACGTTGTTGCCGGTGACTTCGACGCACACTTCGGTCGCCAGGCCCGCCCGGATGGCGAAGGGGCTGCACGTCACGGTGGTGGCAGCGCTGGTGGCGGCGGCGGCGGTGGTGGCGACGGCAGGCGTCTGCGCGGCGGTGGCCGGGACGGCGCCGAATAAGGCCAGGCCCATGGTCGCGGTGGCGATCAGAGCGGTACGGGACATGAGGGTGTCTCTCCCTGTTGAGAGGTGTCGTTTGGCGGCAGTCGCTGCCGCATACGGCACACGCCGTTGCAATGTGACATTGCACTGAACGGCGGCACGTGTGGAGAGTACGTGAAGTCCAACTCCCTTGTCGCCACGAACCCTTCGCTTCCGGAGTGATGTGCGGCACCTGATCGCGAACGCGACGCACGCCGCCCTCGGGGGACCGCCCCGCTACCGCCACTTCCGGTACGCCACCGACCCCACCCCCGCCGCGAAGAACCCCAGGAACACCGGCAGGCCCACCTCCGCGAAGCGTTCCTGCGCCGCCCAGCCCGCCACCCCGAGCGCCCACACCACGCCCGCGTTCACCCGCCAGTTCGCGCCCGTGTTGTGCAGCGCGACCGCCGCCAAGGCCAGGCACAGGCCCTGGAGCACGTACGGCAGCCCCCTCAGCACCCCCGCCGCGTCCGGGAACCCCGCCACCTCCGCCACGAACTCCGCCAGCGGCCCGTGCCAGTGCCGGGACGCCGCGTACGGTTCGATGCCGAAGAACAGCGGCGCCGAGTGCAGTGCGGCCACCGTCACCCCGAGCGACGCGCACAGCAGCACGGCCCGCGGCCGGTACAGCGCGACCGCCGCGCAGTACACGACGATCAGCAGCCCCACCGCCGTCAGCGTCACGGGCGGCAGCGCGTCGACCAGTTCGCCGCCGGTCAGGCGGTGGTCCCCGTGCAGGTCGACCGCACGCGACAGCGGCACCCAGAACAGCCCGGCAGCCAGCCCCAGCAGCAGCCACAGCGCGTCGGTGAGCAGCGCCTCGTCCCCACCGGCGTCGGCACCGGTACGGGCGGCCGGCGCCTCCCCCCGTACGCCCCCGGATTCCCGTACGCCCCCGGACCCCCGTACGGGCTCCGCCTCCCGCCGTACGTACACCGGTATCCCGAACGCCGGCGTCACCGTGTCGTGCGTGCCCCGCAAGTACGCCGTGCCCGACGGCCAGTCCGTGCCCGTCCAGTCCGCGCTGTACGCCGCGCCCCGCCGCTCCCGAGCGCGCTCCGCCGCCATCCGGGCCCAACTCGTCCCGAACTCGTCGGCCCCGTCCGACCCCGCGCGCCGGGAAGCCCGAGCCCCCGCCCCCGCCTTCACTCCCGCCCAAGGCCCCACGCCCGGCCGCCACCGCACCCCGGTACGGCCGTCGGACAGGGCGATCCGCATGCCCACCGCCGACGCCACCGCCACCAGCGTCATGCTGAGCAGCATCGCCCAGCCCGCGCCCGCGATCCCCAGCGGCCCGAGCAGCGCCGCCGCGCTGCCCAGCACCAGCGCGCACATCGCGCCCTGGAGCACGGCGAGCGCGCCCGTCCGCCCCTGCACCCGCAGCACGCCGATGTACAGCTCGACGACGACCCTCGGCAGCGCCGCCGCCGCGAGCAGGCGCAGGACGAGCGCGCCGTGGTCGGCGTAGTCGTGGCCGAAGGGCGCGAGGATCTGCTCGGCGAAGGCGACGAGCACCACGACGACCGGCACCAGCAGGTACGCCATGCGGCGCAGCGCGCCCCGTACGCCCTCGGCCAGTTGTCCGGGGCTGTGGGAGGCGTGGGCGGTCAGCGAGGAGGCCATGTTGATGGCCATGAACTCCATGGTCCCGCCGACGGTGTACGCGATGTAGAAGAAGCCGTTGTGCGCCGCGTCGAACCGCACGGCGACCATCACCGGCAGCAGGTTGATCATCGCGAGGCTGAAGAGCGCGCCGACCGAGTCCCCGGCGAGGAAGCGGCCGATCTCGCGCATCCCGGGCGGCTCGCGGTCGCGTTCGGCGGCGGCCTGCCGGGGGATGAGCCTGCGGAAGACCAGCCAGCCGAGCGGCACGGTGGACAGGGCGATGGCCGCGGCCCAGGAGACGAAGACGCCGAGGACCGGCACCGAGGTGGCGAAGACGGCGAGCAGCAGCAGTTTGCCGATGGAGAAGACGGCGTTGCCGACCGGCACCCAGACGGCCTTGCGCAGGCCGGTCAGGACGCCGTCCTGGAGGGTGAGGATTGCCCAGGCGGCGCAGGCGGCGGTGAAGACGAGCCCGGCGGAGAGCGTGCCCAGCGGCCGGTAGGAGGGTCCCCACAGGTCCAGCGTGAGCAGGAAGACCACGCAGGCGACGACGACCACGACGGAGCTGACGAGGTAGAGGCGGACGACGAGGGGGCCGGTTGCGCGGCCCGCCCTGGGGACGTAGCGCACGACGGCGCCGATCATCGTGGTGGCGGTCACGGACGCCAGGAGCCGCATCGCGGCGATGGCCGCCGAGCCCTGCCCGACGGCGTCCTCGGTGTAGTAGCGGGCGGCGACCAGCCAGAAGCCGAGCCCGAGCGCGGCGGAGACGCCCGTGGAGAGCATCAGCGCGTAGGCGTTGCGGAACATGGAGTCGCCTGAGGCGCCCCGGCCGGCGGCCCCCGGGCCGGGGGCCGTGTCCGCCGGTGCGGCCTCGCCGTGCGGCCGGGCGGTGTCGGCCACCATGGGGTCAGCCACCGCGGGGGCCGCCCCTCGCGGGCTCGGCGCCCAGGGCGGTGAGGACCCGGACGGCGGCGTCCGCCTTCAGCGGGTCGATCGGGAGGGCGTGCCGGGCGAACCAGCGGGCGCCTTCGGCGGGGCCGGCCGCGTCGGTGAACGCCTCGCCCGCGTACGCGTCCAGGGGCGGGTCGTAGAGGTAGCCGACGGTGATCCGGGCGCGGGCGAGTGCGGTGATCGCGGCGTCCCGGTCGGCGACGAGCAGCGGCACCCTGAACAGCGGGCGGGGTACGGCTCCGGGCGCGGCCCAGCGCGTGGCCAACAGGCGCTCGGTGCCCGCGAGATGGGCGTCGAGGGTCGCGTCGAGCCGGGCGAGGCGGTGGGCGATGCGGCGTCTGCGCGGGGCTCCGGCGCCGATCCGGTAGTCGTGCATGTCGACCCGTACCCAGGAGTGGAAGGCGTCCAGCGAGGGCGCGGCCTCCAGGGCCCGCTTCAACTCGCCCGCGCGCAGCGGCATCCGGATGTCCGCGCGCTCCTGGAGTCCGAGGAGCCGCTGGGCCGCCCGCGCGGCGGGGGCCAGGCGCAGGCCGCGCACGGCGGCTTCGGCGTGCGGCCGCAGCCAGTAGGCGAGTTCGGCGGTGGGGCGCACGGGCCGCAGCAGCGCGTCGCGCGCGTGGGCGAACTCGTCGGCGAGCGAGGGGTCGGCGAGGGTGAGGAAGCCGCCCGCCTTGGCGGCGGTGTGCTTGGAGAGGCTGTAGAGGGCGGCGTCGCCGTAGGAGCCGACGGGTCTGCCGCCGACCTCGCTGCCGATGGCGTGCGCCGCGTCCTCGACGAGGGGGATGCGCGACTCGTCGCATCTGGCGCGCAGGCGGGGCGCCGGGTCGGGGTTGCCGTACAGGTTGGTGGTGAGGACGGCGGCGAGGGAGCCCCAGACGTCGTCGGGGACGGCCGCGAGGTCGATGGAGCCGTCGCGCGGGTCGAGCGGCGCCTGGACGGGGCGCAGTCCGGCGGCCAGTACGACGAAGAAGATGACGTCGTCGTTGACCGGGGACATCAGGACGCGGCCGCCCGGCGCGCACCAGTGGCGCAGCGCGAGGTAGAGCCCGAATCTGCACGACGGCACGTAGAGCGCGGCGCGGCCCGTTCTGTGCCGCATGGCGGCTTCCAGCTCCGAGTACGCGGATTTCGCACGAACGAGAGCCATGTTGTGTTCCCCCCAGAACCCCCCGGCTCGCCCAATGTGGCCCAGTCCCTGCCGGTTCGTCAACAATGCGGAGGGGCCCGTCCCCCGAGGGACGGGCCCCTCCGCAGGCGGTGCCGTGCGGTGCCGGTGCGGTGCCGTGCGCGGCGCCCTCACTCCTCCAGCGTGAGCCCCTTGCGGAGTTTCACGAGGGTCCTGGAGAGCAGCCGCGAGACGTGCATCTGCGAGATGCCCAGCTCCTCGCCGATCTCGGACTGCGTCATGTTGGCGACGAAGCGCAGGCTGAGGATCTTGCGGTCGCGGGCGGGGAGCGACGCGATCAGCGGCTTCAACGACTCGACGTACTCGATGCCTTCGAGTCCGTGGTCCTCGTAGCCGATGCGGTCGGCGAGCGCGCCCTCGGTCTCGTCCTCGTCGGGCTGCGCGTCCAGCGAGCTCGCGGTGTACGCGTTGCTGGCCGCCATGCCCTCGACGACTTCTTCCTTGGTGATGCCGAGCCGTTCGGCGAGTTCGCCCACGGTGGGCGAGCGGTCGAGCTGCTGGGCGAGTTCGTCGCCCGCCTTGGCCAGGTCCAGGCGCAGTTCCTGGAGCCGGCGCGGCACGCGGACCGACCAGCTCGTGTCGCGGAAGAAGCGCTTGATCTCGCCGACGATGGTCGGCATGGCGAAGGTGGGGAACTCGACGCCCCTGCTGAGCTCGAAGCGGTCGATCGCCTTGATCAGGCCGATGGTGCCGACCTGGATGATGTCTTCCATCGGTTCGCTGCGGGAGCGGAACCGGGACGCCGCGAACTTCACCAGCGCGAGGTTGAGTTCGACGAGCGTGTTGCGGACGTACGCGTACTCGTGCGTGCCCTCTTCCAAGGCGTCGAGGCGGGCGAAGAGCGTCTTCGACAGCGCTCTGGCGTCGAGCGCGTCCACCTCGCCGTACGGGGGGATCTCGGGGAGATCCGCCAACGCGTCCGGCACTTCGGGCGGTTGAGGGGCCACGGGCGTCGGTGGCGCCAAGGGCGCCGCGGTCGCCGAGCGGTTCTCGGGGGAGTTGCGGGTAGTCGGGACGGAAAGTGCCGACGGCGCATGCTGGGTATGCGATTCGTCGAGCCGGGGTGACATGGTGTCCTCCATCGTTCTCGGCATATGGCCGCCGATGCCCATACGTGTTGCTGCGGTGTGCGGCGCCTCCAAGCCGGCCGTGTCGAAAGGTGTCCCTACTAGCCCTACCCGTTTTTGACGTGCCGTCGCAAGTGTCAATGATTGATGTTTGTCCGCATTTGTGGAGGTCTTCGGCTTCCGGGCGTGGTGAAGAACGCGTAGTGTTTGTGGACGCCAGCGACGGTTTACGACGAGGCTAAAGAGGGACGTGCATGGACCGCGGGACGGTCGGCAGCGCGAATCGCGGCCGGCTCAGGGTCGAGGTTCGGACCGAGGGCGACAGCGAGGTGCTGACGGTGGTGGGTGAGCTCGATCACCACACCGCCGATCTGCTGCGCGAACCTCTGGAGCATGCGCTCGACCAGGGCCGGACACGGCTCGTGGTCGACTGCTCACGGCTCGAATTCTGTGATTCCACCGGGCTCAACGTGCTGCTCGGCGCCCGCCTGCGGGCGGACGCGGCAGGGGGAGGTGTCCACCTGGCGGCGATGCGGCCGGTGGTGGCCAGGGTCTTCGAGATCACCGGGGCGGAAGCGGTCTTCACCGTCCACGCCTCCCTCGACGGCGCCCTCGGCGAGTGACTCGGAAGATTCTCCCCACCACGCGTGTTGCTCGTGTCACTGGACTCGTGTGCACGAGGTGGGTGTTGTCCCGATTCGGTCGGGCAGAAGAATCCCGGCGGTAACGAACCGCCCCGCACGGACGCAGAAGCACAGAGCGGGACGCAAGCAGAGCGATACGGCAGACAGAACGGTGAATCGGTGAGGTGAAGCGCTGATGAGCACCACCCGGCAGCATCCGCCGGGCGACCTCGGCCCCGAGCCGAACGAGGTCGCGGCCGACTCGGCCGTGCCCGGGGGCACCAGCGGGGGCGCGGCCCCCGTGACGGACCGGGTGCCCGAGGGCGGCGAGCGCAGACGGCGGACGCTCGCGCTCGGGTCGGCCAGCGGGATCGTCCCGCTCGCCCGTGACTTCACCCGGCAGGCGCTGTACGACTGGGGCTGGCTGCCCGCGGCGGGCGCGGACCGCAGGGCCGCGGCCGAGGACGTCCTGCTCGTCGTCTCCGAGCTGGTCACCAACGCCTGTCTGCACGCGGAGGGCCCCGAGGAGCTGCGCGTCACCTGCGACGGCAAGGTGCTGCGCCTGGAGGTCGCCGACCGCGGCGCGGGCCAGCCCGCACCCCGCACCCCGCACCGCGCGGGCCGCCCCGGCGGCCACGGCATGTTCATCGTCCAGCGCCTCTGCCTGGACTGGGGCGTCGTACGGGTCCCGGGGGAGCCGGGCAAGACCGTGTGGGCGGAGCTGGCGGCCCCGGCCTAGGGGCCTGTCCGCGCGGTTTTCTCCGGCGCGGGGCGCCACCCGGTCGCGCGCCCCGACGTGCGGGGCGGCCGAGGCTGATGAAGAGTCGATGCGAGTCACCCACTCGCTTCACTCGAAGGAGAACGACATGCTTCGGCGCATCTCAATCGCTCTGGCCGGTCTGCTCGCGGTCGGCTTCCTCGCCGCTTCCCCGGCGGGCGCCGTCGGCGGCGACGTGCACGGCTGCTGGCAGAACAAGACGCACGTCCAGGCGGGCAGCGTAGTGGTGGACGACTACGACGCGGCGTGCTGGCACGTGGGCTGACCCTTCCCGGTCGCGGTCGAACGTCTCGGGTGGGCGCCCCGGCAGGGGGCGCCCACCCGAGCGCGTTTCCCGCGCGCCCCGCCCGCCCCCGCGGTTCCTCCCGGCCCCCGGCCGATCCGGCACGCGCTTTGTCTTCCTTCGTCAAGGCACCCGGCGTACCTTGAGCGCCCCATCTGATGTGTCGTCAGAAATTGAGGGGTGCGTGAGGTGTCGAATCGGAAGCGGAAGACTCTCGCCCTGGCCTCGGCTGCGGCGGTGGCGGGCTCGGTGGTGCTGCTGACGGCGCCCGCCGCCCACGCCGACGTCGTGGACGTCAACTACCAGTGCAAGACGCCGATCGGGGACAAGGGAGCGGTGTCGCCGATCGACATCAAGGCCGTCAAGGGCGGCAGCGGCTACAGGCTCACGATGTCCTTCCAGAAGGGCGTCTCCTCCAGCCCGGTCGAACTGGGCAGCGGCGCGATGAAGCCGAGCGCGGTCATCAAGGTCGGCGGCGCGGACGGCGGTACGGTCGCGGTGTCCGGCGACCCCAACTCGGCGGCGATCCCGGCCAACACCCCCATCAAGATCAGCGACTTGTCGGGCACGTACACGCCGAAGAAGACCGGCAAGGTCACCTTCACGGCGGGCGTCCTCACCATCAAGGCGCTCGGCACCGTCACCACCTGCACCCCGACGAACAACCCGAAGCCCTCTCTGGAGCTGGACGTCCAGGGCAGCGGCGGTTCGGGCGGATCCGGGGGGTCGGGCGGATCCGGGGGGTCCGGAGGCTCGGGCGGATCCGGCGGTTCGGGCGGGTCGGGGGGCTCGACCGGGGGCGGCGCGCAGACCTCGGGCTCGGGCGGCAGCGGCGGCGAACTGCCCAAGACCGGCCCGCTCGACTCGGCCGTGGCGCTCGGCACCCTCGGCGGCACCGTGCTGCTCTCCGGGGCGGCCGGGGCGCTCTGGCTGAGCCGCCGGAGTCAGCGCCGTACGGGCTGAGCCGTCCGTGCCCCGCCCCCGCCGCACCCCGGCGACCGCGCCCCGCGCCCCCGCGCGCCACCCGCTCCTGGGCCTTCCGCTCCTGACCCCTGCGCTCCTGACCCGGGCGCTCCTGACCTCTGCGCTCCTGGGCATCGCGCTGCTGCTCGCCGTCCCGCACCCGGCGGCGGCAGCGGGCGAGCCCTGGAGCGCGGGGCCCGCGGCGGGCGGCGACGGGGGCGGGCGCGGCAGGCCGTACTTCTACCTGGAGGGCGCGCCCGGCGCCGTCCTGGAGGACCGGATCGCGCTCACCAACCCGGGCGCGCGGCCGTTGACCGTACGGCTGAGCGGGGCGGGCGCGGTCTTCCGCGCACCGCGCGTGAGCGTGCCGCCGCGCACCAGGGCCGAGGTGCCCTTCGGGGTGGCCGTCGCGCGGAACGCGGCGCCCGGCGAACGGAGTTGGGCGCTGGTCGCCGAAGCGGGCGGCCGCGCGGTGCGCGTACCGCTGCACCTGCGGGTCAAGGGCCCGGCCCTGGCGGCGCTCGCCGTCGAGGGCGTCCGCGCGGACCGGGCGGGCGTCCACTACACGCTCGTGAACCGGGGCAACACCGCGCTCGCGCCCCGGGTCGCCGTGCGCGTGGACGGGATCTTCGGGGCGCGCCTGGACCGCCCGGCGGGCGCGGCGCGGCCCCTGGCGCCGGGGGAGCGGGCCGCCGGGACCCTGCGCTGGCCGGGCGGCGCGCCGACGCTCGACCGGGTGTCGGTCACGGTCGCGGCGACGGCGCCCGGCGCGGAGCCGGCCGAGGCGCGGGCGACCGGGGCGTTCGTGACGTGGTGGTGGGTGGCGGTCGGCGGGGCGCTGGCCGCCGGACTCGCGGGAGCGGGCCGGTTCCTCCTGTGGCCCCGGCTGCGCGCACGCGGCGGGGCGCGGGAGTCGGCCGACGGCCGCGATCCCGTCGAAGTGGACGTCGAAGCGGATCTGGAACAGGGCGAGTTGACGGGAGCGGTGAAGTGAGAGGCACGGTGGTTTCCCGGTCGGCCGCGACGGCGGTTCCCCGGTCGGTCGCGGCCGCGCTGCTGGCGCTCGCCCTGCTCTGGCTGCCGCTGGGCGGAGCGACGGCGGCCCAGGCGCAGGTGCGGCAGGCCGACGCCGGGCCCGTCGTCACCCTCTCCCGGCAGGAGGCGGGCAAGGGCGGCGACATCACGGTCAAGGGCGCGGGCTGGCGCCCGAAGGCCCTGCTCATGCTGCTGATCTGCGGGCAGTCCGCGCCGGACCGCGGCGTGATCGGCGGCACCAACTCCTGCGCCAACTCCGACGGCCGGGCCGTCACCACCGACGCCAAGGGCGCCTTCACCAGGGAACTCCCGGTCGCCGAGCCGCCGAAGCCCTGCCCCTGCGTGGTGCACGTCGCGACCGTGACCGGTCGACAGGCCGTGGTGGACACGGTGTTCGCCGTCGCGGGCCACCCGACCGCGCCGCTGCCCGCGCCCGATGCCGCCGGGCGCCTCGCCTTCCTGGCGACGGCCCGCCTGGAGGGATCGAGCGGCGTCCTCACCTGGTTCGGCGCCCCGCCCGTACGCAGGCTCGTCTTCACCGTCGGCAACATGGGTACGGCCCCGGTCGAGGACCCCGTCTTCCGACTGGGCACCGCGCACGGCGTGTTCGCGCCGCAGTGGGAGGAGCGCCAGTGGCGCGGCACCGTCGCGCCCGGCGAGCGGGCGCGGATCGAGCTGGACGTCAGGCTCGCGGCGGGCGCCCACGGCGACTACCAGGTCTCGCTCAAGTACGGCCCCAGGACGGTCGTCGAGCAGCCCTGGCGCGTCGGCCGCCCCTGGGGCGTGACGCTCTTCTGGGTCCTGCTGTGCGTGGTGGTCCCGGCCGCGGTGTTCCGCGTGGGCCTCGCGGTGGTCGACCGGATCCGCCCGCGCCCGGCGGACCGGGGCGCGGCGGACCACGGCGCGGCGGCCAGGGGCGCGGCGCCGCCGGAGCCCGTACGCCGGAAGTCCGCGCACCGGAAGCCGGTGCGGCGGGAGCCCGCGTACCGGAAGTTCCTGCGCCGCCCGGGGTTCCTGCGGCGCCCTGAGTCCGTACGGCCCCCTGAGTCCGTACACCCCTCGAAGTCCGTACGCCCCCCGAAGTCCGGCCGGTCGGCCCCCGCCCCGCTGGAGGAGCCGCCGACCGCACCCGCCACGGCCCCGCTGCCGTGGTTCACAGCTGACTCCGCACCGTCAGAGAAGCGATCCACACGGCCGTCGGCGCCCGCCGCACCGGACACCCCGACGGCCCCGACCAAGAAGGGACATCCGTGAGGACGCAACGGAGGATGAGCGCGGCGGGAGTCGCGCTGATGCTCGGCGGCGCGGGAATCATGCTGGCCGCGAGCCCGGCGGACGCCGCAGAGGTCTCGTACAAGACGGAGTGCATACCCCCGCCGATCTCGGGGCTGCCCGCCGTCCAGGGCACCACCAAGGTGCTGATCACCGCTCCGGCGGAGGCGAAGGTCGGCGACGAGGTCGAGATCGTCTGGAAGACGGTCGCGGCGGCGTCGAAGAACCCCGACGTGCTCAACCTGGACAAGGACACGGTCCAGCCGAGCGGCACGCTCAAGGCGGGCGGCGCGCAGAGCGCCGACGTCCAGATGCAGGGGCCCAGGCAGAACCCGCCGATCCCCAAGAACAGCCCGATGGTGCTCTCCGACATGAAGGGCAAGCTGAAGCTGACGAAGGCGGGCGTGGTCACGCTCACCCCGGACAAGTACACGATCAACGTCTCGAAGCCGATCTCGACGGACACCAAGTGCGCGCCGAAGGAGGCGGTGAAGGCCGCGGCGACCATCAAGGTGACGGACGGCTCGGGGAGTTCGGGCGGCACGACGTCGGGGACGACGGGGTCGGGCGGCACGACGTCGGGCACCAGCGCGTCCGGCGGCACGACGTCCGGCACCACGACGTCCGGGACCACGGCGGGCGGCACGACCTCGGGGACGACCGCGTCCGGCGGCACCGCGTCCGGCGGCGGTGACGGCGGGCAGAGCGACTTCCCCGGCAAGGAGGTCTCCGTCGCCTACGCCTGCAAGCCCCCGGGGCCCGCCGCCATCAACTCCAAGGTGACGATCAACGCCAAGAAGAACGGGGGGAGTTACGACCTCACGGTCAAGACGGCCAAGGGCGTCATGAACAGCCCCGCCGCGCTTCCCGCGGGGGCCCTGAAGCCCTCCATGGCGGTGACCCTGGGCGGCGCCGACAAGGGGGCCGTCGCGGTCGCGGGGCCCGCCAACAAGGATCCGCTGGAGGCGGGCAAGCCCGTCGACCTGTCCGACATGACCGGCACCTACAAGCCGGGCGCGGCGGGCAAGTCGACGCTCTCGCCGGGCGCGCTCACCATCGAAGTGACCCTCGGGGGGCAGAAGATCACCATCCCGTGCACCGTGAACGGCACGGTGCGGCCGTCGCTGGAGCTGGACACGACCCCCCAGCCGGGCGGCGCGTCCGGCGGCAGCGGCGCGGCGGGCGGCAGCGGTGCGTCGGGCGGCAGCGCGTCGGGCGGTGCCGCGGCCGGTGGCGCGGCGGGCGGCGACTCGGGCACGGCGTCGGGCGGCGGCGACGCGTCCGGCGGCGGCCTCGCCGCGACCGGCGCGGACGACAACGGTTCGCTGCGCGCGCTGGGCCTGGTCGCGGGCACCGTGATGCTGCTGGGCGGCGCGGTGTTCGCGCTCACCCCGTGGCGCCGGCTGCGCTCCCGTTCCTAGGGGCAGCGGTCGAGGGCGCCCGTCCCCACCAGGGGCGGGCACCCGATCTCGTAGCGTCCATGACAACGTCACGCAACCGCCCCTGGACGTTCACCCGATGAGGTCGGGGTCCGTGCGACGCTCCCCGGGACCGCTCGGTCAACTCGCGTAGAACGCCTCTCCTTTCCGTACGGGCAGCCGTACGGGCAGCCGTACGGCCAGTCGTACGGCCAGCCGTACGGACGGAGGCGCCGTCCCCCGCGCGAGCGTCCCCGGGAAAGGACGGACCCCCATGGCACTCCCGCACATACGCCGCCGCCACGCGCTGGCCGCCGCCGCGCTGCTCGTCGCCGTCGCGGCCCCGGTCGCCACGACGGCCCAGGCGTCCCCCAAGGCCCAGGAGCCCCGGGCGGACCAGGCCGCACCGGCCGCCGTCTCCGGGGCGGGCGCCTACGACGACACGTACTACCAGGGCGCCGTCGGCAAGACGGGCCCCGCCCTCAAGAGCGCGCTGCACACCATCGTCAGCAAGCAGACCAAGATCTCGTACGACGCCGTGTGGAACGCCCTCAAGGTCACCGACGAGGACCCGGCGAACACCGCCAACGTGATCCTGCTCTACGCGGGCCGCTCGCAGAGCAAGGGCTCCAACGGCGGCAACACGGGCCAGTGGAACCGCGAGCACGTCTGGGCCAAGTCCCACGGCGACTTCGGCACCGCGACGGGCCCCGGCACCGACCTGCACCACCTGCGGCCCGAGGACGTCACGGTCAACAGCATCCGGGGCAACAAGGACTTCGACAACGGCGGCAGTGCGGTCTCCGGCGCCCCCGGCAGCCGTACCGACTCCGACTCCTTCGAGCCCCGCGCGGCGGTCAAGGGCGACGTCGCCCGCATGATCCTCTACATGGCCGTGCGCTACGACGGCGGCGACGGCTTCGCGGACCTGGAGCCCAACGAGCGCGTCGACAACGGCAGCGCGCCCGCGATCGGCAAGCTCTCGGTCCTCAAGGCGTGGAGCGCGGGCGACCCGCCGGACGCCTTCGAGAAGCGCCGCAACCAGCTGATCTTCGACAGGTACCAGCACAACAGGAACCCGTTCATCGACCACCCGGAGTGGGTCGAGGAGATCTGGTAGGCACCCGCGTACGGCGAGAGGGCCGTGGGGGGGGGGGGCGGGCGCGGGCCCCCCCCCCCCCCCCCCCCGCCGGGGCCCCGCCCCCGCCCCCCCGCGGGCGCCGG
>NZ_JBITHO010000002.1:37379-52318 GCF_044458065.1 Streptomyces sp. NPDC050504 | reverse complement strand
CGGGGGGGGGGGGGGGGGCCGGGGGCGCCCCCCCGCGGGGGGGCGGGGGGGGGGGGGCCCGCGCCCGCCCCCCCCCCCCACGGCCCTCTCGCCGTACGCGGATCAGTGCACGTCGCCCATGAGGGCGCGCACCTTCCTGCGGTACATGAAGATCGCGACACCGGCGAGCGCGGCGAGCGAGGCCTCCAGGGCGACGAAGCCCATGCCCTTCAGGTTGGCGCCGGTCTGGTTGGCCAGGGTCAGGCTCGCGGAGCCCGCGCTGACCGCCAGGAACCAGACGCCGAGCATCTGCGAGGAGTACTTCCGCGGCGCCATCTTGGTGGTCACCGACAGGCCCACGGGGGAGATGCACAGCTCGGCGATGGTCTGCATCATGTAGATCGAGACCAGCCACATCGGCGAGACCAGCGTGCCGTCGGACGACATGCCCAGCGGCACCAGGAAGACGAAGAACGAACCGCCGACGACGGTCAGACCCATCGCGAACTTCACGATGGTGCTCGGCTCCTGGTTCTTGCGCGCCAGCCACAGCCACAGCCACGCGAAGACCGGCGCGAGCGCCATGATGAACAGCGGGTTCAGCGACTGGAACCACGAGATGGGGAAGTCCATGCCGAGCACTTCGCCCGTGGTGTTCGTGGAGGCGAACAGCGAGAGCGTCGAGCCGCCCTGGTCGTAGATGACCCAGAACATCATCGCGGCGACGAAGAACCAGATGTACGCGGTCATCTTCGACTGCTCTTCGCCCGTCAGGTCCTTGTCGCGCTTGATGCGGCCGAGGACGAAGGCGGGGACGGCGAGGATCGCCAGCGGCAGCGGGATCAGGATCCACTTCTGGTTGAAGACGCCCAGCGCGCCGATGGTCGCGTAGAAGGCGGCGATGACGCCGACCGCGATCGCGACCTTCTTCAGCAGCGCGTTCCGCTCGGAGACCGGCAGCGGGTTGGGGACCTTGTCGCTCTCGGCGCTCAGGTGGCGCGTGCCGAAGAGGAACTGGACCAGGCCCAGCGCCATGCCGACCGCGGCGATGCCGAAGCCGAGGTGCCAGTTGACCTTCTCGCCGATCGTGCCGATCGTCAGCGGCGCGATGAAGGCACCGATGTTGACGCCGATGTAGAAGATCGTGAAGCCGCCGTCGCGACGCGGGTCGTTCGGGCCCTCGTAGAGGTGCGCGACCATCGTCGAGATGTTGGCCTTCAGCAGACCGGAGCCGATGGCGATCAGCGCGAGGCCGATGAAGAACATCGGCTTGCCGGGGAACACCAGGCAGAGGTGGCCCGCGATGATCACGACGGACGCGACGGTCACGGCCTTGCGCGCGCCCCACAGGCGGTCGCCGAACCAGCCGCCGGGCAGTGCCGCCAGGTAGACGACGGCGTTGTACGTGCCGTAGATCGCGGTGGCCGTGGCGAACGCCATGGCGAGACCGCCGCCCTGGGCGTCCTTGGCGGCGTCGACGCCGCCCGAGACCAGGTAAAGCGTGAGCAGGGCCCGCATGCCGTAGAAGCTGAAGCGCTCCCACATCTCGGTCATGAAGAGAGTGGCCAGGCCGCGGGGGTGGCCGAAGAAGGTCTTCTCGGAACCTGGGGTTCCGGTCGAATCCTTCGTCAGGCTGGACGCCATGGTCGATCCTTGCTTGCTCGGGACGCGCCACAAGCTGTGGGGGTCGCGCCCGGTGGGGGTTGGCCGGCACCGGCGCGGAGCGGCCCGCTCCCACGCCCCGGGAGCTCGCCCCGCCCACGGGCGGGAGCGACGGGAAGGTCCGTACCGGGATCCACGCCCCGCGCGCACCATCGCGCAAACGGGGCCCGGCCCACAGGTCATTCACTTCTTCGGAATCGGCACCCTTCGCACCGACCCCGCACACAAAAGAGACCCTTGGCGCTCAATGCAGCCCAAAGGTCCTCTATCAGTGCAACAGGCGTCTCGACACCATACGACACGACAGTGCGGCATATGGAAGGACTTGAGAGATGGATCACAGGCCCCCGTGGAACCGCATTCCCACATTCGAAGGTCATGAACAGAATCCCTCCTCAGCACCCCAGGCCTTGACGATCATGAGGTGATCCCGGGGCGCCGCTCGGCGCGCGCGGACTACCATCACCCCCATGACCCGTGTACTGCTCGCCGAGGACGACGCATCCATCTCGGAGCCGCTGGCCCGCGCACTGCGTCGGGAGGGTTACGAGGTCGAGGTCCGCGAGGACGGCCCGACCGCGCTGGACGCCGGACTCCAGGGCGGCGTCGACCTCGTCGTCCTGGACCTGGGACTGCCAGGAATGGACGGCCTGGAGGTCGCCCGCAGGCTCCGCGCCGACGGCCACACCTTCCCGATCCTGGTGCTGACCGCCCGCGCCGACGAGGTGGACACGGTGGTCGGCCTGGACGCCGGCGCCGACGACTACGTCACCAAGCCCTTCCGCCTGGCCGAACTGCTCGCCCGGGTCCGGGCCCTGCTGCGGCGCGGCGCGACCGAGCCCGCTCCCGCCCCCGCCACGCACGGCGTGCGGATCGACGTCGAGTCGCACCGCGCGTGGATGGGCGACGAGGAGCTCCAGCTCACCGCCAAGGAGTTCGACCTGCTGCGGGTCCTGGTCCGCGACGCGGGCCGGGTCGTCACCCGCGACCAGCTGATGCGCGAGGTCTGGGACACCACCTGGTGGTCCTCGACGAAGACCCTCGACATGCACATCTCCTGGCTCCGCAAGAAGCTCGGCGACGACGCGGCGAACCCGCGCTACATCGCCACGGTCCGGGGCGTCGGCTTCCGCTTCGAGAAGAGCTGACGTACACAGACAGCCATGCGCCGCAGACTGATCAACTCCACCCTCGCCGTGGTGCTCGTGGTGATCGCCGTGTTCGGCGTCTCGCTCATCGTCGTGGAGACCCGCACCATCACCAGCAGCGCCCAGGAGAGCGTCGAGTCCGACGCCGTACGCCTGGTCAGCGTGGTGGGCTCCCGGCTGACGGCCGGCGAGGGGGTCAGCCCCGAACTGCTCAGCGAGCAGTTCGGGCTGGAGCGCTACGCCCGGGTGGAGATCAAGGGCCGCCCGACCATAGAGCTGGGCACCCGCCCCACCGACAGCGTCATCAGCTACACCGCCAAGGGCGACAGGGGCGAACGGGTCACCGTGGAGGAGCCCCGCTCGGCGGTCACCGAGGAGGTCGGCCGCACCCTCCTGATCATCGGCACCGTCGCCTTCCTCTGCGTCATCGCCGCCGTCCTGCTCGCCGTGCGCCAGGCGAACCGGCTCACCTCACCGCTCACCGACCTCGCCGAGACCGCCGAACGCCTGGGCTCCGGCGACCCCCGCCCGCGCCACAAGCGCTACGGCGTGCCCGAGCTGGACCGCGTCGCCGACGTCCTGGACTCCTCCGCCGAGCGCATCGCCCGCATGCTCACCGCCGAGCGGCGGCTCGCCGCCGACGCCTCGCACCAGCTCCGCACGCCGCTGACCGCGCTGTCCATGCGCCTGGAGGAGATCTCCGCGACGGACGACCTGGACACGGTGAAGGAGGAGGCGAACATCGCGCTGACCCAGGTGGAGCGCCTCACCGACGTCGTGGAGCGGCTGCTCACCAACGCCCGCGACCCCAGGATCGGCTCGGCGGTCGCCTTCGACCTCGACGAGGTCGTCAAGCAGCAGCTGGAGGAGTGGCGCCCCGCCTACCGCAGCGCGGGCCGCGCCATCGTCCACTCCGGCAAGCAGCACCTGCACGCGGTGGGCACCCCGGGCGCGGTCGCCCAGGTGCTGGCCGCGCTCATCGAGAACTCCCTCATGCACGGCGGCGGCACCGTCGCGGTCCGCACCCGCGTCACCGGGAACCAGGCGGTCATCGAGGTCACCGACGAGGGTCCCGGCGTGCCCGCCGACCTCGGCGCGCGGATCTTCGAGCGGACCATCAGCGGCCGCAACTCCACCGGCATCGGCCTCGCGGTCGCCCGCGACCTCGCGGAGGCGGACGGCGGCAGGCTGGAGATGCTCCAGCAGCACCCCGCGGTCTTCGCGCTCTTCCTCAGCCGCGAACCGACGACGCGCGCCCAGCGTCCCGAGGACGAGGAGCGCCCCATCCGCTGAGGCGCCCCGCGGCCCGTACGGACCGGCGGCTCAGGCCGCGCGGTCCGCCCTGAGCGGCTGCGCCTGCGGCGCCGCCTGGTCCAGGAACGACTCCGCCGTCTGCACCGCCTCGCGCGCGGGCAGCGCACGGAACACCCACGTGCGGTACGACCAGAAGCGGAACAGCGTCGCGATCCCGATGCCGAGGAACTTGAAGGCGTTGCTCTGGAGCGGGGTGTCCCAGCCGAAGCCGTACGTCGCCGCGTACAGCACGCCGTTCTGGATCACCAGCCCGACCGCGCTGAACAGCAGGAACAGGCTCATCTCCTTCGTCCTGCGCGTCTTGTCGCGGTCGTTGTACGTGAAGTAGCGGAAGCCCAGGTAGTTGAAGCCGATCGCGACGACCGTGGCGATGATGCTGGCCCGCACCACCGGCAGGTCAGTGGTGTGCCGCACCAGGTTGAAGACGCCCAGGTCCACGAGGAGCCCCAGACCGCCCACCGCGCCGAACTTCGCGAACTCGCGCGCCAGCAGGTCGATCCGCTTCCGCAAAGGGCCGTCTCCTCGTCCACTCATGGTGTTCGTCCAGCCCCGTTCGATCGATGACGTCAACCCAGCCATGCTAACCAGCCCCTCCGGTGGATGCCGGTGCGCTTCGCGACAGGTGTGGCCGTGCTGTGACGCGCGCCACCGCCCGGGACCCGGCGTCCACCTCGCGTGCGGGGCGTCACCGGGACGGCGGATACCCTGGTGGTGTGACGTTCCCGGTAGTCGGCATGGTCGGCGGCGGTCAGCTCGCCCGCATGACCCACGAGGCGGGCATCCCCCTCGGCATCAAGTTCAAGCTCCTCAGTGACACCCCCCAGGACTCGGCGGCCCAGGTGGTGAGCGAGGTCGTCATCGGCGACTATCGCGACCTGGACACGCTGCGCGCCTTCGCGCGCGGCTGTGACGTGATCACCTTCGATCACGAGCACGTGCCCACCGAGCACCTGCGGGCCCTGGAAGCGGACGGCATCCCCGTCCGGCCGGGGCCCGACGCGTTGGTGCACGCCCAGGACAAGGGGGTGATGCGCGCCAGACTGACCGAAATCGGCGCGCCCTGCCCCCGGCACCGCATCGTGACGGACCCGGCGGACGTGACCGCGTTCGCCGAGGAGGGCGACGGCTACCCCGTCATCCTCAAGACCGTCCGCGGCGGCTACGACGGGAAGGGGGTGTGGTTCGTACGGAGCGAGGCGGACGCCGCCGACCCCTTCCGCGCCGGGGTGCAGGTCCTGGCGGAGGAGAAGGTCGACTTCGTACGGGAGCTCGCGGCGAACATCGTCCGCTCCCCGCACGGCCAGGCCGTCGCCTACCCCGTCGTCGAGTCGATCCAGGTCGACGGCGTCTGCGACACGGTGATCGCCCCCGCCCCCGACCTCTCCGACGAGCTGTCGGGCGAGGCGCAGCGGCTCGCGCTGCGGATCGCCTCGGAGCTGGGCGTCGTCGGGCACCTCGCGGTCGAGCTGTTCCAGACCCGCGACGGGCGCATCCTCGTCAACGAGCTGGCCATGCGCCCGCACAACTCCGGCCACTGGACCCAGGACGGCGCGGTCACCTCGCAGTTCGCCAACCACGTCAGGGCCGTCCTCGACCTTCCGCTGGGCGACCCGCGCCCCAGGTCGACGTGGACGGTCATGTGCAACGTGCTGGGCGGCGACTACCCGGACATGTACCAGGGCTACCTGCACTGCATGGCCCGCGACCCGCAGCTCAAGATCCACATGTACGGCAAGGACGTGAAGCCCGGCCGCAAGGTCGGTCACGTCAACACCTACGGCGACGACCTCGCGGACGTGCGCGAGCGCGCCCGCCACGCAGCCGACTACCTCAGAGGAACGATCACCGAATGACAAGCACGTCCCCGCTGGTCGGCATCGTCATGGGCTCGGACTCCGACTGGCCCGTCATGGAGGCCGCGGCCCAGGCCCTGGCCGAGTTCGAGATCCCGTACGAGGTCGACGTCGTCTCCGCGCACCGCATGCCGCACGAGATGATCGCGTACGGCGAGCAGGCCGCCGGCCGCGGCCTCAAGGCGATCGTCGCGGGCGCGGGCGGCGCCGCCCACCTGCCCGGCATGCTGGCCTCGGTCACCCCGCTGCCCGTCATCGGCGTGCCCGTCCCGCTGAAGTACCTCGACGGCATGGACTCGCTGCTCTCCATCGTGCAGATGCCCGCGGGCGTGCCCGTCGCCACCGTCTCCGTCGCGGGCGCGCGCAACGCCGGGCTCCTCGCGGCCCGCATCATCGGCGCGCACGACCCGGACCTCCAGGCCCGGATGCGCGAGTTCCAGCAGGAGCTGAACGACCAGGCCACCGAGAAGGGCCGCCGCCTGCGCAGCAAGGTGGCCCAGTGAGCGACCCGCACGGCGCCCGGGGGGCCGAGCACCTGGCCCGCGCGCGGGCCCTGCTCGCCGAGCACCCCGTCGCCGACGGCCACAACGACCTGCCGTGGGCGCTGCGCGAACAGGTCCGCTACGACCTCGACGCCCGCGACATCGCCGAGGACCAGCGCGGCCGGCTGCACACCGACATCGCGCGGCTGCGCGCGGGCGGCGTCGGCGCGCAGTTCTGGTCCGTGTACGTGCGCACCGACCTGACCGGCGACGCGGCGGTCAGCGCCACGCTGGAGCAGATCGACTGCGTCGCCCAGCTCGTCGACCGCCACCCGGACCACCTGGTGCGGGCGCTGAGCGCCGACGACATGGAGGCGGCCCGCTCGCGCGGCCTCATCGCCTCGCTGACGGGCGCCGAGGGCGGGCACTCCATCAACAACTCGCTCGCCACGCTGCGCGCCCTGCACGAGCTGGGCGTGCGGTACATGACGCTCACCCACAACGACAACATCGCGTGGGCGGACTCGGCGACCGACGATCCGGGCGTCGGCGGGCTCTCCGCGTTCGGCTGCGAGGTCGTGCGCGAAATGAACCGGGTCGGCATGCTGGTCGACCTCTCGCACGTCGCCGCGACGACCATGCGCGACGCGCTGGCCGTGACCGGGGCGCCGGTCGTCTTCTCGCACTCCTCGGCCCGCGCGGTCTGCGACCACCCGCGCAACGTCCCCGACGACGTCCTGGCGCTGCTGCCCGGCAACGGCGGGGTCGCGATGGCCACCTTCGTACCGAAGTTCATCCTCCCCGCGGCCGTCGAGTGGACGCTGCGGGCGGACGAGAACATGCGGGCGCACGGGCTGCACCACCTCGACACCACCGAGGCGGGCATGAAGGTCCAGCACGCCTTCGAGGAGGCGAACCCGCGCCCGGTGGCCACCGCCGCCACCGTCGCCGACCACCTCGACCACATGCGCGAGGTCGCGGGCGTCGACCACATCGGCATCGGCGGCGACTACGACGGCACGGCGTTCACGCCCCGCGGCCTCGAAGACGTCTCCGGCTACCCCAACCTCGTCGCCGAGCTGCTGAGCCGGGGCTGGTCGGACGCCGACCTCGCCAAGCTGACCTGGGGCAACGCGGTGCGCGTGCTGCGCGACGCGGAGGCGGTCTCCCGCGAGCTGCGGGCCCGGCGCGGCCCGTCGAACGCGACGCTGGAGCAGCTCGACGGCCGTACCGCCTGAGGTCCGACACAGGGCTGATCTGTGGCGGGTGTGGCGTCTGAGGTACGGGTGACAACTCAGTACCCCACATGCCGCACCCGCCGCGACCCTTGGGCCACGCCGTGCCACGGTGGCGAATACCGCCGCCGAAAACGGAGTGCCGCCATGGCTGACCTGCAAGAAGACCCGTACGCCGCCGCTGTCGCCGCAGTCGGCGAGCCGGACGCCCCGGTCCGTCCCGAGCCGCCCGCGGGCGTGGCGGACCCGGCCGCGGACCCGCTGGCACGGGCCCGCGCCCTGCTCGCCGCGCACCCCGTCGCCGACGGGCACAACGGCCTGGCGCTGGCCCTGCGCGCCGCGCCCTGGTGCGACCTGGAACTCGGCGAGACCAGCCTCCAGACCGACGTGCCCCGGCTGCGGGCCGGCGGGGTCGGCGCGCAGTTCTGGTCCCTGGAGGTGGAGCCGGGCGCGGACCCGGTGAGCGGGACGCTGGAGCAGTTCGACCTGATCCGCTCGCTCGTCGCGGCCTATCCGGAGGCACTGCGCCTCGCGCTGTCGGCCGACGACATGACGGGCGCCCGCAACTGCGGCCGCGTCGCGTCGCTGCTCGGGCCCGTGCGGGGCGTCGCGATCGCCGGCTCGCTCGGCACGCTGCGGGCCTTCCACGCGCTGGGGATACGGAGTCTGCGGCCGGCCGGGGCGAGCTGGGCCGAGGAGGGGCTGACGCGCTTCGGCCAGGAGGCCGTACGGGAGCTGAACCGGCTCGGCGTCGTCGTCGACCTCACCGGCGCGAGCGCGGAGACGGCGCGCCAGACGCTCGCGATCGCCAAGGCACCCGTCCTGATGTCGGCCGCGATGCCGCCCGAGGTGCTCGGGCTGCTCGCGGCGAACGGGGGCGCGTGCCAGGTGGACCTGAGGGACGCGACGGTCCGCGAGGCGGCGGACCGGGTGGACCGCGCCCGTACGGCGGCGGGCCCCGCACACGTGGCCCTGGCGGGCGGCTACGACACGGGCGCGCGGCACGTCCCGCCCCTGCACGACGCGGCGGGCTACCCGCACCTGATCGCCGAGCTGCTGGACCGGGGCTGGGAGGAGGCGGAGGTGGCGGGGCTGACGTGGGAGAACACGGCGAGGGTGGTACGGGGCGCGGAGTTCGCCGCGAGGGCGGCGCAGTGCCGCCGGACACCGTCCCGGGAAACCCTCACGTCCTTGGACGGCTAACCGGGGGCGGTGCTCCGCGGCCCGGTGGCGGGCTGGCCGCGCAGTTCCCCGCGCCCCTAGAGGGGTGCCTGTGCGGGACGGGACCGTTCGATAGCAGGTGCGCCCCGATAGGGGCGCGGGGCTGTGTCCGATGTGCGGCTCCGCCGCGTGGGCGCGAGCACAGGCGTGCCCCGTCAGGGGCGCGGGGAACTGCGCGAGAGTGGGGCACACGCCGCGCGTACCCACCCACCCCCGAGCGGGCTCGCCACAAGCAGCGCCCCACCCGGCCACCGGCAGGTTTTCGGGAAGGGGCGGGGAGGGGACCGGCCCGCCGCAGGCGAAAAAGCGGCCCGCCCCGGGCAACGAGCACCCCTAAAGGCACCGCACCCGCGAAGGCGCACCGCACCCCCGGAGGCACCGCGCCCCCGAAGGCGCACCGCACCCCAAAGGAGCCACGCCCCCCGCGAGGGGCTACGCCCGGGGCCGCCCCATCGCCCGGAACGCCCACCCCGCCGCCCGCCAAGCCCCCGCGTCCAACGCGTTCCGCCCGTCCAACAGCACCCGCCGCCCCGCGACGGCCCCCAGCTCCGCCGGATCCAGCTCCCGGAACTCCCGCCACTCCGTGAGGTGCAGCACCACGTCCGCGCCCCGCACGGCCTCCAGCGCGGAGGGCGCGTACCCCAGCGTGGGGAACAGCCGCCGCGCGTTCTCCATCCCCTTGGGGTCGTACACGGTCACCTGCCCGCCCTGGAGGTGGATCTGCCCGGCGACGTTCAACGCGGGGGAGTCCCGCACGTCGTCCGAGTCGGGCTTGAAGGTCGCGCCCAGCACGGCGACCCGCGCCCCCAGGAACCCCCCGCCGAACCCGTCGCCCAGCGCCTCGCGCGCCATCTCCACCATGGAGCCGCGCCGCCGCATGTTGACGGAGTCGATCTCCCGCAGGAACGTCAGCGCCTGGTCCGCGCCCAGCTCCCCGGCGCGCGCCATGAACGCGCGGATGTCCTTCGGCAGGCACCCGCCGCCGAACCCGATCCCCGCGCGCAGGAACTTCGCGCCGATCCGCTCGTCGTGCCCGATGGCCTCCGCCAGCTTCACCACGTCGCCGTCGGCGGCCTCGCAGACCTCCGCCATCGCGTTGATGAAGGAGATCTTCGTGGCGAGGAAGGAGTTCGCCGCGGTCTTCACCAGCTCGGCCGTCGGGAAGTCGGTCACGACGAAGGGCGACCCGGCGGCGACCGGCTTCGCGTACACCTCGCGCAGCGTCTTCTCGGCGCGCTCGCTCTCCACGCCGACCACGATCCGGTCGGGCCGCAGGGTGTCCTGCACCGCGAAGCCCTCCCGCAGGAACTCCGGGTTCCAGGCCAGCTCCACGCCCTCGGGCAGCAGCGCCGCGAGCCGCGCGGCCGAGCCGACCGGCACCGTCGACTTGCCGACGACCAGCGCGCCGGCCCGCACGTGCGCGGCGAGCGAGGCGAAGGCGCTGTCGACGTAGCTCATGTCGCACGCGTACTCGCCGTGCTTCTGCGGAGTGTTCACGCAGACGAAGTGCACGTCGCCGAAGGCCCCGACCTCTTCCCAGGAGTCGGTGAAGCGCAGCCGCCCGCTGGCCCCCTCGATGCCCGCGACGTGCCGCTGGAGGAGTTCTTCGAGGCCGGGCTCGTACATCGGGACGCGCCCCTGCGAGAGCAGCGCGATCTTCTCGGGCACCACGTCGAGGCCCAGCACGTCGAAGCCCAGCTCCGCCATGGCCGCCGCATGGGTCGCGCCGAGGTAGCCGGTGCCGATGACGGTGATCTTGAGGGCCATGCGTGCTCCAGTACGGGTGCGGTCACGAGTGCGCTGCCCGAGCATAGTCGGGGGCCCCTCCCGCCCCGGGTCTGGGCTGTCGTCAACCTCACGCCCGCGCCACGTATCCACGCGGGCGACCGGGCATCTAAAATTAGGTTACTTAACGGTAGTTAGCACCCCTGGGGAGTGAGTGACCTTGGCAGGTTCGCACGACTTCGACCTGTACCGCCCGGCCGAAGAGCACGAGATGCTCCGGGAGACGGTGCGCTCGCTCGCCGAGGCGAAGATCGCCCCGTTCGCCGCGGCCGTGGACGAGGAGGCCCGCTTCCCGCAGGAGGCGCTGGACGCCCTCACCGCGTCCGACCTGCACGCCGTGCACGTCCCCGAGTCCTACGGCGGCGCCGGGGCCGACGCGCTGGCCACGGTCATCGTGATCGAGGAAGTGGCCCGCGCCTGCGCCTCGTCCTCCCTCATCCCCGCGGTCAACAAGCTCGGCTCGCTCCCGGTGATCCTCTCCGGCTCCGAGGAGCTGAAGAAGAAGTACCTGGGGCCGCTCGCCAAGGGCGAGGGCATGTTCTCGTACTGCCTCTCCGAGCCCGACGCGGGCTCGGACGCGGCGGGCATGAAGACCAAGGCCGTGCGCGACGGCGACTTCTGGGTCCTCAACGGCGTGAAGCGCTGGATCACCAACGCGGGCGTCAGCGAGTACTACACGGTCATGGCCGTCACCGACCCGACCAAGCGCTCCAAGGGGATCTCGGCGTTCGTCGTCGAGAAGGGCGACGAGGGCGTCTCCTTCGGCGCCCCGGAGAAGAAGCTCGGCATCAAGGGCTCCCCGACCCGCGAGGTCTACCTCGACAACGTGCGCATCCCCGCCGACCGCATGATCGGCGAGGAGGGCACCGGCTTCGCCACGGCGATGAAGACCCTGGACCACACCCGCATCACCATCGCGGCCCAGGCCCTCGGCATCGCCCAGGGCGCGCTGGACTACGCCAAGGGCTACGTCCAGGAGCGCAAGCAGTTCGGCAAGCCGATCGCCGACTTCCAAGGCATCCAGTTCATGCTCGCCGACATGGCCATGAAGATCGAGGCCGCCCGCCAGCTCACCTACGCCGCCGCGGCCAAGTCCGAGCGCGGCGACAGCGACCTCACCTTCCAGGGCGCCGCCGCCAAGTGCTTCGCGTCCGACGTCGCCATGGAGGTCACGGTCGACGCCGTCCAGCTCCTGGGCGGCTACGGCTACACCCGCGACTACCCGGTCGAGCGCATGATGCGCGACGCCAAGATCACCCAGATCTACGAGGGCACGAACCAGGTCCAGCGCATCGTCATGGCCCGCAACCTTCCGTAACACCCCCTCCCGCGACCCAACGACCCCCGGCCCGCTCCCGGGCCGGGGCTCGTTCACCGCCCGGCCCTACCGCACCGGGCACGCGAGCCCCGGCACCGCCCGGTTCGGGGAACAGCACACCAGGGCCAGGGACAGGAACGAGGGCCGTTCGAGGTAGAAGCCGTGGGACACGTCCCCGCCCCGACCGAGCCGTTCGGCGGCGGAGTCGACCAGTAGCGCCAACTGCGTGCCGTCGCGGTCCGACCCGGATGCGAACCGGGGCGCGTGCTCGGCGAGCCGTTCTCCGAGCCATGCCGCCGCCTCCTTCGGCTCCTGCCAGGTGCCCCGAACCAGCTTCTCCGGCTTGACCAGCCAGTACGCCGTTTCGAGCGGCGGCAGGTCCACGACAGGAAACTCCGCCTTCACCTCCCGGTACCGCTGGACCAACTCCGGCTTGCCGCCGTCCGGCGGCGGATCAGGGTTCGGGGGCCGCCGCAGAGCCTCATCGTCGAACCGTTGCCGGGAGCCGGTCCACAGATAGCCGTGGTGGTGCAACTGTCGTCCTGTGAACGGTCGTCAGGCAGACGGGCCGAAGCGAGCCGGATCGATACCGGCCGCCGTCAGTTCGGCGGTGGTGAAGCGCAGCGGCGCCATGTCGGGGCGCTTGTCGTCGCCCAGCGCCCACGCGTCGGGGCCGATCCTCGCCAGGGTGGCGCAGGATTCGCCGTCGGGGTGCGTGTTGCCTCCGCACGCCTTGAGGAACGTGGCTCCATCGATGGGCAGGCCGTACAGGTCGGTTCCGGGCATGGGTGTGCCTTCCTGAGAGGTCAATGACGGGGGCGGACTCAGGGCTGGTGCTGCTCCGACTTCGACACGTACACAACGCCGGGGCCAAGAGCCGTCGCGGACTCCCGAAACAGCTCGTGCAGCGTCGCCCTGCCATGTGCCGACCGTTCTTCGTCAGCCAAATGGGGACACGGACGTTCCCCTCATTGCCCCGGTACGCCGGACGACTCGGGACGGGGCCCATTCGCCAACCTGGCGGCGCCTTCTGGCTGTCCTTCTTCGGTTCGGTCGGCATGGCTAAATCATCGGCCCGCGGGCGTGGGACCTCTAGCGTTATTTGCGTTGTCGGGTAAAGATCCCGGACCACTCGTTCAGGAGTTCTCGGCACTCGTCTCCGAATGCTGCGTACGACTCGTACCTCTCGAAGTCCTCGCGGTACGCGTTCACGTCGCGATGGTCCCGCAGGATCAGTGCACCAGTTCCGGTTTCCACGGTAGCTAGTCGCCGGTCGTATAGCGTGAAAGTGTTCAGTGGCATCTCGGGAATGTGGCCTGTCAAGGGGATGATTCCAAGCCGGACGCCAGGAATTCGAGATACCGAAGCCAGCCGGTCGAGCTGCATTGCCATGGCGAGAGGTGGTAGTAAGGGCCAGCGAACGGCCTGTTCCGTCAGCAGGAACGTGAACGACTTTGACGAGTCATAGAGGACGCTCTGGCGTTCCAGTTTCTTCGCTATGGTCTTGGACTGGTCTCCGGGGGTGTCCGCGATGCTGGCACGCACATACTCCGGCGTAGCAAGTAGTCCTGTAATCGCCGAGAGCAGAAAGAATCGGAACTCTGTTGTGGCCGTTTCAATCCTGGCCAGCTCGTTCTGTTTCTTGTCTAGGCCCCGACGGCGCGAAGACCAATGATCCTGCCACTCGGTATTCGCGGTGCGAACCAGTTCGAGAATCTGTGGGGCTGCCGGATCAACGGCCTCAAGCGCTTCAAGGATCAGCTCTACGTCGACAATGGCGGGAGTGAGTTTTCCGCTCTCCATGTTGCTGATCTTGGTTTGTGACATGTTGCAGCGACGGGCGAGCCAGGTCTGAGTCTTCCCGGCTCGCTTCCGCAGGCTTCGCAGTGCTTCCGCTAGGTCCGACCTGGACTGGCCTAGCCGTTCAGGCTCAAAGCTCAAGGCCCTTCACGAACTCCTCGAAGGGTACGGACTCAGCTACCGCGATTCGCTGGTATTCGATGAACGGGGCCACGTCACCCTCGAATACCTCGCGGTTGATCTGCTTCCCGTCAGGCTTATAGTTCATAAGCACGACTTCCGACTGGTCGAACATCCAGAAGTCTTGAACCCCTTCAAGAGGGTTGGTTCTGTCGGTCACGTCGAGAATGCGGATCTGCTCTCCGGCCAAGAGGTGCGGCCGGTAGTACTGGGAGAACTCGAACCGCAGGTACTCAGACAGAGGTCGAGTGACGATGTGGACGCGCCCTTGGACGCGTCCCTCTGTGACCTGCCTGCGGAGCCGGTCCGTGTACTCGTTGTGGACCGTTGCGGGGGCGATACGCACGCCGTCGCGGAACGCCTGAAGCCCCTCGGCTTCCTGCGGCATGAGGTACTGCGGCAGGGTCTCAAGACGCCATGCTTCCCGCTGGAAACCCTCAAAGCGTGCGGCCCACTCTTCACCAGCCAAGAGCACGGACAGCCTCCTTCAGAACGTCCTCGGGGATCTCGACAAGCCCTTCCCCCTCCGGGGGCCGGAATGCCTTGGACACGTCGCCCTGGACGACGATGGAGCCGGACGCGGTGCGGTAGACGTTCGGGCAGTCGTCCTTGCCGCACGGTCCCCCGTTGCCGTTGCCGTTGCCGTTTCCGGTGAGTCGGGTCAGTTCCTCACGAGCCATGGTGAAACCCCCTGTTTCCCGCCCCTCGTGGGGTGGCTCCTCGACCGTATGGAGGGTGTGCCGTCGCCGTCCATGCGGGAAAGCCAATATTTGCGTTGTCGCATAAAACTGTGGCGCTCGCCCCCGCCGGAGGCGGTCTTGGGCATGGCGCGGGCGGGCGGGGCGTCGTCCGCGAGGTGAACGGCCCGGCGGGCAGCGGAGAGGGGGGGGGGGGGGGCGCCCCGCCGCCCCCCCCCCCCCCCCCCCCCAAAAACACCCCCCCCGGGCCCGGGGGGCCAGGTT
>NZ_JBITHO010000002.1:0-37369 GCF_044458065.1 Streptomyces sp. NPDC050504 | reverse complement strand
GGGGGGGGTGGGGGGTGTGTGTGGGGGGGGGGGGGGCCGGGGGGGTGTTTTTGGGGGGGGGGGGGGGGGGGGGGGGGGGGGGGGGGGGGGGGGGGGGGTGGGGGGGGGGGGGGGGGGGGGGGGGGGGGGGCGCCGCCGCCGCCCCCCCCCCCCCCCTCTCCCCCCTCACATCACCGTCACTTGTCGCCGACGGTGACCTTCTTGTCTTCCTTCAGCTCCTCGACGAGCAGCTTGACCTTGGCCTTGTCCCAGTTCAGGTTGCCGCCGGTGGTCCCGGAGATCGGCATGTTCATCGACGTGCCCCCGCCGCCCGTGACGCCCTTCATCGCGAAGAACATCTGGCCCAGGTCCCACAGGCTCATGTCCTTGTCGACGATCAGGGTGTCCAGGCCCGCGCCCATCGTCGGGTAGAGCTTGAACGGGTTGAGGATCGTGCCGGGCGTCGCGGTCTGGCTGGCCAGCGCCGCGAGGAACTTCTGCTGGTTCTTCGTACGGTCCAGGTCGGAGCCCGCGAAGGCGTACCGGGTGCGGACGAACGCCAGCGACTGCTCGCCGTCGAGGGTCTGCTTGCCCGCCTTGAAGTCGGCGCCGGACTTCTTGTCCTTGAACGCCTTCGGGATGTCCAGCTCCACGCCGCCGATCGCGTCCACGATCTTGGCGAAGCCGCCGAAGCCGATCTCGACGTAGTGGTCGATGCGCAGCCCGGTGTTGTGCTCGACGGTCCGCACCAGCAGCTCGGGGCCGTCCTCGGCGTACGCGGCGTTGAGCTTGGTCCACCGGCCGCGCGCCGGGTACGTCTTCCCCGAGTCGGAGCCCTTGTACGAGGGGATCTCCACGTTGGAGTCACGGGGCAGCGAGATCAGCGTCGGCCCGTTGTCCCCGTCGTGCAGGATCATCATCGAGTCGGTCCGCTTGCCCTCGGCGGAGCCGGTGTGGAGCTTCTTCTTCTCCTCGTCCGACATGCCCTCGCGGCTGTCCGAGCCCACGATCAGGTAGTTCGTGCCCTTGCCGCCGCCGGGCCGCTCGATGACCTTGCCCAGGTCGACCTCGCGCTTCAGCTTGCCGTCGGCCCAGAAGTACGTGCTGACGCTCACGACGAGCAGCACGACCACCAGGGACAGCACGCCGACCGTGATCCGCTTGCGCCAGTTGGGCGGAGGGCGGTCGGGGTCGCCGGGCGCGGGCCTGCGGCGCTGCTGGGGCGGGACGCCGCCGCCGTTGCCGCCGCCGTCCCCGCCGCCGCGGTTCCGGCCGGGGGAGCCGTAGACCTGCCCGGTGTTGTACCCGCTGTCGTACGAGTCCCCGTACCCGGAATCCGCCTGCCTCGGCTGCTGCCGGGGCTGCTGCTGAGGCTGCGGCGGGACCGGACGCCGCTGCACATGCCGCATGGAGCGCGCGCCCTCGGGCTCCGCGCTGGAGCTGCCACGTCCGTACCCATCGGGCCAATCGTTCATTCGACCAGTGTGCCGTGGGGCCCCGGCGCACTTACAGGCGAGCCGGTGAATCGGGCCAGGGCTGTTGCCAACCTGATGCAATGGCGGACCGGCATATGGTGGAGGGCATGACAGATCAGGCGCAGCGCTCGGAGACCGCGATTCCGGGCAAGCCGACCTCGGCATCCCGCACGACCCTCTCCCACATCATGACGGGCAGCGACACCAACCTGCTGGGCACGGTGCACGGTGGCGTGATCATGAAGCTGGTCGACGACGCGGCGGGCGCGGTGGCGGGCAGGCATTCCGAAGGGCCGGCGGTGACGGCCTCCATGGACGAGATGGTGTTCCTGGAGCCGGTCAGGGTGGGCGACCTGGTCCACGTCAAGGCCCAGGTGAACTGGACGGGCCGGTCCTCGATGGAGGTCGGCGTACGGGTTCTGGCGGAGCGCTGGAACGAGTCGACGCCCGCGACGCAGGTGGGCTCGGCGTACCTGGTGTTCGCGGCGGTCGACGGGGAGGGCAAGCCGCGTCCCGTGCCGCCGGTGGTCCCGGAGACGGAGCGCGACAAGCGGCGCTACCAGGAGGCGCAGATCCGGCGCACGCACCGGCTGGCGCGACGCCGGGCGATCAAGGAACTCCGCGAGCGCCGCGCGGCGGACGGCATCGACGAGTAGCGCCCTGCCGGGGGAGTGGGGAGCCGCGCGAGGGCGGGGGACGGATGCCGCGCTTCCCCGCCCCGCGCAACGGGACCCCCGCGCAACGGGACGCCCGCGAACCGCCCCGCCCCGCGCAACGGGCCCCGCGAACCGCCCCGCCCCGCCCCCGGAAGGGCCCCGCCCCCTACGGGCACACCGCCTCGTCGCCCCGTACCGCCTCGAACTCCCCCCGGTGCACGTCCTCCGCCCGCACCGCCCGCACCCCCCGGTACTCGCTCCCCACCACCACCCGCAACGTCCCGCCCAGCCCCTTCACGGCCCGCATCCGCGCCCCCGGCAACGCCGTGGCCAGCGACTTCGCCGAGCGGTCCCACCGGGGGTCGTACTCCACGACCGTCCCCCGGACGTCACCACCGGCCCCGGCCCCCGCGCCAGCCCCCGCCCCGGCCCCCGCCCCGGCCGCACCGGCCCCCGCCCCCGCCGGGCCGGCCCCCGCCCCGCTCTGCGGCACCCGCGTCGTGTCGAACCCCGTCCTCCGCAGCGCCTCGTCCACGGTCCGCCCCAGCCCGTCCTTGGACGTGCCGTTCACCACCTGCACCCGGATCTGCCGCGGCGCGACGTCGACCCGCACCGCCTTCGCCCGCCCCGCGTCCCCCGCCTTCCGCAGCGGCGCCAGCGGCTTGTCCGCGCGCAGCGCGTCGAAGAGCTTCCCGGCCTTGACCGGATCCCACTTCACGGTGGACCCGATGCCCTTCACGGCGAAGCCCATCTGCCCGATCGGCACGGACACGAACTCCGACGACGCCGCCGAGAACCCCCGCATCGCCTCCCCGAGCGCCAGCATCTGCTCCGTACCGAACCCCTCGTCCGCCCGGACCGAGGAGAGCATCGTCGAGGCGACCCGGCGGAACTTCACCGGGTTCACCAGCGTCCCGCCGCTCGTCACCCGGTCGATCAGCGCCGCGAGGAACCGCTGCTGCCGCTGCATCCGCCCCAGGTCGGCCGCCCCGTCGATGTGCCGCGACCTGACGTACTGGAGCGCCCGGCCGCCGTCCAGGGTGTGCGAGCCCGCCGCCAGGTCCAGGCCGGTGTACGGGTCCTTCATGGGCCGCGTCGTACAGATCCGCACGCCGTCGACCGCGTCGACGGTCTTCATGAAGCTGGTGAAGTCGACCTCCAGGTAGTGGTCGACCTTCACCCCGGTCATGTGCTCGACGGTGCGCACCGTCAGGTTCGGCCCGCCCTCCGCGTACGCCGCGTTGATCTTCACGGGGTGCTGCTTGTGGTGCTCGCCCGTGGTCCCGTCGACGTGCTCGGGGATCTCCGCGTACGAGTCCCGGGGCAGCGAGACGACGCTGGCCCGCTCCCTGTCGGCGGAGATGTGCACCAGCATGATCGTGTCGGTGCAGTGGCACGGCGCCCCGCCCAGCCGGTACTTCTCCTTCTCCGCGCGCGTGATCCGGTCGCGCCCGTCGGTGCCGACGACCAGGACGTTCATGCCGTGCCCGGCCTGCGGGCGGTTCTTCATGTCCTTGAACGGGTCGACGCGCCTGATCCCGTCCTCCATGCCGGTCACCACCGCGTGCCCGATGCCGCTCGCGCCGAGCACCAGCACCGAGAGCGCGGTCGCCGTCCGCATGCCCCAGCGGGGCCTGCGGGCGCGCCCGCGCCCGCCCCGGGGCGCGGCGGGCCCCGGGGTGCGTCGGGGACGGGGCGGCACGGGCGGCACAGGCGTGGGGGGCACGGGCGGGCACCTCCGCGAGACGGCAGGCGGGAGAGGGGGACCGGAAGCACCGTAGGCCCATACGATCAGCGACCCCGCGCACCGACCGGCCGCCGCGCGCCCGTGTCCCCCGTTCGCGGTAACGTGGCGGGCGATGAACGCCAAGCAGCCCTCTCAGGACTCCGCAGCCCCCGCAGTCTCCGTGATCATGCCGGTGCTCAACGAGGAACGCCATCTCAGGAACTCCGTCCGGCACATCCTGGAGCAGGAGTACGCAGGGGAGATGGAGGTGGTGATCGCGCTCGGTCCGTCCACGGACCGCACCGACGAGATCGCCGCCGAGCTGGTCCGTGAGGACCCGCGCGTGCACACCGTGCCCAATCCCACCGGGCGCACGCCCGCGGCGCTCAACGCCGCCATCAAGGCCTCGCGCCACCCCATCGTGGTACGGGTCGACGGGCACGGCATGCTCTCGCCGAACTACATCGCCACCGCCGTGCGCCTGCTCGGCGAGACGGGCGCGCAGAACGTCGGCGGCATCATGCACGCCGAGGGCGAGAACGCCTGGGAGGAGGCCGTCGCCGCGGCGATGACCTCCAAGATCGGCGTCGGCAACGCGGCCTTCCACACGGGCGGCGAGGCGGGCCCCGCCGAGACCGTCTACCTCGGGGTGTTCCGCCGCGAGGCGCTGGAGCAACAGGGCGGCTACAACGAGGAGTTCATCCGCGCCCAGGACTGGGAGCTGAACTTCCGGATCCGCGAGGCGGGCGGCGGCATCTGGTTCTCGCCCGAGCTGAAGGTCCAGTACCGCCCCAGGCCGAGCGTCCGCGCGCTCGCCAAGCAGTACAAGGACTACGGCCGCTGGCGGCACGTCGTGGCCCGCTACCACTCCGGCTCGATCAACCTGCGCTACCTCGCCCCGCCGACCGCCGTCTGCGCGATCGCGGCGGGCGTCGTGGTCGGCGCGCTGCTCACCCCGTGGGGCTTCGTGGTCCCCGGCGGCTACCTCGCGGCGATCGTCGCGGGCTCGCTCCCGGCGGGCCGGGGCCTGTCGCTGAAGGCCCGCGCGCAGATCCCGGTCGCGCTCGCCACGATGCACATGTCGTGGGGGTACGGCTTCCTGACCTCGCCGCGCTCGCTGGCCAAGAAGGTCATCGCCAGCCGCCGCCCGGCGGTGCGCCAGCCCGCGTAGCCCGTTGCGTACGGCAGGAGGGCCCCGGGTGCGTCACCCGGGGCCCTCCTCGCGCACGCGCGTGCGCCGTCAGCGCTCCAGGCCCTCGTGCCAGACGTACGGCTTGTAGATCTCCATGCAGCCGCTCTCGTCGGACGCGGTCGACGCGTCGGTGGTGGTCGGGTCGACCTTCTTCGGCTTCGGCTTGGGGTAGGCGTCGCCGGTGCGCCAGTCCGCGCCGACCACCAGCGTCACGCCGGAGACGTCGGTGGACTTCTTCACCTGGGAGGCCGGAATGCCCAGCGACTTGGCGACCGCCTGGGCGTCGCCCTCCAGTTCGGCGCTCGGGAAGTAGAGCTGGGTCTTGGCGATCGGGTCGCCGCCCTTCTCCGCCTCGGCCTTGGCGTACCCCTTGTTCTGGAGCAGGCCGGCGACCGTGCCCGCGCGGCCGGGCGCCGCGCCCAGCTGGTCGGTGTAGGCGCCGTTGCGGACGGCCACGCCGATCTCGGCCGCCGGGGCGGCCGGGTCCTTCGGGGCGGCCGGCTTCTTCGGCTTGGGCTTGGCGTCCTTGCCGTCGACCGGGGTGTCCTCGCGGATCATCTCCCACAGGTCATCGGCGGCGCCGGGCTGCGGCAGGTAGTGGTTCTCGTCCTTGGGGTCGATCATCCGGGGCATGGTCAGCATCGTGATCCGGTCCGTCGGCACGTGCTTGAGGTTCATGCCGAGGTCGAAGAGCTTCTTGACCGAGCCGATCTCCTCGGAGACCTGGAGCGACTTGACGCCCGCCTCCGCGATGTCCATGAGGCGCCCGGTGTCGGTGAAGGCGTTCTGGCTCTTCAGGTTGCGGATCACCGAGTTCATGTACATGTGCTGGGCCTTGGAGCGGCCGACGTCGTCGAAGAACGGGTGGCGGGTGCGCAGCCACTTCAGCGCGTCCTCGCCCTTGAGCGTCTGCTTCCCGGCCTTCTTCAGCTTGAGCCCCGAGCCGCCCTTCACCAGCCGCGTCGGCCGGTCCCAGACCGGTTGCTTCACGCAGACCTCGGCGCCGCCGACCGCGTCGGACATCTTCACGACGCCCGCGAAGTCCACCGTGATCCAGTGGTCGATGTAGATGCCCGTGAGCTCCTGCCAGGTGGCCAGCGTGCAGCCGGCCCCGCCGCGCGCCAGCGACTCGTTGATGATGGTGTTGGTCTTGGGGTACTTCCTCTTGGTCTTCGGGTCCTCGCAGGCCGGGATGTCGACCCGGGTGTCGCGCGGGATGGAGACCACCGAGGCGTTCTTCCGGTCGGCCGACACGTGCAGCAGCATCTGCACGTCGGCGAGGGGAGGGGCGTCCGCCTTGTCCCGGGAACCGCCGAGGTTCTGGTTGGCCTTGGACTTCCGGCTGTCGGAGCCGATCAGCAGGATGTTCAGCGGGGTCTGGCCGTCCGCGTTGGGCGCGGTCTTCTCGACGTCGCTGCCGCCCGCGTTGCGCTGGCCCTTGCGGAGGCTGCTGTTCAGGTGCTCGTAGTACAGGTAACCGGCCGCCGCCGTGCCGAGTATGAGCAGCGACAGGATCGAGGCGGTCCAGCGGAGTATCCGCTTGCCCTTGCTCACGGGACGGCGGCGCGAGGCGCGCGCTCCGCGGGCGCCCCTGCCGCCCCTGGCGGCACGGCGTCCACCGCCGGAGCCGGAACCGGCGGCGGACGCGGCGGAGTCGGAGCCCTCGGCCCCGCCCTTGACCTCCACCCCGCCGGACTGGGCGCCTTCGGCCCAGCCCGAGTCACGGCGCTGCGGCTCGCGTTGTCGCGAACCCTCCCCACGCACGCTGTTCCGTCCCACCCGTCCCACCCCTTGCCCCTGTGGCCCGGAGCCTCCTCCGGTCACTCGCTGCCCGTCTAGACGGGCCGATTACCCGACTGGTTCATTTCCCGCCCGCCGTTTTACTTGGCGCATACCGACTTGTCCTACTTGGCGCACACCGACTTGTCGGCGTTCACCCGCTGGATGCCCTCCGGCGCCTTCGCGGGGCCGGTGACGGGCTGCCCGGCGCCCTTGAAGTCCCCCCCCAGGGTCAGCACCATGGGCTCGCGCTCCGCCGCGGGCTGCGCGTTCGGCTTGAGCGCGGTCGCGGGCAGGCCCATCATCGCCGCGAGCGCCCGCGCCTGGTCGGCCTGGTCGCTGCCGTACGTCAGCGTGGTCTTGGCCTGCTTCTGCGGCGCGTTGCCCTCGCTGCTGGACTTCGTCACGCCCTGCTCCAGCTGGAGCCAGGTCAGTGTCTTGGAGGCGGCGCCGACGGTCTCGCTGCCGTTGTAGACGGCGACGCGCACGTCGGACGGGTCCGCCTTGGGGCCCTTGAGCAGCGCGGCCTGCTTGCTCGCCTGCGCGCTCTTCGCAGCCTTCTCCTTCGCCTTCACCTCGGTCAGCGAGGTGTCGGAGCGGACCATCGCGAAGAGCTGCTCGGCCTTCTCCTCGTTGAGCAGCACCGTCGCGCCGTCGGTGTTGTCGACCACCGGCACGGTCGCGAAGGTGATGTTGCTCGGGTCGACCTCGGCGAGCTCCAGACCGAGGTTCTTGAGCTTCTCGATGCTCCCTATCCCCTTGTCCACGGCGAGCGCCTTGGTCGCCGCCTCCGCCAGGTCCCACATCTTGGTGGGGCTGGAGAGGGTGTCGCTGGACTTCATCTTGCGGATCAGCGAGCCGAGGAACTGCTGCTGGAGTTCGATGCGGCTGAGGTCGCCGCCGAAGCCCACCGAGTGCCGGGTGCGCACGTACGCCAGCGCGTCGTCGCCCTTGAGGTTGTGCTTGCCCGCCGGGAGGTTGAGGTGCGAGTCCTTGTCGTTGATGTCCTTGGCCAGGCACACCTCGACGCCGCCGACCGCCGAGGACATCGTCTTCACGGCGTTGAAGTCGGCCATCATGAAGTGGTCGACGGTGATGCCGGTGATCTCCTTGACGGTGCGCATGGTGCAGCCGGGGTCGCGCCCGCTCTGGCCGAGGCTCTCGTTGAACTTCGTCTTCAGGGTGCCGGGGACGTCCTTTATCGAACCGTCCGGCTGCTTGGTGGGGCAGACCGGGATGTCGGTGATCAGGTCGCGGGGGATGGAGAGCGCGGTGGCGTTCGTCCGGTCCTTGGAGACGTGGAAGAGGATCGTCGTGTCCGCGTGGCCGACGCTGTCCTTGTCGCCGTAGCCCTCGTTGCCCTTGCCGGTGCGCTTGTCGGTGCCGATGACGAGGATGTTCACGGCCTCGTCCTTCTTGAAGCCGCCGGTGCCCGCGCCCGCGACGTCGTACGTCTCCAGGTTCCCGTTGAAGTGCTGGTACACGAGGTACGCGCCGACAGAACCACCCACGAGGACGAACGCCGTGACGCCGCCCGTCCACAAGAGGATCTTCTTCTTTTTGCGCGGCTTGTTGACGGCCTTGCGCGAACGGCGGCCGCCGGAGGGCTGGGCGCCTTCGGAAACGGAGGCAGAACCCGTGCGCGAGCCGTTCCGGGAACCGCCGCGCGGACCTGAGCGGGAAGCCCCGCGCCCGTCCTCGGGGGAATCCGAACGGGAATCCGGGTGGGGCGTCGAATTGGTTTGCGGACGGGTGCGCTGACCCGGAACATCTCTTCTGCGGGTGCCCGGTCGGGCGGCGGACGGGGAGTGCTGTCCTGTGGACCCAGTGGAATGGTCCAGTCGCAATTCGTAACTGCCCGTTTCCGGGTTCAGGACCCACTGGTCTGCGGGGTCGATCTCATCGGCCCGCCCACGGCTCTGCGCGTCCACGGTTGCTTGTGTCCTCCGTCGGTGCCACGCGCGCCTCCCCCCAAAGGCGCTCGTCTATCGATCCGGCGGTGCGCGACCTGGTGTGTCAGTCACCGGATCGCGTCACACTATCCGCCAAGTTGAGCGTGCAGCGACGTCCGTGACAAATTCCACGCCCCTTACAACCGGGCATTTCGCTCAATCCGCACGGAGAGACAACCCTCCCATGGGTCCGCCTTTACTCGCAGACCCCCGCGGCGGCATTCGTGCCCGCGAAAGTCGGTGCCGGGCTCGGGCGTGCCGAGGGGTCCTCGTCGGGCTTCTCGTCCGTATCGACCGACTCATCCGAATGATCCGACTCACCTGATTCATCCGCCCCTTGGGTCTCCTGGTCCCCGCTCTTCGCCGGGACCACGGACACCGGGGCGTCGTCGCGCAGCCGCGCGAAGAGCCTGCCCGCGTCGGGCTGTACCAGTTCGTCCCGGTTGATGTCCTCGCTGTACGGCTGCCGGGGGACGGTCAGGAACTGCACCTTCTCGGTCGGTACGTTGCGCATCCCGCGCACCAGGTCGTACAGGTCCTTGAGCGAGTCCAGGCCCGGGTCCGTGGTGAGGGACTTCGTCGCCGCGTCGAGCACCGGGTAGAGCTTGACCGGGTTGAGCAGCACGCCGTTGCTCTGCACCTTGTTGACGAGCGCGCCGAGGAACCGCTGCTGGCGGTCCATCCGTTCGGTGTCGCTGCCGTCGCCGAGGGACTTGCGGGCCCGCACGTAGCCCAGCGCCTGCTCGCCGCGGAGCGTCTGCCGCCCCGCGGGCAGCTTCAGGTGCGCGTCGGCGTCGTCCACCGGCTCCTTGAGGCAGACCTCGACGCCGTCGACCGCGTCGACCATGTCCTTGAAGCCGCTGAAGTCGACGACCATGTGGTGGTCGATCCGGATCCCGGTCAGCTTCTCGACCGTACGGATCGTGCAGGCCGTACCGCCCCGCTCGAACGCCCAGTTGAACTGCGCGAACTGCGGCTCGTTGCGCGTCCCGTCGGAGCCCCGGCAGTCGGGGATGTCGACCATCAGGTCGCGCGGCAGCGAGACGGCCGTCGCGCTCTTCCGGTCCGCCGCGAGGTGCAGCAGGATCGTGGTGTCCGAGCGCTGGCTGCCGCCGTCGTCACGGCCGTACCTGCCGTTGTCGCCCGCGCGCGTGTCCGAGCCGATGAGCAGGATGTTCTGCGCGTCCTGCACGACGGGCGCGGGGCGCTCCTTCTCGTACGTCTCCAGCTCGGCGGCCGCCGTGACGTCCGTCCTGATGTTCCCGTCGAGCTTCTTGTACAGCCACCAGCCGGTGCCAGCGGCGACCAGCACGAGGAACGCGGCGCCGCCCGCCGCCCAGCGCAGCCAGTGCCGCCGGGGCCGGGCCGGGGGAGCGGGGGGCGCGACTTCGGCCTTCGAGGTGCCGTCGGCTTCGGGGGCGCCTTCGGCCTTCGGGGCGTTGCTGGCCTTCGGGGCGCCGTCGGCTTCGGGGGCGCCGTCGGCCCCGCCCTCTTCCGGAGTGCCGTCCGCCGGGTCCGGGCTCGCGTCCGCGGCCGCGGACGTGTCCCCGTCGGACACGGTCGCGACGGGGCGGGCGGGCTCGGCCGGCACACCGGATTTCTCGGTCACGTCTGCGTCCATCCTTCGCGGCGTCTGCGGCGCGCTGGGCCGCTGGTCTCACGTGTAGACGGCGGCAGTACGCGCACGGTTGTGCGGTCCGTACTCCCGATCATGTACCGGAGTTGACGCGAAGGACCGGAGGGCAGGGCGCTCAGTGCGCCGGACGAGTGCCCTTCAGGGCGCTTGTCATACCGCGCTGTTGGTGACGCGCTCGCTCTCGACGCGCTTCGCCAGACCCTCGGGGGACAGCTGGTCGAGGTGGCGGCAGAGCACCACGGAGCCGCCCGCGGCGAGGGGCGCGAACAGCCCGGTCGAGAGCCCCTCCCAGGTGTCGTACGCACTCCCGGTCAGCAGCCGCGCCCCCGCGCCGAGCCCCAGCGCGTCCGCGTCGGCGCGCGCCCGCTCCACCAGCTCGGCGCCCGTCAGCTCGGTGCCGCCGACCGCGAGCGCGGGGGCGTCCGGGTCCACCGGCGCGTACGGCGCGAACCGGTCGCCCTGGCTCGGCACCTCCACCGCGTAGTCAGCGAACCCGGCGGGCGGCTGCGGGAACCGGCCGCCCAGCGGGCGCAGCGCCAGCGCCACCCGCTCGCCCGAGCAGGCGCGCGCCGCGTCCAGCGCGTCCGGGCCGCTCACCACGAGGTCCGCGGCGGCCGGGTCGCCGCCCACGTCGGCGACCACCCCGACCGACGAGCACGCGAGCAGCCACACCGCGGTCTGCCAGTGCGCGGGCAGCAGCAGCGCGACCCGGTCGCCGGGCTCGGCGGACAGCTCGCCCTGGAGCAGGTTCGCGGTCTTGGCCACCCAATTGGCGAAGGTGGCCACCGAGAGTTCGACGCGCTCGCCGGTCGCGTCGTCGTAGAAGGTGACCAGGGGCCGCGAAGGGTCCGCGGCGAGCGCGGATCGCAGCAGGTCGGCAGGGGTACGGTCGCTGGCGTTCACGCCCGCAAGCGTACGTGCCGCAGGTCGCGCGCCGAGGGGGCGGCCGACCCGGGTGGCGGACGGTGCGTCAGTTGACCGGCTCATCACCAGTGGCCGGATCAACCGCTGTATGCCCAGGATCATGTACATGCGTGCCTTTCTCGCCTCCTCGGTCGGCGTCGTCTGCGCGACCGCCCTCGTGCTGCCGCTCGCCGTCGCCGCGCCCGCCGGTGCCGTGGTCGCCGTGCCTTCCGGTGCCGCGTCCGCCGTGTCCGCCGCCGTCTCCGGCTCAGCCGGTGAGGCGGCGGACGGCGGCCTGCCCGGCTCCACCCAGTCCCTGGCGCTCGGTCCGCTCGGCTCCCGCCGCTCGCTGAGCGCGGCGCGGGGCCTGCCCGCGCGCGACGTCAAGCCGTTCTCGCTGGTCGGCGTCGTGTGGCGGGACCCCGCCGCCGAACTCCACGGCACGGTCCAGGTCCGCACCCGCGCCACGGGCACGACCGTCTGGTCGCCGTGGGAGGACCTGGAGACGCACAACCACGAGCACGCGGCCGACCCGGACACCGCCGAGGGCGCGTCGCGCGGGGTGCGCGGCTCGACCGCGCCGCTGTGGGTCGGCGACTCGGACGGCGTACAGGTGCGCGTACGGCCCGAGGTACCGGGTGGCGTACGGGCGGGTGGCGTACGAGGGGGCGGCGCGGGCCTGCCGGACGGGCTGCGCCTGGAACTGGTCGACCCGGGCGAGGGGCCGAGCCGGAAGGAGGCCGAGCCCGGGGCGGTTTCCGTGTTCGAGCCCGAGGCCGCGCCCGAGCCCGCTCCCGAGCCTGTGGCCGCGACCGAGCCCGTGACCGTGTCCGGGGCGGCGCGGTCCGCGACCACGACGGCGGCGGCCCTGACCCCGCACGCCATGCAGGCCGCCGAGGCGCTGCGGGCACTGAGGTCCCCGGCGGGGCCGACGACCCCCGTGGCCCCCGTAGCGATGACCCCTGGGGTTCCCGCGGTCCCCGGGGTCCCGGCGGTCCCGGTGGCCCCTGCGGACCCGAAGGCCCCGGAGATCCCGGAGGTCCCTGCCGTGCCCGAGGCCCCCGCCGCCCCCGCGATCCCCGCGGGTGCCCTGGTCATCCCCGCGCTCCCCAGGGAGCCCAGCCAGGCCAGGCCGTACGTCGGTCCGCGCCCCCGCATCATCACGCGCCGCGGCTGGGGCGCCGACGAGAAGCTGCGCGAGCGGGGTTTCGTCTACACCGACGCCGTGCACGCCGCCTTCGTCCACCACAGCGCGACGGGCAACCGCTACAGCTGCGCGCAGACCTCCTCCGTCCTCCGCAGTATCTACCGCTACCACGTCAAGAGCAGCGGCTGGCGTGACTTCGGCTACAACTTCGCGGTCGACAAGTGCGGAAACATCTACGAAGGCCGGGCCGGGGGCGTGGCGAAGCCCGTCCTCGGGGCGCACACCCTCGGTTTCAACAGCGACAGCATGGGGATCGCGGTCCTCGGCACGTACAGCGCGAAGACGCCGCCCCAGGCCGCGCTGAACGCGGTGGCCCGCCTGACCGCCTGGAAGCTGGGGATGTACGGGGTCAACCCCCGGGCGAAGACGGTGATGCAGTCGGGCGGCGGCAACCTGTACAAGAAGGGCAAGAAGGTCAGGCTGAACGTCATCTCCGGACACCGCGACGGCTTCGCCACCGAGTGCCCAGGGGGCCGCCTCTACAAGAAGCTCGGCAAGGCGCGGGCGGCCTCGGCGAAGCTCCAGGGCCGCCACTGACCGGGCCGCGCCGGGAGCGCGGGCCCGGGTTCGGCCGGAAGTGTGACCGGAAGTCCGACCAGAATGTCCCGAACGGTCTGCATACACTGGCCAGCCGAACACGGCCCGGCCCCAGCAGGAAGCAGAGACGACAAGGTGACTGAAGCGATCCTCCTGGTCGGCGGCAAGGGAACCAGGCTGCGTCCGCTGACGGTGCACACCCCCAAGCCGATGGTCCAGGCGGCGGGCGTCCCGTTCCTCACCCACCAGCTGGCCCGCGCCCGCGCGGCGGGGGTCGAGCACATCGTCCTCGCCACCTCCTACCTGGCCGAGGTCTTCGAGCCGTACTTCGGCGACGGCTCCTCGCTCGGCCTGAGCATCGAGTACGTCACCGAGGAGGAGCCGCTGGGCACGGGCGGCGCGATACGCAACGTGGCGTCCCGCCTGCACTCCGGGCCCGAGGACCCGGTCCTGATCTTCAACGGCGACATCCTCACGGGCCTGGACATCAGGGCCCTGGTCGAGACCCACACGACGTCGGGCGCCGACGTCTCCCTGCACCTCACCCGGGTCGACGACCCGCGCGCCTTCGGTCTGGTGCCCACGGACGACACGGGCAGGGTGCTGGCCTTCCTGGAGAAGCCGCAGACGCCCGAGGAGATCGTCACCGACCAGATCAACGCGGGCGCGTACGTCTTCCGCCGCTCGGTCATCGACACGATCCCCGCCGACCGCCCGGTCTCCGTGGAGCGCGAGACCTTCCCCGGCCTGCTCGCCTCGGGCGCCCACCTCCAGGGCATGGTCGACTCCACGTACTGGCTCGACCTGGGCACGCCGGGCGCCTTCGTGCGCGGCTCGGCCGACCTGGTCACGGGCCGCGCGCCGTCCCCCGCGGTGCCGGGCAGGTGCGGCGACCGCCTGGTGCTGCCGACGGCCAGGGTCGCGCCGGACGCGAAGCTGGTGGGCGGCACGGTGGTCGGCGAGGGCGCGCTGGTCGGCGCGGGCGCCCGGATCTCCGGGAGCACGATCCTGCCGGGCGCGGTGATAGGGCCCGGCGCGGTCGTCACGTCCTCCTTCGTGGGCGCGGGCGCCCGCGTCGGCGCCCGCACGGCGCTGACGGGCGCGGTGATCGGCGACGGCGCGGACGTGGGCGCGGACAACGAACTGCACGAGGGCGTACGGGTGTGGTGCGGCGCGACGCTCCCGGACGCGGCGATCCGCTTCTCCTCGGACCAGTAGGTGGCGGGCCGCTACCTGCCGCGCCCGGCGCCCCGCGGCCCGGTCCCGCAGCCGCGCGGGGCCGCGGCGGGAGCGGAGGACACCGGCTCCGACCGGACGTGGCGGGCGCCGGGCCCGCTCGACGTCCCGCTGATCCTCGGCCCGCTGCGGCGGGGCGCGGGGGATCCGACGTACCACCTGGCGGCGGACGGCGCGGTGTGGCGCGCGAGCCGCACGCCGCAGGGGCCCGGCACGCTCCGGGTGGCGGCGGGCGCGGGCGCCGAAGAGGCCGGGGCGCGGGCCTGGGGCCCGGGAGCGGAGTGGCTCCTCGACCGGCTCCCCGAACTGCTGGGCGGCACGGACGACCCGGACGCCTTCGTGCCCAGGCACCGCCTGCTGGCCGTGGCGCGGAGCCGGAGGCCGGGGCTGCGGCTGGTGCGCACGGGCCTGGTGCTGGAGTCCCTGATCCCCTCGGTGCTGGAGCAGAAGGTGACGACGGCGGAGGCGTACCGGGCGTGGCGCCTGCTGGTGCGCCAGTACGGGGAGCGGGCGCCGGGCCCGTGCCCGGTGCCGATGCACGTGATGCCGGAGCCGGCGGTGTGGGCGCGGATCCCGTCGTGGGAGTGGCACGGGGCGGGCGTGGACGCGAAGCGCTCGGCGACGGTCCTGCGGGCGGTGCGGGTGGCGCGGCGCCTGGAGGAGGCGGCGGGGATGGGGTTGCCGGAGGCATCGGCGCGCCTGGGGCTGATCCCGGGGATCGGCCCCTGGACGACGGCGGAGACGCTCCAGCGCACGAACGGCGCGGCGGACGCGGTGACGGTCGGGGACCTCCACCTGCCCGGGGTGGTCGGCTACGCCCTGGCGGGGGAGCGGGAGGCGGACGACGCGAGGATGCTGGAACTCCTGGAGCCGTACGAGGGCCAACGCCACAGGGCGGTGCGCCTGGTCCTCACGACGGGAAGGACGCCGCCGAGGCGGGCACCGAAGATGCGCAAGACGAACATCGCGACCCTTTAGGGCCCCGTGTCAGTGCCCCGCGTCAGGGCCCCGTGGCGCGGGGAGCCGCGCGAGGGCGGGGCAGACGCCGCACATGCCCGCCGCGGGCGAAACGGCGCCCCGGGGCCCCGGACCCCGTGAAGCGCCTCCCCCCCGTACGCCGCCCCGCCCTACCGGACCTCCACGAACGCCTCGACCTCCCGCGCCCCCCGCGCGGGGGCCGCACCCGCCGGGCGCCCCACGGCCACCGCCCCCATCGGGTCCCATCCCGACGGCAGCCCCAGCACCTCCCGCACGACCTCGCGGCAGAACATCGTGGACGACACCCACGCCGACCCCAGCCGCTCCCCGGCCAACGCCACCAGGAAGTTCTGCACGCCCGCGCCCATCGCGACGACGAACATCTCCCGCTCCGCGCCGTCCCTGCGCGCGTCGCCGTAGGAGTGCGCGCCGTCGGTCACCAGGCAGGGCACCACCAGGTAGGGCGCCCGCCGCAGCACCTCCCCGCGCCGCACCCGCTTGGCGATGGACTCCTCCGACTTGCCGTCGCGCCGCAGATCGGCGATCCACGCGTCGCGCATCGCGTCCAGCAGCCGGGTCCTGGACTCCGCGGACTCCAGGAGCACGAACCGCCACGGCGTGGTGTGGTGCGGCGCGGGCGCCGTCAGGGCCGCGGCGACGGCCCGCCGCACGGCCCCGGGGTCCACCGGATCGTCGGTGAACTCGCGGATCGTGCGCCGCTGCGTCACCGCCTCCCGTACGGCCTCCGACGTACCGAGCCGGAACATGTCGTCGGACGCGTCCCGCACCAGGTCCCGAGCGGACCAGGCCCCGGCGTCCCGGCCCTCGGCCCCGGCGCCGCCCCCGGCGTCCCCGCTCGCGCCGCGCCCGGCCTCCCCGACGACCCCGTTGCTGTTGCCGCTCCCGTTTCCGCTTCCGCTTCCGGCGACGATCCCGGGCAGCCCGCGCACCACGGCGACGGGCAGCCCCTCGGCCTTGCCCTTCACCAGGTCACCGGCCCCGGCCAACTCGTCGGCGACGGCCACGACGGTCGCGCTGAGCGGATTGCCGTACGCGTCGGTGCCGCCGCGCAGGTCGTCGAGGACCCGCACCCCGGCCGCTCCGATGGCGACGTCGGTCAGCCCGCTGCGCCAGGGGCGCCCGAAGGTGTCGGTGACGACGACCCCGACGTTCACGCCCAGCGCCGCGCGCAGGCCCTCGCGGATGGTCCGGGCCGACGCGTCGGGATCCTCGGGCAGCAGCAGCACGGTCCCGGCCTCGGTGTTGGACGCGTCGACCCCGGCCGCCGCCATCACCAGGCCCTGCCGGTTCTCCACGATCCGCAGGGTGCCGCGCCGCGCGACGACCCGTACGGTCTCCGCGTCGATCGCCGCCTCCCGGTCGGCCGCCTCGACGATCCGGCCCTCGGCCTTGCTGACGATCTTCGAGGTGACGAGGAGGACGTCCCCGTCCAGGAGCCCCGGCTCGGCGGCGGCGATCAGCTTGGCGAGGTCGTCCCCGCCCCGCACCTCGGGCAGCCCGGGAACGGCCCACACCCGGTACCCGGACCCGCTCCCGGGCGCCCCGCTCACCTGACCTCCTCGGCCAGCGCCAGCGCCTCGCGCGCCATCTGCGCGGTCGCCGCCACGTCGGTCATCATCAGCGGCACCGCCCTGCACTTGATGCCCGCCTCCTCGACCGCCGCGACGGACCCCGCGTCGACGGTGTCCACCAGCCAGCCGTCGATGAGCCCGGAGCCGTAGTGCAGCGCCACCGCGCTCGCCGTGGACTCCACGCCGACCGCCGCGAGCACCTTGTCGGCCATGCCGCGCACCGGCGCGTCGCCGACGATGGGGGAGAGGCCGACCACCGGCACCCCGGCCCCGGCGATCGCCTCGCGGATCCCGGGGACGGCGAGGATCGTGCCGACGCTCACCACGGGGTTGGACGGCGGGAAGAGGATGACGTCCGCCTCCGCGATCGCCTCCAGCACACCGGGCGCGGGCTTCGCGGCCTCCGCGCCGACCGGCACGATCGCCTGCGCGTCCACGGAGGCGCGCAGCTTCACCCAGTACTCCTGGAAGTGCACGGCCCTGCGCTCGCCGTCGAGTTCGACGGCGACGTGCGTCTCGACGCGGTCGTCGGACATCGGCAGCAGCCGCACGCCGGGCCGCCAGCGCTCGCACAGCGCCTCGGTGACCGCGCTCAGCGGGTAACCGGCGCCCAGCATCTGGGTCCGCACGATGTGCGTGGCGAAGTCCCGGTCGCCGAGGCCGAACCACTCGGGTCCCACGCCGTACGCCGCGAGCTCGCCCTTGACCTGGAAGGTCTCGTCCTCGCGGCCCCAGCCCTGCTCCTCGTTGATGCCGCCGCCGAGCGTGTACATCACGGTGTCGAGGTCGGGACAGACCTTCAGGCCGAACAGATGGATGTCGTCACCGGTGTTGCCGATGACGGTGACGTCCGCGTCGGGGGCAGCGGACTTCAGACCACGGAGGAAGCGGGCACCACCGATGCCACCAGCCAGAACCACAATGCGCATGCACAGCAGTCTGTCAGGCGGGTACGACATCCCGTCCGGCCGGGGCGGAGCACTGCGGGGCCTGCATGGGCATCTCGGTGAGGCCGGGGAAGTAGACGTGCAGGCTGACCGCGGGCTCCAGGGAGTCGTTGACGACCTCGTGGACGTACCCGGGCGCGAAGACCCGCTGCGCGCCCGCCGCGAGGGTGCGGTCGGCGTTCTCCGTACGCTCCGTCAGTTCGCCCGCCAGCACGGTCAGTACGCCCGACGACGCGCCGTGGCCGTGCAGCCCGCTGCCCTGTCCCGGCACCCAGCTGAGCAGCCAGACCTCGTATCCGGGCCCGGTGCGCAGCCGGTGGTACCAGCGGGAGGTGGCGTCGTACCGGACCAGGTCGGCCCACTGGGACGGGTCGTCGGCGATGGCGCGGGCGAGCCCGGCGAACTCGGCCACGGTGGCGGGGTGCTCGCGGGCGGGCTGGAGGAGGTGCAGGACCTCAAGGAGGTCGCCGGCGATCTGGAGGTCGCTGTCGCTGCTGTTCATGGGTGCGGTGGTTCCTCGGCAAGGGGGAGTGCACGTGCGGGGCGTCCGCGGGGGGACGCGGAGCGGGGAAAACAGAGCAGAAAAAAGCCGGAGCGGGATCGCTCAACAGCTGGAACAGCAACAGCGAGCCTGGACAGCGCTGCGGAACCCACGGACGTGGGTCGACGGGCGCGCTGAGGTCACTGGCATGGAATCAAGGAGAGCGGAGAAACGCGTCCACTGTCAACCCAATGCCCGATTTGGGGGTAATGTTTCACCTCATCCGGTTACTGAGTGTGGAGAAAGGTTTGTGCAGCCGCTGACCGGGAGACATGCCGCTGCATCCACCCCTGCGGAACCCCGTGAAGAAGCCTCGCTGTGATCCGGATCGCTTCGGCTGCCGGTTCGCAACACGGGTGGAGTTCGGGTCGTCCTCCTCTGTGACGGGGGAGGCGTGCGGTCAAGCCGACGGCAAGTGTCACAATTTTTGGTGATTTGAACACTTTCCGCATAGCCTTGGTTCCGCAGAGTGAATACGGGGCCCAATAGCAGATCTCGGCTTGACTGCCCCGGATCCGCACACTTGTAATTTCACTCGTGTCGTTCGGCCGGGATCGGTAACGGCAGCATCACGGGGACGCACAAAAAACAGACGAGGGGCGCTACATGACCGAGCTGTTCCAGCAACTGCTGGTCGAAGACGCGGACGCCGAAGAACTTGGCTGGCAGGAGCGCGCCCTCTGCGCGCAGACCGACCCCGAATCCTTCTTCCCCGAGAAGGGCGGCTCGACCCGCGAGGCCAAGAAGGTCTGCCTGGCCTGCGAAGTCCGTTCCGAATGCCTTGAGTACGCACTCGCCAACGACGAGCGGTTCGGCATCTGGGGCGGCCTGTCCGAGCGCGAGCGGCGCCGGCTGAAGAAAGCCGCGATCTGACCCGTCGTCCGGGGCGTCGGGCCCGTGCCGGGGATCCGGACGGGAAGCGGCCGGAACCGACCGACCGACTGACCGGGCGGCCGTTCGAAAGACGATCACCCTCGGGTCCGCCACCCGGCCCGTACCCCGCTCCGCGACCCGAACAATCGCCATAAGTCCGTACGTAATCCACGGTCCGCCCCCTGCCCGTCGACCGCAGGCGGCGGACCGCTGTCGTGCCAGCCGTTAGTGTGGGCCCCCGTCCGAGACGCTCCAACGCCCCACGTTCCGGGGCGACCCCGGCCGCGGAGGGCCCGTACCTCGATGTCCGCCACCACCACGCCCGAATTCCCGCGGCATGTCGTCACCGCCGTCCTCGTGTCCCACGACGGCGCGCGCTGGCTGCCCGAAGCGCTGACCGGGCTCCTCGGCCAGGAACGCCCCGTACAGAACGTCGTCGCCGCCGACACCGGCAGCGCCGACGACTCCGCGCGGCTCCTCGGCGAGGCGCTCGGCGACGACCGGGTCCTGCACCTCGCCCGCCGCACCGGCTTCGGCACCGCCGTCGACGAGGCCGTCCGCACCGCGCCACCGCTCGGCCCCGAGGAACTGCCGTACCTGAAGCGGCCCAGCGGCTGGGACCCCGTCAGCAGGACCTGGCGCGACGACGCCTACGACCTCCCCGACCTCCCGCACGGCGACCCGGTCCAGTGGCTCTGGCTGCTGCACGACGACTGCGCGCCCGACCCCACCGCCCTCGCCGAACTGCTGCGCGTCGCCGACAGCGACGTGCACGCCGGGATCGTCGGACCCAAGCTGCGCAGCTGGTACGACCGCAAGCAGCTGCTCGAAGTCGGCGTCTCCATCGCCAACAGCGGCCGCCGCTGGACCGGCCTGGACCGCCGCGAACAGGACCAGGGCCAGCACGACCAGGTCCGCTCCGTGCTCTCCGTCTCGACCGCGGGCATGCTCATCAGACGGGACGTCTGGGAACAGCTCGGCGGCTTCGACCGGCTCCTGCCCCTGATGCGCGACGACGTCGACCTGTGCTGGCGCGCCCACGCGGCGGGACACCGCGTCCTCGTCGCCCCCGACGCCGTCCTGCGGCACGCCGAGGCATCCGCCCGCGAACGGCGCCCCATCGACTGCGCGGGCCGTTCCGTCGCCTCGCCGCACCGGGTCGACAAGGCGGGCGCCGTCTTCACCATGCTCGCCAACGCCCGCACCGCCGCCCTGCCCTGGGTGCTGCTGCGGCTCGTCGTCGGCACCATGCTGCGCACCCTCGCCTACCTCGTCGGCAAGGTCCCCGGACAGGCCGTCGACGAAGTGGCCGGACTGGTCGGCACCCTGCTGCGGCCCGGCCGGATCCTCGCCGCCCGCAAACAGCGCGGCGGATCCACCGTCGACATGCGCGAACTGCGCGCGCTCTTCCCGCCGCCCGGCGCCACCGTCCGGGCCACCGTCGAACAGGTCGCGGGGAACTTCGGCGGACCCGCCGAGGACACCGGCTCGCGGCACGGCGCCGTCGAGTCGGGACCCGGCGGTGACGACGCCGACTTCCTGGACGTCGAACAGTTCGCCCGCGTGAAGCGGCTCGCCCGCAAACCGGGACCCGTCCTGTTCGCGGTCCTCCTGCTCGTCTCGCTCGTCGCCTGCCGCGGACTGTTCGGCGGCGGCGCCCTCGCGGGCGGCGCACTGCTGCCCGCACCCGGCGACGTCGGCGACCTCTGGGCGCGCTACGCCGACGGCTGGCACCCCATCGGAACCGGCACCACCGACGCCGCCCCGCCCTACCTCGCGGTGCTCTCCGCACTGTCCTGGCTGTTCTTCGGCTCCACCGGATTCGCGCTCACCCTGCTGCTGGTCTGCTCCGTGCCGCTCGCCGGTTTCACCGCGTACTTCGCCTCCAGGCCCCTGGTCACCTCGCGCCTGCTGCGCGCCTGGGGCAGCGTCGCGTACGCCTTCCTGCCCGCCGCGACCGGCGCACTGGCCACCGGACGGCTCGGCACCGCCGTACTCCTCGTCATGCTGCCGCTGATCGCCCGCACGGCCGTCGCGGCGTACGGACTGCGCGGCGACGGTGCGCGCGGCAGCTGGCGCGCCAGCTGGGCGTACGCACTGCTGCTCACGTTCACCATGGCGTTCACCCCGGTGGTCTGGCCGATCGCCGTGGTCCTCGGCCTGGCGGCGCTGGTCCTGCGGCGCGGCGACATCGCCGCGTACGGACCGCGCTTCCTCGTCCAGACCGGCACCCCCCTGCTGATGCTCGCCCCCTGGTCGCTGACGCTCCTCACCGACCCCGCCGCCTTCTTCAAGGAGGCCGGGCTCGAACACGGCACGGGCGCCGCGACCGCCCTCGACCTGCTGGGCATCAGCCCCGGCGGCCCCAAGGCGGCCGGCGGACTCCTGATGATCGGCATCGTGCTGGCCGCGCTCGCCGCCCTGCTGCGCCAGGAGCGCACCTTCGCCGTCCGCGCCTCCTGGGCGGTCGCCCTGACCGGTCTGGTGTTCGCGGTGCTCGGCAACGACGGGCACTGGGCTGGACCCGCCACTCTCGTGTACGGAATCGCCCTGCTGTCCGCAGCGCTGATCGGTGCGGACGGTGCCCGCATCCGCGTCGCCCAGCAGAGCTTCGGCTGGCGCCAGCCCGTCGCCGTCCTGATCGCCGTGGCCGCCGCCGTCGGCCCCCTCCTGTCGGCCGCCGGATGGATGCTGAACGGAGCCGCGGGACCGCTGGAGCGCCGCGACCCCGTCCAGGTCCCCGCGTTCGTCGCCGAGGAGTCCACCACCCGCGACCAGCCGCGCACCCTCGTGCTCGGCGGCGACTCGCCCGCCAAGGTGTCGTACTCCCTCGTCCGGGGATCGGGCGGGCGGCTCGGCGACGCCGAACTGACCGCGACCGCGGGCGCCGACACGCGCCTCGACAAGATCGTCGCCAACCTGGTCGCGGGCTCCGGCGCCGACCAGGCCAGCCAGCTCGGCGGCTTCGCCATCCGCTACGTGCTCGTACGGGACGGCTCGCCGCGCCACTTCAGCAGGGTCCTCGACGCGACGCCGGGACTGAGCCCGCTGAGCCAGCTCGACGGCTCCAAGCTGTGGCGCGTCGACCGTCAGGTCGCCCGCGTCACGATCCAGCAGAGCCCCGAGGACACCGACCCGCTGCCCGTCGCCGCCAAGGCCGTCGAGGCCCACACGGAGATCCCCGCGGGCCGCGAGGGACGGGTGCTGCGCATCGCCGACCGCGCCGACGCGGGCTGGCGCGCCACGCTCGACGGCAAGCCGCTGACCGCCAAGACGGTGGACGGCTGGGCACAGGGCTTCGAGCTGCCCGCCAACGCGGGCCGCCTCGACCTCACCTTCGAACCGCCGCTCACCCACACCGCCTGGATCTGGGCGCAGGGCGCGCTCGCCGTGGTCCTGCTCGTGCTCGCCCTGCCGGGCCGCCGCCGCGAGATCGACGACGACCTGCCCGAGGAGCGGCCGAGCGCGGCCATCCCCGCGCAGGCGGGCCCCGGCGACGGCCGCAGGGCGCGCAGGCTGCGCGCGGCGGCCGACGAGGGCGCCGAGCCCACCGCCGCACCGGGAGAGGCCCAGGTGCCGCCCCCGCCAGGCGAGCAGCCCGCGTACGCCCCCGACGTGCCGCGCCAGCAGTCGTACGGCGAGTGGGAGGACGGCGCGCAGAGCTACGCGGGCACGGCCGACTACGCGAACTACGGGTACGCCGGTGAGCAGCAGTACCAGGCGGACCCGTACCAGCAGTCGCAGTACGACCCGTACGGCTACGGCTACCAGGCCGCCGAGCAGCAGCACGTACAGCAGGAGCACGTACAGCCGGGGCAGCAGCCGGGGCAGCCGGATCCCGAACAGCCCGAACAGTACGACCCGTACCGACAGCAGCAGCGCCCCGACGGGAGCAGCAACCAGTGAACCGCAGCACCCTCTCCCTGATCGCGGTCGCCACCGCCCTGGCGGCCGTCACCGGATTCGCCACCCTGTCCGCACCGGACAAGGGCGGGGCGAAGGAAGCGGGCGCCGCCCCCGCCCGGCTCCCCGTCGAGCGCTCCAGCCTGCTGTGCCCGGCCCCGGGCCCCGCCGAACTGGGCGAGACCGCGTACACCTCCTTCGCGCCGAAGGGCGCGGCGGACGGCAAGGGCGCCGGGGACAAGGGCGCCAAGGACGTCGCCGACCTGAAGCCCTCCGCGACCGCCCTGGTCCCGCCGGGCGCCAAGAAGGACACCGCCAAGAAGACCGTGCCCGCCAAGGACAAGCCGCTCCTGTCGCTGACCGAGCCGGGCAAGCCGGCCGCCGCCACGGCCAAGGGCGCCGAGGCCCCCGCCCTGGTCGGATCCGCCACCGGTGCGTTCGCGCCCGGCTGGACCGTCCAGCAGACCACCGTCGTCCCCGAGGGCACCGCGCCAGGACTGCTCGGCGTCAGCTGCACGGCGCCCGACACGGACTTCTGGATCCCCGGCGCGTCCGCGTCCGCCACCCGGCAGGACTACGTCCACCTCACCAACCCGGACGACACGTCCGCCGTCGCCGACATCGAGCTGTACGGCCCCGAGGGCAGCCTGAAGTCCGAGGCGGGCGAGGGCATCGCCGTCCCGCCCAGGTCCAGCATCCCCGTGCTGCTCTCCACGCTGGCCTCGGGCAGCCCCGAGGACGTCACGGTCCACGTCACGACCCGCACAGGGCGCGTCGGCGCGGTCGTGCGCGCCGCCGACGAGAAGGTCGGCGCCGACTGGATCCAGGCCTCCGCCGACCCCGCGGACACACTGGTGCTGCCCGGCATCCCGGCCGACGCCACGTCGGTGCGCCTGACGGTGTACGCCCCCGGCGAGAACGACGCCGACCTCAAGGTGCGGCTCGTCGGCAAGTCGGGCTCGATCACCCCCGCGGGTGCCGAGACGCTGCACGTGAAGTCCGGGATGACGGCGGGCCTGGACCTGAAGGACCTCACGAAGGGCGAGACGGGCTCCCTGGTCCTCAGCCCCTCCGAGGCGGGCCGCCGGGTCCCGGTGGTCGCCGCGCTGCGCGTGGTGCGCGGCAAGGGCGACAAGCAGGAGGTCGCCTTCGTCCCGGCCACGGCGCCTGTGGGGGAGCGGGCCACCGTCGCGGACAACCGCGCCAAGGGCTCGCTGCTGGCGCTGACCGCGCCCGACGAGGCGGCGGAGGTGAAGGTGACGGCCTCCGCGGGCGTCCTGGGCGGCGAGCCGGTCACCAAGACGTACACCGTCAAGGCCGGTACGACGCTCGCGGTGGAGCCGCCGGTCCCGGCCGGGCTCAAGGGCGCGTACGCGCTGACGGTCGAGCCGCAGGGCGGCGCGGTCGTCTACGCGTCGCGCACGCTGTCGCTGCCCAGGGACGGCGTGCCGATGTTCACCGTGCAGACGATGCCCGACGACCGGGGGACGGTCCTGGTGCCGAAGGCGGAACAGGACCTGTCCGTACTGGACGACTGAACGGCGCCGAACCGTACGGAGAGCGCCGAGCCCTATGGACGGCGCCGAACCGTACGGACGGCGCCGAACCGTACGGACGGCGCCGGACAGTGGGGCGGTACCCGGGAGCCGGGCTACTCCTGCCCGTACCTCGGGTCGACCGACTCCGGCGCCAGGCCGAGCAGTTCGGCGACCTGTTCCACGACGACCTCGTGCACCAGCAGCGCGCGGTCCTCGCGGTTCTTGGTGCGGATCTCGACGGGCCGCCGGTAGACGAGGACCCGCGCGGGCTGGTCCTTGTCCGCCGGGACCAGCCCCCCGAGCGGCACCGCGTCATCCGCCCCGACCGGCACTTCGAGGACCATGAAGTCGACGTCGGCCAACTGCGGCCAGCGGCGCTCCAGGCGCTCCACGGAGTCCTGCACGAGATCGCGGAAGGTGTCCGCCCTGCTGAGCGAGAGCGGTACCTGGGGCGGGGCGACGGGTCCGCGCATGCCCCTGCCGTGACGGTCGCGGCGGCGCGGTCTCGGCTCGGGCGGGCGGGGAGGTACGGGACTGTCCATCACTGACGCAGGGTAGCTCTCCCGGGGGCGGGGCGATCGCGGTCGGCGGACCCCAGGCGAGCCTGTCGCAAAGTGAGCAATACGGTCACCCTTGAGCGCTTGTCGCTATGTCGGTGAGACCGCTGGTCTCGCGGTAATTGACTGGATATGCCTCAACTGATGACTGAATTCAGTACTGTCACCCCGTCTACCTCCCTGTTTCCCCGCAGGTCAGGGCAGTTGCTCCGAGAGCCCGCGTGTCGGACGTCACAGGGCGACACGGTGGAGTGACGTGGGGGAGAGTCGTCGCGGCCCGCTCAAGAGTGCGGTACCGTCCAACGTCGTGAGCCCTGTACGTCGCTGTTCGCGCACCGCGTGCGGCCGCCCCGCCGTCGCGACACTGACGTACGTCTATGCCGACTCGACCGCGGTCCTCGGCCCGCTCGCCACCTACGCCGAGCCCCATTGCTACGACCTGTGCGCCGAGCACAGCGAGCGGCTCACCGCGCCGCGCGGCTGGGAGGTCGTCCGGCTCACGGACTCCACGGCCCCCGCGCGCCCCAGCGGCGACGACCTCGAAGCCCTCGCCAACGCCGTGCGCGAGGCGGCCAGGCCCCAGGAGCGGGCCGCCGAGGCGGGCGGCGGAGGGCGCGGCGCCGACCCCATGGAGGTCGGCCGCAGGGGACACCTCAGGGTCCTGCGCTCCCCGGACCAGTAGTCGGCCTGCCGCCAGTCGGCTTGCCGCCGGTCGTCCTGCCGCCCGGTCTTCCGTAGAACCTCGCCATCTCCTGCGCCGCAGTGGTGCACGCGGGACGGGAGGGGAACCTGCTCCGCAAGGTGCTGCCGTGGAGCCTCGGGCCGCTCCCGGCGATGGGCCTGATCGCGCCGGGTGCAGAGCACAGCGGTACTCGGCTGGATGCTGCCCCAGCCACTGCGGGTAGTTTGAGGTCACTCACAGCAGAGGACTCCAGGAGGATCGACCGTGTCCGATTTGTCGCAGCTCGTCAAGGCGTACGACGTGCGTGGGGTGTACCCGGATCAGCTGGACGAGCGGCTCGCGGAGCTCTTCGGAGCAGCGTTCGTCGAGGTCACGGGCGCGCGGGCGGTGGTGATCGGCCACGACATGCGCCCCTCGTCGCCGAGCCTGTCCGACGCCTTCGCGCGCGGCGCCGTCTCGCGCGGCGCGAACGCGACCCTGATCGGCCTGTGCTCGACCGACCAGCTGTACTACGCGTCGGGGGCGCTGGACCTGCCGGGCGCGATGTTCACCGCGTCGCACAACCCGGCGCAGTACAACGGCATCAAGCTGTGCCGCGCGGGCGCGGCCCCGGTCGGCCAGGACACCGGCCTCGCGGAGATCCGCACGAAGGTCGAGGGCTGGCTCGCCGACGGCGCCCCCGAGCCGGTCGCGGAGCCCGGCACGACCGACCGCCGCGAGACGCTCCCCGACTACGCCGCCCACCTCCTGTCCCTGGTGGACCTGGCCGCGATCCGCCCGCTGAAGGTCGTCGTGGACGCGGGCAACGGCATGGGCGGCCACACGGTCCCCACCGTCTTCGAGCCCCTGCCCCTCACCGTCACCCCGCTCTACTTCGAGCTCGACGGCACCTTCCCCAACCACGAGGCCAACCCGCTCGACCCCAAGAACATCGTCGACCTCCAGGAGCGCGTCCGCGCCGAGGGCGCCGACCTGGGCCTCGCCTTCGACGGCGACGCGGACCGCTGCTTCGTGGTCGACGAGCGCGGCGAGGGCGTCTCCCCGTCCGCGATCACGGCCCTGGTCGCGGCGCGGGAACTGGCCAAGAACCCGGGCGGCACGATCATCCACAACCTGATCACCTCGTGGTCCGTCCCCGAGGTCGTACGGGAGAACGGCGGCACCCCGGTCCGCACCCGCGTGGGCCACTCCTTCATCAAGCAGGAGATGGCGGAGAGCGGTGCGATCTTCGGCGGCGAGCACTCCGCGCACTACTACTTCCGCGACTTCTGGAACGCCGACACGGGCATGCTCGCCGCCCTCCACGTCCTCGCGGCCCTCGGTACCCAGCAGGGCACGCTCTCCGAACTGGTCGCGCAGTACGACCGGTACGTCGGGTCGGGCGAGATCAACTCCACGGTCGCGGACCAGCAGGACCGTCTGAACGCGATCCGTACGGCGTACGCGGACCGGGACGACGTCACCCTCGACGAACTGGACGGCCTGACGGTCGCGTCCCAGGACTGGTGGTTCAACGTCCGCCCGTCGAACACGGAGCCCTTGCTGAGGCTGAACGCGGAGGCGCGGGACGAGGCGACGATGGCGAAGGTCAGGGACGAGGTCCTGTCCTTGATCCGCGCCTGATCTTGAACCGCTGACCGGCCCGGGGCGTACCTGAGGGGTGTACAGCACAGGTGCGCCCCTTCAGGGGCGTGGGGAACTGCGCGAGGGCGGGGCACACGCCGTACGTACCCACGAACCCGGAGCGGGCTCGCCCCAGGAACCCCACCCACCCCGAGCGGGCTCACCCTCCCCCCCCCACCCAGCCACCGGCAGGTTTTCGGGAAGGGGCGGGGAGGGGCCAGCCCGCCGCAGGCGGAACGGTGCCCCGGGGCAACGCGCCCCGGAGCAACGGCGCCCTGGGGCACCGCGCCCCCTGCGAAGCGTCCCCGCCGCCGCAGGCGCCCCCCGGGCGGGGCCACACGAAGGCGGCCCCCGAGAAGCACGCCCCGCCCCACCACCACCCCACAAAACCCCACGAGCGGTAGGCTGACGTGGCCCAATCCACAGCCACCCCCGAAGGGACGGACCCCTCATGCCGCTCGAAGCCGGCCTCCTGGAGATCCTCGCCTGCCCGGCCTGCCACGCCTCCCTCGAAGACCGCTCGGCGGACGAGACGGCACCCGAGCTGATCTGCACGGGCAAGGACTGCGGTCTCGCCTACCCGGTACGGGACGGCATCCCGGTCCTGCTCGTGGACGAGGCCCGCCGCCCCGCCTGACCCTCCGCACCGCACAAGGGGAAGGCGCGGAACCCCGCGCCCCGAAACCCACCCCGCCGCCCCCTCCCGAAGAGCCCGCCCCACCCACAGCCCCCCCCGCGCCCCGTACCCGCACCCGCACCGCCCTCGGAGGCCCTCATGCTGGACGAGCCGCTGCTGGACGACCCGGAGACCCTGGCCCGCACGGACCGCCGCGGCCTGCTCCGCACCGCCGCGGAGGCTGGCGCCCGAGTCCGTACGGCGGCCCGCCAGGCGGCGGAGGCCGGGATCGCGTCCCTGAACCCGGAGGGCCGCCCCCGGGGGATCCTCACGGCAGGACCGGGCACGGCGGCAGCGGGCGTCGCCGACCTGGTGACGGCCCTCGCGGGCGCCTCGGTCCCGGTCACCCGCCTCCAGTCCACCGGCGTGGCCCCCGCGGCGGGCGCCCTGCGCTGGGCGCTCCCCGGCTGGGCGGGCTCCCTCGACCTCCTCCTCGTCACCACCGCGGACGGCACGGAACCGGGCCTCGCCCTCCTCGCCGAACAGGCGTACCGCCGAGGCTGCACGGTCGTCGCCGTGGCCCCCGTCGGCACCCCGCTCCAGGAAGCGGTCGATGCCGCGCACGGCCTGTTCGTACCGATGGCGAAGCCCCCGCACACCGAGTCCGACGAGACCCCTGACCAGGGCCCCGGCACGCTCTGGGCCCTGCTGACCCCGCTGCTCGCCCTCCTGGACCGGGTCGGCCTGGTCGCCGCGCCCCCGGAGACGCTGGAGAAGGTCGCGGACCGTCTGGACCAGACCGCGGAGCGCTGCGGCCCGGCCGCGGCGACGTACGGCAACCCGGCCAAGACCCTCGCCGCCGAACTGGCCGACACGCTTCCGCTGATCTGGACGGAGGGCGCGGTGGCCGCCCCGGTGGGCCGCCGCTTCGCCGCCGTACTGGCCGAGGTGTCCGGCCGCCCCGCCCTCGCCGCCGAACTCCCCGAGGCGCTGCCCGCGCACGGGGCGCTCCTGGCCGGCGACTTCGCCGCGGGCGCCGATCCCGACGACTTCTTCCGCGACAGGGTCGACGACCCGGAGGCACTGCGCGCCCGAGCGGTACTGCTCCGCGACCGCCCCGCCGACGAAGGCGGCCTCACCGCGGCCCCGGCCGCCCGCGAACTGGCCCTCGGGCACGACACGGCGATCAGCGAACTGGAGCCGGAGGCGGGCACCGACCTGGAAGTGCTGGCCGAGCTGATCGCGGTCACCGACTTCACGGCGGCCTACCTGGCCCTGGCATCGGGCCACAACTGACCCCCCGCCCCCCCCACAAACCCCCTTCGTAAACCCCCGACCCACCCCGAACGCCCCCACTCTCCCTCCCCACGAGGAAGCGCAGGCCCGACCATGGACCGCCTCTCCAACACCGTGCGCCCCTACGCCTGGGGCTCCACGACCGCCATTCCGGACCTCCTCGGCACCGCCCCCACCGGCGAGCCGCAGGCCGAGATGTGGATGGGCGCGCACCCAGGAGCCCCTTCGGGCACCGAGCACGGGCCCCTGAACGAGGTCATCGCGGCGGACCCGGCCGCCACCCTCGGTCCGGCCTCCCTCGCGAAGTTCGGCCCGCGGCTCCCGTTCCTCCTCAAGGTCCTCGCGGCAGCCGCCCCCCTCTCCCTCCAGGTCCACCCGAACCTCGCACAGGCGCAGGAGGGTTACGCGGCCGAAGAAGCCGCGCACATCCCCCGCACCGCGCCCCACCGCAACTACAAGGACTCCAACCACAAGCCCGAACTGATCTGCGCGCTCACCCCGTTCACGGGCTTCTGCGGATTCCGCCCGCCCGCCGAGGCCGCCGACCTGTTCGAATCGCTCCGGGTCGACGCGCTCAAGCCGTACGCGGACGCCCTGCGCGCCACTCCGCAGGACGCGGCCCTGCGCGAGGTCCTGACGGCGATCCTCACCGCGGACCGTACGGAAGGCGCCGCCGTGGTCACCGAGGCGGCAGCCGCCTGCGAACGCCTCGCCGACAGCACCGAGAACACCGCCCCCGCCGACGCCACCGCACCCGGCCGGGACGCCACCGCCCCGTACGCGCTCTACGCCTCCCTGGCCCGCCACTTCCCCGGCGACCCCGGCGTCCTCGCCGCGATGCTGCTCAACCCGGTCCGGCTCCAGCCGGGCGAGGCGATGTTCCTCGGCGCCGGCGTCCCGCACGCCTACCTCGAAGGACTGGGCGTCGAGATCCTCGCCAACTCCGACAACGTCCTGCGCTGCGGCCTGACCCCCAAGCACGTGGACGTCCCCGAACTCCTGCGCGTCGTCGACTTCACGCCCGCCGTCCCCGCGATCCTCCGCCCGGAGGCGTCCGAGACGGGGGAGGAGCTGTACGAGATTCCGGTGGACGACTTCAGCCTCGCCCGCCACGTCCTGCCCGCGGGCGCGGCTCCCAGGGACCTCACCCTCCCCAACCCGCAGATCCTCCTCTGCACGGCAGGGACGGTCACCGCCCGCAACACGGCAGAACAAATCACTCTGAAATCGGGTGAATCGGTCTTCGTTCGTCCGTCCGAACCGCTCGAAATCTCGGGAGTGGGCACCATCTTCCGTGCCACGGTGGTGGCGTAGGGCACCACCCGTCCCGCGGGCTGCAACAATGACCCGCCGTACGGCGGCGCCAGGGCCGCAGGCACCGAGGAAGGGACAACCCGCACCCATGAGCGCGTCAGGCGGAACCAAGGCGATCGTGGCGGCGCTCGCCGCCAACCTAGCGATCGCGGTAGCCAAGTTCGTCGCCTTCGTCTTCAGCGGCTCGTCCTCGATGCTCGCGGAGAGCGTGCACTCCCTCGCCGACTCCGGCAACCAGGGCCTGCTCCTCCTCGGCGGCAAGAAGGCCCAGCGCGAAGCGACCCCCCAGCACCCCTTCGGCTACGGCCGCGAGCGCTACATCTACGCCTTCCTCGTCTCCATCGTCCTCTTCTCCGTCGGCGGCATGTTCGCCATCTACGAGGGCTACGAGAAGATCAAGAACCCGCACGAGCTGGAGCACTGGTACTGGCCCGTGGGCGTCCTGGTCTTCGCGATCCTCGCGGAGTCCTTCTCCTTCCGTACGGCCATCAAGGAGTCCAACGCCCTGCGCGGCAAGCTCTCCTGGAAGGAGTTCGTGCGCCGCGCCAAGGCGCCCGAGCTGCCCGTCGTCCTCCTCGAAGACCTGGGCGCCCTCGTGGGCCTGGTCCTCGCGCTCGGCGGCGTCGGCCTGGCCCTGGCCACCGGCGACGGCGTCTGGGACGGCATCGGCACCCTCTGCATCGGCATCCTGCTGATCGTCATCGCCGTCGTCCTGGCCGCCGAGACCAAGTCGCTCCTCCTCGGCGAGGCGGCGGGCATCGACGAGGTCGCCAAGATCCAGTCGGCCCTGGTCGACGGCTCCACCGTCACCGGTGTGATCCACATGCGCACGCTCCACCTCGGCCCCGAGGAACTGCTGGTCGCCGCGAAGATCGCCGTCCAGCACGACGACACCGCCACCGAGGTGGCCGCCGCGATCAACGCCGCCGAGGCCCGCATCCGCGAGGCGGTCCCGATCGCCCGGGTCATCTACCTGGAACCGGACATCTACAGCGAGACGGCGGCCGAGGCGGGCACCAACCCGGGGAAGTCCCCGGGCGGCCCCGCCCAGGACACCGAGCACTGATTCCCGACGCTCCCCGACGTTCTCCGAAGGCCCCCGGACCGCAAGGCCCGGGGGCCTTCGCCGTACGCGCGACCCATCTGTTTCCCGCCCGCCCGAGGGTCTGCGGACTAGGGGTCGTAGGGCCGATCGGTGTAGATTCGTGACTGAGTCAGACGTCGCTGCTGATGGCGGTCGATCGGTCCGTGTACCCGGACCGGCCGAGGGAGAGAGGGCCTCCGACGGACTGAGCTGCGGATCTCCGGGCATTCCTATGCCCGTTGCCGCAGAGCAACCAGTCCACTCTGCCCACCCTCGAACCATCACGACGAGGAGCACCCCCTCATGACGTCTGTCGCGAACCGACAGGACTTCAAGGTCGCCGACCTCTCCCTGGCCGACTTCGGCCGCAAGGAGATCACGCTCGCCGAGCACGAGATGCCCGGTCTGATGTCGATCCGCCGGGAGTACGCGGCGCAGCAGCCCCTGGCGGGCGCCCGGATCACCGGCTCGCTGCACATGACCGTGCAGACCGCCGTCCTGATCGAGACCCTGGTCGCCCTCGGCGCCGAGGTCCGCTGGGCCTCCTGCAACATCTTCTCCACCCAGGACCACGCGGCGGCGGCCATCGCGGTCGGCCCGAACGGCACCCAGGACAACCCGCAGGGCGTGCCGGTCTTCGCCTGGAAGGGCGAGACCCTGGAGGAGTACTGGTGGTGCACCGAGCAGGCCCTGACCTGGCCGAACACCCCCACCGGCGGCCCGAACATGATTCTGGACGACGGCGGTGACGCCACCCTCCTCGTCCACAAGGGCGTCGAGTTCGAGAAGGCCGGAGAGGCCCCGGACCCGTCGACGGCGGACAGCGAGGAGTACGGCTACATCCTGACCCTCCTCAACCGCACCCTCGGCGAGAACCCCCAGAAGTGGACCCAGCTCGCCTCCGAGATCAAGGGTGTGACGGAGGAGACCACGACGGGTGTGCACCGGCTGTACGAGATGCAGCGTGACGGCGTCCTGCTGTTCCCTGCGATCAATGTGAACGACGCGGTGACGAAGTCGAAGTTCGACAACAAGTACGGCTGCCGTCACTCGTTGATCGACGGCATCAACCGTGCCACCGATGTGCTGATCGGTGGCAAGACGGCGGTCGTGTTCGGGTACGGCGACGTGGGCAAGGGCTGTGCGGAGTCGCTGCGGGGCCAGGGTGCGCGGGTGATCGTGACCGAGGTGGACCCGATCTGCGCGCTCCAGGCGGCGATGGACGGCTACCAGGTCACCACGCTCGACGAGGTCGTCGAGACGGCGGACATCTTCGTCACCACGACGGGCAACAAGGACATCATCATGGCCTCGGACATGGCCAGGATGAAGCACCAGGCGATCGTCGGGAACATCGGCCACTTCGACAACGAGATCGACATGGCCGGCCTGGCGAAGATCGGGGGCATCGTCAAGGACGAGGTCAAGCCGCAGGTCCACACCTGGACGTTCCCCGACGGCAAGGTCCTCATCGTGCTCTCCGAGGGCCGCCTGCTGAACCTGGGCAACGCCACCGGCCACCCCTCGTTCGTGATGTCCAACTCCTTCGCGGACCAGACCCTGGCCCAGATCGAGCTGTTCACCAAGCCCGACGAGTACCCCACCGACGTCTACGTGCTGCCCAAGCACCTCGACGAGAAGGTCGCCCGCCTCCACCTCGACGCCCTCGGCGTCAAGCTCACCACCCTGCGCCCCGAGCAGGCCGCGTACATCGGCGTCGAGGTCGACGGCCCCTACAAGCCCGACCACTACCGCTACTGATCCGGGCACCCCGCCCGCCGAAGACCCGCGCCCACTGACGCGCTCCTTCGGCGGGCAGGTCCCAGCGCACCGACAGGCCCCCCGCACCCCCGTGTCGGGGGGCCTGCCCATGCCCCGGTCCCAGCCGGCACCGCACCCAAGCCCTGCCACGCACCAAGCCCTGCGACGCGTCCAAGCCCTGCCGTGCACCCAAGCCCGCACCCGCGTCCAAGCCCGTACGCGCGCCCGTCGCCGTCCCCCGTACCGCCCCCGCTTCCTCACCACCCGGGCACGCGGCCTACGCTCAGAGCAACCGAGGACCTCGAAGGACCCCATGCCCCGCGGCCGATATTCGCTTCACGATCCGCACGACCACACCTCCCTGGGCGAAGAACACTTCCACTGCGCCCCCGGCCCCTCCGGCTGGCGCTACGTCTCCCAGATCACCACCCCCTCCGGAGACCACTCCGGCTCGGTCGATCTCGCACTGGACGACCTCGGCCGCCCCATCCGCCTGGAACTCCACGCATCGAGCTGGCAGGTACGCGGCGCCGCCCTCGACGGCGTCACGTGGGTCCGCACCGATCCCGCCGGGAACCACGCCACCGAAGGCAATGTGCGCGCCCATGCCTTCACCGGCACCTCCCCGGCGTTCCTCGTCGCGACCGCCCGGCTCCTGCGTCTCACCCCCCGCTCCCAGGCGACCAGGGTCCGGCTGGTCGCCTTCACGGACCCGGTCCTCGCCCCCCTCACCGTCGACCAGTCCTGGGCCCTGGTGAAGAGTGAAGCGCACGCCACTGACAACGGCCCCCTGACGGTGGACGAATACCAGGTCAGCGCCCTGGACACGGGGGAGCGGCACACGATCCACATCGCCGGGGACGTGGTGCTGGCGGCGCCAGGAATCGAGCTGGAAGCCCTGGAGACCCCGCCGTCGACCTTCCCGGACTTCCCGGACCCGGCGTAGCCCTCACGTACGCGCGCGAGCCGTTCTCCCAGCGAGAGGCGCGCGCCCGGGAAGCGCGCTTCTAAGCGGGCGGCGCGAACCCCGTGGCGGCCCCGGTCGAAGGCGCCTCGCCCTCCCGGCCCCCCACAGCCCCAGCCACCGCCCCCGCCCCCGGGACAACTCCAGCCCCAGACGCCCCGGGCACCCCGAACATTCCAGGCACCCCGGGTGTTCCAACTGCCTGGGAAGCCCCAACAGCCCCAATAGCCCCAGGACCACCGGCATTTCCGAACGCCCGCCGTGCGTCCCGCGCCTGCCGCTCGTGCACGACGGCCGCCAGATACGCCCCCGCCGGAACCCCGGGGGGCACCGGAGTTCCCGTACGTGCCGCGAGCTCACCCGCCAACCGCTCCGCCGCGGCCAGGCCTATCTGAGGGTCGAGCTGCCGCATCCGCGTCAAGTACTGGCGTACGGCGAACCACAGCTCGTCCGGTACGGCCGAGAGATCGAGCCCGGCGAACCGGCCCACGAGCCAGGGCGGCGGCGGAGGCACGAACGCGTCCCGCGCCGCGGGCACCCGCTCCCGTACGACGAGGGTCCCCGCGAACACGTCACCGATCCGCCGTCCCCGCTCGGACACCAGCGAAGCGACACAGGCGACGACCCCGACCGTGAACAGGATCTCCACGACCCCCATGGCCCCGCGCACCAGCGCGTGCCGGAACCGTACGGGCCCTCCGTCGTCCCGCACCACCCGCAGCCCGCACACCAGCTTCCCCAGCGAGCGGCCGTGGCTCAGCGTCTCGACGGCGATGGGCCCGCCGACCAGCAGCAACAGGAAAGCCGCGATCTTCAGGGCGGTTACGGCCGCGGGGTCCAAAGAAGCGGTGGACAACGTCAGCACCACCAGGACGAGCAAATAGACGGCCCACACCACGACCGTGTCGACGGCCAGGGCGAGAGCCCGGCTGGGCAGCCGGGCGGGCTGCAGCCCCAGAACGACGGCGTCCCCCGTCACAAGCCCATTCACCGCTGCCGCCCACCCTTCACCGACGTCCCACCGGCCCTGCCCCTCGACTCCCCAGTCTGCCAAGCTGGCCAGCACCGCGCCGCAGTAGTGCACACCCGTACGCACCCAGTGCCTGGAGCAGCAGCCGACCATGGACCTCGACGTCTTCGTGACCGCCCACCGAGCCGAGTGGGACCGCCTGGAGCACCTGCTCCGCCGCGGCCGCCACCTGACCGGGGCCGAGGCCGACGAGCTCGTCACCCTCTACCAGCGCACCGCCACGCACCTCTCCCTGATCCAGACGGGCGGCCAGGACAGCCTGCTCACCGCGCGCCTCACGCAGCTGGTGGCGCGGGCCCGCGCCACGGTCACCGGCGCCCGCCGCGCCGGCTGGCGCGACGCCGCCCGCTTCCTGACCGAGAGCTTCCCCGCGGCCGTCTACCGCTCGCGCCACTGGTGGATCCCCGCAGCTGTCCTCTCCGCGCTCCTCGCGACACTGATCGGCTGGTGGATCGGCACCCACCCGGAGGTCCAGGCGACGATCGGGGCCCCCGCCGAACTCCGCGAGATGACACGCCCGGGAGGCGAGTACGAGTCGTACTACTCCAGCCACCCCGCGACGTCCTTCGCCGCCCAGGTCTGGACGAACAACGCCCAGGCCGCGGCCGTGTGCCTGGTGCTGGGAGCCTTCCTGGGGATCCCGGTGCTCTGGATCCTCTTCCTCAACATGCTGAACCTCGGCATCGGCATCGGTCTGATGAGCGGCGCGGGCCGCCTGGACACGTTCCTCGGCCTGGTCCTTCCGCACGGCCTCCTGGAGCTGACCGCGGTGTTCGTCGCGGCGGGCACCGGCCTGCGCCTCGGTTGGACGGTCATCGACCCGGGTCCCCGAACCCGCCGCGCGGCCCTCGCGGAACGGGGCCGCGCGGCCGTGGGCATGGCGATCGGCCTGGCCCTGGTCCTCTTCGTCTCCGGCGTGATCGAAGGATTCGTCACCCCCTCGTCACTCCCCACCTGGGCCCGCATCACCATCGGCATCGCAGCTGAGCTGGCATTCCTTGTGTACGTGTACGTGCTCGGCGGCCGAGCCGCGCGAGCCGGCGACATCGGCGACGTCGAAGCGGCGGACCGGACCGCCGAACTGCCGACGGCGGCGTGATGTGCGCCCGCCCCCTCTGACCTGCTACTCTCCTCTTCGCCCACAAAAACCATTGACATGGTTCGAGTGGGGAGGTAGATTCAAACGGTTGCCTGCAGCTGGACATGTTCCGCCCAGGCAGCTAGAGTTCATCTCGCTCTCCAGGGAATCGAATTCCCGTTAGAGCCTCTCGATTTCTATTCGAATCAGACGGTCGATTAGCTCGGCCCGAATGCTTCTGATAAAGTCGGAATCCGCCGAAAGGCAAGGCCACGACGGCCATCGGAAATGAAATCCGAACCGGAAACGGAACGGAAAACGGATCTGATAGAGTCGGAACCGCCGGAAGGGAAAGCGCGAAAGCGCCGGACCGGAAAGCACCGAGGAAATCGGAACCGGAAACGGTCTGATAGAGTCGGAACACGAAATACCGAAGGGAAAGCCCGGAGGAAAGCCCGAGAGGGTGAGTACAAAGGAAGCGTCCGTTCCTTGAGAACTCAACAGCGTGCCAAAAGTCAACGCCAGATTGACAACCCCGTCTCGACCAACTGGTCGGACGCGGTTCCTTTGAAAAAGTCCTTCTTCGGAAGGCGCACAGCGAGGACGCTGTGAACGAGGAGGATTATTCCTCCTTCTCGTTCCGCTCAACGCGAGTGCTGAACCGGATATCCGGTACACATTCACGGAGAGTTTGATCCTGGCTCAGGACGAACG
>NZ_JBITHO010000001.1:1353823-1444065 GCF_044458065.1 Streptomyces sp. NPDC050504 | reverse complement strand
GCCCTGGACGAAGCCCGGCTGCGCGGTGGATCGGTGACCGCCGTGCACGCCTGGCGATGCCCGGCTCTCGAAGTGCCCGAATACCCGGTGGACGTGGCGGACGAGCACCGCCGCCTCGCACAGGCACGGCTGACCCAGGCCGTGCGCGACGCCACCCGCTCCCTCCCGGAGGCGACGGTGAGCCAGGAGGCGGTCGAGGGCCCGGCGCGCAAGGTGCTCCTGGACGCGGCGGCCACCGCGGACCTGCTGGTCGTCGGTGCCCGCCGCCGCAAGGGCCACCTGGGCATGCAACTCGGACCGGTCAACCACGCGGTGCTGCACCACTCCCCCTGCCCGGTCGCGGTCGTCCCCCACTCCTGAACCGACGGAACCGACGGAACCGGCGAAGAAGCCCGGGAACGAGAAGAAGACGAGCACGAGGTGCCCGATGAAGCGACCCGTCACCGCAGGAGTCGACGGCTCCGCCGAGAGCCTGACGGCCGCCGACTGGGCCGCCCGCGAGGCCGAACGCCGTGGCGCACCGCTCGACCTGGTCCAGGTCGAGGACGGGCCCCCGCACCACACCGGTCTGCCCGAGCTGGACGTCCCCGCCGCCCGGGAGAGCGGCGCACTGGAGAAGGCGGCACGCGTTCTCTCCTACGGACACCCCGCACTGCGGATCACCGTGCGCCGGGTCCCGGGCGCACCGGCCCCGGCGCTCGTCCGGGCGGCGGCCGACTCAGAGACCCTGGTCCTGGGCTCCCGGGGCTTCACCGCCTTCGCGGGCTTCCTCGTCGGCTCGGTCGCCCTCGCGGTCGCCGCCGCCTCACCCGTCCCGGTGGTCCTGGTCCGCTCCGGCAGCCTCGCGGAGGACGAACACGTCGGCGGCACGGACAGCAACCCGCTCACCGGCGTTCCGGTCCGCAGGGTGCTCCTCGGCCTCGACCCGCACCACGCCTGCGACGACCTGATCGCCTACGCCTTCGAGGCGGCCACCGCCAGAAACGCCCCGCTGCACGTGGTGCACACCTGGCTGCTGCCGCCACTGAGCGAGGCGTACGGCGCCCTCGAAGCCGCCAGGACGCGGCGGCTCGACGCGGCCCTACGGCCCTGGCGGCACAAATACCCGCGGACCGAAACCACCGTCCAGCTGATCCACGGCCGTGCGGCACACCATCTGCTGCGGAAGTCGGCCGACGCGAGCCTCCTCGTGATCGGCCGACGCGCCGACGGGGGCCACCGCCTGGGCCCCACGGCCCACTCCCTGATCCACCGTGCGGTGTGTCCGGTCGGGGTGGTCGCACACGGTTGACGCAGGGCTTCGCATGGCACAGGGCCCCGCACCGGAACCCGGTCTGCTTCCGGCGTTCGTCGCCGAACGGTGCCGCTACGAGGCGAGGACCGCGAACGCCTCGTCGAGGAGGGCATCGAGGTCCGAGCGGGCGTCGGAGGCCGTCCAGTGGTCGAGGGCGACGTTGAGGCAGTCCAGGGCCGCGGCGGCCCGGACGGACTGGGCGAGCGTGCCGGGACCGGGGCTGCCGGAACGCTCGGCGAGGGAGCGTGCCAAAGCCGTCCGCCAGCCGTCTTGCTTCTCCAGGCGCCGAGCACACAGCGACGAGGTCTGCTGGACCAGTGTCGCCATCGCGAGGGAGTGCTCGGGGTCCTCGCGATAGGGGGCGAGGACACAGTCCATGGCCTGCCGCAGGGCCGTCCAGTCGTCCTCGGCCGCAGGCCGGTCCCGCAGCGCTGCGGCGAGTTTCTCCCCCTGCGCGTCGAATGCGCCGAGGACCGCGTCCTCCTTCGTGCGGAAGTAGCGCAGGAACGTGCTGCGCGAGACCCCGGCAGCGGAGGCGAGGTCGTCCAGGGTGACCTTGTCGAACCCCTCGCGGCGGAAGAGGTCGAAGGCCACCTGCGCGAGCTCCGCGCGCACGGCCGCGCGTGCGATGCCCCGGGTAGCGCCCTTGCTCGCGCTCGTCATTCCGGCCGTCCTCTCGGTTTGGCTCTCCATCGCGTTAATGGTACAAAGAATCTCATGTGGAACTCAGTGTCACAGATGACACTGGGCTTGAAATGAGGAACCCTCCTTCACTCCACAGGTCCTCACGCGGCGGACGGCCGGGCCCCGGCAGCCGCGCCCCACCCCTCTTGCGAAACGGAGTCCCGACCATGACCAAAACACTGGGCGTCATCGGCAGCGGAATGATCGGCGGCACGGTCGCCCGCCTCGCCGCCGACGCCGGACTCGACGTGATCCTGAGCAACTCACGCGGCCCCCAGACCCTCACCGACCTGATCACCGACCTGGGGACACACGTCCGGGCGGCATCCGTCGCCGAGGCGGCGCAGGCCGCCGACCTCGTCGTCGCGGCCGTCCCGCTGGGCGCCGTCGACAAGCTCCCCACCGACGCCCTGGCAGGCCGCACGGTGATCGACGCGACCAACTACTTCCCCCAGCGCGACGGCCACATCGCCGCACTCGACTCCGGAGACCTCACCTCCAGCGCGTACGTGCAGCAGCGGCTCAGCGCCGCACGGGTGGTCAAGGCCCTCAACAACGTCTTCTTCCGCCACCTGCTCGCCCTCTCCCGCCCGGCGAACGCCTCCGACCGCAGCGCCCTGCCCCTCGCCGCCGACGACCCGGCGGCCAAGGCCGAGGTCGTCGCCCTGCTGGACACCCTCGGCTACGACGCCGTCGACCTCGGCACCCTCGCCGACAGCCGACCCAGCCAGCCGGGCTCCGTCCTCCAGGCCCTGCCCTACATGCCCCCGCTCCCCGCGGGACTCAACGAGCAGGAGACCCAGCAGTGGATCTTCCAGGCCCCCGCCGTCTCCGCACCCGCCCACCGCATCCGGGAACTTCTGTCCGCCTCCGCCCTCTGAGACACCGAACCGTGCTCCCGGCCCGGCTCCGGCCGATCGCGGACGGTGCGCGTGGAAGCCGGTCCTGGTCCAGCGGGTCGGCGCACAGACCTGCTCGACCCCGGGCTCCCCGCGTGGCCACCAGGGGCTGGCCGTCCGACGGCCGGGCCGCGCACGCCGCGCGACCCGGATGCCCCCGACGGCGAGTCCCGTCGGGCGTTCACCGTGAGGTTTGACCAGCATCCAGAAAGCTGGCCATCGCAATCATGAGCAGCACACTCGCTCCGAATCCGGCCGCACCGGTCAAGACCGCCTGCGGCACGCCCGCCCCGCCCATCCGGGCCAGTGTTCCGCCGGCGGCTCCGAGCATCGCGCTCGCCAGGATCATCACCGCCAGCCATAGGCCGCGACTACCACTCATCCCCGCACTCCTCCTCTTCCCTGCGCACCCCCAACGGGCGACAGGCAGCGAGAACACGGGACCATTTCCGTGCCGGGCCGCCCAGTGATTGCGGACAACGTGGGATGCCGTCCCCCACTGTCCGGCAAAGATCTTGGGCGATCATGGGATGGCCCGGTCCACAGTTGGACATGTCGGAACCATGCCGCCCGATGGAGCAGACCCCGCTCCACACACCGTCACAGCCATTGACGATCTCGCCAGTGAGCTGAAGAAGCTTCGCATCGCGAGTGGGGCACCCAGCCTCGCGATACTGGAGCGGCGTGCGGCCGCGCACCAACTCCCGCTCCCCACCAGCACGGCCAGCAATGCCCTGTCCGGCAGGCACCTACCCGGTCTCGATGTGATGCGGGCCTTCGTGTACGCCTGCGGCGCCGAAGACCAATGGCCCGCCTGGAAAGCGGCTTGGGAGCGGGTCGCCGCCTCCCACCGCCGGAGCAGGCCCAGACCCCCCGCCGGGGAACGCCTCTTTCCTGGAGCGCCCGCACCTCATGCCTCGCGGTCAGGCGCGATGCTGAACGACATGGCCAGGCCAGAGGCGACACGGTTCCTGGAGGCGGTGGAGCCCTCCAAAGCGCTGGGCATCCTCGCGGCAACCGAATCCGGCCGTGCGCTGGAGATGCTCACATGGGTCAAGCCCAAGAGCGCGGCAAAGATCCTCAAGAAGCTCCCGCCCGAGGACGCGGCCAGGATCCTCCACAAGCTTGAGCCCGAGAAGGCGGGCCGGATCCTCAACGAGACGAGCCAGAAGGCGGCCCGTCGGCTCCTCGGCGAGGTCGAGCCTCAGCTCGCGGCACAGGTCCTCACGACCGGGTTGAACCTGGTGCCCTGCCTCGCCCACGTGCGAGTCGAGCAGGCCGTACGGATCCTCGACCTACTCGATGTCAAGCGTGTCGCCTTCGTCTTCGAATACAGGGTGCCGCTCGACGTCTGCGCGAATCTCCTCACCCTGACGACGACCGAGCGAGCGGCGCGGATCCTCCTTGAACTCGAACAGAGTTGGGCCGGGCGCTACAAGACGCTCGGAAAGCACTACTCCGCGTACCTCCTCGAAGCGATGGAGCCCGCTCGCGTCGAGCAGATCCTCGCCCTGATCGACCCCGCGAAGGTCGAGCGCATCTTCCACCACGACGAGTACGTCTTCGGCATGGATCCCCATGACCTGCACTGAACGTCCAGGACCCCGCAGCGCCCCCGTCCTCACTGTCGAGGCCCTCGACGACTTGACCGATAGATAGTTAGCTGCCATATTACTTCTCATGAGTGACGAGGACGCGAACCCCGGCACTGCACCCACGCTCGAACAGGCGCGGAAGCAGATCACCCGGTACGGACTTGAGGCCGACCCGCAGGCGGTGCTCGTCGCGGTGCGCCTGATGGCCGCCGGGGCGCGCCTGGACCGGGCGTCCGAAGTGCACTTCGCGCGCTCCGGTCTTTCGACCGGGCGCTACCGCCTCCTGGTGGATCTTGAGGACAGCGACGGGGAGAAGTCGCCGTCACTGCTCGCAAAGAGTCTTGGCGTCTCGCGCGCCACGGTGACCGGCCTGGTCGTCGGCCTGGAGCGAGAGGGCCTGGTGGCCCGCCGCGCCTCAACGGAGGACGGTCGGGGCGCGGTCGTCGTACTCACGGCGCGCGGCAGCCGGCGGTTGCGCGACATGGCCGCGGACCACTTCACACGCCTTGAGGCACTGGTCGGCGGACTGGCCGCCGACGAACGCGGATTGTTCCTCGACCTCCTGGGGCGAATCACTCAGCGCATCGACGCACTGACTGCCGAATAGCCCCGGCGCCACTTCCGCGCGGGGCGACCGCCTCGAACCCGGGCTTCCCCATGCCCATATAGTTAGCCCCCTAAGCAATTAGTTAGCCAGCTAATTTATTTTGGAGGAGTCACATGAGTCCCCCTCCCGGAACCGTCCAGCACGGTTTCGCCACGCGTCCGTTCACACTGTGGAAGGAAGTCACGACCGCCTACCTGGCCCCTGCGCTCACCGCCGGGCTCGGCGGACTCCTCGGCGACCGGCCCGAACTGACCAGGGCCGCCTTCACCTCCATCGGAGCCACATCGGCCCTGGTGGCCTGCGTCGTCGGCGCGTGGCTGCACCGCCGCGGCCGACCCCGGCGCTGGACGGCCTCGGCGCCGCGACCGGTACTCACCCTCGGACTTGCCGTCGCAGCGGCCGGAATCGCCGGCCTGGCCGGATGGTTCGGATCCGACTGGCTGCCGTCGCACACACCGGTCCCCGATGCCGCATGGCTGGAGCGGCTGCGGATCGACCTACCGCTGTCGGCCGGCCTGGCCGCCACCATCGTCACCTGGCGGTGGCACGGCACGACATCCCGGCAACCGGCCTGACCCGGTCCTCCCACCCGACTTTCCAGAGCCCCCACCCACGAAAGGCACACAGTGATCACCATCATCGGCGGCACCGGCGCCACCGGCAGCGCCCTGCTCCGGCGACTCGTCGAACTCGAAGTCCCCTGCCGCGCCGTCAGCCGTACGCCCGACCAGCTGCGCTCCGCCATCGGCACAGACACACCGGTCGAGGTCGTCGGTGCGGACGCCGCAGACCCTCAGACGCTCCGCGACGCGCTCAAGGGAACCGCGCAACTGTTCCTCGCCATGGCCAACAGCCCGCGTCAGGCCGAGCTTGAATCCAACGTGATAGACGCCGCGGCCCACTGCGGGACACGGCACGTGGTCAAACTCTCCGCCCCGGCGGCCGAGCCCGCCTCACCAGTGGCCATCTCGCGCAGCCACTGGCAGGTCGAGGAACACCTGGCGAGAACCGGAATGACGGCCACGCTGCTCCGGCCCTACGCATTCATGCAAAAGCTGCTCCTGAACGCCCCGGCGATCGCCGAGGGCGCACTCATCGGGGCCATGCGCGAAGCCCCCTGCAACTACGTCGACGTCCGGGACATCGCCGACGTCGCCGCCGAGACCCTCCTGCGCCCCGGCCTCGCCGGCGCCACCCACACCCTGACCGGCCCGCAGGCCTTCAGCCACCCCGAGCTCGCCCGTCTACTCGGCGAGCTGACCTGCCGACCCGTTCGCTACATCGACCTGCCGCCGGACGCGTTCCGCAGCCACCTCCTGTCCACCGCGCACATGCCGCCCTGGCTCGCAAGCCACGTGGTCGAGATCCAGCAACTGGCCATCACCCGACCGGAATCCCCCGACGACACCATCGAGACCGTCCTCGGCCGCCCCGCCAGGACACTGCACGCCTTCCTCCGCGAACACCTCCACACGTTCACCAGGACCGCCTGACCGACCACCCGGCCAGGTTCCGCAGTCGTCCGCGCGGCGGCCTTGCGGGCGCTACGAATGCCGGACAGGCCCACGACACCCGCGTGTTCACCCCACGCTGGGCACGGTGTTCAGGCGACGCCGCGTTCCTTCAGTGCCTGGTCGCGCAGCCCGGCGCAGATCTTGGTGAGGAGGCGGGAGACGTGCATCTGGGAGATCCCGAGCTCTTCGGCGATGCTCAGCTGCGTCATGCCGTCGAAGAACCGCATGCACAGGATGCGCTTGTCACGCTCCGGCAGGGCGCGGAGAGCGGGCTTGACCGCTTCACGGTCCACCACCTGATCAAACGCACCGTCGATGCGGCCGATGCGATCCTGGAGGCTGTAGCCGTCGTCCGCGCCGTCGGCGGGGCGGTCCAGGGAGAGAGACGAGTAGGAGCCCATGGCTTCCTCCCCTTCGGCGACCTCCTCCTCGCTCAGGCCCGCTTGGAACGCGAGCTGGGAGAGGGTCGGTTCGCGCACCTGGGTCTGTTCGAGTTCGATGCGGGCACGGCGGACCCGGCCGCGCAGTTCCTGGACGCGGCGCGGGACGTGGACGGCCCAGGCGTGGTCGCGGAAGTGCCGCTTCAGCTCACCGGTGATGGTGGGAACGGCGTAGGACTCGAAGGCGTTGCCCTGGGCGGGCTCGAACCGGTCGACGGCCTTCACCAGCGCGACGGCGGCGACCTGCTTCAGGTCGTCCATGCTCTCCCCGCGGTTGCGGAAGCGGGTCGCTATGCGGTGCGCCATCGGCAGCCATGCCGTCGTCAGGTCGCTGCGCAGTTCACGCCGCTCACGGCAGGCGGGCAGCACCGCCAGGCGCCGGAAGGCGGCCTCGGTGTCGGGGGCGTCGTGGTGGGGATGACGGCTGCGGGACCCGGTACGGCGCGGGGATCCGCCCCGAGACGAACGGCCCGCGCGGGACGCGGTGCGGGAGACGGGCGCGGGCGCCGGGACGGGGGTGGAGGTGCGAGGTGTGCGGGTGGTCGCGGTCACGGGACGATCCCTTTCGCGGGAGAAGACGGTTCCATACGGAATCCGCCGCACAGGTCCTCTCCTCGCACCCGGGCACGGCACGCCCGGGGCAGCAGAGCTGCACCCTGTGGCGTGCCTACGGTCCGAAGCACTCCCCCACGCCTGCCCCGCGCCTGTGCCCGCAAACGCCCCGCGCCAAGAACCGGCCAACCCTGGCCGTCGGCGCTCCGGACCGGCCGCGTTCCCGGTCCGCCTGCCGACCGGCACACCCGTACGACACTCCGGCTGCGGACCAGCAGCCCACCGGTGGCTTTTGAAGGCGCGTCACGGGGTCCGTTACGGGGTCGTCGGTTCCGTGCCGGAGGTCACTTGCCCCCGTCTCGGGTGTGGAGGGTGAACCAGGTGGTCTTGCCGTCGTCGGTGGGGCGTACGCCCCAGCTGTGGGCGAGGGCGTCGACGAGGAGGAGGCCGCGGCCGGATTCGTCGTCGGGAGCGGCCAGCCGGGGCTGGGGCAGATGGGGGCTGCGGTCGCTGATCTCGACGGTGAGTTCGGTGGTGGTGCGGCGCAGGTGGAGGCCGAGGGGGCCCTGGGCGTGCTGGAGGGCGTTGGTGAGGACTTCGGAGACCAGGAGGCGGGCGTCGTCGGCGAGGTGGGCGCAGTCCCAGGCGGTGAGGGTCTTGGTGAGGAAGGAGCGTCCGTCGCCGACGGAGGAGGCGAGGGCGGGCAGGTCGGTGGTGGCGGTGGCCAGCGGGGCCGCGGGCAGCCGGGCCAGGAGGAGGGTCACGTCGTCGTTGTGGCCCTCCACGTCGGGCAGCAGCGCGGCCAGGACGCCGTCGGCGATGGTTTCCAGGCCGTCGGTGCTGGCGAAGGCGTCGTCGAGGGTGCGGGTGAGTTCGGCGATCCGGCTTTCGATGTCGCTGCCGGGGGTTTCGATCAGGCCATCGGTGTAGAGGACGAGCGCGGCTCCGGGTGGCACGGCGGCGCGGGCCTGTTCGTGCGGGATCCCGCCGACGCCCAGCGGCGCGCTGATGGGTGCCTGGAGCTCCCGGATGCCGCCTGTGGGATCGGCCAGCAGGGCGGGCAGGTGGCCGGCCGAGCAGAGGATCACTTCGCCGGTGTCCGGGGCGAGGACGAGGTAGCAGCAGGTGACGAGCTGATCGGGCAGGTCGAGGTCGGTGACGATCGCGTCCAGCGCCTGCATCAGCTGGCGCGGCTCCATTCCGGTCTTGGCCAACGCGTGCGCCGCGGCCCTCAGCTGGCCCATGACCGCGGCGGCGTCCAGGCCGCGCCCCATCACGTCGCCGATGAGGATGCCGACCCGGCCCGCCCCCAGCGGGATGAGGTCGAACCAGTCGCCGCCCACGCCCGCGCCCTGGGTGGCGGGCAGGTAGCGGCTGGCCGTGGCCAGCCCCTCGATGGCGGGCGGGGTGCCCATCAGGCTGCGCTGGAGGGTGAGGGCGATGTGCCGCTGCTGCTCGTAGAGGGCCTGGAGTTCGGCCTCGGCCCGCTTGCGGTCACTGATGTCGCGCACGATCGCGCACGCACCCTCGACAGTGCCGTCCGCGGCCCGGGTGGGCCACAGGGTGACGTCGACGTCCAGGAGCTGCCCGTCGCCGGTGACACGCAGGGTCTCGAAGTGCTCGATCTTCTCCCCGCGGGCCAGCCGGTCGAGGAGCACATCGATCTCGTGGGCCCGGTCGGGCAGTGCGAGCATCGCCACGTGCCGCCCGATCACCTCCTGTGCGCTGTAGCCGTACAGCCGCTGGGCGGCCGCGTTCCAGTAGGTGATGTGACCGTCGAGGGTCTTGGCGAGGATGGCGTCCTGGGAGGACTCGACAAGGGAGGCGAGCTGGTTGATGTGCTGTTCGGCGGCCTTGCGGTCGCTGACGTCACGGACGGCGGCCGAAACCAGGAGGCCGTCCGCGGTCTCCAGCGGGCTGAGGCTGATCTCGACGGGAAACTCGGTACCGTCCTTGCGCAGCCCGTGCAGCTCCAACCCGGCACCCATCGGGCGTACCTGCCGGCTCGCGACGTACTCCTCCCGGTGCCGGGTGTGCTGGGCTCGGAACCGGCCGGGTATCAGCAGTTCCACGTTCTGCCCCAGGAGTTCCTCCCGCTGGTAGCCGAACAGCGTCTTGGTCTGCGCGTTCACCAGCTTGATCGCCCCCGTGTCGTCGACGATGACCATGGCGTCCGGTGCCGCCTCCAAGAGGCCCCTGAACCGTTCTTCGGCGGCCTTGCGGTCGCTGACGTCACGGACGGCGGCCGAAACGAGGAGGCCGTCCGCGGTCTCCAGCGGGCTGAGGCTGATCTCTACGGGAAACTCGGTACCGTCCTTGCGCAGCCCGTGCAGCTCCAACCCGGCACCCATCGGGCGTACTTGGCGGTTGGCGGCGTAGCCGTCGCGGTGCAACTGGTGGTGGTCACGGAAGCGGCCGGGCACCAGGAGTTCGACGGGGCGTCCGAGGAGTTCCAGGCGCCGGTAGCCGAAGAGGGCCTCGGTCTGCGCGTTGACCAGCCGGATGATCCCGGTGTCGTCGACGATGACCATGGCGTCCGGCGCCGCCTCCAAAAGCCCCCTGAACCGCTCCTCCCCCGTCCCCGGCCGGCCCTCGGGGGAAGCGGTGGCCCAGCGGCAGGCAGGGGGAACCGCGGCCACGGCTTCGCTCCTCGACGCTGTACTGCCCTTGTCGTCCATGTCGGCCCCCACCGGCTGGCGTATCCGTGGTGAATCGGGCCATCACAGCGCACCGGGGTTCCCCGCGCCCCTGCTTGCCCTCTACTGGTCGCTCAGTGGCCGAACCTGCCCGCCGCGCTTCGACAAACCGTCGTTTCGGAAGATCCTGCGGCGCAGGTCCGCACGGCAACTCGGCACGGCCTCCCGTCCGCCGGATCACGTGCCAGGCCGATGCCGCTCCCCCGCCTTCGCCGCCACGAAGTCGCGCAGCGACTCCAGGCCCGCCTCGATTCCCGCGGGATCCGCCGCGCTGATGGAGAGCCTCAACTGCCGTTCCCCTCCCCGGCCCTCGTAGAAGTAGCGCATCGGCGTCCACAGCACCCGGTGTTCCGCCGCGCAGCGGCGCAGCGCCTCCTCGTCCGCCTCGAAGGGGACGGTCAGCACGGCGAAGAAGCCGCCGCCGGGCACGTTCCAGGTGACGCCGGTCTCGGGCGGGAAGTGGCGCTTCAGGCCGTCGAGGAGGGTGTGCATGCGGTGTGCGTACTCTGCGGTGGTCGCCTCGTTGGCCCGCTCCAGGCTGTGGTCGTTCGCCAGGAGCAGCCCGGCGACCAGGGCCTGGGCCACGGGCGGCGTGTTGACCGTCAGCATGCTCTTGAGCAGGGCCAGTTCGTCGGCCAGGAGCGTCGTGGTGCCGTCTTCGGCCGCCACTTCCTGGTCCGCCACGGCGTAGCCGATGCGCGCTCCGGGGAACCCGGTCTTCGCGAACGAGCCGAGGTAGACCACCCTGCGGTCGGTGTCCAGGGCCTTCAGCGTCGGCGGGCGGGGGCCGGTCTCCGCCTGGAAGAGGCCGTAGGGGTTGTCCTCCAGGAGCAGCACGTCCTGCTCGCGCGCCACCTCCAGCAGGCGTTCGCGGGTGCGGCGGGTGAGCCGGGCGCCGGAGGGGTTGGCGAAGTCGGGGACCACGTAGCAGGCGCGGGGGCGCAGGCCCGCGGCCCTGGCCTCCTGGACGCGGGCGGCCAGGGTTTCCGGGTCCAGGCCCTGCGGGCCCTCCCGTACGGGCCAGACGGGCAGGTCGACCAGGCGGGCCGCGCCGAGCACGCCGACGTAGGCCGGTTCGGTGACCAGCAGGACGTCGCGCTCGTCGCGGCGCAGGGCGCGCAGGACGAGGTAGAGCGCCTCCTGGCAGCCGACCGTGACGACGACGGCCTCGGGGTCGGCGTCGATGCCCTCGTCCGCCGCGAGGTTGCGGGCGATGTGCTCGTGGATCACGCCCTTGGTGCGGCCGTACTGGAAGAGCGTGCGGGTGACGGCGGCCTCGTCCGCGCCGTCGGCGCGCAGGTGGTCGACGTAGGTCCGCAGGTGGCGGTGGAGGTCCTCGACGCCGAAGGGCTCTTCCATGGGCCTGCCGGCGGCGAGCGGCACCGCGTCCGGATAGCGTCCGGCGATCTCGTTGAGGAAGTTCATCGCGGTGAGCGCCGGGTCGGAGAGGGAGGGGTGCAGCTGGGCGCGGGTGAGCCGCGGCCTACCGGGGGCGGTCCCGGGTGTGGTCGTCATCGCCGTACCTCCGCTTCCCCGGTGGCCGGGATCAGGGGCAGTGCCGCCGCTTCCTCAGGGGTCCGGCAGCCCGCGAGTGCCAGGGCTTCCTCGGTCTCGTCGGCGAGGAGCGTGAGGACGTGCTCGGCCCCGGCCTGCCCTGCGACGGCGAGGCCCCAGAGCACGGGGCGGCCGACGAGCACGCCGGTCGCGCCGCGTGCCAGGGCCTTGAGCAGATCGGTGCCCGAGCGCACCGCGCCGTCGTACAGCACCTGGCAGTCGTCGCCGAGAGCGTCCCGTACGGCTGGCAGTACGGTGAACCCGCTGACGGCGGCGTCGAGTTGGCGCCCCCCGTGGTTGGAGACGACCACGCAGGCCGCACCCGCGTCCGCCGCCCGGCGGGCGTCGTCGGGGTGCAGGACTCCCTTGACGACGAGGGGCAGCCGGGTCCGGGCGGCGAGTCGCTCCAGTTCCCGCCAGTCGAACGCGGGGTCGATGATCTCCCGGGTGTGCCGGGCGACGGCCGAGGTGCCGCCCGCCGTGTGCTGTGCCCCGGTCGCCCGGGAGCCGTCCAGGTGGACGGCGCTGATGCCGGGCGGGAGGGCGAAGGCGTTGCGGACGTCGCGCAGCCGCCGTCCCATGCGCGGCACGTCCGCCGTCACCATCAGGGCGCGGCAGCCCGCCGCTTCGGCGCGCTCCACCAGCGCGTTCCCTGCGCCCCGGTCCCTGAGCGGATAGAGCTGGAACCACAGGGAGGCCCCGGTCGCGGCGATCTCCTCCACGGGCACGCTGCTGAGCGTCGGCACCACGAAGGGGATGCCCGCGGCTCGGGCCGCCGCCGCGGCGGCGGCCTCTCCTGCGGGATGGGCGATGCGCTGGTACGCCATGGGGGCCACGGCCGCGGGGAAGGCCGCCCGGTCCCCGGCGAGCCGGGTCGCCGGGGACACGGACGTCACGTCGCGCAGGACGCGCGGCACGAGCCAGTGTGCGTCCAGGGCGCGCCGGTTGGCCGTCAGGGCGCGTTCCTGGCCGCTGCCGCCCCCGATGAAGTCCCGGACGGCCGCGGGGAGCCGGGAGGCCGCCGCGTGCTCCACCTCGGCGAGGGTGAGCAGCGCTTCCAGTCGCGGAGGCGCGGGCGGGGGCGGGGGCGGGTCCTCGGTCCGCGCGGGGCGCGTGAAGGGGGCGGTACTCATGCCGTACGGCCCCGCCCGTCGGCGCGGGCGTCGGTGCGGGCGTCGGTGCGGGCGTCTGGGGCTATGCCCTCCAGCTCCACGGCCTTGTACAGCGCCTTGATGTTGCCGCTGCCGAAGGTCGTCGCGCCGAACCTCTCGATGATCTCCATGAAGAGGGTGCGCCGCGGGTGCCGGGAGCGGGTGAAGATCTGGTAGAGCTGGCCGGCGTGGTCGCTGTCGGCCAGGACGTTCAGCCCCTGGAGCGCGGCGACGCCGTGCCGGTCCACCTCCATCCGCTCGGGCAGCTGGGTGTAGTAGGAGGCGGGTGTCTTGAGGAACTCCACGCCCCGCTCGGCCAGCGCGCCCACCGCGTGGACGACGTCGTCGGTGGAGAAGGCGAGGTGCTGGACGCCCGCGCCGCCGTGGTTCTTGAGGAACTCGTCGATCTGCCCGGCGTCGCGCGTGGTGTCGGGCTCGATGACGGTGAGGGTGACGTCCCCGGCCGGGTTCTGCACGACCTGGGAGTTCATGGCCTGTCTGCCGACGACGATGCGCTCTTCGAAGATGCGCCGGAAGCCGAGCGCGGCGCAGTAGCGGGCGATCGTCGGGGCGAGGCTGCCCGCGGGGACGCAGACCGCGAAGTGGTCGAGCGTGCGCAGTCCGACGCGGGGGGCGTCGGTGGAACGCCGGGGGATGGACGCCACCAGGCCGGGCGGCAGGTGGGCGGCCTCGCCCGCGGAGAGCGCGGGGTACTGGACGAGGTCGTGGCGCACGTCGCCGAAGCCGCCGATGCTCGCGGTGAGCGGGCCGTCGGGGCCCGCCGGCCGGTGCGGTGCGGCGAGGGCATCGGCGCCCGCGGCGACCGCCTCGGCGAACGCGGCGCGGGCGTCGTCGGTGCGCAGGGCTATGGACGCCACGCCGTCGCCGTGGGTCAGCACGTAGGAGGCGGCCGGGTGGTCGTCGGAGAGCGCCTCGGTGAGCACCAGGAGGATCGAGCCGTGGCGCACGGCCACGGAGCGGTGCGTGGGGGTGGAGCGCGGGGTGCGGGCGATCACTTCGAAGCCGTACGACTCCACGTAGTCGCGGGACGCCGCCTCGGCGTCGCCGGTGTAGATCTCGACGTGGTCCAGGTGCGTGGCGGGGAAGGGGCGGGACTCCTGGCTCATGGGGCTCTCCTCACGGAAGGAACGCGCATACGGGCGAGTGGGTGGGCTGGCGGGTGGGCGTACTGGCCGACGGGGAGGCCGGCGGTCGGTCAGGACACGACGGCGGCCGGGGTCCGTACGGGCTCCGGTTCCTCCTGGAGGCGGGCGGCCAGCGCCCGCCCGATCTCGCCCGCCGCCGGGGCGCGCAGCACCTCGTAGTGCGAGGCGGCGACGGGGTGGTCGCTCACGCGTCCCGTGACGGCGGACCGCCAGAGGTCGGCTGACAGGCCTTCGGGGCGGTCGACGCGTGCGGAGAAGAACAGCAGGTCGCCGTCGAAGGTGCGCGGGGTGAAGGAGCCCGCCGCGCGGTCGTGGTGCAGGGCCGCGTCGACGAGCTGTTCGGCGTCGGCGAGGCCGGTGGCCGCGCGCAGGGCCGCGACGACGGAGTCCCGGTCTGCGGGGGTGTCGGGCGAGGCGGGTGCGGTGGGGTCGATGCTGGCCAGCAGGGCCCGCAGGACCGCGGATTCGCGTGCGCCGTAGTCGGTGCCGTCGCCCGTGCGGGGCGGGTAGGAGTCGATGAGCGCGAGGGTGGAGACCTCCTCGCCACGCTCCTGGAGCGTGGTGGCGACGGCGTGGGCGAGGAGTCCACCGAGGGACCAGCCCGCGATGCGGTAGGGCCCGTGCGGCTGGACCTCGCGGAGGCGGTCCGCGTAGTGGGCGGCGGTCTCCATCAGGGTGGTGTCGCCCAAGGGGGCTCCGGTCGCCTGGAGTCCGTGGACGGGCAGGTCGGGGCCGAGGTGCGGGAGGAGCGCCGCGTAGCTCCAGGCGAGGCCGAGGACCGGGTGGACGCAGAAGAGCGGGCGCTGGGTGCCGGCGCCGCGCAGGGTCAGCAGCGGCGCGGTGAGGTTCTCCTCCTCCTCGCCGTCGGCGGCGATGCGGGCGGCCAGACCGCGCGGGGTGGGCGTCTGGAAGACGTCCTGGACGGTCAGTTCGGCGCCGAGCAGGCTGCGCAGCCTGCTGAGAAGGCGTACGGCGAGCAGGGAGTGCCCGCCCAGCTCGAAGAAGTCGTCCTCGGGTCCGACGGGCGCGGTCCGCTTGAGGAGGGTGGCGTACACCTCGCAGAGCGCCTGTTCGAGCGGGCGCTGCGCCGGGCGGTTGTCGCGCGGCCGGTCCGGGGCCGGCAGGGCCTCGCGGTCGATCTTCCCGTTGGGGGTGAGCGGCAGGGCCTCCAGGGAGAGGTGGGCGTCGGGGAGCATGTAGGCGGGCAGGGCTCTGGCGAGGCGCTCGCGGATCTCGGTGAGCGTCCCCTCCGCGAGGTGCGGGGTGGTGTAGGCGACGAGGCGCCGGTCGCCGAAGGCGTCGGGCACCGCGAGGACGACGGCCTGGTGGACCTCGGGCTGGGCGGTGAGCGCTCCTTCCACCTCGCCGAGTTCGACGCGGTAGCCGGAGATCTTGACCTGGCCGTCGCGGCGGCCGATGAACTCCAGCTCGCTGCCGGGGCTCAGCCGGACGAGGTCGCCGGTGCGGAACATCCGCTCGCCTGGCGGCCCGTACGGGTCGGGCACGAAGCGCGCGGCGGACGCCGCGGGGCGGTCCAGGTAGCCGCGGGCGACGCCGCTGCCCGCGACGTACAGCTCGCCCTGGTCTCCGGCTGCCACCGGGCGCAGCGCGTCGTCGAGGACGCGGACGCGGGCGGCGGCGCGGGCGTCGCCGAGCGGCAGCGGCTCGGGCACGGGCAGGGCGGTGAGCGCGCGGTGGGTGGCGAAGAGCGTGATCTCGGTGGGGCCGTAGAGGTGGCGCACCCGCACCCCGGGGGCGTGTTCCAGCACGCGGCGCACCGCGCGCGGCGGTACGACGTCGCCGCCGGTCAGTACCTCCCGCAGGGGGGCGAAGACCTCGGGCGACTCCTCGGCGAAGGCGCCGAACAGGCCTGCCGTCAGGTGGACGGCGGTCAGTGCGTGCTCGGCGGTCAGACGGCGCAGTCCCTCGGCGTCGAGGGTGCCCGGCGGGGCGACGACGACGCGTCCGCCGTTGAGGAGGGGCACCCACAGTTCGTAGGTGGAGATGTCGAAGGCGTAGGGGGCGTGCAGCAGGACGGCGCGGGCGGCGTCGCCCCAGCACGGGTCGGCGGCGAGGTCGGCGACGGCCCGGTGGGTGACGGCGACCCCTTTGGGGCGCCCCGTGGAGCCCGAGGTGTGCATGACGTAGGCGAGGGAGAGCGGGTGGATGCCGGGAGCGGGGGACGGCTCGGGGGCCGGGCCCTCGGTCGTGCCGTCCGGCCGGACCCGCAGGACGCGGGCATCGTGGCGGAAGCGGAAGGAGGCCGACGCCTCGTCGGTCAGCAGCACGGCGGCGGCGGTGTCGGCCATCACCCAGGCCATGCGGTCGGCCGGGTAGCCGGTGTGCAGCGGGACGTAGCAGGCACCGGACTTGGCGATCGCCAGGAGGGAGACGACGAGTCCCGCGGAGCGCTCCTGGAGGACGGCGACCCGGGTGCCCGTGGTGGCTCCGGCGGCGCGCAGCCGCTGGGCGAGGTCCTCGGCGCGGGCGTCCAGCTGGGCGTAGCTGAGCCGGTGCGTGTCGCTGACGACGGCGACGGCTTCGGGGGTGCGCCGTGCCCGGTCCGCGAAGCGGTCGGGGATCGTGGGGTGCGGCGGGGGCGGCTCAGCGGGCATGGGCGGTTCGCCTTTCGTACGGTGCGCGGAGGGTGCCGCGGGACGGAACGGTGGGCTGGTCCGGGGCGTCGCCCGAGGTGCGGCGCAGTTCGTCACGGGCCCGGACGACCGTGCACGACGTGGCCTGGACGGCGGCGCGGACCGCGCCGAGTGCGCTGCCGAGCAGTTCGAGGCGTTCGGCAGGCGGGCAGGCGGCTTCGGTGCCGGCGCGGACCAGGAGCAGTGCGGCCTCCAGGACGGCGATCTGCGCCTCGGCCAGGGGTGTTCGGCGGTCGAGTGCCCTCAGGGCGGTGTGGAGCGCTTCCTCCAGGGGCCGGGCGGCGGAGCGGGCCGCCGCCGGGGCGGGCGCGGTGGTCTGCATGGAAGGGCACCTCCGTGCGGCGGTTCGCGGCGGGGACGGGCGGTACGGGGCGGGGCTGTACGCGAAGGGACGACATGGTGCGGGGCGGGGTGGCGCCCAGGGGGTCAGGCGCCCTCGGGCACCGGCTCCTTGGTGTCGCGCGCCGGGGGCCGGGTGTCCTGCGGCTCGTCCGCGAGGGACGCCACGATCTCCGGGGTGGGCGGGCGGCGGGTCAGTACGGAGACGGCGCTGGCGAAGCCCGCGACGACGATGAGCCCGTACATCACGCGGTAGTCGATGATCCCGATGAGCGCCGCGCCCGCGGCGATGGACAGCGACTGGACGCCGCCCGACGTCATGCCCACCACGGCGTGGACGCGGCCCTGGAGGCGGGAGGGCGTGTAGAGCTGGGTGGCGGTGCCGACGGCGACGCCCAGCAGGGGCATGCCCATGCCGTTGAGGACGACGCCCGCGAGGAAGAGACCGACCTCGCCGGAGATGCACAGCAGCATGCCGGTGGCCATCAGCGCGTAGCCGACGCCGCTGGCCCGGCACTCCCCCAGCCGTTTGACGAGGGCGCCCGCGACGACGCCGCCGAGGACCGATCCGGCGCCCTGCACGGAGGAGGCGACCCCGAAGAACGCGGCGGACTTGCCGAGACCGTGCTCGATCGCGGCGAACGCGGCGCTCTCCAGGAGGCCGGCGATCAGCATGAAGCCGACCATCGCGCCGATGAGGCGCAGCAGCAACGGCATGCCGCGCACGTGTCGGAAGCCCGCGGTGACCTGGGACCGGAACGGCTCGCCCGTGGGGGCCTCCGGCTGGGACTCGGTGAGCTTGATGCCCGCGAGCAGCGCCATGGCGAAGAGGAACGTCGCGGCGTCCAGCAGGGCCAGGAAGCTGCCGCCCCAGGCGACGTAGATCGCGGCGCCCGCGGCCGGGGAGACGATGCGCACGCCCTCGCGGGTGGCGATGAGCAGCGAACGGGCCTGGAGCGCGTCGGCGGACGGCAGCAGGTCCTTGAGCAGGGCGCTGCGGGCCGGTGTGGAGAAGAACACCCCGTGGCAGAAGGCGACCGCGTAGATGATCCAGAGCTGGTCCGGCGAGTCGACGAAGAGCAGGGAGAGGACGAGGACGGCCATCGCCCCGTACATCCACATGAGCAGGGGCTTGCGGTTCACCTTGTCGACGGCGTAGCCGAAGAGGGGGGAGAAGAGCCCGGGGACGGTGATGAAGAGGAAGACGAGACCGGCCGAGGCGTTGGAGCCGGTGAGGTCCTTGGCCCAGATGGCCAGGGAGAGGAACATGGCGCTGTCGCCGAAGCTGGAGACGGTTTCGCCGATCAGCAGTCGCCTGAAGCGCGCGTTGCGCAAGATGTTCACTGCGGGCCACTCCTACGGGATGTGGGATACGGAGCCGGAGTACGGGGGCTGAACGCGGGGCGCGGAAGGGGACGCGCGCGGTCAGACCGCCGCGGGTTCGCGGCTCTGCGGGGCCAGCAGGTCCAGGGCCGTCTCGGGGTCCCGGGCGGTGTGGACGAGGGCGCGTTCGGCGGGGGTGAGGAAGCCCTCGCGGACGACGTGGTCGAGGAAGCCGAGGAGCGGGTCGAAGAAGCCGCTGTTGTTGAGCAGGACCACCGGCTTGTGGTGCATGCCGAGCTGGTTCCAGGTGGCGACCTCCATGAGTTCGTCGAGGGTGCCCAGGCCGCCGGGGAGCACCGCGAAGGCGCTGGCGAGGCGGTACATCAGGGCCTTGCGCTCGTGCATGGTGCGCACGACGAAGACCTCTCCGGGCGCCTTGTGGGCGCGCTCGCGCTCGTGCAGCTCGTGCGGGATGACGCCGGTGACGGGCGCGCCGCCCGCCAGGGCGGCCTTGGCCACGGCGCCCATCACGCCGACTCCTCCGGCGCCGTAGACCAGGCCGACGCCGCGCCTGCCGAGCGCGGTGCCGAACTCCTCGGCGAGCTCCGCGTAGGCGGGGTCGGCGCCGGGCCTGGCGCCGCAGAAGACGGCGATGCGGGGCGCGGGTCGGCGGGGTACGAGGGTGGTGTGCGGGCCGGCGGTGGGGTCTGCAGACATGGCTCTCTCCGTACGCGAAGTGGTCGTTGGGGGGGGGCGGGGCGGCGGGCCCCGGGCCGGTCCGTGCGGACCGGCCCGGACGGCCGTTCCCGGTGGTGCGGCGCGAGTGGCCGGGCGGTGCTCCGTCCGGCGGCCCGGGGCGGGTCCGTGCCCCGGGCGGGCCGGATCAGAGCCCGAGCACCGTGCGCAGCAGGACGTCGACGCCGGTGACGAGGTCCTCGGGTGCGGTGTGCTCCTCGGGGACGTGGCTGACGCCGCCCGTGCTGGGTACGAAGATCATGCCGACGGGGGCGATGTCGGCGATGACCTGGGCGTCGTGCCCGGCGCCGCTGGGCAGGGTCTCGTGGGCCAGTCCGAGTTCCTCGGCGGAGCGGGTGACGGCCGCGCGCAGCCGCCGGTCGGTGAGGACGGGGGCGGTGCGGATGGTCGCCTCCGCGGTGACCTCCACGCCGCCCTGGTGGGCGAGGGCCGCGAGGGTGCCGCGCAGGGTCTCCTCGGCCGCGGCGAGGCCGTGCGGAGTGCTGTCGCGCAGGTCGACGTCGAACTGCACGGACTGGGCGATGGTGTTGGGCGAGTTCGGCGAGACGTCGAGCCTGCCCACGGTGGCGACGCGGCACAGCCGCTGCTCCTCGGCGAGCTGACGCACCGTCAGCACGATCTGGGAAGCGGTGACCAGCGGATCGCGGCGGCCCTTCATCGGGGTGGTGCCCGCGTGGCCCGCGGCGCCGCGCACCTCGACCTTGAGCTGGGTGCGCCCGGTGATGGAGTCGACGACCCCGATGGGCTTGCCCAGGCGTTCCAGGACGGGCCCCTGCTCGACGTGGATCTCCAGGTACCCGGCGAGGGAGCCGGGGGCCCAGACGGCCGTGTCGAGGCGGGAGAGGTCTCCGCCGGTCAGGGCGAGCGCCTCGCGCAGCGGCGCCCCGGTGTAGTCGCGCGGGTCCTCCGGGAGCGCGTCGAGCCGCCCGGCCAGCACCATGGAGCCCCAGAAGGGCTGGGGGAAGAGGGCCCCCTCCTCGTTGGCGAAGGCGGCCACGACGATCTCGTGGCTCGTCTCGGTGCCGGTTTCGTGGAGGGTCTGGAGCACTTCGAGCCCGGCGAGCACGCCGTACGTGCCGTCGAGGCGGCCCCCGTTGGCCACGGTGTCGAGGTGGGAGCCGATGAGGAGGCGGGGCCGCTCCCCCGCCCCTTGGTCGGGGCGGCGGACCAGGACGTTGCCGCCCGCGTCGATCCCGGCCTCCAGGCCGGCCTTGACGGCTTCCTGGACGAGCGCGGAGCGCGCCTCGCGGTCGGCGGGGCCGAAGCCCATGCGGGTGACGCCGCCGTTCTCGTCGCCGCCGATCTCCGCGAACCGATCGATGCGGTCCAGGAGGCGGGCCCCGTTGATCCACGGGGTGTCCGGGGCGTCGGCGGGGACGAGTGCCTGGTCAGGGACGATGGCCTGGTCGGGGACGACGGTGGTCGCGTTACGCACGTCCGGCCTCCATCGCGGCGACGAGGCTCTTGGGGCGCATGTCGGTCCAGTTGGTCTCGACGAAGTCGAGGCAGGTCTGCCGGTCGTCCTCGGGGTGGGCGACGGTCCAGCCGGCCGGGACGTCGATGAAGGACGGCCACAGGGAGTGCTGGCCCTCGTCGTTGACCAGGACGAGGAAGCGGCCTTCGGTGTTGTCGAACGGGTTGGACATGGTGACTCCTCGGGATCGCGATGGGATCGGAATCGGGATGGGGCGTGAGACGCGGAGCGTGGGGCGCGGGACCCGGCGGCGGGCGCGGGCCCCGGGCCGGGGCCGGTCAGGCTTCTGGCACGGTCAGTTCGCGGGCTGCGCCGCGAACTCCCGTACCAGGTCGTGGAGTTCGTCGACGACGCGCTGGGCCGTCGCCGCGTCGAACAGCTCGGGGCAGTAGCAGATGCGACACTCCAGCGCGCCGTCCTCGCCGTCGCGGCGGTCGACGAACTCGAAGGCCAGGTCGAACTTGGCCGAGTCCGGCTCGGCGGACAGGCTCTCGCCGGGGTCCGCGCCGAAGCGCGGTGCCTCGCCGCTGCCGGCGGGCGAGAAGGAGACCATCGTCTGGAAGAGCGGGTTGCGGTTGACGCGGCGCGGGGGCCGCAGCTCCAGGACGAGCCGGTCGAAGGGCATGTCCTGGTGGCCGAGGGCGGTCAGCGCCACCTGGTGGGTGCGGGAGACCAGTTCGTCGGGGTCCGGGTCGCCGCCGGTGTCGACGCGCAGCACCAGCGTGTTGACGAAGTGCCCGACGACACCGCTGAGCGCCTCGTCGGAGCGGCCCGACACGGGCGTGCCCAGCGGGATGTCGTCGCCCCCGCCGACCCGGGAGAGCAGGGCGGCGACGGCCGCCTGGGAGACGGTGAGCAGGGAGGCGTGGGTGCGTTCGGCCAGGGCGTCGATCCCGGCGAGGGTCGCGGCGTCCCAGCGGGCGGTCAGCACCCGGGTGGTGAGCGCACGGGCACTGGGCCTGGGGTGGTCGTAGGGCAGGGGCAGTTCGACGGGCGCGCCCTTGAGCGCGGTGCGCCAGTGGTCGAGCTGGGCGGTGGTGAACTCGGTGGGCTCCTCGGGCGGGCCGAGGAGGGTGTGGTGCCAGTGGGCGTAGTCGGTGTAGCCGACGGGCAGCGGCTCCCAGCCGGGGGCGCGACCCTCGGCACGGGCCCGGTAGGCGGTGGCGAGGTCGGCCCAGAAGACGTCCAGGGACCAGCCGTCCATGACCAGGTGCGGGAAGACCAGGGACAGTACGTCGGCGCCTGAGTCGGTGAGGCGCAGGAGCCGGGCGCGCACGGGCAGTTGGGCCGTGAGGTCGAACTGCCAGTGGCGTTCGGCCTCCAGGAGCGCGGGCAGTGCGTCCTCGGTGGTGTCGGTGCGGGTGAGCAGGGCGGGCAGGGCGTCGGGGGCGAGGGTGCGGGGCGCGGGCTCTCCGTCCAGGTCGGGGATGAGGGTGCGCAGCGCGTCGTGCCGGGCGACGGTGTCGTACAGGGCGTCGGCGAGCGCGATGGCGTCGAGCGGTTCACCGAAGCGCAGGGCCGCGGGGACGTTGTAGGCGGAGCGGAACCCGTCGAGCTGGTGCAGGAACCACAGGCCCTGCTGTGCGGGCGCGATCACCAGGGCGGCGCCCTCGGGGGCCGGGGCGAGCGGGGCGCGGGCAGCGCGGCCCTCCTGGGCGGCGGCCTCGATGAGCACGGCGAGGGCGACCGGGGTGGGGTTGTCGTACACCTGGCGTGCCGTCAGGTCCTGCTGGAACTCCTTGCGGATGAGGCTGCACAGCCGCATGACCATCAGCGAACTGCCGCCCGCGGTGAAGAAGTTCTGCACGGCGGAGACCGGCGGGACGCCCAGGAGACGGCCGAAGAGCGCGCACAGGGTGCGTTCGACGGGGGTGGCCGGTGCCACGGCGCCCTCGGACTCGTCGGTCCAGCGGGGCTCGGGGAGCGCCCGCAGGTCGACCTTGCCGTTGGGCGTCAGCGGCAGCCGCTGAAGGACGACGAAGGCGTCCGGTACGAGGTAGGAGGGCAGCCGGGCGGCGGTGGCGGCGCGCAGGGCCTCGGTGTCCGGCGCGGTGTCGCCGGGGACGGGCACCACGTGGGCGACGATCCGCTTGTCGCCGGGACCGCTCTCGCGGACCGTGACGACGGCCTGGCGGACGCCGGGCAGTGCGGCCAGCGCGTGCTGGATCTCCTCGGGCTCGATGCGGAAGCCGCGCACCTTGACCTGCCGGTCGCTGCGGCCCAGGAAGTCCAGCAGCCCGTCGGGGCGCAGCCGCACCAGGTCGCCCGTACGGTACATCCGCTCCCCCGGCGCACCGTGCGGGAAGGACACGAACCGTTCGGCGGTGAGCGCCGGCCGCCGCAGGTAGCCGCGGGCGAGTCCGGGTCCCGTGAGGTAGAGCTCGCCGGGGACGCCGGGCGGGCAGGGGCGCATCCGGTCGTCCAGCACGTAGGTCCCGGAGTTGGCGAGGGGGCTGCCGAGCGGGAGGCGCACGGCGTCTTCGGCCAGGTCGCCGGGGCGCACGGTGTGCACGGCCGCGAAGGTGGTGGTCTCGGTGGGCCCGTAGCCGTTGACGACGGTCAGCTCCGGGCAGGCGGCGGTGACGCGCCGTACGGCCTCCGGCGGGACGACGTCGCCGCCGCTCCACACCTCGCGCAGCCCCGACAGGGCGTCCGGGGCCTCGTCGGCCACGACCTGGAGGAGACCCGCGGTGAGCCAGGCGGCGCTCACGCCGTGGTCGCGCAGGGCCTCGGTGAGCGCGGCCAGGGACAGCTCGCCCGCGGGGGCCACGTGGGCGCGTCCGCCGGTGAGCAGGGGCACCCACATCTCGTAGGTGGAGGCGTCGAAGGCGAGCGGGGAGTGGACGAGGACCGTGCGGTGGGCCTCGCGGGCCCAGTGCGGATCGGCGGCGAGGTCGGCGATGCTGCGGTGGGTGACGGCGACGCCCTTGGGGATGCCGGTCGAGCCCGAGGTGTGCATCACGTAGGCGAGCTGGTCGGGGTGGGTGTCGGGCAGCGGGAACGGCCGGTCGGTCACGGGGGCGGGGAGTCCGGCGGGGTGGTGCCCGTCCGCCTCGGGGACGGTGTGGACGGGAATGCCGAGCCCGGTGGCGCGGTCGTGGTGCGCGGAGTCGGTGACGATCAGGCGCAGCCCCGCGTTCTCGGCGGTCTCCGCGAGGCTCTCGGCCGGGTCGGCGGTGCGCAGCGGTACGTAGGCGGCGCCGGTCTTGAGGATCGCCAGCAGGGCGGCGACGGTCGCCGGTCCCCGGTCCATCAGGACGCCGACGCGGTCCTCGGCGCCGGTGCCCCGCGCGGTGAGCGCGTGGGCGGTTCGGTCGCTCCAGGCGTCCAGTTCGGCGTACGTCCAGCGGACGCCGTCCGCGGAGAGCGCGACCGCCTCGGGGGTACGGGCCGCCTGGGCGCGGAACGAGGCGGGCACCGATGCCTCGGGCGCCGGGTGGGCCGGGCCCCGGGCCGCCGCCAGGACGCGGGCGCGCTCGCCGTCGCCGAGCAGGTCGAGTGCGCTGAGCGGCCGGTCGGGGGCGTCGGCGGCCCCGGTCAGGAGCCGGACGAGGCGGGTGCCGATGGCGGCGACGGTCTCCGGGTCGAACAGGGCGGTGCGGTAGCCGAGTTCGATGCCGAGCCCGGCGGGGGCGCCGTCGGTTCCCGGCTCCTCGGAGCAGGTGAACAGGAGGTCGAAGTGGGAGGTGCGGGACTCGGCCGCGAGGGCCTGTGCGCCGAGCCCTGGGAAGTCGTGCTCCCTGGCCCCGGCCCCCGCACCGGTGTGGTTGATCATGACTTGGAACAGGGGGTGCCGGCCGGGCACGCGGGCCGGGTTGAGCGCCTCGACGACGCGCTCGAAGGGCACGTCCTGGTGGGCGTAGGCGTCCAGTGCGGTGTCCCGCACCCGGCGCAGCAGTTCCGCGAAGCCGGGGTCGCCCGAGGTGTCGGTGCGCAGGACCAGGGTGTTGACGAAGAAGCCGACGGTGCCCGCGAGGCGTGCGTCGGTGCGGCCCGCGACGGGGGTGCCGAGCGGGATGTCGGTGCCCGCGCCGAGCCGGGTGAGGAGCGCGGCGACGGCGGCCTGCACGGCCATGAACAAGGTGGCGTCCTGGCTGCCCGCCAGTGCGGTGAGCCGGGCGTGCAGCGCCGCGTCCAGGCGCAGGTGGTGGGTGGCGCCTTCCGGGCCCGAGTGCTCGGTGCGGCGGCGGTCGTAGGGCAGGGCCAGTTCGTCCGGCGCCCCGTCGAGGGCGGTGCGCCAGTGGTCGAGCTGGAGCCCGGCCAGTTCGGTGGGTTCCTCGGGCGGGCCGACGAGGGCGTGCTGCCAGTGGGCGTAGTCGCGGTAGCCCAGGGGCAGGGGCGTCCAGTCGGGGGCGCGGCCCCGGGTGCGGGCGCGGTAGGCGTCCGCGAGGTCGGCCCACAGGACGTCCATGGACCAGCCGTCGACGGCCAGGTGGTGGAAGACGAGGGACAGGACGTACTGCTCGGCGGCGTCGTCGGGGCCGGTGAGGTCGAAGAGGCGGGCCCGCAGGGGCAGGTCGGTGCCGAGGTCGAAGGCGGGGGCCCGTTCGGCGGTGAGCAGTTCGGGCAGCAGGGCCGGGTCGGCCGCGGTCAGGTGCAGGTCGACCGGGCACGTGGCGGGCAGCACCCGGGGCGCGGGGCGGCCGTCGTCCGCCGGGAGGAGGGTGCGCAGCGCGTCGTGGCGGCCGACGGTGTCGCGCAGGGCCAGGAGCAGCGCCCGGAGGTCGACGCGGCCGGTGAGGCGCAGCGCGGCCGGGACGTTGTAGGCGGAGTGGTACCCGTCGAGCTGGTGCAGGAACCACAGCCCGTGCTGGACGGGTGCGAGGACGGGCTCGGCGTCGCGGGGCGCCGGGGCGAGCACGGGCGCGGCGGCCCCGGACGCGGGGTCCGTGTCCGCGGTGGCGGGCGCGGCGTCGAGGAGGGCGGCGAGCGCGGCCGGGGTGGGCCTGGCGAACACCTCGCGGGCCGCGGGGCCGTGTCCGTACTCCTCTCTGATGAGGCTGCACAGCCGCATGACGAGCAGGGAGTTGCCGCCTGCGGCGAAGAAGCTCTGCCGCACGGAGACCGGCCCGGTGCCGAGCACCTCGCCGAACAGCTCGCACAGCCGGCGCTCGGTGGCGGTGGCCGGTTGCCCGCCGTCCGCCGCGTCCTCGGCGGGCTCGGCCCAGCGGGGCGCGGGCAGCGCCCGGTGGTCGACCTTGCCGTTGGCGGTCAGCGGCAGCCGTTCCAGGGCCACGATCGCGTCGGGCACCTGGTAGTCGGGCAGCCGTGCGGCGAGCGCGGCGCGCAGCGCTTCGGCGTCGAAGCCGCCGTGCTCCGGGTCCTCGTCGGGGACCACGTGGGCGACGATCCGTTTGTCGCCCGGCCGGTCCTCGCGGACGGTGACGACGGCCTGGCGGACGCCGGGCAGTGCGGCCAGCGCGTGCCGGATCTCCTCGGGTTCGACGCGGTAGCCGCGCACCTTGGCCTGGGTGTCGCCGCGTCCGAGGAAGTCCAGCAGTCCGTCGGGGCGCAGCCTGGCCAGGTCGCCCGTGCGGTACATCCGCTCGCCGGGGGCGCCGGATGGGCAGGGCACGAACCGTTCGGAGGTGAGTCCGGGGTGCCCGAGGTAGCCGCGGGCGACGCCGGGTCCCGTGAGGTAGAGCTCGCCCGGCACTCCGGGCGGGCACAGCCTCAGGTGCTCGTCCAGGACGTAGGCGCCGGTGTTGGCGAGCGGGCCGCCGAGCGGCAGCCTCGCTTCACCGGGGCGTACGTCCCCCGCGGTGAAGGGCTGCACGGAGGCGAACGTCGTCGTCTCGGTGGGCCCGTAGGCGTGGGCCACGGTCAGGCCGGGGTTGGCGGCGAGCGCGCGGGCCACGGCCCCCGCGGGGACCACGTCGCCGCCCGCGATGACCTCGCGCAGCCCCGAGAGGTACTGCGGGGCGACGTCGGCGACGACCTGGAAGAGGCCTGCGGTGAGTCCGGCGGCGGTGACGCCGCCGTCCTTGAGTGCCCTGGCCAGTTCGGGCAGGTCGAGGTCGCCGGGGGGCGCCAGGTGGGCGCGTCCGCCGGTGAGCAGGGGCACCCAGATCTCGTAGGTGGAGGCGTCGAAGGCGAGCGGGGAGTGGACGAGGACGGTGCGGTGGGCGGGGCCTGCCCAGCGGGGGTCGGCGGTGAGGTCGGCGATGTTGCGGTGGGTGACGGCGACGCCCTTGGGGGTGCCGGTCGAGCCCGAGGTGTGCATCACGTAGGCGAGCTGGTCGGGATGGGTGTCGGGCAGCGGGAACGGCCGGTCGGTCACGGGGGCGGGGTCCACGGTGAGGACCGGGACGCCGAGGGGGCGGGCGGGCCCGGGGCCCGCCGCGACGAGGCGGACGCCGGAGGCGGCGACCAGGTCGGCGAGGCGCTCGTCGGGGTCGGCGGTGCGCAGCGGGACGTAGGCGGCCCCCGCCTTGAGGATCGCCAGCAGGGTGGCGACGGCGGCGGGAGTGCGGTCCATCAGCAGGCCCACCCGGTCCTCGGCGCCGGCGCCCGCGTCGGCGAGGGCGTGGGCGAGGGCGTCGCTCCAGGCGTCCAGCCGCGCGTAGGTCAGCCGCTGGTCGACGGTGGAGAGGGCGACCGCGTCCGGGGTACGGGCCGCCTGGGCGCGGAAGAGGACGGGCAGGGACCCATCGGGCGCCGGGTGCCGGGGGCCGCGCGCGGCGGTCAGGACCCGGTCGCGCTCCTGGTCGCCGAGCAGGTCCAGGGTGCTGAGCGGCCGGTCCGGCTCGGCGGCGGCCGCCGTGAGGAGCCGGATGAGCCGCTCCCCGAGGGCGATCGCGCTCCCGGTGTCGAACAGGGCGGTCTTGTAGCCGAGTTCGATGTCGAGTCCGGCGGGCTCGCCGCCCGGCCCGGTGTGCTCCACGAACGCCGTCATGAGGTCGAAGTGCACGACGCCCGTGCCGGTGGCGATCTCCTCGGCCGTAAGACCCGGCAGTCCTTCGGCGCCGGTCGAGGGGCCGCGCAGGCTCACCATGACCTGGGCCAGCGGGTGGCGGCCCGGGACGCGCTCGGGGTTGACGGCCTCCACGACGCGCTCGAAGGGGATGTCCTGGTGGGCGTAGGCGTCCAGGGTCCTCTCGCGGACCCTGCGCACCAGTTCGCGCAGGCCGGGGTCGCCCGAGGTGTCGGCGCGCAGGACCAGGGTGTTGACGAAGAACCCGACGGTGCCGTCCAGGCGGGCGTCGGCGCGGCCCGACACGGGCGCGCAGAGCGGGACGTCGGTGCCCGCGCCGAGCCGGGTGAGCAGCGCCGCCACGGCCGCCTGGACGACCATGAAGAGCGTGGCGCCCTGGCGTCCGGCCAGTTCGGCCAGCCGGGCGTGCAGACCGGCGCCGACGCGGAAGTGCCGGGACGCGCCTGCCGCGCCCGAAACGCCGTCCTGGGGGCGGGGCCGGTCGGTGGGCAGGGCCAGTTCGGCGGGCAGGCCCTCCAGGCGCTTGGCCCAGTGGGAGAGCTGCCGGGCGAGGGGGCTGCCGGGGTCCTCCTCGCTGCCGAGCCGGTCCCGGTGCCACAGGGTGTAGTCGGCGTAGCTCAGCTCCGGCGGCGCCCAGTCGGGGGCGTGGCCGCGGGAGCGGGCCGCGTAGGCGCGCCACAGGTCGCGGCGCACGATGCCGTCGGAGTGCCAGTCGGTGGCTATGTGGTGGATCAGCAGGTGCAGCACGTGGTCGTCGGGGCCGCGTTCGACGAGCCGGGCCCGCAGCGGGATGTCGCGGGTCAGGTCGAAGGGGAGGTTCGCGTCGGCCAGCGCCTGCCGCACCCCTTCCTCGCCTGCGTCCCGGGGACGGTGGACGGTGAGGAGGGGCCCGCACCGGGCGGTGGCGAGGACCTCCTGGCGCGGGACGCCGCCGGTCTCCGGGTAGACGGTGCGCAGCACGGCGTGGCGTTCGACGAGGTCGGTGAACGCCTGCTCCAGCGCGTCGCGGTCGAGCGGGCCGCGCAGCCGCAGGGCGTGGATCTGGTTGTAGCCGAGGTCCTCGGGTTCGAAGCGGTTGATCAGCCACATGCGCAGCTGGGCGTGGGAGAGCGGGACGTCGCCCTGGTGGGTGTCGGCACGGGGGGCGGGCCGGGCGGGGGCCTGCGTCTGCGCCAGGCGTTCGCGCAGCAGCCGCTGCTGCTGGGGCGAGAGCGTGGTCAGCTTGCTGAAGAGGTCAGTGGTCACGGCCGTTCTCCTCCTCTCCTGATGTGCGGGGCGCGTCGCCCGTGACGGGTGCCAGCAGCAGGTCGGCCAGTTCGTCGCCGTGCTGCTTGCGCAGTTCCTCGCCGACTGCGACGGCCAGTTCGCTCAGCGGGCCCGCGCGCAGGATCGTCGGCAGCGGCACCTCGGTGCGCAGGTCGCGCTGGATGCGGAACATCAGCCGGGTGGCCAGGAGCGAGTTCCCGCCGAGGCGGAAGAAGGAGTCGGAGCGTCCGGCCCGCTCGACGCCGAGGAGTTCCTTCCAGACGGTGGCGAGCAGTTCCTCCAGGGCGTTGGCGGGCGGCTCGTGGGCCTCGGCCGCCGCCCTGCCGGCCTCTCTGGGGTGCGGCAGGGCCTTGCGGTCGACCTTGCCGTTGGCGTTCAGCGGCAGGGCCCCGATCGGCACGATCACACTGGGCACCAGGTAGGCCGGCAGCCGCTCGGCGAGCCACGCGCGCAGCGCGGCGCCGGTGACGTCGGGCCCCGCCGGGACGTAGTAGCCGACGAGGCGGCGCGAGCGGTCGGTGGCGACGACGGACGCGACGGCCTGGCGCACCCCGGAGTGGGCGGCGAGCGCGGCCTCCACCTCGCCCAGTTCGATGCGGTAGCCGTCGACCTTGACCTGGTCGTCGTCACGGCCGAGGAACTCCAGCTGCCCGTCGGGCAGCCAGCGCCCGAGATCGCCGGTGCGGTACATGCGGGCGCCGGGCTCGTCGTTGTAGGGGTCGGGGACGAACCGGGACGCGGTGGTGGCGGGCATGCCCGCGTAGCCGCGGACCAGGCAGTCGCCGCCGATGTAGAGGTCGCCGGTGACCCCGACAGGCACGGGGTTGAGGGCCCCGTCGAGGACGTACATGGTGGTGTTGGGGATGGCGCGGCCGATCGGGACGAGGCCGCCGGGGCCCGCGGGCGCGCCCTGCACGCCGGGGGTGTAGGTGGTGTTGCCGACCGATGCCTCGGTGGGCCCGTACTCGTTGAGCAGCGCCGAGGTGCCGTCGTCGGCGCGCCACTTGGCGAGGGTGTGGGCGGGGAAGGCGTCGGCTCCGACGACGAGGGTGGCGGCCAGCGCGCCCAGCCGCTCGGGCGGCAGCAGTTCCTGGAGGAGTTCCAGGTGGCCCGGGGTCATCTTGATGAAGCTGTACGGCGCCCAGGCGTCCAGCCGCTCGGCGAGCGCCGCCGGGTCGAGGTCGTCGTGGAGCACGCACAGCCGCTCGCCCCTGACGAGCGGGGTGTAGAGGTTGGGCACGACCATGTCGAAGGCGATGGAGGAGAAGAGCGGGGCTCCGCCGGTGCCGCGCGAGGCGTACTCCTCCTCGCACCAGCCGAGGTAGTTGGCGACTCCGAAGTGCGGGACGAGCACGCCCTTGGGGCGCCCGGTGGAGCCCGAGGTGTAGATGACGTACATCAGGCTGGACGGTCCGGCCCCGTGCACCGGGTCGTCGGCGGGACGCACGGCGATGTCGTAGGCCAGCGCGTCGGTGTTGAGCCGCCGCCACGGGCCGTCGGGGAAGCCCTCGGTGGTGTCGTCGCGGGTCAGGGCGAGCACGGCGCCCGCGTCGGCCAGGACGTACTCCAGCCGGTCGGCGGGGAGTTTGGGGTCGACGGGCAGATAGGCGGCGCCCGACTTGAGGACGCCGAGGAGCAGGACGATCAGCTCGGCGTCCCGGTGGCTGCGCACGGCGACGACCTTCTCGGGTGCCGCGCCCTGTTCGCGCAGGTAGTGGGCGAGGCGGTTGGCGCGCTCGTTGAGTTCGGCGTAGGTGAGCCGCGTGGTGCCGTCGGTGACGGCGAGGGCGTCGGGGGTGCGGCGGGCCTGCTCCGCGATGAGGTCGTGGACGCAGGCGTCGGTGCGGTACTCGCGCCGGGGGCCGTTCCACTCGCGCAGCACCCGCTCGCGATCGGCGCCCGCGAGGGGGCTGAACGCCTCGTGCGGGACGTCGGATTCGAGCATGGCGGTCATGACGTCGACGTACAGCCGCTGGATGCTCTCGGCCTGCGCGTCGGAGACCTTGGCGGTGTAGTAGTCGGTGCGCAGCAGCATGCGGGTGGAGACGGGGTCCCGTACGACACCGGTGGACAGGGCGTAGTTGGTGGGTTCGGCGCGGTAGTCGGCGCGGGGCGCCACACCGCTGCTGAGGAAGGAGACGCCGGTGTTGAGGGCTTCGCTCAGCACGTGGAAGTGCAGGTAGACGAAGGTGGTGTCGAATAGCTCCTGGCCGCCCGCGTCCCACTGGATGTTGGCCAGCGGGTAGCGGCGGTGCGCGACGAGCTCCAGCTCGGCCTCGTGGACGCGGCGGACCAGGTCGGCCCAGCTGCCGCCCGTCAGGTCGACGCGCAGGGGCGGCATGTTGAGGTACATGCCGAGCACCTGGGTGCTGTCGATGTCCTCGGGCCTGCCGTGGCTGGTGAGGCCGCTGACGACGTCGGTGGTGCCGCTGCTGAGGCCGATGACCTTGAGGTGGGCGGCGAGGAACACCGACTTGACCGGGACGCCGATGCGGGCGGCCAGCTCGTGCAGCCCGGCCACGACGGGTTCGGGGAGGATCAGCTCCTGGGCGCGGTGGGTGGCTTCGAGGGTGGAGGTGAACTTCCAGCTCTGGAGTCCGTCGGTGAGCGTGCCGTCCTTGTCGGTGTCGTGCTCCTCGAAGCGCGCGAGGCGGCTCTCGGGCCAGCGGGGCAGCGGGGTCGGCCGGAAGCCGCTCAGCTTGCGCTCCCAGAAGTCCCTGGCCTCGGCGGAGGCGATGTCGGCGCGCTCGGCGGCGATGAACTCGGCGTAGCGGGAGCGGGGCGGGGCGACGGCCGGCGCCTGCGGGTCCCTGAGGAGTTCCAGGTAGCGCTCGAAGACCTCGCCGTGGAAGGTGAACAGGCTCCAGCCGTCGAAGATCGCGTGGTGTTCGGTGAGGGTCCACTGGAAGGTGTCCTCGCTGCGCCGGTGGAGCGCGCCGCGCAGCAGCGGCGGGGACGACAGGTCCAGCGGCCGGGCCCGCTCGGTGTGGAACAGGTCGCGTACGACGTCCTCCTGCTCGGACTCCGACAGGTGCCTGATGTCGTGGACGCCGAGCGGGAGTTCGGCCGACGCGTGGACGATCTGGAGCGGCTCGGAGTAGGTGGAGAAGTCGAAGGAGGTGCGCAGCATGGGGTGCCGGTCGACGACTTCCTGGATGGCGCGGGCGAACAGCTCGGCGTCGTAGGCGGCCTTGAGGTACCAGCTGTTGACGTTGTGGAAGGGAAGGTTCTCCGGGTCCTTCTCCATGTGGAAGACCATGCCGGCCTGGAGCGCGGAGACCGGATAGGCGTCCTCGGCGCCGTCCGGGACCAGCGCCCGGTCCCCGGCGCTGAGCAGCGCGAAGGGTTCCAGGGCCCGGTGCGTGACGGGGTCGATCGAGCGGGCCGCGGCGGCGACGTCGGCGAGGACGGGTGAGCGGAAGAGGTCCTGGAGGGTGATCTCCCAGCCGATCTCCTTGGCGCGGCCGATGACCTGGAGGCTGCGGATGGAGTCGCCGCCGACGTCGAAGAAGCTGTCGCCGGTGCCGACGCGGTCGATGCCCAGCACCTCGGCCCAGACCTCGGCCAGGGCGCGCTCGGCGTCGGTGGCGGGCGCCGTGTAGGGGGCGGCGAGGTCGGGGCGCGAGCCGTCGGGGGCGGGCAGCGCGGCCCGGTCGGTCTTGCCGTGCGCGGTGACGGGGAAGGCGTCGAGGACCACGAACAGCTGGGGCACCATGTGCTCGGGCAGCCGGGCCTTCAGGTGCTCGCGCAGGTCGCTGCTGGTGAGCGTGGAGTCGGCGGTGACGTAGCCGACGAGGCGGGGCGTGGCACCGTCGTCGCGGCGGGCCAGCACGACGGCGTCGCGGACGTGCGGGTGGGCGGCCAGGGCGGCCTCGATCTCGCCGGTCTCGATGCGGAAGCCGCGGATCTTCACCTGGTCGTCGTTGCGGCCCAGGTACTCCAGGGTGCCGTCGGTGCGGCGCCGTGCGAGGTCCCCGCTGCGGTACATCCGCTCCCCCGGGCCGCCGAAGGGGCTGGCGACGAAGCGGGACGCGGTGAGTCCCGGCCTGCCGAGGTAGCCGCGGGCGACGCCGCCGCCCGCGACGTACATCTCGCCGGTGACGCCGGGCGGCACCGGGTTGCCCCAGCGGTCCAGCAGGTGCACCTGGAGGTCGTCGAGGGGGACGCCGATGGGACTGGTGGGGTCCGCGACGTCGGCCTCGGTGAGGGGGCGCTGCGTGACGTGGACCGTCGTCTCGGTGATGCCGTACATGTTGACCAGGCGCGGCGCGGCCGAGCCGTGCCGGGCGAACCACCGTCCCACGCTGGGCAGGTCGAGCGCCTCGCCGCCGAACACCACCAGGCGCAGGGCCGGTTCACCGCCCTGGTGCTGGGCCTCGGCGGCCTCCAGGGCGCGGAAGGCGGACGGCGTCTGGCTCAGCACGGTCACCCGTTCGCGGGCCAGCAGCTCCAGGAGCTCGGCGGGGTTGCGGCTGGTCCCGTAGGGGACGGCGACGAGACGGCCGCCGTGGAGCAGGGCGCCCCACATCTCCCAGACGGAGAAGTCGAAGGCGTACGAGTGGAGCATCGCCCACACGTCGTCGGCGCCGAAGGCGTACGGGGCGCCGAAGGCGGTGAAGAGCCGCGCGACGTTGCGGTGCGTGACCTGCACGCCCTTGGGGCGGCCCGTGGACCCGGAGGTGTAGATGACGTACGCGAGGTCGTCCGGCGAGACGGCGGGCTCCGGGGCCTGCGCACCCTCGGGGGCGGGCGCGTCCAGGTCGACCGCCGTCCAGGCGCCCTCGGGCAGCCGCTCCAGCGCGGCGCCGCGCGAGACGACGGCGGGCAGCCCGGCGTCCTCGCACAGGAAGCGCAGCCGCTCCTCGGGGTAGTCCGGGTCCAGCGGGACGTAGGCGGCGCCCGCGCGCAGCACGCCCAGCAGGGTGGCGACCAGGTCGGCGCCGCGCGGCAGGGCCACGCCCACCAGTTGTCCGGGGCGGACCCCGGCCGCGTGCAGCCGGGCGGCGACGGAGCGGGCGCGGGCGTCCAGCGCGGCGTAGTCCAGCCGCTCGGCGCCGTCGGTGACGGCCTGCGCCGCGGGGGTGCGGGCGGCCCAGTCGGCGACCCGCTCGTGCAGCGGGCGCTCGTCGGGGACGGCGGCGGAGGCCTCGGCCGGGCCGGGCGCCTCCGTGCGGCCGGTGTGCTCGGCGGGCCCGGTGAGCGGTACGCGGGTGAAGCGGGCGGCCGGGTCGGCCAGCAGGCCCCGCAGCATCCGCAGGTAGGCCGCGGCGAACTCCTCGACGGTGGTGCGGTCGTACAGGTCGGTGTTGTACTCCAGCTCGATGCGGGTGGCGCGGGCGGTGATGACGTTCCAGGTCGTGTCGAACTTCGCGGTGCCGCGCTCGACGTGCTCGGCGGTGGCGACGGCCCCGCCGATGCGGTAGCCGTCGGCGGGCTCCTCCTGGAGGCCGAAGACCGTCTGGAAGACGGGACTGTGGCTGAGGACCCGCTCGTGGCCGAGGGCGTCGACGATCCGCTCGAAGGGGACGCCCGCGTGCTCCTGGGCGTCGGCGACGGTGGCGCGGACCCGCTCGACGAGGGTGCGGAAGTCGGGGTCGCCCCCGAGGTCGGCGCGCAGGGCGACGGTGTTGATGAGGGGTCCGACGGTGTCGTACGAGCCCTCGGGGTCCGCTCCCCCGCCGCGCACCGCGACCGGGGTGCCGACGACCACGTCCTCCTGGCCGGTGCAGCGGGCGGTGAAGGCGGCGAACGCGGCGAGCAGCAGCGCGTACGGGGTGGCGCCCAGTTCCCTGGCGCGGGCCGCGAGCCGCTCGGTGAGCGCGTCGTCCACGGCGATCAGCAGGGTCTCGCCGTCGAACGTCAGCTCGGCGGGCCGGGGGCGGGTGGCGGGCAGGGTGGTGACCTCGGGGGCGCCCTCCAGGCGGCGCAGCCAGTGCGCGAGGCCCTCCGCGCCCTCGCCCTCGTCCCAGGCGGCGCGCTCGCGAGCGGCGTGGGCCGGGTAGCCGGGGGCCGGCGGCAGGGCGCCGGAGCGGCCCGCGGCCAGCTCGGCGTAGCTGCGCCCGACGTCGCGCAGGACGATGCCCAGCGACAGCCCGTCGCACACGATGTGGTGCACCGTCAGCACGAGGAGGTGGCGGTCGTCCGCGAGCCGCACGAGCAGGGCGCGCAGCGGCCGTCCCCGGTCGAGCGCGAAGGGACGGCGCACCTCAGCCTCGGCGAGCGCACGGGCCTCGTCGGCGCGGCGCTCCGCGGGCAGGGCGGTGAGGTCGCGGTGGGTGAAGGGGACGTCCGGCGCGGCGCCGACGACCTGCACGGTCTCGCCCTCGCGGGTGGCGAACCCGGTGCGCAGCGCGGGGTGGCGGCGCGCGGTCTCGTGGAGCGCGCTCTCCAGGGTGCGGGCGTCCAGCGGGCCTCGGAGGAGGAAGGCCCCGCCGACGTTGTAGGTGGGAGTGCCGGGACGCCACTGTTCGAAGAACCAGACGGTGCGCTGGGCGAAGGAGAGCGGCGCGCTGACCGGTTCGGCGCCGGGGCCCGTGCCGGGGTTCGCCTCTTCGGCCTCTTCCCGCAGGAACGCGGCCAGTTCGGCGTCGAGGTGCGCGGCCGGGGCCGCGGTGCCGGCGGTGTCCCGGAGGACGGACACGTCGGGGAGGTCGGGCAGATCAGACATCGTGAGACCTTTCGATCAGCGCGTGACGCTCTTCCGGACGCAGGTTCCACGCCGTGAGCACGAGGGACGCCCGGCGGCTGAGCTCGTCCGGGTCTGTTGCGTGGCCGCGCACGACCTCGGTGAGGGCGGCGAAGCCGGAGGTGCGGAACAGCTGGGCGGGCGCCACCGTCACCCGGAGGACCTTGCGCAGGCGGGAGCCGAGGCGCACCGCGTCCAGCGAACGTCCGCCGAGGACGAAGAAGTCGCTGTCGGGCGTGACCGCCGCGACGGGCAGGTCGAGCGCGTCGGCCCATAGACGGGCGAGGACGTCGGGCACGGCGTCGGGCGGCGTGTCGGTGGCCTGTCCGCCGCCGGGAACACCGGGGGCGGCGGGGATGGTCGCCCCGGCTCCGGTGGCGGCCGGGGCGGTCGGCGCGTCGAGCGGCGCGTCGGCGATCGGCAGGTGCGGGGCCGTGCACACGCCCGCCAGCAGACGGGCGTAACGGTCCAGCAGGCGCTCGGCGTCGGCGCGCCCGTAGCGGTCGGTGGCGTAGGTGAGGGTGCAGCGCAGCGCCGTACCGTCGTCAGTCACGGTGACGATCAGGTCCAGCTTGGCCGCGGCCGGGTCGATCAGCCGGGCCTCCCAGACCAGTCCGGGCGGCGCGGGCACCGAGACGGCCCGGCTCAGTTCGAACAGGACGGGCGTCGGCGGCTCGGCCACGCGTCCCGTGCCGTGGCCCACCTGGTGGAACGGCACGTCCTTCCAGGCGAACGCGGCGGCGGTACGGTCCTGGGTGCGGCGGACCAGCTCGCCGAAGGCCGTGGCGGACGCGGCCGTGGAGCGGATCGGCAGGGTGGCGAAGAACGGTCCGATCAGCCCGGCGCACTCGGCGCCGTCCCGGGTGGTGACCGTGGTGCCGACCACCAGGTCGTCCTGGCCGGTGAGCCGGTGCGCCAGGGCCTGGAAGGCGGCCAGCAGCACGGTGTACGGGGTGGTGCCGAGGTCCTTGGCCAGGGAGCGCACGGCGTCCGTGGTGCGCGGGGCCAGGACCGTGCGGACGTGGTCGCCCGCCAGGGTGGGCGGGGCGGTGCGGGGGCGGGCGCCGGGGAAGGCCACGGGCTCGGGGGCGTCGGCCAGCTCGCGGGCCCAGTGCGCGGCGGCGGCCGCGCGGCGGGTGGCGGCCACCTCGTGCTGCCGGACGGTCAGGTCACGGTACTGCAGGGGCGGTGCGGGCGGCTCCTGGCCGGTGTACCCGGCGGCGAGTTCCCTCAGGAGCGGTTCGACCGAGCCGCCGTCCAGGACGAGGTGGTGGAACGTCAGCAGCAGCGTGTGGCGCTCCTCGGCGAGCCGCAGCAGGTCGGCCCGGAGCAGCGGGGCGCACGCCAGGTCGAAGGGCTCCTCGACCAGCTCGGCGAGCAGTTCGTCGGCGTTCTGCGGCGCCCCGGTCAGGTCGTGCTCGCGCCACGGGACCTCGGCATCGGCCAGGACCGGTGCCCGGGGCACTCCGTCGTCGTCGGTGAACGCGGTCCGCAGGACGACGTGCCTGCGGACCACGCCCGACAGGGCCGCGCGCAGCGCGCCGGTGTCGAGCGCGCCGTCGATGGTCAGGGCGTAGGGGGCGTGGTACGCCGTGGTGCCGGGCGTCCACTGTTCGGAGAGCCACATGGCCTCCTGGGCGGGCGACACGGGCAGGTCGGCGTCGAGCGGGTGCGCCCGCGGCGGCGGTACGGCAGCGGCTGCGGCGCTCTCCCGTGCCGCGGCGATCACCGCCGCGGCCTCGCGCGGGGTGGGCGCGGACATGACCAGCCCCTTGGGGAGCTCGACGCCGAAGTGGCCGGAAAGTCGCTGTGCGGCGCGGATGGCGGCCAGCGAGTGGCCGCCGATCGCGAAGAAGTTGTCGTCGCGTCCGATGTCCTCGGCTGCCAGCAGGTCGATGGCCTCGGCCCAGATCGCGGCGACGGTCCGCTCGGTCTCGCCCCGGGGCTCCTCCCGGACGCCGGGCGCCGCGGGCGCCGGGGGCGCCGGGGGCGCGTCGGCGGGTGCCTCGTGGAGCCGGGCGACGCGGAGGGCGGCGACCGGGGTGTCGGGGGATGCGGCGAGGGCGCGGCCCAGGTCGTCAAGGAGCCGGGTGACCAGCTCGGCGGAGTAGCGGTCGGTGTCGTACGTGGCCGAAAGGACGCCCGGGAAGCGGCGCACGGCCAGGGCGGCGCCGAGCCTGATGTGCTCGCCCGGTCCGTGCGGGGCGCCGTCGTCCGCGCGGGCGGCCAGTTCGGCCAGGAGCGTGTGGGGCGCGACGCTGAAGTGGGTGCCGCCGACGAGCAGTTCGCCACGGCCGGTGTAGCCGGCGAGGACGGCGGCCAGGCACGCGGCGAGCGGCAGGGTGCCGGGGCCGGTGCACGGGACCTCCCGTACGTCCTGGTGGAACTGGGGCACCACCGGCTCCGGGAGGTCGGGCGGGAGGGTGGCGCTCCGGGTGTCATGCCTCATCGCGCACCACCAGGAAGTCGCCGAGGACGAGGTGGTCGAGCTCGGAGCGCAGGTAGGTGGCGAGCGCCGTGCCGGGGTCGCGGACGATCGGCTGGCCGCGCAGGTTGAAGGAGGTGTTGAGCAGGACGGGGACGCCGGTCAGCTCGCCGAACGCGCCGATCAGCTCCCAGAGCCTGGGGTTGTCCTCGCGGGCCACGGTCTGCACCCTGGCCGTGCCGTCGACGTGGGTGACGGCGGGCAGCAGGTCGCGGTGCTCGGGCTTGACGCGCACCACGAACAGCATGTGCGCGTACATGTCCTCGGCGCCCTCGACGACCTCGAAGTAGCGGTGCACGTCCTCGCGGCGCACCACCGGGGCGAAGGGCCGGAAGTCCTCGCGCTGTTTGACGACGCTGTTGAGGTGGTCGCGCATGTGCGGTCCGCGCGGGTCGGCCAGGATGCTGCGGTGGCCCAGTGCGCGCGGCCCGAACTCCATGGCGCCCTGGAACCACGCCACCACCCGCCCTTCGGCGAGGTTCCGGGCGGTCTCCCGGACGACCTCGTCGCCGCTCGCCCGGCGGGCCGTGCAGCCGGGTTCGTTCTCCACCGTCTTGGCGACGGCCTCGGCATCGAACTCGGGCCCCCAGTAGGGCATGCCCATCCGAACGACGGGCTGCTCGGTCTCCAGGGAGCGCGCGTACAGGGCGGCGCCCAGCGCGCTGCCGTCGTCGCCCGCCGCGGGCTGCACGAAGATCTTCTCGACGAGCCCGCTGCGGGCGACGAGCCCGTTGGCGGTGCAGTTGAGCGCGACGCCGCCGGCGGTGCAGAGCCTGCGCAGCCCGGTCTCGGCGGCGAAGTGCCGCAGCACGTGCAGCAGCGTGCGCTCCAGCACGGACTGGACGGCGGCGGCCACGTCCATGTGCCGCTGCTCCAGCGGGGCGCCCGGCTCGCGCGGCGGGCCGAACAGCCCGGTGAGCGCGCGGACGGCGCCCGCGTGGGTCTCGTTCTCCAGCCAGCCGCGGTTCTCGCCGAGCAGCGGCACGGTGTACGTGCCGTCGTCGCCGAGGCGCGCCAGGGCGTCCAGCCGGTCGCGGTAGCGGGCCCGGTCGCCGTACGGGGCGAGGCCCATGACCTTGTACTCGTCCATCGCGAACTCGAAGCCGAGGTAGAGCGTGACGGCGCCGTAGAGCGTGCCGAGCGAGTGCAGGGCCGGCACCCGGCGCAGCGGGGTCAGCGTGCCGTTCTCGCCGCGGAAGACGGTCATGCTCTCGCGCTCGCCCATGCCGTCGGCGACCAGGACGAGGGCCGAGTCGAAGCCGCTGAGGTGGTAGGCGCTCGCGGCGTGCGCGTGGTGGTGCGGGACCGCCACGAAGCGCTCCGCCCAGTCGATGCCGGGCCAGTGGGCGTGCAGCTGGGAACGGGTGGCCTCGGCCGAGTAGACCTCGTCGAAGCGGCGCCGCGTGTACTCGCTCAGGTCGTCGAGCTCGGAGCGCCGGTAGTCGAAGCCGTACGCGACCCGGTCCACCTCGGAGAGGTCGATACCGCCGCGCTCCAGGCAGTAGCGGAGCGCCTGGAGCGGGAAGGCGCCGGTGGCCTTCTCGCCCGTGAACCGCTCCTCGGCCGCCGCCGCGACGACGCCGCCCGCGTCCACCAGGGCGGCTGCCGAGTCCAGGCCCTGGACCACCCGGTAGTGCCGGTCGTCCAGGCCGGGCAGGACGCGCTTCTTGAAGTTGACGCTGGAGTGCATGCCGCTGATTCCGAGTACCCGCACGGTGGGACCTCCTGAATGGGTGAGAGACGGGGCGCCGCGCCGGTGGACGGCCGCTTCGCATGCTTCGAGCCGCCGCTACTCGTTCGCTATCGGTCCGTTGTCGGCCGGGCGGCGAGTGATCAGTAGTGGGGCGATCGCGGGTCAGTAGCGGGCGTCGGTGTGATGAGTCCGTCGAAGCCCGAACCGCCGAAGGGAAACCCGAAAATGCAGCTCACCCGCCTGTTCGCCGCCCGCGTCTGCACCACCGCCGCGCTCACCGCAGCACTCGCCACGGGAGTGGCCGGCGGCCTCGCCGACGCGTCGGCGGCGGAGCGTCCCGCGGACACCCGGTGGGGCGTGGCGGCGCAGGAGGACACCCGGTGGGGGATGGCACCCGAGGAGGACACGCGCTGGGGCATCGCACGGCAGGAGGACACCCGCTGGGGCATCGCAGCGCAGGAAGACACCCGGTGGGGAATGGCACCCGAGGAGGACACGCGGTGGGGCATCGCACCCCAGGAGGACACGCGGTGGGGCATCGCACCCCAGGAGGACACGCGGTGGGGCATCGCACCGCAGGAAGACACCCGCTGGGGCATCGCGTCCCCGGAAGACACCCGCTGGGGCTGAGCCCCCGTCAGTCAGTCCGCAGCCTCAACGCCCCGCGGCCCCCGCGTCTCACCCGTCGGCGTGCAGCAGGCGCCGCTCTATGAGGTCCCGCACCTCGGCCGCCTCCGCCGACTCGATCGCGACCAGCAGTTTCGCCGCCGCCTTCAGGCACGCCTGCTCGTCGCCCTCCGACCCGGTCAGCACGGCGTGCACATCGGCCTTCGCCACCAGAGCCCGGCCCTGCCAGAGCGCCGCTCCCACGTGCGCGAACGTCTCCGCCGCGGCCGTCAGGGTCTCCAACGCCGCCGCGTGCTCCCCCAGTTCGTGCTCCGCCTGCCCCAGCGCCAGCCGGGCCTGCCCGTGGATCAACAGGTCACCGGCGCGCTCCGCGGCGCCCAGCGCCTCGGTGAACGCCTGCTTGGCGCGCCCGGGTTGACGGCCGTTGACCCAGACGCGGCCGATGCCGTAGAGGACGTGCGCCTCTCCCGCCACGTCGCTCGTGGCGCGGACGATCCGCAGCGCCTGCTGGAACGCCTGCCCCGCGAGCTCCGCCTCGTCGAAGCGCAGGTGGAAGTCGCCGAGCCGGTAGATGACCTGGGCCTCGATGCGGGCGCACCCCACCGAACGGGAGATCTCCAGCGCCTCGGTCAGCAGCGGCCTGGCCTCCTCGGCCTCCCCGTCGTCCAGCTTGGCCGCCGCGATGCCGCACAGCACGTGCGCCTCGCCGACCCGGTCGCCGAGCGCGCGCAGCTGCCCCAGCGCGATCTCGTACTGGGTCATCATCGCCTCGCGGTCGCCGCGCAGCCGTTCCAGGAAGCCCATGTTGCGCAGGACGAGCGCGCTGCCGTGCGTGTCGCCCACGGCGTCGAACAGTTCCTTGGCGGGTACGAAAAGCTCCTCGGCCGCGTCGAGGCGCGCCTGGTACATGTGGAGCGAGCCGAGCGAGTAGAGCATCACGGCCTCGCCCCGGGTGTTGCCCGCCGCGCGGACCGCGGCGAGGCCCAGCTCCGAGGTCTCGCGCCAGTCGTCGGTGTAGCCCTTGGCCTCGTAGAGCGTGACGGCGGTGTGCGCGAGGTCCCAGCACAGCTCGTGGAGGCCCGATTCGGCGGCCTGCCGCACGGACCAGACGAGCGCGTGGCGTTCGCGGGCCCAGCGTTCCATGGGTCCGTCGAGGAGTTCGGCCGTGGCCTCGGCGGGCAGCGTCCGGCGCTCTTCGGTGCCGTGCAGGATCGTGAAGTCGCCGCCGTACTCACGCCGGTGCATGGCCTCGGCGAGGGTGAGCCAGGTGCGCAGCAGTCTGCGCAGCGCGGCCGCGCACTCCTCGGGGGTCTCCGTCTCCTGGCAGCGCTCCTTGGCGTACACCTTGATCAGGTCGTGGACTTGGTAGCGGGTGCTGGGGTCGTCGCGATCGCTCATGACGTCGACGAGCTGGACGTCGACCAGGGTGTCGAGGATGTCCTCGGCGTCAGGCGTTTCCATGTCGGCGAGCGCGGCGGCCACCCAGCCGGGGAAGGTCCGCACGCCGAGCAGGGACAGGAGCCGCAGCATCCGCTGGGCGTCTTCGTCGAGGCCGCGGTAGGCGAGGCCGATGGTGGAGCGCAGCTCCATCCCGGCGTGGGCGAACTCGTCCAGGCGCCCGGCCTCGTCACGCAGTCGGCGCACGAGCCGGCCGACGCGCCAGTGGGGGCGGTAGGCGAGGCGGGCGCCCGCGATGCGCAGCGCGAGGGGGAGCCCCGCGCAGACCTCGGCCAGCTCGAACGTCTCCGCCAGCTCGGTCTCCACCCTGCCGCGCCCCGCGATCCTGGACAGCAGCTCGACCGAGAGGTCCCGGTCGAAGACGGGCAGCCCGATCCGGCGGATCGCGGTGATCGCGGCGAGCCGCGACCTGCTGGTCATGATCACGGCGCAGCTGGCGCTGCCCGGGATGAGGTGCTGGAGCTCGGGACCGTCGGCGATGTCGTCGAGGACCACCAGGACCCGCTGGCACGCCAGGCGGCTGCGGTAGAGGTCGGTGCGCTCCGTGAACTCCTCGGGGACGGCGTGGCTGGAGACGCCGAGGGCGCGCAGGAAGCGGTCCATGACACCCGCGACGGTGCGGGTGTCGGAGACGCCGTGCAGATCGGCGTAGAGCTGTCCGTCGGGGAAGAACCCGGCGAGTTCGTGGGCGGCGTGCACGGCGAGCGCGGACTTGCCGATGCCGCCCGTGCCGACGATCCCGATGACGGGAACGCTGTGCCGGGCGGCGGCGCCTCCCGCACCGGGGGTGAGGTAGCCGCGTAACTGCTCGATGTATTCCTCGCGTCCGGTGAAATCCCCTATGTCGCGCGGGAGTTGACGCGGAGGCTGGAGCGGCTGGCCCGGCGGGGGTGCGGCGGGCCGGACGTCGACGGCGGCGGCCGGAGGGCCGCTCTCCTCACGCGGATCGCCGCCCTCCTGTTCCTGGTGCCGCTCGGGCGGCGTCCCGGGCGAAGCCGGGGGTACGGGGCTCGGGTCGTCCTGGACCTCGGGGGGCGCGGCGCGGCGGACGACAGGCCGCGAAGGTGCGTCGAGGGACGCGTCGCCGTTGAGGATCGCCACTTCGAGGCGGCGCAGCTCACGGCCGGGCTCGATGCCGAGTTCACCGATGAGAGCGGTGCGCGCCCTGCGGTAGACGTCGAGGGCTTCGGCCTGGCGGCCTGCGCGGTAGAGGGCGAGCATCAGGAAGCCGTAGAGGCGCTCGCGCAGCGGTTCGCGCTCGATCAGCTCGAACAGCTCGCTGACCGCCTCCACGTGACGGCCGAGGGCGAGGTTCAGTTCGTGCAATTCCTCCAGGGCGGCGAGCCGCAGCTCGTCGAGCAAGGTGGCGCTGCGCCGTACGACGTCGCTGTGCACGCCCATCAGGGCGGGGCCGCGCCACAGGGCCAGGGACTCGCGCAGCTCGCGTTCCGCGGCGGCGGCCGCCCCGCGGGCCGCGTGGCCGCGCGCCGCCTCGACGCCGCGCGAGAACCGCTCGCTGTCCAGCTGCTCCTTGATGGTGCACAGCAGGTAGCCCGCGTCACGGGTCGTGATCACGTCGAACGCCCCGGCATCACGCGCGAAGCCCCTGCGGAGGCCGGAGATGCAGGTCTGGATCTGGGTGCGGGCGGTGGAGGGCGGCGCCTCCCCCCAGACCGCGTCGACGAGGCGTTCGAGCGGGGTGACGCGATTGGCGTTGAGGAGCAGCAGGGCGAGCACCGTGCGCTGGCGCGGCCCTCCGAGATGGAGAGCGGCGTCGTTGACGACCACTTCGAGCGGCCCGAGGACCCTGAACTCCATGGGCGCGTCTCCCTCTAAGCACATCGGCGTCGCCCCCACCCCGGCTTGCGCGGCCCCGGCCGGCCGCACGAGGCGGAACCGGGAACGACGAACAGCGGCCAGGCCAAAGGGAGTTGTGAAAGTGACCTACGAAGTCTTTACCTTCTCGTCACACATTGAAAGATACCCAGTCAGGACACGTCAATGGCGCGTTCCGGTCGCTGCGAAAGCAGCCACGCACCGTCCGAATTCCGTACCGAATGCGCCACGGACGCCGCTCACCAGCGCACTTGCCGCCTTCCGAGCCGCCCTCCTCCTTGGCCTCGGCCGTTCCCCTCGCTCCGCAACGGGGCAAGAGGACTTCGAATGTGGCACGACTTCCTCCCTTGCCGAGTGCGCGGCCCGGTGGGAGACGTCACCGGCCCTGGCGTCCGCGCGCTCGTGGCCGCCGCCCGGTCGGCCTTGATCGGGGGCGACGACGGGGCGGTGCCCGACCTGGAGAGGGCGTCGGCTTCGGAGCCGGAGTCCGCACGGATCCACCCGTTCTACGGGGGCGGCGTCGTCGATGAAGAGGCCACGGTCCTCCTGTGCCGCCAAGTCGTACGGCGACGATCGACAGACCAGCACGGCGGGCTGGAGGGGTGGTGTCGCCGGGTCCGTGGTCCGTAGGGTGCCCTCAGGGAGGCTGACGAGAGACCAGACCACCGCCCGGTCCGGCGCTGTGCCGGGCAGTTCCCGGCGGCAGATCCGCATGACGTGGATGCGCGATGCCAGAAACCGAAGGCGTGGGCGTCTTCCTCGGGATGGACGTCTCCCTCGGGATGGACGTCGGCAGGACGACATCACGGCCACGGGCTCACGCCGGCCGGTTACACACCTGTTCAATCAGCAGATGAGTGAGGCTGCGGGCATGACGGAGCACCCCGGTTTCGGCGCGATGCTGGAGTCGTTACTCGACCACAGAGAACTCAGTGCGCAGGAGCTGGCCAATCGCGCCGGACTGACGGCGGACGAGGTCCGAGTGGTGCTCGCGGGGGAAGCCCCCGGCGAGGGGCTGCTCCGGCGGATCGCACCTGCCATGGGATTCCACACCGTCGATCTGTTCATCCTCGCGGGGCTCGTGGTCCCGGACGATTTGGCGCCGCTGGACGCCGAGGCCGAGCAGTGGGCGCCGCACATCGTGATGGACGCGGTGCACCTTTCCTCCGCCGATCGGCGTGAACTCCTGCAGCTCATCCGCTCACTGCCGCAGGAAGAACGACCTTCCGTCTTTGGCGCGAAGCGGCTCGCGTCCCATGCCGGTCCGGGCGGTTGGGTGATCCGCATGCTCCAGTACCGCAATCTGACCTGGATGAGCATGGCGAGGATTTTGGCGGTCGTGACGCCCACCTACCTGTCGGCGACCACCTACGGTGTCATCGGCGACGGTCGCAAGGAGTTGACGCCCCGCTTGGTGGTGGACTTCGCAGCCCTGCTGGGGTTCGACGCCCGAGAACTGGCCGCGCTCACGGGCATCCATCTGAGCGAGGTACCACCGCCTCCGGCCCCGGAGGCGGTGGACGCCGCGGTTCTGCTGTGGGAGGCACGGCGCCTCTCTGCCGACCAGGCAAAGCGCGTCTCCGAGCTGGCGCACTCCATGCGCGGGGACCCTGCCAATGTGTACTTCATCAACCTGCCCGGGACCTGACGCCTGCGCGACACCCGCCCGTCGGGATACGACTCAAAGTGGCCCCGGCAAGAATTCCGTAGGCGAAGATCACCTCAACCCGTAGACCACCGAACTGAACCCAGGCGGACTCACGACCTGGTCCGACGGTCTGCCGCCATGCTCGCCAATCGCGACGCGCCACACCTCCCGGGCTGACCGAGCGACCTCACGAACAGCGGCCCGGCACCTCTCGTCGGCCTCGCCAAGCCCTTCACGAAGGCCGGAGCACCAAGCCGCGTTCACGTGTACGCCCACAGGCGTGGAGCCGTCGAGCCACGGGGAGGAGGCCCGACGGCATGGCGAGACCTTTCCAACCTGTCGGTACACGGACGTCCACAGGGTCCAGGCACGGCCGCTTCTGCCGAAGGCCCCGTTCAGGTTGCCTCAGCGGAGGCGCGCCCGCCGCTCACCGGCCGCCCTTCCCGCCCGTACTGCGGGTACCGGGCGGGCCTTCGGACCACAGGCGCGGTCCGCCGCGGTCGCGCAAGCGGCGCAGGAAGGACAGGACGCCCGCACTGCCCGAAGCCCAACCCGCACTCGACGCGGTCAGGGTGTTGTCGGCGAACACCGGCCGTCGCCCGGTGCCGCCGCTGCGGGCCAGGATCAGCCCGGCGACGTCCTCGGCCGCGGTGTGCAGGGGTGCGTCGCCGGTGGCGGCTGCCGCATCGAGGAGGAGTTCACCGACGCCCGCCAGACCGCAGCACTGCGAGACCGGGCTCATCCGGGGCGCGAGTCGGCGGCTCGCCCAGGCACAGCGCACACCGAGTTCCGTCGTGAACGGGTCCTGCGCGTATGCGCCCTCCTCGATCAGGAGGGCGCCGATCCCGGCGAGTCCGCGGCACCAGGACCCGTATCGCCGGTGAGCCTCAGGCCGGGCGGCCAGCGTCAGCAGTCGCGGTGTGTGCGTGGTCAGCTCTGCCAGTCCCCTTCGGGCGGCGGCACCGGCATCCGGGTCGCCGGTACGGCGGTGGTACGCGGACAGGAAGTGGACGACGCCCGCCCGGCCGTGAGCGAACCCGAGCGTGAACGCGGCCGCCGAGTCCGCTGCCGACCGCTGCGGCTCGGCAGGCTCCTGCTCGCACTCCCCCCGCAGCAGCGCCCGTACGCACTCCCCCGCCGCGGCGATCCTCGCCTCGCCCTCCTCCACGCGCCCCGTAGCGTACGCCTGGCGGGCCAGTGCGAGCAGCCCGGTCCCGACGCCTGACGCGCCGCCGATCTGATCACCCGTTGTGTCGTAGGGGCGACGGCCGGGTGCGGGGACGACGGCGGGCGAACCGGTGGCCGCGGCGGCCCGTTCGAGGAAGAGGTCGACTCCGGTGCGCCCGGTGTACAGAGCGGCCGACAGGGCGGGCAGGGCGGGGTGTTCCGCGGTCCTGCGGGCGAGCTCGGCCACCGCATCGGACACTCCTGGCCGGTCCCTGTGGTGCAGCAGCTCCAGTCCCAGACCGGCCGCGCCGTCGTAGAGCGTCAGCCCGTGGCCCGGCCCTCCGGAACCCTCGTGCGGCGGCTCGGGAAGTCCGGCGGCCGCCTCCGCGCAGTTCGCCACGGTGTGCGCGATCAGATCCTCCAGCAGGTCACCGGTGATCCGTGGCAAACGCCGGGCCGCTCGGGCGGCAAAGGCAGTGGTCACCGGCCCGCGCAGGCGATCCGCGCAGGCGGTGCGGCGTACGGGGTCCGGGTCCAGCATCCCGGCGACGAGCGCACGCGCCCAGTGGTGCGCGGCATCCGGGAGCACGGCATCCAGACACTGCAGGGTGCGCTCGCGGTTGACGTCGCGGTCGCGGTCGACGACCACCGGGTCCATGCCGGTGAGGGCGAAGTAGAGGGTCGCGCCGAGGGCGTACAAATCGTCTGCGGGCTGCGGGGCCCGGTCCGCGCGGAGCACCGGCATCGAGTAGCCGGGGGTCGCCCCCGCAGGCCTCTCGCCGTGCAGGGCGCCGATCCCGAAGTCCACGAGGTGGGCGACACCGTGCTCGTCGAGCACCACGTTGGACGGCTTGAGGTCGCACATCACGACACCCCGGGCGTGCACACCGTCGAGCACGCGCAGCAGGCGGCGGGCCAGTGCGGCGAGGTTCCGGGACGGCGTGGTCGCGTCCGGTGCGTACGGGCCGTGGGCGAGTACGTCACGGCGCAGGTCGTGGGGGCCGCAGTCGGTGGTGACCAGGTATTCGTCGTCGCCGTGGCGGAGGTGATCGTGAATGCGCGGGACGCCGTCGAGGCCGGACAGGGCGGCCAGTACGGCGTGTTCGTGCCGCAGGCGGCCGCGGGCGTCGACGCCCGCGGCGTCCTCGCCGACATGGGCGCGGGCCTGTTTGACGATCACGCGGCTGCCGGTCTCGGTGTCCAGGGCGCGGTACACGTCGCCGTGCGGTGAGCGGACGATGCCGACGGTGAGCCGGTGACGCCCGCCGATCAGCCTGGTGGTGGCGGACACGGGCGCGGCGGCAGTAGCAGTGGCGGCGGGCTGGAACGGGTCGCTGGCCCACGGCGGTTGGCGGTAGCGCGGGCCCGCGCGCCCGGGAAAGCTCTCTCCGCCGGGGCCGGTCATGACGAGCGCCGACGCGTCGTCGCCGTCGGCGCGCAGCGGGCCGTAGCGGTAGTAGACGGGTGCGTCCGGGCGGATGCGCCGGTCGCTGAGGACACGGGGTCCCAGCAGACCGGCCAGCCGCTGGGCGAGGTCCGTGCCGAGCGCGCTCACGCGCTCGGGATGGCGCGGGTAGACCGTGACGGCCTTCCCTACGAGGGCCGGCCCGCGTACGCCCGCGTTCATCTCCCGCAACACCTCGATGTCCCGGGCCAGTTTGGCGTCGCAGTCGTGCGCCAGGACTACGGGCAGGGCGAGTTCCAACAGCCGGGGAAGATCGTCCGCGCGAGCGGAGAGGTGCAACTTCCATCCGTGCGGTGCGAGTTGACGCGAGGCCCCACGCGAGGTCCCCGTGGAGACGATGCAGAGCCACGGGCCGTCGACGACAAGGCGCCGCTCGTGGCCCGCGACCAGGCGCCGGACCTGCGCCCCGAGACCGTCCTCGGGGCACAGGTCCGGGCCGGACGTCGGGCAGGTGGCCGCCGACTCACCGGTGGCGGACGCGTGCGCGCCGTCCGGATTCATGAGGGCGGCCACGCCTGCCCCTTACGCCCTCGCCCGCCCGGTCCTAGTCGCAGGCGAAGCGGGTCGTCGCCGTCACCCAGGGATCGGAGAGACACGCCTGGACCCCGCGGCTGGGGTCTGCCATCTCCTCGAACGGAATCTCGCCACTCTCCAGCTCTTCCAGGGCGATTTCGAGGGGTCCAGCGTCGCGGATCTGCACTGCCGAGAGGCTCATGGTGGTCCTTTTCTATGAGAAGACAAGGAACATGGTCGGTCCGTGAAGAAAACGTGACCGTCGTGCACCTGACAGTTTCATCACGAAGGACCCCCAGGTCAATGGAGCCGACCTCACTACGGAGCCGCCCGCGGCGATCAGCACACGGCCACTTGAGAAGACGGCGGAGGCGCCCCAGTCACTGACCGTACACAGCGCTACCGGGTTGAGGGGCAACTGACGTCCCCAGCGGCGCACCTGGCTGATAGGCGCTCGTCGGCCACGAGGACGGAGAACCCGCCGCCACGACCGCCTCCTGGCCGCACGCACCGAACAGCGGGCCGCTCTGCCGGTCAGCCCCAGAGGCCGAGCGGCTCAGCCGTGGAGAGTGACGTGGGGCAGCGCACGGCCAGTGGCGTCGAACAACGCGGCTCCACAATCGCAGCACTCGTCGGCCAGGGTCTGGTCCGCCGGCAGTTCCCAGACCAACATCTGCGAGCAACTCGGGCAGTCCAGGCTGACCAGGGTCACTTCGGGCTCCGAGCCCCAGACCCTCACCGGGAGGTCCTCGTACGTCAACCCGGTCGGCTCACGCCCATCGGTCAGCGCGACCAATATCTCATACGCATCGGTGCCGTTCTCCCACACCATGAGCGAGCAGCGCAGATCCGCCAGCACACCGGACAGGTGGTCGAGCTGACGGACCGGGAAATCACCGCGACGCAGAGTCGGGTCGGCCTCGGCTGCCCGGTAGACGACGTCGGTGTCGACGCCTGTCGGCTCCGCCCCGAAGGCCCGTACGCGATCAGCCACGAACGCAGCCAGCTGACCCGGGCAGTCCTCACCGGCCCAGTCCATGGTGAACACCACGCTGTCGACACGAAGCCCCCGGGCCCGTTCGTCGGGGCTCAGGACCAGCTCTTCCAGTTCCGTCACGACAATCACGCTATCAACCACCGGACGGCCGGCAGATCGGCACGGGTGAGAACGGCTGCCGCACACGCATCATGAACGGCCCCGTCGCCGATGTCGTAGCCGGGCTGAAGGCTGGTGGTGAGGGCGACATCCTCGTCAACACCAGCCCCAGCATCACCAAGGCGCTGCTGTCAGCCGACCTGCTCGACCGGATGTACCTCCTCGTCATCCCCGAGATCGTCGGCGGCGGAATGCGGCTGTTCGGCGACGGCCTCCCTTCGACGAAGTGGAAGCTCGTCCACCAGGAGACCGGTGATCTGGGCACGATGGCCCTCGTCCACGACCGGCTCCGCTGAACCACAACGCCCGAGCCATTAGCCCTGCTGCCTGCGACGGCGCTGCGCGGCGATGACGAGAGCGGTGCCGGCGAGCAGGAGCGCGATGCTGCCTCCGATCGCTTCGCCGCTGATGTCACCGCCGGTCTCGGGCAGTTCGGGGTCGGGTCGCAGGGGCGGTTGGACGGGGTCGGTGTCCACAACGACGGGGCCCTCAGTGGCGGTATCCACGGTGTCGGTGGCCACGGTGGAGGTGGCCGGGTCGGAGGTGAGGGGACCACCGCCGGGCGCCGTGCCGGTGACGGTGGCGGTGTTGCGCAGCGGCTTGCCCGTCAGGTCGGCCCGCAGCACGGTGTAGGTGGCCGTGCAGGTGACATGCCGACCCGGAGCCAGGCCGGTGGCCCCGCGCGGGCAGACGATCGGGCTGAGCCTGCCGCTCCCGCTGAACTCCCCTTCCCTCACCTCGACATCGGTAAGGCTGACGTTGCCGGTGTTGGTCACCTTGAAGCTGTAGGTGACCACCTGCCCCACGCGGGCGACCCGCTTCGTGTCCGCCGTCTTCACCACTGTGACGCCCGGATTCGGATCGCTGGGCACGTGCGAGTCCGAGGGCGGTGAGCCGACCGGCTCATCGGCACCGGGCGGCACACCGGTCGCGGTCGCCGTGTTGCTGATCTTCCCCGCATCCACGTCGTCCTGCGTCACCCGGTACGTCGCGGTGCAGGTCACCGACTCCCCCGGAGCCAGCGACTTGGCCCCCTCGGGGCAGGTGATCTCGGAGAGCGTGCCGGTGCCGGTGAACTCGCCCTCGACCGGACGGACGTCCGTCATGGTGACGCTGCCGGTGTTGGTGACCTTGAAGGAGTAGGTGATCTCGTCACCGGCCTCCGGGAGGCCGCTCGGTTCCGCGGTCTTCTCCAGCGTCAGCGCTGTCTTGGTCTCGTGCCTGACCTCGGCCGAGGCTTCGTTGGTCGACACGCGCCCGCCGCGCGGAGGCGCGCCGCTCGCCACGGCGGTGTTCTTCACCGAGCCCCGGTCGACGTCCTGCTGGGTCACCTCGTACTGCGCGGTGCACACGAGGACTTCACCGGGGTGCAGGCCGTCGCCCTTCGGGCACTCGGGTCGCAGCACCCCGCCGGAACCGGTGAACGCGACCTCCTTGAGGTCGATGTCGTGCAGCCGCACGTTGCCGGTGTTGGTGATGGCGAAGGAGTAGTGGAGCGTCCCTCCGGCCTCCAGGTCCTCCTCCGCCACCGACTTGGCCAGCGTCATCGAGGGCCGCGCCTCCTCGGTGATCAGCACCGCGGACTCGTTCGACACCACCGAGTCTTCGCCGCCCTTGGGGAAGCCCAGGGCCCGTGCCACGTTGCGGAGCTGCCCCGCGTCCACGTCGGACTGCGACACGGTGTACACCGCAGTGCAGGTCACGGACGCACTTGGGGCCAAGGACTTCGCCCCGTCGGGGCAGGAGATGTCCGCGCCGGGCCCGGATCCGGTCCACTCGGTTTCACCGATGACGACGTCCTTGACCGTGACGTTGCCGGTGTTGGTCACCTTGAACGCGTACGTGATTCTGTCCCGGGCCACCAGGCCCTGCTTGTCGGCGGACTTCTCCAGCTTCAGGCTCGGCCTGCGGTCGGCGGGCGTCTTCGTGGTACCGGGGTCCGAGGTGACGGGTCTGTCGCTGCCGGGTGGTGTGCCGCGGCCCTTCGCCGTGTTGGTGAGCTGCCCGGCGTCCACGTCGTCCTGAGTGGCCACGTAGGTGGCCGTGCACGTCACCGACGCGCCCGGTGCCAGCGACTTCGCCTCGTCGGGGCACGAGATCTCCGACAGCTTTCCGCTACCGCTGAACTCCCCCTCCTTCACCCCGACGTCGCGGAGCGTGACGTTTCCGGTGTTCGTCACGCGGAACGCGTACGTCAGCTTCTCCCCCACCCCGTACGCGTCCTTGTCCGTCGACTTCACGACCGTCAGGCCCGGCTTCCGCTCAGCGGGCACCGTTGACTTCCCCGGCTTCGAGTCGACGGGGTCGCCGCCGTTCGGCGGCACGCCTGTGGCGGTCGCGGTGTTCTCCACCTTCCCGGCGTCCACGTCCGCCTGCGTGGCCACGTAGGTGGCGGTGCAGGTGACGACCGCGCCGGGCGCGAGGGACTTCGCCTCCTGCGGGCAGGACACCTCCGACAGAGTGCCCGTACCGCTGAAGTCACCCTCGTCGATGGTCACGTCCCGCATGGTCACATTGCCGGTGTTGGTGACCCGGAACGCGTACGTCAGCTTCTCCCCCACCCCGTACACGTCCTTGTCCGCCGACTTCACGACCGTCAGCTCCGGTGTCTGACGGCCGCGGACCTCGGTCGTGGTCGGGTTCGAGGGGACGGGGTCGCCACCGCTCGGGGGCACGCCGGTGGCGGTCGCGGTGTTCTCCACCTTCCCGGCGTCCACGTCCGCCTGCGTCACCTCGTAGGTGGCGGTGCAGGTGACGACCGCGCCGGGCGCGAGGGACTTCGCCTCCTGCGGGCAGGACACCTCCGACAGAGTGCCCGTACCGCTGAAGTCACCCTCGTCGATGGTCACGTCCCGCATGGTCACATTGCCGGTGTTGGTGACCCGGAACCGGTAGGTGAGGGTCCTGCCGACGACGAGGTTCTGCCGGTCGGCCGTCTTCTCCAGGGACAGGGCGGGCTCGGGATCCTGCGGGACGCGGACGTCCGAGGGGGGTGAGGTAATGGGCTCGTCGCGGCTCGGGAGCGTGCCCTTGGCCTTCGCGGAGTTGTTGATCTCGCCCTCGTCCGCATCGGCCTGGACCACTACGTAGGTGGCCGTACAGGTGACGGTGTCATCGGGCGCGAGCTCGCGGACGCCCTCCGGGCAGGAGATCTCCGAAAGCCTTCCGGCTCCGGTGAACGTCTCCTCCTCGACCTGGATGTCGCGGAGCGTCACGTTTCCGGTGTTGCTCACGACGAACGAGTACGTGATCGTCTCACCGACATTGACGCGGCTCCGGTCCGCTGACTTGTCGATCTTGAGAGCCGGCTTCTGGTCCGCCGGGACCCGGGCGTTCGCCGGTTCGGAGGTGACCGGGCCGCCCCCGCGGGGCTCAGTCCCCTCTGCCTTGGCGGTGTTGGTGATCTCGCCCGCGTCCACATCGGCCTGCGTGGCCACATAGGCGGCCGTACAGGTCACCGACGCGCCCGGCGCCAGCGACTTCGCCTCCTGCGGACAGGAAGGGCCCGTCAGCTCTCCGGCTCCGCTGAAGTCGACTTCCTCCAGACCGATGTCGCTCATCGTGACATTGCCGGTGTTCGTCACCACGAACCGGTAGCGGATGGTGTCCCCGGCGGAGTACGAATCCCTGTCGGCCGACTTCTCCAGCTTCAGCGCGGGCTTCGCCTCGAAGGGCACGACGGCGGAGGAGGGCTCAGAGGTCACCTGATCGCCGCGCGGCGGGGCGCCGTTGGCCACCGCGGTGTTCGCGACCGAGCCCGCGTCCACGTCCTCCTGCACCACGGTGTACTCGGCGGTACAGGTCACCGACCTGCCGGGGGCGAGGCTCCCGGCCTCCTTCGGGCAGGTGACACGCGGGGCGTCGCCACGCCCGGTGAACCGGGTCTCCTCGATCTCCGCCGGGCTCAGCGTCACATTGCCGGTGTTGGTGATCTCGTACGAGTAGTGGAGCGTCTGTCCGGCCCGCAGGTCCCCGGTCTGCGCCACCGTCTTCCTCAAGGACACCCCCGGATCCGCTTCCGCCGTCACCGTGGCCGAATCCTCGTTGGACGTCGGTGCCGTCATCCCGGGCGGCGGTGTGGCCTTCGCCCGCGCGGTGTTGGTGATCTCGCCCGCGTCCAGGTCCTTCTGGGACACGGTGTACGTCGCCGTACAGGTCACCGACTCCTTCACGTCCAGGACACCGGCGGGGCAGCTCACCTCGGGCGCGCCGCCCGAGCCGGAGAAGGGGCCCTCGTCGACCTTCAGGTCCGTGACCGGCACATCGCCGGTGTTGGTCACCCGGTACGCGTACGAGATCACCTCGCCGACCTTCGTCACCTGCTTCGGCGTGGCCGTCTTGGTCAGCCGCAGCTCGGATTCGGCGGGGGTGATGCCAAGGATCTGACCCCAGATGTCCAGGTTCGTTCCCGTGCCGCCGTAGCCGACGTCCACGGTCAGGCTGGTGATGGTGGCGGACGTGGTGTTGACGTTGTAGGCGCCGCAGCCCATGGTGCCGCAGCTGGAGATGTTGCGGGCCGAGGTGCCCACGTAGCTCCTCGGGTTGAGGATCCCCACCGTGCGGTCGCCGTTGCGCAGGTCCATGCGGGGGCTGCGCGAGCCGGGGGCCTCCAGGCTGAAGGTGCCCTCGCGCAGGGTCAGCGGGTGGTTGTGGTAGCTGAGCACGGTGTTGTTGTCGTGCGTGAGCGCGCCGATGTCACCCAGGTACAGGATCGGGGTCTTCACCGGCTGCGAGAAGGTGTAGGTGACCGTTCCGCACCCGCTCTGGGCGGTGTTGGTGCAGCCCTGCACGCCGAACCTCAGTGCCCCGCTGCTGGTGTCCGGCAGATACGCGGGCCGGGAGCCCAACATGATCATGCCTCCGGCGGGGCGCATGGCCGTCGGCCCCGAGGCCACCGCCGTCACCCGCACACCGCTCGGAGTGGTCCCCGTAGCCGTGTTGCCGTTCACGCTCCACCTGCTCGGGTACTCCGACCCCACCGGCACGGCCACCGCCGGGGTGACCGTGCCCCACGGCGGGACCGTGAGCGAGACCAGTGTCACGACAACGGCCAGCAAGCCCGAAGGAACCCGGGTGAACCACGACCGCATCTCCGCCAACCGGCCCGTACGACCGGCTCCGCCTTGGTGCACCAACACGCGCTCCTCGTAAATCACCCGGGCGTGGAACCACCTCGCACGCTCGCTACCACATATCCCGCGTCACGGCACTCGCCCACGAAACACCACGCGCAACCATCGGATCGCACCCGACCGGACCACCGCTGACGCGGCTATGGGAGGTACGTCCCGCGACGTCCTCCGGCGAGGGCGGACAGAGGCGGGACACCTGTCGCGTGTCAGGTGCCCCGCTTCGCACTGGTACTCGTCCGGCCGACCACACCACTCGCTTGAGGGCTTCCGAGAAGTGCCCCATGGAAGGGACCGCCCTGCCCGGTGGAACAGGAGCATGACGGAGGCGGGGGGCAGGCCGCGTTCTCCTGGCTCACGGCGAGATACCCGTCTTCTTTGGAGTGCCTTCGGCAACGGCCCATAGGGCGTCTCCGCGAAGCCGTCGGGGCGATACTCCGTCCGTACGCCCGGACCGGACGGGCCGTGGATTCTCCTGACTGGCAACCAGGGACAGCACGGCCTGCCCATGCCTCTCGGCGTCCAGAGCCAAGACCTCGGCGCTCACACGAGGCCCCAACGAAACCGCTTCGCGACAGGAGGAGACCCATCTCCGCGAGATCGCGGGCGAAGGGCCGAACCGCACCAATGGGAGAACATCTCCCAGGACCCCGGCTCTCAGGGCCCCGGAAGGGAGCGGATACGTCACGGCTCCAGCCCCTGTTCCGCATGTCCGAACCCCCAAACCCACCGGCAGCCCGCGACCGGTCGGAGTTCCGTGCTTCGCAGCCCTGGCATCCCCCTCCCCCGACCCGCCCCCCCGCCCTTCGGGTACCCGAAACGGGCGGGCCCTGCCGTGCACGGCAGGGCCCGCCCGTTTCGGCGCTCTGCTAGAAGTTCTTCCAGCCGCCGCAGTTGTAGGCGACGACCCCGTCCCAGTCGCAGATGCGTGCCCGCTTGACGTTGACGTCGAAGTAGGCGCTCCTCGACGTGCTCGGGCCGCCGAGAGTCCCGTAGACCCACCCGTCACCCGTTTGGCCGACGAGCTGGACGTGCAGCGCCGCTCCCCGCCCGTCGTTGGATCCGTCGAGGACAGACGTCTGGGAACCGGGGCGCCCCGGAGGGTCGTTGTTGACGGCCGCCGCGTCACACTGGCTCCCGGAGCAGCTGGTCCAGCTGACACCGGCTGCGCTGGCGGGTGCGGTGGCGAGAACGCCTGCTGCGGTGACCGCAGCGAGCAGAGTGCCGAGTCTGACGGCACGTCGGGTGATGCGCATAGTCCGTGTTCCCCCTCAAGTCAGCGTGGCGGGGCGCCTGTACACCACAGGAGACGTCCGTCCCCAGACTCCCGCCATCTGTCATGGCCATGGCCGTGGCCATATTAAGGACGGAGTGCGGCAGCTGGGGCGGAACGAGAAACTCCCCTCGAACTTGGCTGGTTCAGCCGTCGGTGCGGTGCTCGTCCTCCGCACCCGGCGGCAGCCCTTCAGGTGTGGTTCCGAGCCGCAGCCTCAGCGATTGCCCAGAGTGCCGCCCAAGAGAGGGAGCAGGTGGTCCCAGTGCTGCTTCAGCCCAGAGGCGCTGAAGGCGTCGGTGTCGGACATGGTGAAGCCGTGGATCGTGCCGGGATAGATCTCGGAGGTGTAGCTGACGCCCGCGGCATCCAGAACCTGGCTGAGCTCGCCGAGGGCTTCGGGTGTCATGTCTCCTTCGGCGTGGCCGAGGTGGACCTCGGCGGTGAGCTTGGAGAACAAGCCGGGCCCATCGGCACTCACGGGGCCGTGGAACGCAGCGACGGCAGCCACCTGGCCGGGGTGGGCCGCAGCGGTCCGCAGCGCCAAGAGGCCGCCTATGCAGTAGCCAGTCACCGCGACCGGGCCTACGCTGACCTCGGGCTGGGCGGTGAGGAACGTGACGTAGGCGTTTGCGTCCCTCAGCACGCGTTCGGCGGTGTGCGCCTCGATCAAGGGCATCAACTCGGCGAAGAGCGAAGCCCGGTCCTCTTCTCCGATGTGCTCGGGAAGCTCGATCACTGGTACCGGGCCATGCCGGTAGTAGAGGTTGGGGACGAGCACGTAGTAGCCGTGCCCGGCCAGTTCGCGGGCCAACTCCCGCAGAACGGGCCGGATGCCGAAACCGTCCGAGTACAGCAGCACCCCCGGGTGCCGCTCGCCACGGTCGGGGAAGGCGGCGAACGCATCGGCCTGGCCGTCCGCGGTGGGAATCTGCAAGGTCTTGGTGGGCATGAATTCTCCTGTAGTGGTTGATCTGTCGAGCCTCTGACCAACACCACGGAGGAGGAGCCCGCGCGGCAGCGCAGGATCCTCGGTCGAACAGCGGGACCGTACTGGCCCGTACGGCGCTCAGAGGAGCACCGGGTCACCAATCCGTGTGTGGCGCAATGCCGTCCCGGTAGTCATACGCACAACATAGCCCACACCTCTGATCATTCAGTGCGGCAGAAAGACCGACAGCGGCTTCGGCCACCGCGGACCGACAGCGGTGTCGGAGGCGGACCTGATCGATCCGGGCAGCGCGTCGTCCTCGACAACGTCCAGCTCGGGGCAGGAAAGCATGGCGGACCAGAGCAGCGCACTCGGCCTGATCGACAACACTCTCGTGCTGCTCAACAAGCGCTATAGGGACAGCATGTGCGCCGGAGCGCTGCGATCGACCCGTAGCTGGCTGCCGCAAAGTGGGCGGACCGATCAGGTGCCCTACTGCGGCTTGCGGAAGCCGCGGGCATCCTCCCTCAGCCAGAGCAGCCCGGTCTCCGGTGCCGGCCACATGTCGATGCGGTGCCGTTCCGTCAGCTCGCGCCCGTCTTCTTCGTAGGCCACCGCCAGAGAGTCGTCGGCGCCCTTCACCGACAGCCTCACCCGCCAGTTGTGCCCATCACCGTGCCCCGGCCCTGGAAGGTCGAACTCCTGCAACTGCCCGTCCAGGTTGCCCAGCTGAACGTACGACTCGGCCTGAAGGTCGCCCTCCACGATCTCGTCCCAGCCTTCCCCGTCCAGCTCAGGTTCGCTCTCGTGGACCCGGACCACAGCCGGAATGTCACCGTGCTGCACACCCGTCCAGATCACGAGCCCCGGATGCGCCTCACTGGCTTCCAGCGCCTCCACCCGTCCGTTGTCCCGCTGCCTCCCCGCCCCCTTTGGAACCTCCCCGGGCTCGGGCTCGCTGCCCGTGATCCAGTAGTGCGTGTAAGCGGTGTGGAGCGTCATGTCTCGCTGCACCGCAGGCCTCCTCGAAATCGTCGGCGGAAGGCGAAACGTACCGGCATACGCGCCCTGCGCAACGCCGACCGCGCCGCGGTGAAGGCGCCAGGACCGGTCCACCTCATCGCGTTGGACGCTCTTAGCCTTGAGGTTTCGGGCGCATCGCACCAGCCCGGCATCGGCCAGGACGGCGGTCACAGCGGACAAGTGCGGTAACGGACAGCCCACTTCAACCGCACACAAGAGGACCTTTCCCACCGCCGTCCCGGAGGCCGTACGGGTACACCAGTCCGTACGGCCACCCGGTCGCGGGGCGCCGCCCGATCGGCACGTGCGGCTGCCGAAGGCGGGGTCAGGAGTCGAGCGCCTGGTAGAGCGTGGTCCAGAAGTCGTGCATGAGCCGCACCGAGTTGGGGGCGGAGGCCCCGACCTGGGTGAGCAGGATGCCGGTGAGGCCGGTCACCGGGTCGGCGTAGGTCGAGGTGCCGCTGCCGCCGTCCCAGCCGAACTGGCCGACGGGTGCGTAGTCGCCCCGGTAGGTGCGCACCGCCATCCCGAAGCCCCAGCCGCCGTGTTGGCCCTGCCCGAAGGAGATGTGCACGTTGTCGGTGGCGAGCGCGGTGCGGGCGGCCAGTTGTGCGGGCGTGAGGCGGTTGGTGGTCATCAGCTCGACGGCGGGCCGCGACAGGATGCGCTCGCCTTCGTGCACACCGCCGTTGAGCAGCATCCGGAAGTACGCGTGGTAGTCGTCGGCGGTGGAGTTCAGTCCGCCACCGCCGCTCTGGAACGCCGGAGGCGCGCTGTGGCGGCCGCCTTCGGCTTCGTCCCACACGTGGAACTCGCCGGTCGCCGGGTCGGGGGCGTACAGGGGAGGCAGCCGGTGCATGTCGTCGGCGGGCACGTGGAAGCCGGTGTCCTTCATGCCCAGCGGATCGAAGATCCGCTCCTTCAGGACCGCCTCGAACGACTGGCCGGTGACGCGGGAGACGAGCACGCCGAGCAGGTCGCTGGCGATCTGGTACTGCCACTGCTCACCCGGCTGGTGCATCAGCGGAAGCTCGCCCAGGCGCCGCATCCACTCGTCCTGCTCGGGCATCGGCACCGGGAGGTTGGGGGTGATCCCCTTCTCGAAGACCGCGGCCATGACAGGGGTGCCTATCGACGTCATATCCATGCCGAGCCCGAAGGTCGAGGTCAACACGTCTCGCACGATGACGGGGCGGCGCGCGGGAACGGTTTCGTCCAGCGGGCCGTCGATCCGCTTCAGCACCCGGCGGTCGGCGAGTTCGGGCAACCACGGGTCGACCGGATCGTCCAGCCTCAGTCCGCACTCGTCGAGCAGGGCCATCGCCGCCGCGACCGTCACCGGCTTGGACGTCGAGGCCATCCGGAAGATCGTGTCCCGCTCCATCGGCGCGCCGCCTTCGCGGCGCATGGTGCCGATCGTCTCGACGTGCGTCTCGTCGCCCCGGCTGAACAGCGCGACGATGCCGGGAACGTCTCCCGATTCGACGTGCCGCTCCAGCACGTCGTGCACCTTGCGCAGGCCCGACTTCGAGAAGCCGCCGTTACCCGTACCCATGATGAAGCTCCTTGCCGCAACGTTCGGGAATGACTGAACAGCCAGGAAACTATATTGCGTTCACTCCTTCGTCAACATGTGACGGAGCAACAAAAACACTCTTCATGCCGTTCAAACCATGTTCATTGCAATGAGATTGAGGGCGTACGCGATGCCCCGGCGCACTCCTGCATTGCAATGGGTATGAATTGAACGCACACTGTCCGCAGGTCGGGGAAGCGTCGAAGGAGAGGGGATCAGCACCCATGCCCGGAGGCAGGCTCACCAGTGAAGAGCGTCAGCGGATCGCCGAGGGGTTAGCCGGGGGACTCGGCTACACCGAGATGGGACGCCTCTTGGGCAGGCCCGCGTCGACCGTCATGCGGGAGGTCGTCCGCAACGGTGGTCCGGAAGGTTACGGGGCCCAACGGGCCCACGAAGACACGCGACGGCGAGCGCGCCGTGCGCAGCCCCGGACGCCGGTGCCGTCCCCGACACCGCCCGCGGCCGACGAGCGCGTCGGATGCGATCGCGACCCCGACGCGGTCCTTGACTTCACCAACTCCTTCAGCGCGCTCCTCACGCAGCAGGGACTGCCCCGCATGGCCGCGAAAGTGCTGGCCTGTCTGTACGTCACCGACGAGGGCGCCCTCACCGCCGCCGAACTGGTCCAACGGCTGGGCGTCAGCCCGGCGTCCGTCTCGCACGCCGTCGCCTTCCTGGAACAGCAGGGCATGCTGAGACGGGAGCGGACTGCCGGCGGACGCCGCGAGCGCTACATCTGCGACGAGGACCTCTGGCTCCGCTCCACACTCGTGGCGGCAAGGACGAACGACGCCTTGGCGGAGATGTCACGGCGTGGCGCCTGCACACTCGGAGCCGCGACCCCCGCCGGCGCCCGCTTCGCGTCTTCGGCCGAGTTCCTTCTGCTCCTGAACGAAGCCTTCCGGAAGGTCGTTGAGGAGTACCGGCGAAACCTGGCCGGACGGAACACCGGGCAGAGTGCCGGACAGAAAACCGTGCGGGATCCTGCACCGGGCGCCAACCAGCCGCATGCCTTCTGAGAGCCCTGCCCGTACGCCTCAGCGGACTCCCCCGCGCCTTTCACGGCACCGGCCGGGCCTCTTGAGCACGAGCAGCTCACCGACCGGGCCCCTGAGCACGAGCAGGTCACCGACTCGGCGCGTCACCGCCCGGCCGCGATGAGCACATCGTCCGCCGGTGGCGGAGCTATCTCGTCGACGATGTCCAGGAAGGGGCGGACCAGGGGGTTCTTGCCCGCAGTGGGCCACATCAGGCCGTAATCGATGGTCGAGGCATCGCTGAAGGGCACGAAGACCAGCCCAGGCCGGGCGTGGAACTGTTCGGCGCGGGCGGCGACGGTGCTGACGCCGGTACCCGACGCCACATGGACCAGGACCTCCGGCCAGTACTGCGTCGCGGGCCCCTGCGGGACCGGGCGGCCCGAGGGCGTCCGGCGGGGGAAGTAGCGATCCATCCAGTAACGGGGGATGTGGGCATCGGCGAGGGTCACCAGCACGGCGTCCGCGAGGTCTTCGAGCGATACGGACCGCTTCCCGGCGAACGGGTGGTCGGCCGGGACCATCAACGACCGCGGCTCCGCGAACATCAGCCGCCCGGTGGTGATGTCGGGTTCGTCGACGGGGAATTCGGTCATCTGCACGTCGATGGTGCCCGCGCGCATGCCTCCGAGGGGATCGCAGAGCTGGACCTCCCGGATCTCGACCTCGCAGTCGGGATACCGGACCCGGAACAGGTCGGCGGCTCGCACCAGGAGGTTTCCGCACCACGCACCGGACCAGCCGACCCGTACGACTCCCTTGATCCGCACGCCCCTGCCGGTCGAGATCGCCTGCGCCAGGCCCAGGGCGATCTGCTCGTACGCGGGCAGCAGGTCGTCCCGCAGCCGCTCGCCCACCTCGGTCAGCGTCACGCTCCGGCTGTTGCGCACGAACAGCTGGGCGCCGACGCGGCGCTCCAGCTTCCTTATCGTCTGGCTGATCCGGCTCGTCGTCACGTGGAGCCTCGCCGCGGTACGACCGAAGTGCAACTCCTCGGCCAACGTGAGGAAAGCCTCCAACTCAAGCCGCTCCAGCATGCCTTCCTCATTCCTTCGTGTAGCCACGCTCAACGGAGCGTGCTCTCTTTCCGCCTTGTCGGCGCGTTCGCCGTTCTCCGATCCTGGTGCGACCGCGTTCGGCGGACGAACCTCCCCGGTCGTCCGCGAGGAACGCGGACATCGGTCGCGCCTCGGTCGCGCGAGAACGGAGCAGCACTCATGAGCAAGGTCGTCGTCGTGATGTACGTGTCCATGGACGGCGTGGTCGAGGGACCCGCTTGGACGGGACCCTTCTGGAACGACGAACACGCCAAGTACCAGCACGGGCAGTTGCTCGCGAGTCGCGCGCTCCTGATGGGCCGCGTCACGTACGAGGAGATGGCTTCCTCGTGGCCGACCCGGGACGAGTCGGACGGTTTCACGGCTCGCATGAACAGCATCCCGAAGTACGTCGCGACCACCACCCTCGAAAGCGCGGAATGGAACGCCGTGCTCATCGAGGGCGACCTCGCCGAACAAGTGGCCAAGCTGAAGTCCGAACCGGGACAGGACCTCCTCGTCTACGGCAGCGTCACCCTAGTCGACCACCTCATCGCCCACGACCTCGTGGACGAACTCAAGCTCTTCGTGCACCCCGTGGTCGTCGGCACCGGCCGGCACCTCTTCTCGGCCGGTGCAACCGGGCGGACCTGGACGCTCGCGGGCACGGCGGCCTTCAGCTCCGGCGCGGTCGTCCTCGACTACCGACCGGCAAGAGTCGCGTGACCTCCGGCCCCCGACCGGCCACCCCACCTCGGAAATCCCTTCTCAGCAAAGGACGTTCACCGTCATGCGCAAAATCGTCAACTCCACGTACGTCTCCCTCGACGGCGACATCGAGAAGCTGGACCAGTGGTCTTTCGACTACTGGAGCGACGCCCTTGAGCAGTACGCGAACAAGCTGCTGTTCGCCGCCGACGCCCTGCTGATGGGCCGTGAGACCTATGTGAACTTCGCGTCCGCATGGTCGGAGCGGGCCGGTGCCGACGCGTTCGCCGACCGGATGAACAGCATCGACAAGTACGTCGTCTCCTCGTCCCTGGAGGGCGGCGACTGGGGCGACACCACCGTCATCCCCCAGGAGGAGGCCGTCGAGACGCTCACCGCGCTCAAGGAGCGTCCGGGCGGCGACATCCTCATGTACGGATTCGGCCCCGTGGCCAGGACCCTGCTCGCCCACGACCTGCTGGACGAGGTGCACTTCTGGGTGCACCCGGTGATCGCCGGCGGCGGAACCCTCGCCACCGATGGGCTCCAGCACCGCCTGAAGCACATCCGCACCGAGACGCTCGACACCGGCGTCGTGGTCCTCACCTACGCACCCGCGCCCGCCCCTGGGGCGTCGACGGTCGCACCACGGTGACGGCGGTGACGTGCACGGAGTGCTCCTCGGTTCGTGGGGAAGTCCCACAGCTCTGAAACATCAGACGAGACGAATCGTATCGCCTGGCGTGCACACTATGCAGGGCAAGGCGCCGTCGACTCAAGCGCGAATCGGCGGCGCGGAGCCGACCCGCTCCATCTCTCGCGTCGCAGGGCCGGGCGAGGACGCCGGTGACCGAGGGGCCGGAGAGTCCGGAGAGGCCAGCCAGGGGACTCCGTTTTGACCTCGAACCAGGCTGACAGGTAACGGCAGTTGCTCTAGTCTACGCGGGCCACGTAGCCGTAGTTCCGGGGGAACGCCATGGCGCTTCTGTTGCTGCTCGCCGCCGCTGTGCTGAGCGTGCTTGGCTGGGTGTACGAGAGCGACGGTCTGATCGACGCGAGCTGGGTGGTGTGGATCGTCGGCGTCCTCTTCCTGCTCCTGCGGTGGCGGCGCAACCGCAGGAAGTTCCCCAGCATCGAGAAGGCACAGGCCGCCGCGGAGGCTGGCGATCCGCGCGCCATGCGCGCCATCGCCTCGCTCCGCAAGCTCCAGGGAGACCACGCCGAAGCGGAGCGGCTGCTGCGGGCCGCGATCGAGCAGGGGGACGTGGAGGCCATGTGGGACATGGGGCGGCTCGTCGACCTGAGGGACGGGCTTGCGGAGGCCGAGCCGTGGTTCCGAATGGCCGCCCGTCACGGCCACTTCTTCGCCAAGAGGATGTTCCGACCGGGGCACGGCTTCAACATCGACGGCAGCAACCCGCTCTGAACCACCACATCAGAAGTACGGGCTGAAGCTTCCGAAGCGGGCGAGGAGCTTCCTCGTGTCCCGTTCGTTGAGCCCGAGCGCGTCGCCTGCCCGCTTGACCGTCATGCCGTTCCGAACGTCGTGCGCGGGCCAGTGGGCGAGGCGCCCGGCGAGGACCTCCATGCTGCGCACAGCCCGGAGCGCGGCAAGCGGTGCGCTCTTGGCGAGTTCCTCGATTTCGCCTTCCAGTCGCTCCAGGAGGGCGAGGATCGGTTCGGGCACGGGGACGGCCGTTTTCCCCACATCCGTGGTGTGGCGGTCCCACTCCAACGTGCACGTGCCCTCCGGGTCGGCTGCGGCCCTGGCCAGGTCCTGGTCTCCGATCACGTCCCAGTCCAGCCGATGCTCGGGTCCGGTCCAGCCGCAGGAACACACCGCGCGCAGTGCGGCGGCCCTGGGCCCGCAGAACGGCTTGCCGTTGTAGACGCTCCACTGGGAGACACTCCGGCTTTCGGGTCCGGACGAGCTGACGAAGAGGACCGGCTCCGGGACGGTGCCGTCCTCCAGGAGGACTCCCACCCAGCCTTCGTGGGAGGAGCCGAACTCGTCAGACGTCCAGGTTTCCTGCTCGGCCACGGTGTCCTCCGCCCGCTCACGCGCCCGGTCCGCAGGCGCCCCTGGACACGACAATGCCGCACCGAAGGCCGAGAGACGGAGGGATTCACCGAAACAGCCAGAAATCGCCGACGTACGAGCAAGACCGTCCGGTGCAACCTCATCGTCGACGGCGACATCGGCGTGCCGCCCAACGTGGCGCACTCCGCGACCGGCCCGAAGAACGGACATCGCGCCGGCCGCCCTTGAGCCTGCCCGGTGAGAATCGGTGTCAGCGCGGGTAGATCTTGTGCCAGCCGGCGCAGCGGTACTTGGCTCCGCCCTCGGTGAGGCACTCCTGTACCTCGAACTTGATGACGTTGCCGGCGAAGTTGTAGGTGTAGCTGTCCTCGTCGTTCAGGCCCGACGCGCTTCGGTTCTCGGTTCGGACCCCGCCGTCGTTGTATGTGGCCTTGAGGTACACACGGGCACCGTGGCTGTCCGACGCGGTGTCCCTGACGTTGACCTCGACGAAGAACCGATCGGCCTGGTCAACAGTGCCCCACCCGTACGCGCCGACGATGTCCGCGCTGGTGTTCGTGGCACTCCAGTTGTACGCCGCCGCGTTGGCCGTACCGGCGCCGACACCGACCGCCAGGGCGGCTCCCGCCGCTGCGACACCGGCGGAGCGCGCAACGGTCCTGAGGCGGTTCTGAACGTGATTGAGCATGCGATGACTCCTCAACTCGGTGTGGGACGACACAACTTCAGCGAGCTCTTCGCTTCCGCCCCTCGTTCGGTCGTACGGCTTGGATCGCCGAACTTCCGGGGCAGCGGTTCAAACCATGCCGGGCCTGTCTTGGAGGCACCTTGGCGGGTTCTTGTACCGGCTCGTCAAAACTCGTACCGGCAAGGAAATGGGGGGCATCGCGGCACGGTGCTGAAGGAGCGGGACACACTCCGGCGGGTCCGGCGGCTCAAGGAGGAACAGGCGGCCCGGCACACCCGCGTACGCTGCCGCCCGCGCGAACGCCTTCGAACCCGAACAGGTCGTCGGGCGGCCTCCGCTCTGTTCCGCGCACGGTTTCGAACACCCTCGCACGCCTCCGCCACTCCCCGCCCGACCTCCCACATGGTCTGATCGTGGACGTCGGCACACGGCGTCGAGTGCGCGTCGCGTTGGCCAGGCATCGAATCGTCGAAGGGTGATGCGATGAAGCTCGCGAGGATCCTGACAGGCGTCGCCGCCGCGCTCGGTCTGGCCCTGTCGGCCTCGGCCGTGCCTGCGACGGCGGATTCGGTCGGCACGGCCGAGACGTCGGCGGCCACGGTCCCCTACCCCGTCTGCTACGGCGCGGATGCGTACGTCAAGAACAGGTACGGGCAGAACGCGGCTTACGGGAAGACCGGTTGGTGCATCGACGACAGGGGCCGCTTCGAGACCACCACCGGTTGGAACTCGGTCAAGGACCTGGTGAACGGCGACGGGGTGGCGGCTCGGCTGTACGTACGGGGCACGTACCAGGACGGTCGCGACTTCGAGAAGATGCGGGCGGAGGACTTCACGACCACGCCCGGGGCCACGACCTGGGGCTTCGACGGCTACATCACGTACCTGTCGGTCTGGGTCTGCCTGGGCAACGCGAAGCCCGCGACCGGTTCCGCGTACTGCACGGACATGAGCCCGAGTGCCAGGTTCCCCTGGTAGGCGCGGGACCGCGGTGGCCGGCACGGGGGTCCGGCCGCCGCACCCTGCCGCACATCTGCCGGTACGGCGGACACGAACGTCGTACCAGCAGGTGTCTGCAGCTCAGTTGCGCTGCGTGGCGGACGTCCCCCGATGGCCGTCCTCGTCTTTCCCGAGTGACCGCTCCCGGGCGAACGCCGCGACCAGGGGGGACACGTGGAAGCGTGTTCCGCCGCCGGGCGCCGTGCGGGCTTCGATCAGGTGGAGTTCGAGCAACTGATCGAGCAGGAGATCCGCTTCGGCTCGGCCGACGTCGAACAGTGCCGCCGTTGCCCGTCCGGTGAACTCCGCGTCGCCGCACATGCTCATCAGGCGCAGGGCCCGCCGACCGGAGGTCGTGAGAAACCGGTAGGACAACGCGATGCGACGGCGTACGGCGATGTCGCCCACAGTGAGTTCGTCGAGTCTGCGGTCCTCGTCGGACAGGGCGCGCGCCATGTCCCGCAACCTCATGTGGGGGCGGGCCGCCAGGCGGGCTCCCGCGACGCACAGAGCGAGCGGAAGGTTGCCGCACAGCGCCGCGATCTCGTCGGCGGCGGCCTCCTCGCCGGTGACGCGCCCGATTCCGGCCGCGCGGCCGAGCAGTGCCGTCGCATCGTCCGGTCCGAGGGGTGCCAGTGAGAGATGGGATCCGCAGAGGTCGGCGAGCGTGGCGCGGGTCGTCACCACCGCCCGGCATTCGAGCCCGTTGGGCAGCAGCGCCCGTACGGTGTGGGATTCGGCGACGTTGTCCAGGACCACGAGCACCCGCCGTCGACTCAGCAGAGTCCGGTACAGGGCCACCCGCCCGTCCATGCCTCGGGGGACCGTCGAGGGGTGTGCGCCAAGTGCGCGCAGGAACAGGCTCAGGACGCTCTTCGGATCCACCGCGCTCTCGTGGAACCCGCCGAGGTCGGCGTAGAGCTGCCCGTCGGGGAAGTCGTCGATGAGTCTGTGTCCCAGGTGGACGGCCAGCGCCGTCTTCCCCACTCCCGCCGGCCCGGCGATGACCAGACAGCGCGGTGCGCGGTTCGGCTCCAGCAACGAAGCCGCCGCGGCGTCGACTTCGCCATCGCGTCCGATCAGCGGCAGGGGGATCGGAGGCAGCAGGCATGGAGCACCTGTCGAACCGCACGGAGCCGCCGTGCCGGGTTCTTCGGTGAGCGTCCGGTGCGCTCCGAGCCAGCGGGCCACTTCACCCTCCGGCAGGTCGAAGGCCAGGAGCAGCGCGGCGAGCAGATCCACATGCGGGAGCGTGCCCCGGTTGAGCGCGCTGTAGACGGTGCTCAACGGCAGGATGTGACCCCGGCGGCGGGCGTGCCGTTCGATGTCGCGGTACGACAGCCCGGTGCGGGATTTGAGTCGGCGCAACTGCGCGACGAACTCGTCCCGGTGTCGGATGTCGCGGGGATCGACATCGATCGCTTGCAAGGCGGTCATCGCTTGCCCCTCTGTCGCTGTGCGCTGGTTGCCGTGGTCTCTTGGATCCGGACACGCGGACGCGCCGGAGTCGAGGCCGCTGGTGGCACGTGCGGCCTCGACTCCGGCGCGTTCCCCCGCTCGCCCAAATGGCCAGCGGCCGCCGGGGCTTGGGAGCGGACCCGGTAGGTGCCGGTAGGGAACCCCCGGTGGCCGACCGTCGTACAGCGGCACCGTCGGCCCGGTCCGACTACAAGCCGCCCGGCCCGTCCACCCGGCCGCAGGCGAATCCGGTGATCCGCCAGTACAGAGCGTCCCGGGTGCGCGGTCCGTACACTCCGTCCGCGCTCTGTCCTCGCTGGACTGCGCGCGCTTGAGCGCCGTCCGGGTAGCGTTACCGAAAACGCCGTCCTCGGCGACTCCCGCGCCGTAGCAGGAATTGAGCGAATTCTGCGGGGACTTCACGGCACTTGAGGAATTCCCAACCGACAGCAAGCAGCTGACGCCGCGGCCCGCGGCAGGCAGGCTCGTGGTCCGCCCAGGAGGGCGAGGACCGCTGAGGAGGAAATCGGACGGCGACAGACCGTCATGTCCTGGCATTCCTTTCGGGACGTGGGCCTCTTGTCTCGTCTTGTCTTGTCTCGTCGGAGCGCGTGCTCGCGGTCATTCGTACGGACTCCCGCTCCGCCGCCGCTCCGGACCCTGTCGAGCCTTGGGTGAACCGTGCCCGGCCAGTCTTGTCGGAACCTTGGCGCGATCTGGAATAGGCCGGTGGGGATCGGTTCGGCAAGCTGAGAGCTCGCGCGGGCAAGTGCGGGAGGTGTGATGGCGGTCGAGTTCCGGGTGCTCGGTGACATCTCTGCGCACATCGGCGACGCCGCACTCGATCTCGGCCCCGCGCAGCAGCGTTCCGTTCTGGCCACCCTGCTGGTCGAAACTCCGCGAACGGTCTCGGTGGACCAGCTCGTCAGCCGGGTGTGGGGCGAGCGTGAACCACAGCGCGTCAAGGGCACTCTGTACGGCTATGTGTCCCGTCTGCGGAAGGCCTTGGCTCCGGCGGACGAGGAGGCGTCGATCTCACGGCGCTCCGGCGGCTACGCCTTGCTGGTGGACCGTGCCGCGGTCGACCTGCACCTGTTCCGGGACCTGGTCAAACGGGCCCGCGCCGACGAGCACGCCCGTCGTGCCGCGGAACTCTTCGAGAAGGCCCTGGAGCTCTGGCAGGGCGAGCCCTTCACGGGGAGCGACGCCTCCTGGTTCGGCACGTTGCGCGAAGGGCTGCTGCAGGAGCGTTTCGCCGCCACGTTGGACTACCACGACGTACTGCTGAGCCTCGGCCGTCACGGGGAGCTACTGGCACAGCTCACCTCCCTCGCCGATCAGCACCCCCTGGACGAGCGGGCGGCCGCGCAACTCATGCTGGGCCTCTACCGCAGCGGACGGGCCGCCGACGCCCTGCGTCACTACGACGTGCAACGCCGCCGTCTGGTGCGGGAACTCGGCACCGATCCGGGTCCCTCACTGAGCAGGCTCCACCAGCAGATCCTCACGGCCGCCCCGGCTCTCGCCCCTCCCGGTGCCGACGCCTCCGCCGACGCCTCCACCGACGCCCGCCCACCGGAAGGCCGCGCGACGAGTGATGTCGCCGAGGAGCCGGAGCAGCCCTCCCGCACGGCGGACCGGTTGGACGACTCCCGCGCGGGCGGCGCCGAGGAGCGGGGACAGGCGAACGGGCAGCAGTCTCTGCCCCGCCTGCTGCCACCCGGGCCGACCCTGTTCGTGGGCCGCGAGGACGAGACGGCCCGCGCCTGCCGGATCCTGCGGCAGGAGACTCCGGGACCGGTGACCTTGCTGGTGACGGGCGCGGCCGGGGTCGGCAAGACGGCTTTGGCCGTGCGCGCCGGACACGTCCTGGCGTCGCGGTTCCCCGATGGTCAACTCTACGTGGACCTGCGGGCCTTCGGCGGCGAGCGGGTCGAGCCGTTCACGGTCCTGGGCGCCTTCCTGCGGGCGTTCGGCGTACGGGGCGGGGCGGTTCCGCCTGACCTCACCGGCCGGGTACACCTCTACCGCACCGTGCTGGCCCAGCGCAGGACGCTCGTCGTGCTGGACAACGCGGCCGACGTCCAGCAGGTGAGCCACCTCCTGCCCAGCGGAGCGCACTGCGCTTCCGTCGTCACCAGCCGCACCACGCTGGCGGGCCTGGACGGTCACCGGCTTCCTCTCGGGACCCTGGGCCCGGCCACCGCGCTCGACCTGTTGCGCGGGATGCTCGGCGGTGAGCGCGTCGCCGCGGAGCCCGAAGCGGCCCGAGCCATCGTCGACACCTGCGAGAACCTGCCCCTCGCGGTCTGGGTCGCCGGCGCACGGCTGGCCGCACGGCCGCACTGGCCGCTCGGGAAGGTCGCGCGCGCACTGGCCGACGAGCAGCGCAAGCTCGACGAACTGGCCGTGGGCCACATCGCGGTGCGCGCCAGCCTTGAGCTGACGTACCAGGCGATGTCCCCCACGAGCCGTCACGCGCTGCGCATGCTCGCCACCCTGCCCGGCACCGACTTCGCCGCCTGGGCCCTGGCCGCCGTGCTGGACGTGGACCTGCGCCGTGCGGAGGCCGTACTGGACGACCTGGTCGAGGTCCATCTGGTGGAGAGCAGCGCCCGAGGCGGCGCCGGGATGCGCTTCAGGTTGCACGACCTGGTGCGGTTGCTGGGCCGGGAGCGGGCGGAGCGGGAAGTGTCACTGCGGGACCGCGCCCTCGCCCTGTCCCGGCTGCTCGGTGCGAGCCTGCACCTCGCCGACCTGGCCGCGGACAGTCTCAGCGTCGACTTCCAGGGCATCTCGCACACCGAGCTGGCTTCGTGGCGGCCGTCCTCCGCGGACACCGCTCAGCTCCTCACGGACCCACTGGCCTGGTTCAACGACGAGCGCCAGTTCCTCATCACGGTGGCGGACCACACGCTCGACGGAGCGGAGATCGAATCGGCCGCGGCCTTGGCCACCACCTTGACGACCCTCTTCCAGATCGGCAGCCACTTCGACGACTGGGAACGGCTTCAAAGCCGGGCGCTCAAGGCGGCGTTGAGCAGCGGCAGCACGCGGAGCGCCACTGAACTCCACCGCTGTCTCGGGGAACTCACCACGATCCTCGACCGCTATCCCGAGGCGCTGCACCACTTCGAGCAGGCACTGGAGCTCGCCGACGGTGAAGGTCCCGCGTACCTGGCCAGTGCCACCGCCGGGCTGGCCTACGTCCATCGGCTGCTGGGCCAGTACTCCCTGGCCGTCGAGCACTTCACCCGTGCGGTCGAACTGGCCAACACAGCGGGAAACGTCAACTGCCTCGTCTACGCGGCGAACGGCATCGGCGTCATCGACCTGGAGCAGGGGCGCGTCGACGAGGCCGTCGCGCAGTTCACCCGGTGCCTCGGGGCGAGCCGCGAAGCGGGCTACCGTCCCGGCGAGGCCCAGGCGCTGCGGTGCCTGGGGCAGAGTCACCGCGCACGCGGCGCCTACCCGGAAGCCGCCGACTGCTTCCGCCGGGCCGCAGCCATCAGCGAGGGCCTAGGCGACCGGCTCAGTGCCACGCACGCCACGTGCTGGCTCGGGGACGTGCTGGTCCGTCAAGGGTCTCAAGGGGAAGGGCGTCTGCTGCTGGCGCGTTCACTGTGGACCTACCGGGAGTTCGGCAACCTGTGGGGCGAAGCGGCGACCCTCTACGCGCTGGCCGAGGCGCAGATCGTCGCCGGGCGTCCGGGGCCGGCCCTCCTGCGGGCCGAGGCGGCCGTCCGGCTGTGGCGACAGATCGGCTCCACGACATGGCTCTCCGTCGGCCTCACCACCCTCAGCAGGGCGTACGAACTCGCCGGTGCCCCAGCAGCCGCCACACGCGCCCGAAACGAGGCAGCAGCCCTTCGTACCCCCTCTGCGACCGACTGAACAGGTGCCTCGCCCCTCTAGCGGGGGACGGCAGCCGTACGCGACCGACCCGTTCCGCACGCGTCCGAACGGCCCAACGCATCGCCCGTCGCCACAGTGCTCGACACCGGGCAGTTGCCACGAGATACGACAAGCTCGCGGGCCGCTACGAGGCGACTCTCCTCGTAGCGGTCATCGATGAGTGGCTGTGACCGGCCATTCAGGGATGGCGGACGGCAGGCCGTGGAGTCATGACGGTTCAGGGGGTGAGGGCATGCTCGACGAACTGGCCGCAGGAGCGGAACCCCAGGCGGCGGTAGACGGGCTCGCCGTCGGCCGACGCCTGCAGGACCGCGATGCGATGGTCTTGCTCGCGGGCCGTGCGGAGGGCCGCAAGCGTGATGGCGCCGCCGTAGCCGCGTCGGCGGTGGGCAGCCAGGGTGGAGATGTTGTAGATACCGGCGACTCCCGCATGGTGGAACACCTCGGCGGAGCAGACCGCGCGGTTCTCCACGTAGCCCACCAGATACCGGGCCGGGGAGGTCGCGGCCAGCGCCTGCGAAGCGGCCTGGGCGAAAAAACGTCGGACGGTTTCGGCGGGCGGATTCCAGTTCGCCGCGAGGACCGTGGCGTAGTCGGCGAGCTGTTCAGGTGTGGTCACGCTCCGGATGTCCAGGCCCGCAATGGCGGGAGGCGGCAGGGCGTCGTCCAGTTCGGCCCACATCGCCGTCTCGCGTTCGGACACCGGCAGACCGGCCGCTGTCAGTCGGGTGGTCAGGTCCGCCGGTGTCGAAGCCGGCCCCACCCACCAGGAGAAATTGCGGCCAGTGAGAGCCAGTGCCGCGGCGGTCTCGGTGATCCGGACCGTGGCTTCGTCGGAGGTGAAGCGTGCCGCGGCGACGATGTTGAACGTGTCGTCGTCTAGGCCGCTGTCCGCGATCAGGAGGTCATCAGCCTCTGTGACGGTCGCACCAGCTGTACTCCGGTGCAGATGACAGGCGTGTTCCGCCAGGTTGCGCTCCATCCTGTCCGGCAAGTCAGCTTGGTCGAGAAAGTAATCGTTCATAGCGATTGATCCCATCATGACCGGACGGACATCGCATGCAATTTCGACTCACGCCCTACGTCGAAGCGCCCCCGGACCGATCAGCGGTCCGTCCCCTTCCCTGCACCCGTCTCTTCTCGTGCCGGGATGAAAGGGCGGTTCAAATGGGCGGTCGCCAACAGGGCCTCGCGGCGCCGCGCGTCGCCCAACAGCCGTTCCCGGCTGGAGCGGGCCGTAACGGCGTCCCGCTCGGAGCGGTAGGACACCGCCGGGTTCGCCAACTGCACGGCGTGCACCAACGCGTCGCCCGTGACCACGATGCTCCGGGACCCGCCCTCGACCAGGACCGACTGGTGGCCTGCCGTGTGCCCCGGCGTCGGCACCAGGGTGACCTGCCCTCGCCCGGTGCCGCCGCGCCCGCCGCCCAGCAACCGAGTCCGCCCCTCGACCTCGTGGAGCAGGCCCGCCGCGCGCAGCGGAGCGACCACGTACGACAGCGCCGTATCGCCCTCCGCGAGGGCGGCGGTCTCGGCGCGCTGCACCACATGGCGGGCCCCGGGAAACATCGGCGTCCTATCCGCCCCCACCACCCACCCGTAGTGGTCCTCGTGCAGATGCGTCAGGACGACGGTGTCCACGTCCGCCGTGCTGATGCCCGCAGAGGTGAGTACGGTTGGCAGACGGCCCGGCACCGGCGCCCAGTCCGCCGCGGGGCTCCCGGCCGGACCGACCCCGGTGTCGACCAGGGTGACGCGCCCGCCGGGCCGCCGGACCGCGTAGCAGCGGAAGGCCAGCTCCCACGCGTCGCCGGGGCCGAACGCCACCGGATCGATCCGGGCGGCCCGCTCCCAGTCGTCCGCCGAGGCACCACCGAAGCTTTCCTGGCGCTTCGCGGGGAACGGGCCGTGCGCATCGAGGAGCGCCAGGACCTCGTACGCACCGACCCGGCGGCCCAGCACCCGCGACTCCCCGGCGGCCGCGCCGCCGTCCACCAGTGTGTGGTCCCACACCGCGAAGCTCGTCGTCGCCGCTCCTCGCAGCACATCGCGTCGCCCCAACTCCCGCATGTCGCTCCCTCTTTATTCAACGCCGTGCCGTACACCGAACAGGATGCCGGGCAACGGCACCGCGCCGCTCGTAAGTTCTTGCTCACTGTCGGCAGCCCAGGGCAAGGCAGCGCCATGTGTATGGCCGCCGCTCGCAAAGTCCAGCCTCTTTTCGAAGGCCGTCAGGAAAGGGGGATCGGAAAAATTATCGCGTCCATCGGGAAATGGCACGGAGACTTCCAGGTCGTCCTCCTCCTGGAGTGCGAATGAGTAGAATTCGACATATACGTCGATGTCGAAACGCGCGTTCAATTCAGCCACGGACAGCTCCCACTGGCTCCCCCATCTGGTTACTCGGAGACTACGATGCCGCCTCCCGCGGTGGGCGCCGCCTGACCTCGCCGGGCCGCGAGGGGCCGCCAGCGAGCTGAACACCCCCCGCCGCGGAGCGTCAGTGCCGCTCTTCATGGTGGACGTCGGACGAGGTGAAGGCGTAGGCGTCGACGGGCTGGGCCTGGTCGGCGGCGTACGCCGCGCGGTCTTGTCGGTGTTCTTCGGTGATGTCGGGGTGTACGGGGGGTGTTTGGGGAGCGTGCCAGAACTGGACGAGATGGCGTTCGCCGTGGTCGCCGATGCCGGGTTCGGGGTCGTCGGCGTGGCAGTACAGGCGCATGCGCACCCAGTTGCCGTCCCCGCCGCCGGTGGAGGGGGGCAGGGTGAGCGGTTCCTCGTCCGGGGGCCAGGCATCGGGGATGTCGCCCTGGTCGAGGGTGGCCACGCAGACGAAGGACAGGTCGGCGCGGAGGCTGAGTTCTTCGACGTCGTGCCAGGTGCCGGCCGGTTCGGGGGGCGGGGGGCCGTCGTGGATCTGGACGGTCAGGTTTAGGGGGCCGGTGTCCGTGGTGGTCAGGACGACGGCGTTGGCGTCGTCGGCCGGGCCGCAGCGCCAGCCGAAGGGCATTTCGGCGGGGTAGGCGTAGTCGTCGGTGAAGCCGATGAGGTAGCCGTTCTCACCGAGGTCGACGGTGAAGGAGCACGCGCGCACCAGCATGGAAGCCTCCTTGGATACGGCCGGGTGCCCCGCTCCCGCGGGTCGCGGGAGCGGGGCACCGTGGCGTGCGGGAGTTTATCGGCGCTCAGGCGATCACGTAGAAGGGGTCGCGGTCCATGACGTGCATCTGGCCGCGCCAGGCGGTGATCCGTCCGCCCTGGGACTTGTTCTCCTGGGTCTTGACCCAGGTGATGGAGCGCTGCCCGGCGGCGAGGGTGGTGCCGCCCTCGTAGGTGGAGGCGAAGGGGTACTCGTCGCAGGAGGTGCGGCCGGCGGCCTGCATGTCGGCCGGGGCGGTGCGCGGGCACACCGCGGCCCGGTGCTGGGTCTCCTTGGTCTTGTTGGTCATCCAGCGCAGGGGCTTGTAGTTGCCGTACGGGTCGCCGTAGTGGCCGCCCCTGGCGCGCAGGTTGCGTATGCCCTCGGATATGCGGGCCAGGCCGACCATGCTCACCGCGGTGGGCACCTCGGGGATGGCACAGCCGGAGCGGTTGGTGCGGGTGCTGCCGAAGTAGTTGTCGCAGCGGTAGGCGGCCGAGGCGTAGGAGACCTTGGCGGGGCTGTAGCCGGCCTTCGTGAGGGCGAGGCTGTAGGTGGTCTTCGCCTTGGCGAGGACCTTCTTGGGAGCGATGGTGGTCTTGTAGCCGACCGAGCCGGTGGCCGCGCTGTCCAGGGAGTGGCCCTGCGGGAAGGAGACCGTGGCCCGGGTCCCGGCGCCGGACTTGGCGGCGACGTTGACGCGTACGCCCCGGCCTTGGCCGGTGGTCCTGGCCTTGGAGACGGTGAACGTCTCGCTCCAGTTCGCGGAGTTCGTCTTCAGCGTCATCCGGTGCTTGACGTCGAAGTCCGCAGTACCCCGCAGGACGGGGCGCCCGTTGACGATCTGGACGACGTCGAGGTGGATGGCGACCCACTCGCACTGGCTGAACCGGTTGACCGTGATCCGGTTGATCGTACAGGTCGCCGGCGCCGCCGGACTGAAGGCCGTACGCGCCTGGGGCGCGGGCGCCGTCCCGATGGTGGGTGTGGTGACGGTGACGCGCAGCTCGGTGGCGCCCGGCTGGCTGGCCATGGCCGTCGGCGCGATCCCCGATGCCAGCAGCCCGAGTCCAGCGGCCCCCGCGAACAGATTGATCAGCTTCAAGATGTACCCCCGGTGTCGTGGAACGCAACAGGAGGCACAGCAATTCAACTCGCGTCCCCCCGAAGCGCGTTGATGCCATCCAAACACAGAAAGCACGAAGATCGCACGGAAATTCGATCGGATTCAAAGGGCACAGGTTCTGGGCGCATGCCCAGCACGGAGGCTGCCGTACGACTCGGCCGATCACATCACACACCGGCCAGGGGGCCGGGCACCAAGGTTGTCGCCTCACCGGAGGTTGAGACCCGCGCGCCCGCCTTCTCGCACTGGGCTACCACCGCCAGCAGGTCCTGGCCGATGGTTCCCCCTGTTTATGGGATCGCTCCCTCCAGCACCGTGATGTCGGCGATCGGCGGCCGACCGTACAGGGCGAGGATCTCGTCGGCGAGGGCGATGGTCCGCAACGGGTTGTCCCGCTGGCGGTGGGCCTCGATGCCTGCGGCGAGAAGCCCGGAGGGTACAGCCCCCGCGTCGAGGAGGACGCGCCACTCTCCGGGCGGGAGTTCCAGGTACTCAAGGTGCGTGAGCCGGGCTATCTCACAGGGATCGGCGAGAGTACCCGGATAGGCGGAGAGCGTCCGAAGACGCGGCAGGTCGAAGACGGGAGCGAGGCTGAGAGGCGCCTCCTCCCAGACCCCGAGGCTGAGGACCTCCAGGCCAGGGTGGGCGGCAGCCTCGACGCTCGGAACAGAGGCGCGATTGACGTGGGCGACGAGCGGCGGCCGTTCGGACCGTCTGAGCGGTCGGCCGTCGAAGTGGCGGTGAACAACCAGATCGGTGAGGGAGTCGGCGACCAGCCCGGCACCGACGTTCTCCTCGTGACTGATGATGATCACCTGCCCGACGTGCCCGTCAGGACCTGGTGTGAGGTCGATGGCGATCCGGTCTCCGCCGCCGTTGTCACCGAAGACGATCCAGCCCGGCGAGCCGACGAGCCCCTGCACCGCGTCTTCCGGCCCCGTCTCGACCGCCTCCATGGCGCCGAACTTCCACAGTACGTGCCGGGAAGCCGCGTCGGCGACGTACACCTCGCCGAGAGGAAAGAGCTCGCAGCCGACGGCGTCGTACGGCTCCTGGTAGTCGTCCCAGTCCTCGTGCCGGCCCCGGACGACCTGGTACAGCGCCCTCAACTCGGCGGGCAGCGGCACGCCCAGATGCGCCTCGGCCTCTGCGATCTCCTCCTCGGACGCGCCCACCGCGTTCGGGAGCCGCTCGCGAAGAGCGCGCTGGAGCAGTTCCACGTCCGCGGACGGAGCGGGCACTGCGCCCGGCACCCGCTCGGGCAGGCGGCGCACCGGCTCGGGCAGTGCCCCGTCCGCGAGAAGAAGCGTGCCCGGGTGCGCGGTCGCGACTCCCGGCTCCGCCGAAGAGCCCAGTCTGATCAGGTGCAGCCGGATACCGCTGGGAGCAGAAGACGCCTCCGCTACGAAGGAGACACCGTCGCTCCCGTCCTCCTTGAGAGCTTCGACGATCCGGCCCACGGCGTCGAACTGCTCCTGATTGTCGGAGACCTGCGAGGCACGCCCCGGCTCCGGAGGCCGGTACGGCAGCGGAACGCTCCATGCTCCGGGACTGATCTGCCCCGCCACATGCCCGCCGGGTGCGGTGAGCGTTTCCGTGTGGGCGGCGCACAACAGGCGTAGCAGGGGTTGCCAGGTGGTGAAGTCATGAAGCGCGGTCACGTGCGGGTCTCCTGACCATGTGTTCGGTGATTGATGAATGGTGATGGATGAATGCGGAGGTGTCACCGGTGCCGTTCACCTGAGCACCCCGCACTCGCGCACGTGGCCGTCTGCGTTGTGTCTGCCCCTCGGTGTGGCTGTCGGCCTACGTCGAGGGCCCAGTGACGGACCCTAGTTGATGATCTCGCCCCGCTCGTCCGCGAGGATCGCGGCGAGACGCTCCCGCCAGAGCTGAAGCGCCTCGGGTGTCAGCCGCGTCCAGTCGTCGACCTCCCCGAGGACGCGGAGCGGTTGCTTGCTGCGATAGGAGCGGGTGGGGTTACCGGGGAACTTCTTGTCGGTGACGTTCGGGTCGTTCTCGAACTCCCCGGTCGGCTCGACGAGGTACACCCGCGGCGCGCCGTCTCCTGCGGCGAGCTCGGCAGCGAGGCCGGCACCGTCGCGAAGAGCCGTGAAGTAGATGTGGTTCATGACGATCTCCGGCCGGTAGTTGGAGCGGAAGCCCGCGGTGAGTAGGTCCCCGACCTCCAGATCGGCCTTCGTGCCGTGGAAGAACGGCCCCGTGTCCAGCGTTTCGCTCATCACCACAGCCTACGATCCGAGCCACGGCGCCTCGGCGGGAAACACCCGGCGCACACCCGTTTCCAGAACGATCATTCAGCGCGAGGTAATGCTCCAGGGCCGTACGGAACCGGTGGCCATCGGCGTCGGGAAGCTTCAGACGGCCCGGAGCGAGCGCGCGGACCCGCACCCAGGACTCGGTAGTGACACCCCCGTTCGCTATGGTCTGCGACCATGACCGGAACCACGGCCGAGGCATGGCCGGAACCGCCCCTCGCAGGCACCGAGGCCGCAGCCGTTCTCGGCGCCCTCGAACGCCAGCGCGCCACGCTGGCGTGGAAGTGCTCCGGCCTGGACGCCCCCGGCCTGCGCGCCACGCTCGGCACGTCCGCCATCACGCTGGGCGGTCTCCTCAAGCACCTGGCGCACGTGGAGGACAGCCACTTCGCCCGGCTGTGGCTCGGCTCCCCCGTCGGCGCACCGTGGGACACGGTCGACTGGGACAGCACACCCGACTGGGACTACCGATCTGCCGCGCAGGACACCCCGGAGCAACTGCGGGCGCTCTGGCAGGAATCGGTCGCCCGCTCCCGTGCCATCGTGGACGAGGCCCTCAGCAAGGGCGGGCTCGACCAGCTCGGTGCGTACACCACCCGTAGCGGGGAACGCCCCAACCTCCGCCGCGTACTCCTCGACCTCGTCGAGGAGTACGCCCGCCACGCCGGCCACGCCGACCTCATCCGTGAATCCGTCGACGGTCTCACGGGCGAAGACCCGCCGAGCTGAACCGAGGGGCCCGTGCCGCGTAGTGGCCGTCCGGGATGACCGCCCCACCTCCCCCGAGCAGGTGGTGGCCGCCCGTTCGCGCGCCTCAGGACCGGCCCCCGTACGCCACAGGGCGCGTCAAATCTCGTCGGCGTGTGCCCGGCGAACACCGGGCAGATGCACCACGAGGAGCGTGAAGGCGGCCAGCGCCACGTTGCGGGCCGCGGCGTCCAGGCCGTTCCAGTCGGACGACTGCCACATGGCGAACCACTCGCCGCCGATCACGAGGAAGCCCACGCCGAAGAGCAGCAGCACCATCACCAGTCCTACCGTGCTCGCCGCACGGGCGCGCTCGTACGCGTCGCGGCGCAGCCCCGTGACCCAGAACCAGGTGGCGGCGAGGAGTACCACCGCGGCCAGTGACTCCCAGACGATGACGGCGACGTAGGCCGCGTTCTGGAGAGCGGAGGATTCGACCGCACGCCACATCAGGTCGGGGTCCTTGAAGGTGGTGTCCATGCTCAGGACGTGCTGGACGAACTGTTGGTTGGTACCGAAGTCGGTGATGTTCCCGAAGGCGACCAGGGTCATGTAGAGCGCGACGGTCGCCGTCAGCGCGGTCGCCGCGACGGGCAGCGCGCCCAGCCGCAGGAGCCGGTTCCGCCGGGTGGTCCGGGCGGTGCCCGGGGAACGGGCGTCGGAGTCGGTACCGGTCGGCCGGTGGGGCTGTGCCATGGATGTGCCCTCCCTCGTCGTCCCGCGGGCACGTGGCCCGCGCGCGTCATACCGTCCCTTCCCCACTTGCCCGCCCGCGCCAACGCGCCGGGAACACACGCGTCCGCGATCCGACTCCCGCGGATGGCCGCCCCCCCCTGGGCCAGCGCCCGAACCCGCGTCCGGACGCGGTCCGCACGGCCGGTGCCCCCGCTTCGGATCAGACCCTCACGTTGACCGCGTCCCAGGTCGCCGCGACGACCCGGTAGGCATACGTGTTCTGGCCGCCGAAGAGGTCGGCGGCAGCCCGGAGGGTGGCGCGGCGGGCACCGGCGTAGTCGGTGGTGGAGGTCATGTACGAGGTCAGGGCCCGGTACCAGATGTACTCCGCGTTGACCCGGCCGATTCCGGGAACGGGCCGACCGTCGACGGTGGGACTGTCGTAGACGATGCCGTTGACGGTCTTGCGGCCGCTGCCTTCGGCCAGGAGGTAGAAGAAGTGGTTGGCCGGTCCGGAGGAGTGGTGGACGTCGATGTCGCCGATGCCCGGGTACCAGTAGTCGGGGGACTTTCCGTCGGTGGAGGGCCGGTGCATGTAGCGCAGCGGGGTGCCGTTGCCGTTGAGGTCGATCAGCTCGCCCAGGAAGTAGTCGGGCACGTCGCGGGAGCTGTTGTTGTAGAACTCGACGGCGGTGCCGAAGATGTCGCTGGTGGCCTCGTTCAGGGCACCGGCCTCACGGGCGTACTGGAGTCCGGCGGTGGCGAAGGTGACGCCGTGGGTCATCTCGTGGGCGGCCACGTCCAGTTGGGTGAGCGGCTTGACGTTGCCCGCTCCGTCGCCGTAGGTCATGCAGAAGCAGTTGTTGTACCAGAATGCGTTTCTGTAGTTGTTCCCCGCGTGGACCCGGCTGTAGGCGCCGACGCCGTCGCCGCGGATGCCTCTGCGGCCCAGCCGCTGCTTGAAGTAGTCCCAGCTCGTGGCCGCGCCGTAGTGGGCGTCGACCGCGGCGGTCTGCCGGTTGCCGGGCAGGCCGTTGCCCCAGATGTCGTCGTCATCGGTGAGCAGGGTCCCCTGGCCCGTGCTCTGGTTGCGCATGTCGTACGTGCGGTGGCCGCCACGGCTCAGGTCGTTCATCTCGTAGCGGTCCAGGCGCGCGTTCGTGCCGAGGGCCACCCGGCCGTTGTACTGGCCCTGGCCGGTGCCCGTGCGCACGGCCTCGTACTCGTGCAGACGCCCGCCCGTGGTCGCATCGGTCACGATGTGCCGCTCGCTCGGCGTGCCGTCCTCCTGCGTCCCCTCGACGACCGACTCCCAGGCCAGCGCCCATTTCGTGGCCGCTGCCCACACCACGAGACTCGGACTGGTCTTGGCGCCGCTCGCTCTCCTGGCCTGCGGCGCGGAGACCAGCGGCACCGTGGACGGAATGTCCAACGGGCCGACGCCGACGGGTCGGGTGTCCGTCAGCACGCCCTTCGGGCTCCGGTGGACGACGAGGTCGCCACCGAGTACCGGCAGCCCCTTGTACCTGCGGTTGTAACGCACGTGGAGCGTGCCGTCGCGGTCCTTCGTCACTCCGGCGACGTGCAGGACCTCCTTCGCCCCCAGCCGGAGCGCCTGCGCCGTGGCACCCACCGTGTCCGCGGCGTCCTTGAGCAGCTTCGCGTGCTCCCGCGGTGACACCGGGAACGGCAAAGCCCCCTCGACGGGCTCCACCGAAGGCGGCGGCTCGGCAACGGCGGGCCCCGACTGGACGGTGGTCGCACCCGCCGCCGCGATCACGGCCAGAGCCCCGGCGAGCAACCGCCCCCGCCTCCGGCTTCCACGGCGAACGACGGACGACAACGGATGCTTCACGAGGACTCCTCAGAACGAACGGGCGCAAGACCTGCGCCCGCGCGCATCCTCGTGTCCGCCCCGCCCGAAACCTGCTCACGCCATCGGAACGGTCACCCCAACGGCACAGCAGGTCCACCCGACCTGACGCGCTGCCCCACCGGAAGGACTCGTAGGACGCGGCGTCGTGCGGTGGATGTCCGTCTGCTCCCTGAGCACCGAGCAGCCCAGCGCCACGAGCTCTTCCGGACTCGTGTCCGCCCGGCCGGGCGCGGCTTCCTTCCCTGGAGGTACGAGTCGCCTCCGCCACGCGGCGGATGCGGATAGGAGCCGCGCAGGAGGTGCCGAAAGTACGCCGCTGGAAGCCTGGGGACATGACCCAGACCTCGCATCCCGCTCCCTCCTCCGCCCCCGCCCGGCTCCCCGATCCCGGCCGGGCGTCCCGGGTGCTGCGCGCCGTCGCCGTCGTCTCCTGCCTCCCGTACCTCTCGCTCAAGGTCGCCTGGATCGCGGGCAGCAGCATCGGGATACCCAGTGGTAGCTCGCTCCTCGACGAGGACAACCGGGCGCTGATGATCAGCGTCAACGCGCTGACCGTGCTGATGGACGCCGCCGTCATCGTGCTCGCCCTGATGCTCACCCGGGCCTGGGGCCGTCGCGTGCCCTCGCCCCTGCTCGTGTTCCCCATGTGGGCGGCGACCGGGCTGCTGACACCGATCATGACGGGCTTCCCGCTGCAGTTGGCGGTCGGCCTCTTCACGGGGTCGGGCGAGAAGTCGTCGTCGAGCGGCGACTCCTTCCTCAAGGACTGGGTCTTCGGCATCGTCTACGGCGGCTTCATCGTCCAGGGCCTCGCCCTGGGCATCCTGTTCGTGCGGTACGCGCGGGAGCGCTGGGGCCACGTCTGGCGGGGGCGCGTGGGCGGTCTGCCACACGACGCCTGCGGCCGTGCGGCGCGCATGGCCTCCGTCGCGGGCGCCCTGCTCGCACTGGTGCCCGTCACGGTGCACCTGATGTGGGCAGCGGGCTCGACCACCGGGCTGCCGCAGCAGCGGATCGATGAACGCACCAGCGACTTCACCGCACTTGAGTCCCTCAGCGCCGCCACTACGGCCGTCGCCGTCGCGGGCATGCTGCTGCTCGTCTTCGCGCCCCGCACCGCGACGTTCACCCGGCTCCCGGTGAAGGTGCCGCTCGCCGCCGCCTGGGCGGGCTCAGGGGCCGTGGGCTGCTGGGGCGCCTGGATGCTGTTCGCCGGGCTGGTCCCCCAGGACGACCCCGCCAAGCAGCCTCCCACGCTGATGATCCTGACCTACGCCGTGTCCATGATCGCCGGGTTCCTGCTCGCCTGCGGCGTCGCCTCCTTCCTGCGGCGGCGCACTCCGTGAAGACGCTCTTCGACACCCCCGTCGGACCGCGCTGGGGCCATCTGGCCCTGCGGAACGCCCTGTTGATGCCGTACGGGCTGTCGAGCAGCGTGCCCGTCAGCCCGTCGCCAGGACCGGCGACCCGTGACACGGTGTGGTGCCGATCGCCAAGGGCGGGCAGGAGTGCGCCAAGGGCGGCCAGGAGTTGGGTCAGCGGTCGACCAGCCTCGGCCGCGGGTCCCCACCCGTGGATTGCGCGTCGGAGCCGACCGGGCCGCGGGGAAGCATCCGCTCCAGCCACTTCGGCAGCCACCAGTTGGTCCGGCCGAGGAGCGTCATGGTCGCCGGTACCAGCACCATGCGTACGACCGTCGCGTCGATGAAGATCGCGGTGGCCAGGCCGAGCCCGAACATCTTGGTGGAGGGGTCATCGGCGACGGCGAAGGACAGGAAGACCGCCACCATGATGAGGGCGGCCGACGTGATGATACGGGCGGTGCCCGAGACGCCCTCGACGATCGCCGTGCCGTTGTCGCCGGTGCGCTCGTACTCCTCGCGCACGCGCGAGAGCAGGAACACCTCGTAGTCCATCGACAGGCCGAACAGGATGGCGAAGAGGAACATCGGGATGAACGACACGATCGGAACCGTCGCCTCCAGCCCGATGAGCGCGCCTCCCCAGCCCCACTGGAAGACCGCGACCATGATGCCGTAGGACGCGCCGATGCTCAGCAGGTTCAGCAGCACCGCCTTGAGCGGTACGACGACCGAGCGGAAGACCAGCGTCAGCAGCAGGAACGACATCGCCAGCACGGCGGCGACGAACGCCGGCAGACGTTCGCTGGTGCGTCGGCCCACGTCGGACAGGCTCGCGGCGGCCCCGCCGACGTGCGCCCTGGCCGGACCGTGCCCGACCGCCGCGGGCAGCACCTCGGCGCGCAGCCGGGCGACGGTGTCGGCCGTGGCCTTGTCCTGAGGACTGGTGGTCGGGAACGCCACGAGGGTAGCGATGCCGCTGGCCCGATCGACGTGCGCCGGCGCGATGGACGCGATGCCCGGATCCGCCGCGACCGCCCCGACGAGCCGGTCCAGCACTCCCGGATCACCGGTGGGGTCAGCGGCGATGACGAGGGGACCGTTGGTTCCCGGACCGAACCCCTCGGCGACGAGGTCGTAGGCCCGGCGCTCGGTACGGCTCTGAGGCAGTGAGCCGTCGTCGGGCAGGCCGACGCGCAGGCCGAGCACGGGCAGCGTCGCGGTCAGCAGCAGCCCCGCCGCGCCGACCGCGTACGACACCGGGTGGCGGCTGACGTGCCCGATCCAGCGACGCCACCCGGCGGAGCGGGCGACGACCGCCGCCAGGTCTCGCCGCCGGGCGAGTCGGCCCGGCTTCCCGGGCCGCAGAGCCCGGCCGATCCGGCCGATCCGGCCGGATCGGGCCAGGCGCGGGCCCGCCGCGCCGAGGAAGGCCGGCAGCAGCGTCACCGACGCGAGCACCATCGTCAGGACGACGATCGAGACGGCAACCCCGCCCACCGTCATGAACGGCACGTTCGCGACCGCCAGGCCGAGGATCGACACGACGACGGTGCAACCGGCGAAGACCACCGGCCGCCCCGCCGTTGCCACCGCTCGTCCGGCCGCCGCCTGGGGGTCGAGCCCGCACGCGAGGTACTCCCGGTGCCTGGCGAGCACGAACAGCGCGTAGTCGATGCCCACTCCGAGCCCGACCATGCTGCCCAGGACCGGTGCGAACGTGGGGACCTCCGTCACCCCCGCCAGTACCGTCATCGTGGCGACCCCGACGGTCAGGCCGAAGACCGCCATGCCGATCGGCAGCGCGGCGGCGACGAGCGAACCGAACGCCAGGAACAGGATCGCGGCCGCAGCGAGGAGGCCGATCAGCTCGCTCGCGCCGCCGTCGGGGTCGGAGAAGGCGTAGAAGAGGTTCCCGCCCATCTCGATGCGCAGGGGCAGTTCGGCGCGCAGCCGGTCGCCGAGCTCGACGAGGGCGTCGAGGTCTTCGGCCGACAGCCGGCTCTGGTCGGGGTACTGCACCCGGACGACCGCGATCCGCCCGTCGGCCGAAACGAGGCCGCCGCGCACGGCGGTGTCCCCGCCCGCGTCGAGCGCCCCCGCCGGGTCGCTCGTGCCGAGCACGTGCGGCAGCCGCCGCAGCTCCGCCGGCAGGCGCGTCAGAGCGGTGCGCGCGCTGCCGTGGTCGAAGAACGTCGCACCGTCCTCGAGGGGGGTGACGACCACTTGGGCGGTCATCCCCTCCTGGCCGGTTCCGGCCCGCTCGATCAGTTCTGCGGCCCGCGCGGAGTCCAGCCCAGGAGCGGTCATCGAGTCCGCGGTCCGCCCGCCGAAGGCGAGCGCGGCGAGGACGGCGAGCGCGGCGACGACCAGCCAGGCCGCGATCACCCGCCAGGGATGGCGGGCGGCGCCTGCGCCCAGCTGCGCCAGGACTTTCGAGAGCATCGATTCCTCCAACGACCCCGTCGGCCGCCCTTGTACGGCCGACGACGCCGAGGTTCGCCGCCACGGCGCTCCGCGGCATCGGCCCGCGGGCCGCGGATCCGTCGGCCCCGGGGCTGAACGACAACCCGTCCTTTCGGCCGATGCGCGGCACGCCGCTGTCCTTAGGCTGAGAACCGTGCTCCGAGACGACCTGCGAACTCTGTGGACCGAACCCCGGCCGCCCGACGCGCCCGCCCGGGTGCGGCGGGACTGGGCCCTGCTCGCCGCGGGCCTCGCCGGTGTGGCACTGGAGGCCGCCCTGCGCGAGAACGTCGTGTGGCGGCCGGTGGCGGTGGTGTTCGCCGTATGGCTGTGCCTGCTGCCCCTGTGGCGCAGGACCCGCCCGCTGGCGATGGTGACGCTGGCGTTCGGCTCGGTGCTCCTGCTTCAGCTGGCCTCGCTCGCCGCCGCATCGCGCGAGTCCATCGGCTTGAACACCGGCGCGGTCGTGCTCGTGCTGGTGTACGCGCTGCCCCGGTGGGGATCGGGACGCGAGACCGTGCTGGGCGGCGCGGTGATCCTCACGGTCGGCACGCTGTGTTCCATCACGGACGAGACCCCTGTCGGCGAGAACGCCGTGGGTTTCGTCTTCCTGCTGCTGCCCGGCGTGGTCGGGGCTGCCGTGCGGTTCCGGGGAACCGCGCGCGAGCGGCAGTTGGAGCAGCTGCGCTCCCGCGAGCGCGAGCAGCTCGCCCGGGAACTGCACGACACGGTGGCCCACCACGTGTCGGCCATGGTGATCATCGCCCAGGCGGGCCGGGTCCTCGCGGGCACCGACCCGTCCGCCGCCGTCGAGGCGTTGGAGGGGGTCGAGGAGGAAGGGGCGCGCACCCTGGAGGAAATGCGCGCCATGGTCGCCGCGCTGCGCGACCGCGGGGTCGGCGCCGAGCTGGCGCCCCCTGCCGGAGTCGCGGATCTGGAGCGCCTGGTGCGCACTCCGGGTGGTCGTCTCAGGGTCGACCTGGGGCTCGACGGCGAACTGGACGCGCTGCCCCCGGCCGTGGACGCGGCCGTCTACCGGATCGTGCAGGAGTCGGTGACCAACGCGCTGCGCCATGCGGTCGACGCGACCGAGGTCGTCGTCCGGGTCGCCGCGGAACGGCACACGGTACGGGTGAGCGTGCGCGACGACGGCCGGCGCACCGGCCGGGGTCGCGACGGATACGGACTCACCGGACTTCGCGAGCGCGCGACGCTGCTCGGCGGCACACTACGAACCGGCCCGGGTGCCGACCGGGGCTGGCACGTCGACGCCGAACTGCCGAGAGCGAGGAGCAAGAGCGGTGTCCATTCGCGTCCTCGTCGCTGACGACCAGACGATCATCCGCACCGGGTTGCGGATCATACTGAACGCCCAGCCCGGCATCGAGGTGGTCGGCGAGGCCGCCGACGGGCTGGAAGCGGTACGTCTGGCCCGCGAACTACGCCCCGACGTCTGCCTGTTCGACATCCGCATGCCCGTACTCGACGGCCTTGAGGCCACCCGGCTGGTCGCCGGACCGGGCGTCGCCGACCCGCTGGCCGTGGTCGTCATCACCACGTTCGACCTCGACGAGTACGTCTACGGCTCGCTGCGTGCCGGCGCCCGCGGGTTCCTCCTCAAGGACACGGGACCGGACCTCCTGGCCCAGGCCGTACGGTCGGCGTCCGACGGTGAGGCGCTCATCGCGCCCAGCGTCACCGTCCGTCTGCTCCAGGCGTTCGCCGATCTGCCCGCCGGCCGGCCCGTGGCCCAGCCCGTCTCCCCCGTCACCGCCCGCGAGGAGCAGGTGCTCCTCGCCGTCGCACGCGGGCTGACCAACACCGAGATCGCCGATGCGCTGCACATCAGCCTCAGCACGGTGAAGACGCACCTGGCCAGCCTGATGGCCAAACTCGGCGCCCGCAACCGGGTCGAGATCGCGATGTGGGCCTACGAAACGCGCCGCATCCTCCCCGGAACCTGAGCCGGGCGCCGCTCCACGCCCCATGAGCCCCCGCCCGGACATCAGCGCACCGGCCGTCGCACGTCGGCTCCACGTGCCCCACCCGCCCCGGAGACGGACCCGGCGCGCCCGACCTCCATCGGCATACGCGGCCCTCCACCGGTCCGCAGGATCCGACGGCCGGTCATCCACCCGGATCCCGTGACACCTCGGTCGGCGGGTGACAGGGCGCCAACCGGCCCTTGAGGCCGTAGCCGTGGCCGCAGCGGCAGCGGCAGCGGGGCAGCAGCGGTAGCGGGGCAGCAGCGGTAGACGCAGCAAAGCGGGGCATCTGCCGAGTGGCAGATGCCCCGCTGAGATGGACGTGGTCGGCCTTCTCCTATCGCCTGCGGCGGCGTTGCGCGGTGATGACGAGAGCGGCGCCAGCGGCGAGGAGCACGATGCTGGTGCCGATCACTTCGCCGCTGATGTCATCGCCGGTCTCGGGGAGCTTAGGACCGGGAGTCAGGGGCGGTGTCACGGTGTCGGTGTCCACGGTGGTGGTGGACGGGTCGGAGGTGAGGGGGTCGCCGCCGGGCGGGGTGCCGGTGGCGGTGGCGGTGTTGCGCAGCGGCTTGCCCGTCAGGTCGGCCCGCAGCACGGTGTAGGTGGCGGTGCAGGTGACATGCCGACCCGGGGCCAGGCTGGCGGCCTCGTCCGGGCAGACGATGGGGCTGAGCCTGCCGCTGCCGCTGAACTCCCCTTCCCTGACCTTGATGTCGGTGAGGCTGACATTGCCGGTGTTGGTCACCTTGAAGCTGTAGGTGATCACTTGCCCCACGCGGGTCGCACGCTCGGTGTCCGCCGTCTTCTCCAGCGCCATGCCCGGGTTCGGGTCACTGGGCACCTGCGCCTCGGAGGGCGGCGAGACCACCGGCTCATCGGAACCGGGCGGCACACCGGTCGCGGTCGCGGTGTTACTGATCTTCCCCGCGTCCACGTCGGCCTGCGTCACCTCATACGTGGCGGTGCAGACCACCGACGCGCCGGGCGCCATCGACTTCGCTTCCTCGGGACAGGTGATCTCGGAGAGCCTGCCGGAGCCGGAGAAGTCGCCCTCCACCGGGTGGACGTCGCGCATGGTGACGTTGCCGGTGTTGGTGACCTTGAAGAAGTAGGTGAGAGTGCCGCCCAGCTCCAGTTCCTGCTTGTCGACGGTCTTGACCATGCTGAGCTCGGGCCTGCGGTCCGGTGGGACGGTCGTCTCGTCGGGGTCGGAGGTGATCGGGTCGCCGCCACCGGGCGGGGTGCCCGTCGCGGTCGCGGTGTTGGTGATCTTCCCGTTGTCGACGTCGGCCTGCGTGACCTCGTACGTCGCCGTACAGGTCACCGACACACCCGGAACCATCGACTTGGCCTCGTCGGGGCAGGTGATCTCCGACATGGCGCCGGAGCCGGTGAACTCGCCCTCATTGACCTTGACGTCAGTGAGAGTGACGTTGCCGGTGTTCGTGACCTTGAAGGAGTAGGTGACAGTCTCACCGGCCACCAGCTCGTCCTTGTCGGCGGACTTCACGATCTCAAGCGCGGGCTTGGGGTCCGAGGGAACGGTCGTCTCGTCGGGGTCGGAGGTAACCGGGTCACCACCACCCGGCGGGGTACCGGTTGCGGTCGCCGTGTTGGTGATCTTCCCGTTGTCGACATCGGCCTGCGTGACCTCGTACGTCGCCGTACAGGTCACCGACGCACCCGGCGCCAAGGACTTCGCCTTGTCCGGGCAGGTGATCGCCGACATGGTGCCCGAGCCGGTGAACTCGCCCTCATTGACCTTCACGTCACTCATCGTGACGTTGCCGGTGTTGGTCACCACGAAGGAGTACGTGACGGTCTCACCGAGAACCAGGTCGTTCCTGTCGGCGGACTTGACGATCTCCAGCGCGGGGTTGGGATCCGAGGGAACGGTCGTCTCGTCGGGGTCGGAGGTAACCGGGTCGCCGCCACTGGGCGGGATGCCCGTCGCAGTCGCCGAGTTCTCAATCTTGCCCGCGTCCACGTCGGCCTGGGTGACCTTGTACGTCGCCGTACAGGTCACCGACCCACCCGGTGCCAGCGACTTGGCCTCATCCGGGCAGGTGATCTCCGACATCTTGCCCGAGCCGGTGAACTCACCCTCGTTGATCTTGACGCCGGTGAGGGTGACGTTGCCGGTGTTCGTCGCCTTGAAGGAGTACGTGACGCTCTCGCCGAGGACCAGTTCGTCCATGTCGGCAGACTTCACGATCTCCAACGCGGGCTTGGGGTCCGAGGGGACCTCGGTCGTGGACGGGTCGGAGGTAACGGGGTCATCGCCGCCGGGCGGGGTGCCCGTCGCGGTCGCCGTGTTGCTGATCTTCCCGTTGTCGACATCGGCCTGGGTGACCACGTACGTGGCGGTGCAGGTCACCGACGCGCCCGGAGCCATGGACTTGGCCTCATCCGGACACGTAATGTCCGACATCTTGCCGGAGCCGGTGAACTTGCCCTCGTTGATCTTGACGTCGGTGAGGGTGACGTTTCCAGTGTTCGTCGCCTTGAAGGAGAACGTGACGCTCTCACCGAGGACCAGTTCGTCCTTGTCGGCAGACTTCACGATCTCCAGCGCAGGCTTGGGGTCCGAGGGAACGGTCGTCTCATCGGGGTCGGAAGTGACCGGGTCACCGCCGCCCGGCGGGGTGCCCGTCGCAGTCGCCGAGTTGTCGACCTTGCCCGCATCCACATCCGCCTGCGTGACCTTGTACGTAGCCGTACAGGTCACCGACGCACCCGGCGCCAACGACTTCGCCTCATCCGGGCAGGCGATCGCCGACATGGCGCCGGAACCGCTGAACTTGCCCTCATTGACCTTCACGTCACTCATCGTGACGTTGCCGGTGTTGGTCACCACGAACGAGTACGTAACCGTCTCACCGAGGACCAGGTCGTTCTTGTCGGCGGACTTCACGAGCGTCAGGGCGGGGTTGCGGTCCGCAGGAACGGTCGTCTCGTCGGGGTCGGAAGTGACCGGGTCACCACCACCCGGCGGCGTACCCGTCGCCGTCGCCGAGTTGTCGACCTTGCCCGCATCCACATCCGCCTGCGTGACCTTGTACGTAGCCGTACAGGTCACCGACGCACCCGGCGCCAACGACTTCGCCTCATCCGGGCAGGCGATCGCCGACATCTT